>JAZNVW010000030.1:0-13155 GCA_045593025.1 Ruminococcus sp. | reverse complement strand
AATATATAATACACAGAGGTGTGCGGAACGTGCATCAAAAAAAGAATAAAGGGATATAGCCAAGCGGTAAGGCAACGGACTTTGACTCCGTCATCGCGCTGGTTCGAATCCAGCTATCCCTGCCATGAAAAACGACAAGTTTCGACAGAAACTTGTCGTTTTTCAATGATATCCGTTCCTTGCGGAACGGGTGATATATCTTCGTTATGATATCGCTCTGCGAACGATGATATACGTTTCGCGTATGAAGGAACGGATATTATATCATATTTGTTTTATAAATATATATCACATCGCGTAAGCGATATATCATTTTTTGTGAGGGTTCGAATTCATATGCAAAACGAAAAAATATCTTTTTTGAAGTCCATAGCCATAAAATCAGACGCTCGAACCCTGAGGAAACTTAACTGATAATATATGAAAAAACTCCCTTATCCGAAAGGATAGGGGAGTGCTGTTTTTGTATACAGAAATGATTTGATAATTACTAAAACAAAAAGACCCGAACAAATTTGTTCAGGTCTTCATGGTGATCCATCGGAGATTCGAACTCCGGACACCTTGATTAAAAGTCAAGTGCTCTGCCAACTGAGCTAATGGATCAAGTGGGGTGGCTAGCCGGATTCGAACCGGCGGTCTCCAGGGCCACAACCTGGCGCTTTAACCAACTAAGCTATAGTCACCATATTGGCGCGCTAACAGGGACTCGAACCCCGGACCTACTGCTTAGAAGGCAGTTGCTCTATCCAGCTGAGCTATTAGCGCATAGGCTGTCTTTTTTAAGACAGCTTCATTATTATATAATAAGGTACAAAAAATGTCAATACTTTTATTTCCACTAAATGCACTTATTAAGATACAAATTAATTGTGGATTTTTACCTTAGTTTTTCAGTGCCTGAAGGGGAGCGGGAATTCTGCCGCCTCTTTCGATGAATACCTTGGGTGAACCCTTTCTCAGCTTCATAATCGGAGCGTATCCGAAAAGTCCTCCGAAGTCAAGGCTCTCGTCATCCTTCTTGCCCACAGCAGGAATGAGGCGCACAGCGGTAGTCTTTGTGTTAACCATACCGATTGCGGCTTCATCTGCAATAATAGCAGAAATCACTTCTGCAGGAGTATCACCGGGTACAACAATCATATCAAGACCTACTGAGCAAACAGCAGTCATAGCCTCAAGCTTTGTGATGTCGATTGCACCCTGCTCGGCGGCGGCAATCATTCCTGCATCCTCAGAAACAGGGATAAATGCACCTGAAAGACCGCCAACGTGGGAAGAAGCCATAACGCCACCCTTCTTAACAGCGTCGTTAAGAAGTGCCAAAGCGGCAGTAGTACCATGGCAACCGCAGATTTCAAGTCCCATCTCCTCAAGGATATGTGCTACAGAGTCGCCCACAGCAGGAGTAGGAGCAAGGGAAAGGTCAACTATACCAAAGGGTACGCAAAGACGTTTTGAAGCTTCCTGAGCTACAAGCTGACCCATTCTTGTAATCTTGAAAGCGGTTTTCTTAACCACATCTGCTACGTGAGAAAGGTCCTCTTTATTATCAATCTTTGCAAGTGCGGCTCTTACAACACCGGGACCGGAAACACCAACGTTGATAACGCAGTCAGCTTCACCGACACCGTGAAAAGCACCTGCCATAAAGGGGTTGTCCTCGGGAGCATTGCAGAATACAACCAGCTTTGATGCACCTGCACAGTTGTTGTCCTTGGTAAGCTCTGCACATTCCTTCACAACTCTGCCCATCATCTTTACAGCGTCCATATTAATGCCTGCTTTTGTAGAGCCGATGTTAACAGAGGAACAAACGTGGCTTGTCTCAGCAAGGGCACGGGGGATACTCTCAATCAGAGCATAGTCGCCTGCAGAAAAGCCTTTCTGTACCAATGCAGAGTATCCGCCGATGAAGTTAACACCAAGGGTTTCAGCTGCTCTGTCAAGAGCATAGGCAAACTTGATGGGGTCTTTGTCCTGGCAGACAGCAGCTATCATTGAGATAGGTGTAACCGCAATTCTCTTGTTGATAATGGGAATTCCGTATTCTCTGGAGATTGCCTCAACTGTGGGTACAAGGTCTGCGGCATATCTGCAGATTTTGTTGTAAACATTCTCGCAAGCCTTGTCAATATCAGGGTCGATACAGTCAAGCAGAGAAATACCCATTGTAACAGTACGAACATCAAGGTGTTCGTTGTCTATCATATTTATGGTTTCGAGTATGTCTTTTGTTTCAAGCATTTGTCGGCACCTCAAATCTTATGCATGCTGTTGAAGATATCTTCGTGCATAATGTGGATTTTGGTGCCGATTTTCTCGCCGAGCTCATCAAAGTCTTTGTTAAGCTCCTCAAAAGAGGGCGCCTTGTCTTTGTCAAACTCTACAAGCATAATCATAGCAAAAAGGTCCTGAAGAACACTCTGTGTAACCTCAAGGATGTTAAGGTTTCTCTCAGCACAAGCACAGGAAACCTTTGCCAGAATACCTACGTTATCTTTACCAAGTACGGTAACTACTGCTTTCATAATTTATTTCTCCTTCCATATAAAGCGGACAGCCTTTTTGCTGTACCGAAATCTGACAGTAATTTATTTGCTCAAATCCATAAGACCGGATTTCATCAGCTCACACAGATATTCTCTGAATTCCTCACCAATCTCAGGATGATTCAGACCAATCTCAATGGTAGCTTTCATAATTCCGAATTTGTTGCCGATGTCATATCTTGTGCCTGAGTATTCAACTGCGGTCATACCGCTTGTTATCGCAAGCTCACGCATAGCATCAGTCAGCTGAATTTCGTTTTTTGCTCCCGGAGGAGTTCGGTCAAGAATATCAAAAATTTCAGGAGGCAGGATACATCTGCCAAGAATTGAATAGAGCGAGAAGACATCCTCATCTCTCTGAGGTTTCTCAATCATATCAGTACATCTGTAAATGTTGTCTCTTACATGGTCAACCTTAACGCAGGAGTAGTTTACAATCTCTTTGCGTGTAACAGGTTTGATACCGATAACACCTTTGCCGTATGTACCGTATGCATCAATCAGCTCTTTTGTGGCAGGAGCACTGCCGCCTACAACTACGTCGTCGCCATAAAGTACCGCAACAGGGTCATTGCCTGCAAACATTCTTGCTTTGCTTATAGCGTGCCCCAGACCTTTTGTTTCAATCTGACGTACATAGTGTATGTTGGCAAGCTTATCAAGAGGCTGAATGCTTTCAAGTAAATCGTACTTCTTATCTCTTTCAAGGATGGCTTCCAGCACAGGTGCTTTGTCAAAGTGGTCTTCAATGAAGCCTTTGCCGCGGTTTGTGATGATGAGGATATCTGTAATACCTGAGTTAACAGCTTCCTCAACAATGTACTGAATAGCAGGTTTGTCAACTATAGGAAGCATCTCCTTGGGCATTACCTTGGTTGCGGGAAGAACCCTTGTTCCAAGACCTGCCGCAGGAATGACAGCTTTTGTGATTTTCATAAATTTCCTCCGTCAAAAGAAATAAGGCAAAACAGACAGTAAGAAGTAGGAGAACAAAAGACTTATTGCAAGTGCTGTGTTAACTCCTCCCTTAGTCTGTAACTGTGAATCCGCAGTTTCTTTTGAATCTGCGGCGGATTTAATCTGAGTGATTTTTTTCAGACAGTGCTTTCTGTACCATCGGTTTCCGAAGATACCGCACAGCACCCTGAGCACAAGCTGACCGAGATCTGCAAAGTAGCCTATGAAAAGTACAATGATATCCTCTGTGTCAAGGCTCAGTATGAATTCCTGTGCAGATAAGGTGTTTTCTGTCTGACTGAGCCAGAAGGTGCTTTGAGAAACCTGATTAAGCTGAACCAAAAGGTCTGAATAAAAGGTAGCAATATAAAGCTCTGTAATTATGAATAAGGCTAAAAGTGCTGTTATAATAGCACCCAGCTTATACATTTTTCTGTAAAGAAGCCAACCGCCGGAAAAAAGAAATCCCACAAATGAAAAACGGCTTCTGCCTTCGTTGTGTATCTGCCAAAAAAGTCTCGAATAAAAGGGGGTGCTTGTCTTCACAAACTTAGCACATTCACCTACAGTCACGCCTTCGCCGATTTCATCCTCAGCCTTCAATCCTCCCATAGGGTCAAAGGCAAAGGTTGTGTAATTTGGCGAAGAAGTGCTGTTTGAAAAAGGAGACTCCTTGTCAGAAGGTGGGGAGTAGGGGGCACCCTGCTTTTCTCCTTCTTCCTTGTGCCTGTCATAAGCCTCATAAGCCTGAGTAGCAACTCCGCACTGCTGGCAGAACCTGCTGTCTTTTTCGTTTTCACAGCCGCACACAGGGCAAACCAACTTGTCTTTGCTCTCTTGTTTATTCTCTTCAATATAGCTTTTGTAGTCAAATCCCTCTTTGTGCTTATCCTCAAAGAAACACTGCATCTTTTCTTCATAGCATTCTCTGTGATGAGGAGCTCCGCACTCGGGACAAACTACTATATCGCTGTCTTTATCAAAGTCTTTTTCGCAGACGGGACAGCGATAATTATAATATTCCATATTATCACCTTTAGCCATTATACCAAATAATCTGCTCTAAATCAACATAATAATTTGTAATTTATATATTTATATATGGGTTTACAATTTTTCACATTTGGAGTATAATCAATAGAGTTTATTATGAGTTTGTATAAAGAGAGGTATTTTTATGCTTCAGTTTGAAGAATTAAAATTGCGACTTGAAGGCTCCAGAGCAGATATTGACGATTATGCCGATGCTCTGGGACTAAGCAATATGAAGTCGCAGATACAACAGCTTGAAAACCGCGCCACAGAGCCCGGTTTCTGGGATGACCTTGAAAACTCCCAGAAGGTCTTGAAGCAGACAAGCGACCTTAAAGCAAAGGTCGAGAAATACGAGAAGCTGGACACTATGTACTACGATGCTCTCACTCTTATTGAGCTTGCTGACGAGGCAGAGGACGAGTCTTTATACGATGAAGCATTGGCAGAGGTAGAATCTGTAGAAAGCCTCCTTGCTACTGCAAGACTGGAAACTCTGCTTACTGGTGAGTACGACAAGAACAACGCAATCCTTACTTTCCACGCAGGTTCAGGCGGTACCGAGGCTCAGGACTGGGCACAGATGCTTTACCGTATGTATACCCGTTGGGCTACTGCTCACGGCTTCAATGTTAAGGAAGTTGACTACCTTGACGGTGACGAAGCAGGACTTAAAAGTGCTGTTCTTCTCATTGAGGGCGAAAATGCCTACGGCTACCTTAAGAGCGAGGCAGGCGTTCACCGACTGGTTCGTGTTTCTCCCTTTGACAGTGCAGGCAGACGCCATACAAGTTTTTCCTCTTTGGAAGTTATGCCCGAGATTGAGGAGGATACTTCTGTTGTAATTCCTCCCGAGGAAATCAAAATGGACGTGTACCGTGCATCAGGCGCAGGCGGACAGAAGGTTAACAAAACCTCCTCTGCAGTACGTCTTACCCATATCCCCACAGGTATCGTAGTTGCTTCTCAGGTAGAACGCAGTCAGTATCAGAACCGTGACGTAGCTATGAAAATGCTGATTTCAAAGCTTGTTGAGATTAAGGAGCAGCAGCACCTTGAGAAAATCTCCGATATCAAGGGCGTCCAGAAGGAAATTACCTGGGGCAGCCAGATTCGAAGCTATGTGTTTATGCCTTATACCCTTGTCAAGGACCATCGCACAGGTTTTGAAATGGGTAACGTAAACGCTGTTATGGACGGCGACCTGGACGGCTTTATCAATGCTTACCTTAAAGGTCTCTCAACAGGCGAACTTAATCAGAACAACGGCTAATGCTTTCCTCCCTGAGGAAGTTTCGCAGGGGACCTCTCCTTCGACATCCCGTATTGACAACTTGGTGAGGGTAGCAATATTTATGCAACCAAATACAGATAAGGAAGAACGTATATGAAATATCTTGTAATGCTTTGTGACGGTATGGCAGATGAGCCCAATACCGAACTTAATAATAAAACTCCAATGGAGCTTGCAAACAAGCCCTGTATGGATGCTTTGGCAAAAACTTCAGAGGTAGGCATGGTCAAGACCGTGGCAGACGGAATGTCCCCGGGTTCTGACGTAGCAAACCTTGCGGTTCTCGGTTATGATGCAAAGAAATACTACAGCGGCCGTTCACCTTTGGAGGCAGCTTCCATCGGAATCGACCTTAAGGATACTGACGTAACATTTCGCTGTAACCTTGTTACTCTTTCTGACGAGGAAAAGTACGAGGATAAAACTATTCTTGATTATTGTGCAGACGATATATCTACCGAGGAAGCACGTGTTCTCATTGAGTATGTAGAGGAGAATATGGGTACTGACGAGTTTGCTTTTTATGCAGGTGTATCCTACCGTCATTGCCTTGTATGGGCTGACGGTAACCCAAAACCCGGCAAGCTTACTCCTCCTCACGATATCACAGGCAGACCTATCAAAGATTACCTTCCCACAGACGTAGCAAAGGAAGTCCTTCTTCCCCTTATGGAAAGAAGCTACAACCTTCTCAAAGACCATCCCGTTAACCTTGCAAGAATAGAAAAAGGCAAGCGTCCTGCCAATTCTATCTGGCTCTGGGGCGAGGGTACAAAACCTCTTTTAGACAGCTTTATGCATCTTTATAACCTCAAGGGCAGTATGGTTTCTGCAGTTGACCTTCTCAAAGGTATTGCAATTTGTGCCGAGATGTCAAGTGTAGACGTTGAGGGTGCAACAGGCTATATTGATACAAACTTTGAGGGCAAAGCCAAGGCGGCTATGGCTGAGTTTGACCGCGGTCAGGATTTGGTTTATATCCATGTGGAAGCTCCCGATGAGTGCGGCCACCGTGCAGAGCACGTAAACAAAGTCCGTTCCATTGAGCTTATCGACGAAAAAGTCCTTGCTCCTATGGTTGAGTATTTTAAGTCAAAGGGTGAGCCTTTCTCAATCCTTGTTTGTCCCGACCACCCCACACCTCTTGTTACCCGTACTCATTCACGTGAGGCTGTGCCTTACCTGATTTATCGCAGTAACGCGGAGAATAACGGTGTTGAAAAGTTTACAGAGGCTAATGCTTCTCAGACAGGGGTGTATATCCCCGAGGGTTATACCCTTATGTCCCGATTTATCGGTTAATCTAAGACCAATACATAAAAAGGCGGTACAGCTGAAAACTGTACCGCCTTTGTTGTTTATCACTGTTTAATTAAATATCCAGAGCTTGTTCAAGAGCTGTTGCCAACTGGTCGGGGCAGGAAGTAGAGCGGGAACCGCAACGGATTCCTTTGAGCCTTTCAATAGCCTCGTAAGCATTCATACCTTTAACAAGAGCTGTGATTCCCTGAGTGTTTCCGTGGCAACCGCCCAGAAAAGCAACCTCCTTAATTGTATCTCCGTCAAGGTCAACCATAATCTGTCTGGAGCAGACACCGTGAGTAGTATATGTGTATTTCATAACCGACACTCCTTAAAATGATGTAGGGGAGAACCCTTGTGTGCAAAAAAAGAAAAATCCGCCGAACTTAATCAGCGGATTTAATTGGAGCGGATGACGAGGCTCGAACTCGCTACCTCCACCTTGGCAAGGTGGCGCTCTACCGGATGAGCTACATCCGCAAATTCTATACAACTTGTGGCTGTATTTTCGATTGCTTGACTATTATATATCATGCTCTTTAACTTGTCAAGAATTTTTTTCAAAAAATATAAAATATTATATTGCTGTTGTGTTCAAAAATTGGTATAATAAAGATGTATTTGTGTTGGCATCTCTTTGAGGAGAGACTGTCACTAAAGTTGAATGGTGAGGTGTAGGTGCTTGTACCCGCTAATACTAAACCTTAGCCTACTTATGGAGGTATAGCGATGAATTCTATAGACCGCAGACAAATAGCTCAGGGAGTAAATTTCTCTGCTATCAGCGAAAATCGTTTCAAAACCATGAAGATTTCTGCTACCGTGCTGGTTCCTCTTTGTGAGGATACGGCTTCAGCTTATGCTTTGCTTACTCAGGTCATGACCCGCTCCTGTGAGGAATATCCTGATTTCACTGCTCTTTCAAAGAAACTCAGCTCTCTTTACGGAGCATCTCTCTCGGGAGGTGCCCGTAAACTTGGCGAATCCCTGGCACTTACTTTTTCAGTATCAGGACTTGATGACCGTTACGCTCTAACTCAGGAGAGTATTTCAGAGGAACTTTCCCGTATGCTTTGCTCGGTTATTTTCAAGCCTTTGCTTTGCGGTGAAGCCTTTGAAAATGAAGAAGTAGAGCAGGAAAGACGTCAGCTTATAGAGCTTGCCGAGAGCGAAATCAACGACAAGCGGGTTTACGCAAACAACCGACTTATAGAGCTTATGTGTGAGGGTGAGCCTTATTCTCTGCGCCGTTACGGTTCGGTTGAGGCTATAAAGAAGGTTACCGCACAAGAACTTTACAAAACCTGGCAGACCATGCTTGAATCTGCCCGTTTTGAGATTTTCTTTATAGGTGAATCTTCTGCAGATACAGCCCGCGCCGTGTTTGCTGAGGAGTTTGCAAAAATTAAAAGAGATGTGTTTTTGCTTTCAACCAATATAGTCCGCAGTGCAGATAATGTCCGTGATTTTGAGGATAAAATGGAGGTTGCTCAGGCAAAGCTTCTCTTAGGTTTTAGAGCAGGTGTGGGCGGTACCGATGAGGGTGTTACAGCAATGCGTCTTATGTGTGCAATCCTCGGCGGCAGCGCTCATTCCAAGTTCTTTGTGAATGTCCGTGAAAAGCAAAGCCTTTGCTACTACTGTGTCAGCCGCTATCAGCGTGCAAAGGGTATTGTTACCGTTGAAAGCGGAGTGGAGTTTGACAATATTGAAAAGACAAAAGAGGCAGTGCTTGCTGAGCTTGATGCTATCCGTAAGGGCAACGTTACAGACGATGAAATCGACTTTGCAAAACTTTCTGTTGCCAATGACTTTGTAAGCATCTGCGATACTGTTTCAGGTATCGGTGAGTGGTACGTTTCTCAGCTTGCAGACGCAAGACTTCTTTCTGTAGAAGAAGCAATTGAGGACTTTAACTCTGTCACCAAAGAGCAGATTATAGAAGCTGCAAACAAGCTCACTCTGGATACAGTCTATGTACTCAGGGGAATGTAAGGAGGGTTTATATGCAGATTAAAGAAGTTGTTTCAGAGAAACTTAACGAAAAATATTATGAAATAGAGCATCCCACAGGCCTTAAAATAGTCGTATGGCCAAAAGAAGGCTATAACTCTGCCTATGCCGTGTTCGGCACTCCATTCGGCAGTATCTATAACCATTTTACTGCAAATGGCAAAGAGATAAAGGTTCCCGACGGAATAGCGCATTTTCTGGAGCATAAGCTCTTTGAAAGCGAAGAGGGAGATGCTTTTTCTCTGTACGCTTCCACAGGTGCCAACGCCAATGCTTATACAAGCTTTGACAAAACCTGCTACCTTTTCTCCTGCACAAAGAATTTTGAACGTTGCCTTGAGATTCTCTTGGGCTTTGTTACAAATCCTTATTTTACAGCAGAAACCGTGCAGAAGGAACAGGGCATCATCGGTCAGGAAATCAAAATGTATGACGACAGCCCCGATTGGCGTGTAATGTTCAATATGCTTCGCGGTATGTACCATTCCCATCCTGTCAGAATCGACATTGCAGGTACGGTTGAATCTATAGCAGAGATTACCGCAGATGACCTTTATGCCTGCTACAATTCCTACTATAACCTTCACAATATGGCTCTCACTATAGTGGGTAAGGTAGACCTGGATACGGTCCTTGAAATCTGCAACAGAGAGCTTAAAGACTGCAAAGAGGTATCTGTAGAAAGCCATTTTCCCACAGACCCCTATGAGGTTAAGGAAAGCTATGTAGAAGAAAAACTTCCCGTTGCAGTACCTCTCTTTAATTTAGGTTTCAAGGGTAAGGCAGACCGACGCCTTACCGAAAAAGAAATTGCATACACAGATATACTCCTGTTTATGCTTGCTTCTTCCACAAGCACAATGTACCGTGAGCTTATGGATACGGGGCTGATTAACGCCTCATTCTCTTATGAGCAGTTTGAAGGTCCGGGGTATAACAGTATCTTCTTCTCAGGCGAATCCAAAGACCCCAAAAGGGTAGAAGAAGTAATCAAAAACTATATTAATAAAATGCGAAAAGACGGTATCTCAGAGAAGGATTTTGAGTGTGCCCGCAGAGCAACCTACGGTGATGCTCTTTCTTCTCTCAATTCAGTGGACACAAGTGCAAATCTTGCAGAGGATTTCTGCTTCTGCAGACGCAACCTGTTTGAGTACTTTGACGCAGTTGCAAACGCTACCGCAAAGGATATAGAAAACCGTCTTGCAGATATTCTTGATACAGAGAATACAACCCTCTCTGTGATTGTAGGTGAATAATATGCATAACGTATCTTTTCCCGCATTGGGACTTGAGTTTACAATCAATGAGGTTGCTTTTTCCATAGGTAACTATGAAATCCGCTGGTATGCTATCCTCATTGCTACAGGCTTTATTCTTGCTTTCTTCTATGCAATGAACAGAGCACCTTATTTCAGAGTGAATGCAGATAAGCTTTTTGATTGTGTAATAGTGGGTTTCTTCACAGCAATCATCGGTGCCCGTCTTTACTATGTAATCTTTTCCTGGGATGCCTACAAGGATGACCTTGTAAGTATCCTCTACATACATAAAGGCGGATTAGCCATTTACGGCGGATTAATCGGAGCACTCTTAGGCGGATGCATTATGGCAAAAATCCGAGGCCTCAATATCCCCGGTACCCTTGATTTGGTAGCTCTCGGTTTCCTTATCGGACAAGGGTTAGGCAGATGGGGCAACTTTATGAATCAGGAAGCCTTTGGTTCAGAGACCACCCTTCCATGGGGTATGCTCAGCGATACCACAGGCGGAAAGACTGTTCATCCTTGTTTTCTGTACGAATCCCTCTGGTGTCTCTTAGGTTTTGTTCTTCTGCATTTCTTCAGCAAGAGATTCCAGCGTTACAGAGGTCAGGTTTTCATTCTGTATCTTGTGTGGTACGGACTGGAGCGTATGGTAGTTGAAGGCTTGCGTACAGATTCTCTGTATCTGCCTTTCTCAATCGGTTCTTACACCCCCAGAGTATCACAGGTGCTGTCTTTTGCACTTGTTTTAACAGGTGTGGTTTTACTTATAATTTTCAGAAAGAGGAAAGAAACAATGGGTGCAGTATTAATGGACGGCAAAGCCGTATCTGCAAAAGTTAAAGAGGAAGTAGCAGTTGAAATTTCTGCTCTTAATGAAAAAGGAATTTCATCAAAGCTTGCAGTGGTTATCGTTGGCGACGACCCTGCTTCCAGAGTTTATGTGAATAATAAGAAAAAGGCTTGCGAGGCTTGCGGTATTATCTCTGAGGAGTATGCTTTGCCTGCAACAACCACAAACGAAGAGCTTCTGAAGCTGGTTGATGAACTTAATAACAGAGCGGATGTAAACGGTATCTTGGTTCAGCTTCCTTTGCCCAAGGGACTTGACGAAAAGGCAGTAATCTCTGCTATCCGTGCTGACAAGGATGTTGACGCATTCCACGCTTCCAATGTCGGCAAAATTATGATAGGTGAGTACGATTTCCTTCCTTGCACACCTGCAGGCGTTATGGAGATTTTGCACCACTATGGCTGTGAAATCGAGGGCAAAAACTGCGTTGTAATCGGCAGAAGCAACATCGTAGGCAAACCTATGGCAATGCTTCTTCTCCACGATAACGGCACAGTTACAATCACCCATTCCAGAACCCTGAACCTTAAGAAAATCACCAAGGAAGCAGATATCCTCGTTGCCGCTGTTGGCAAACCTCGCTTTGTAAAAGCAGATATGGTTAAAGCGGGTGCGGTAGTAATCGATGTGGGCATCCACAGAATGGACGACGGCAAGCTCTGCGGTGACGTAGATTTTGATAAAGTGCGTGATAAAGCATCTATGATTACACCTGTTCCCGGCGGCGTTGGCCCTATGACCATTGCAATGCTTATGAAAAACACTCTCAAAGCTACAAAACTTCAAAATAAATGTTGACATTTACCCTTTGTTGTGGTATAGTGTATGAGCCGCTTATTGTGGGTACACAAGTTGACATTTGTCACACCCGGCAGTAGCGAGTCTATAAAAAGGATAGGTACTAACTATGTACGCAGTAATCGAAACCGGCGGCAAGCAGTACAAAGTAGAGAACGGCGACGTTATCTATGTTGAGAAGCTTGACGCAGAAGTAGCTTCAACTGTTGAGTTTAAGGTTGTTGCTATCTCCACAGACAACGGTCTTGTTGTCGGCACCCCCTATGTTGATGGTGCAAAGGTAACAGGTGAGGTTCTTAAGACCGCAAAGGGCAAGAAAATCACTGTTGCAACTTACAAGCCCAAGAAGGGTGAGAAGAGAAAGCTCGGACACAGACAGCCTTACACAAAGGTTGAAATCAAGTCCATCGCTGGCTGATTATGACAGTCATCCGCTTCATCAGGTCTCAAGGGTCTTTAGTTGGCTTTGAACTTCAGGGCCACAGCGGGTTTGCCCAAGAAGGCGAAGATATAGTCTGTGCCGCAGTAAGCTCAGCAACTTATATGACTGCCAATACCATCACCGATATAATCGGTATTGATGCAGAAATTTCTGTAGACGATGGTTTTTTAACGATGAAGCTTTCTTCACAAGACGCTATGAAAGCGCAGGATATTTTGCGAGGCTTTGAGCTTCACATAAACGAGCTTTCACAGCAGTACCAAAGCAACATTAAAGTAATTTATTCGGAGGTGTAAAGATAATGCTTAAGATTAATATCCAGTTATTCGCACATAAAAAGGGAATGGGTTCTACCAAGAACGGCCGTGACTCTGAGTCCAAGCGTCTTGGTGTTAAGCGTGCAGACGGTCAGTTCGTTCTTGCAGGCAACATCCTCGTTAAGCAGAGAGGTACCCACATCCATCCCGGCGTAAACGTTGGCAGAGGTAAAGACGATTCTCTCTTTGCACTCGTAGACGGCGTTCTTCGCTTCGAGCGTATGGGCAGAGACAGAAAGCGCGCTTGCGTTTATCCTGTTGAGCAGTAATATTGCTAACTGGGGCGGATATTTTATATCCGCCCTTAATTTTTTTGATTCGGTGAAGGTC
>JAZNVW010000029.1:0-145920 GCA_045593025.1 Ruminococcus sp. | reverse complement strand
CAGGCCGTTTCCCTGAAATCATCGAGGACGAAATACCACTTTATCTTCTGTGCAACGAGTACGATAGGTAATTAAACTTGTCAAAATGAATACTGACACCATAAAATCATGGTGTCAGGATTTTTCTTTATAAAAATCATTGACAAAAGCAAGGATATATAGTAAAATTATTGATGGTCGCAAAGTGTAATAGCCGTTTAGATGGACTGTGGTTATTGTGCTTGTTTAATATTTGCGGATATGCCGGAATTGGCAGACGCGCATGGTTCAGGTCCATGTGAAAGCAATTTCATGCAGGTTCAAGTCCTGTTACCTGCACCAAATAAAAAAGCACTACTGATGTAGTGCTTTTTTATTTGGTTTGGTATAGAATAGCAGGACTTGAACCTTAAGAAGGTGAACTCCGTTAAGGAAATGTGCCGGTGGCACATTTTTAGGAGTGAAGTCCGCAGGCGGGTACCGAAAGCCTTTGGCTTTGGGTCGCCAAGGGTGGATGATTTTCTGTAGAAAATCATCGTCCTGTTACCTGCACCAAAAGAATTAAGGATACCCAAGTGGGTATCCCTTTTCTTGTTTATTGCACATATAAAAATGCCCCAAAGCTATGAAGATTAGCCCTTCGTAGATTTGGGGCACTCTTTTTATGTATGCGTTCAAGTTTGGTTACTTGTGGACCAGAACCTAAAATATCTTTGTTGCATTACAGTTCTGTAATGAGCTGAGCCAGGAATTTTTGAATCTGTGTTGCATCCTGTATAGAAACTCTGCCATCTTTGTCCGTATCGGCACATTCCAGTCTATCCTCATCTATTGAGGTTAATTTGGCAATATGGCGTTGAATGGAGGTAGCATCCTTAATTGTGATTATTCCGTCACCGTCAACGTCACCCGATAAAAACGATTCATTGTACAGATTGTAGTAGCTGCTCAACCAAATATTACGAGAATATAGCCACTCACGTAGATAGTCAACATTGTCCGAATATGTGTTAAGAGGCTTCATCTGTGTGTTTACCCACCATTTTGACGGATTCCAGCCTGCGTCGCTGAAGTTGCGGTCGTAAACATCTCCGTATGTTTCGAGCAGAGTGTCTATTAAGCCGTTGACCGCGGTGATGTTGCAGATATAATCATAATACTGCAGATATGTTGAACGAACTTCGTTATTAAACCAATCGTAAGAGCAAAGATACTTATATAAATGGCAGTTTGCGGCGAAAAGGTCATTAGTCTTGTATGCTTCGTTGCTGACGCTTGAATAGGCAGAATTTGTATTTCCTGCAGAGAGGTCATAGTCCCATACCGGACCGCAGTAGAGAATACCGTCCTTGTAGTAGAAGAATACAGAACTGAAATCGAAGTCCAAGGTTTTGAACAATTCGTTTAGCAGATAGAAACGGGTGAATGATGGAATGTCGATTTTTTCGGAGATTTCTTGTTGATTGCCATTCTTTATTGTATCCATAATATCGTCCATAGTGGACTGGATGTAGGCAAGTTGTTCATTGTTTGGCTCTTCAGGTTCACTAACAGCGAAGCGGATGTTGCCGGTTGTAAAGTATGTGACATCGGATTCAACGCGAGCCTGCTCTTTTTCGATAAGAAAATCTTTCATACCGTTGTTGCTGTCAATGTCAATATCAACTCTGCTTGAACCTTCTTCTATTGGTTCTGTGACAACATAACAACCTCGATAACTGTCGTCTACCCAAAGCTCGACATAGCACTGTTCTGAGGTGAATTCAAGCCCCATAGTCTGAGCAAAATCCAGTGCGATGTAGTTACGCATAAGTGTCGGGTCAAAGGTGTTTGCAAGTAAAGACCACTTTTTGGCTTTGCCCATACCTAAAACATCTTTCTTTGAATCGAACTTGAAAGTAAATGCCTTTTTAGTGACAGAAGGAAGTGCAGTGCTGTTGCCGCGTACCTTGAATTGAATATTATCAGATAAAGTGGAACCGTCTGTGTCGGTAATGATGATAGACGCATCTACATAATCATCACTTTTTTGCAGAGTGATGCCGTTACCGTCAACGGTTGTGACACGTATCTGCGGTACAGTCAGCGTAACTGCTTCGTTTTTTCATCAGAAGCTGTAGTTGCGGTTTTGAGTTGTGCTGCAGTTGCCGATAAATTGAATGCGTTGATGCCTACAAGAATCAGCGTTACAAGTAAAAGCGAGATAAACTTTTTCATAATGATTCCTCCTGTTTTGCGTGTGTCTGTGAGTTTGCCTTTAGTTAAGCGTTTAATTTGTCTGTGCTTTTTTCGAGGCTGTGGATGTTATTCTCGATTTGTTTTATAACCTTTGTAAATATTTCGTCATCTTTGCCTGTGGGGTCGGGCAAGCCCCAATCATCGTCAAAGGCTCTGCCGATAAAGGGACAGCTTACATCACAACCCATTGAAATAGCTATGTCGGGGGTTGGTATGCTGTGAACGGTTTTGCTGTAATGGTCTGACATATCGATGCCGTACAGCTCTTTTACAAGTCTTACGGCATCCTGGTTTATCTGAGTTTTTGTTTCGGTGCCTGCAGAGTAAAATTCGAACCTATCTCCTGCGAGGTGTTTGCCCAGTGCCTCGGCAATCTGGCTTCGGCAGGAGTTGTGTACGCATATAAATGCAATTTTCTTTTTCATCTGAAGGGACACCTCTTTTCAATGCATTGGTTGTTTTGCGAGTGGTGAATACACTTGATTTCGTTGAGTTCCATCTGAACTCCTAAATGAAGCTTTGCAAACTCAACGGCTTTGATAACAGCTGTGTAGGAGTTGCGTTTACAGCATCGGGGACCGCCGTTGGATGCAATGGCACCTAAAGCCTCCGATGTCATAAAATTCGATAAGCTCCACTCCTTGTTTTTCAGGGGTGTTGAGCCCGTGACGATTGATATGAACATACCTGCACTGATACCCGCACCGCAGGCACCCCAGAATCCGCAGGCACCGCCCGGGACGCACTTACCTCTGCTTTGCATTTCGCAAAGCGCCTTTTTAAGGTCGATGTCACCGCCTGCGTTTTTGTACGCTGTGATAAGAGCAGAGCCCGTCATAATATGATGCTCGGGTCCGTGCATATGGCAAAAAGGAAGTGTCATCAGCTTGCGGAGAATATCAACAGGATTTTTGGATGTTTCCGAAAGACAGGTAGCAACGACGGTGTCGATTCCGGATGTGTGGCAGTCGTTACAGACATAGTGGCCTTTTTCGCAAAGAGCCTTAGCTTTTTCTTTTTTGTGGCAGATAAAGCATTCAACAGCTTCGTCTGTCTGTAAATATTTAAGCGGTGCACCGCAGATTAAGCATTCGTCTTTCATTTTATCTCCTTTGTTCTTTTGCAGATGCGGATTATATTTGTAGAATAATAAGTCGAGAAACGAAAATATCAGGAATTTAGACGTTAATGTGTACCTCGAAGCTGTCAAGAGATTTTTCTGAGAGATTTTCTGAACTGGAAGAAGAACAGAACCACGGTAAAAGATACGGCTATTATATCAGCAACAGGCTCAGCCATATATACGCCTGTTGTGGGGTCTTCAGCAAGATTAGGCATAATGTAAATGAGCGGTAAAAGCAATACGAATTTTCTGACAATAGCAACTATTACTGATGAGGGTGCGTTGCCTAAGGATACAAAGGTCATTTGGCAGGCTATCTGTATACCGAAGATAAACAGAGCTCCTAAGTAGATTTTCAGCACTCTGGCTGTGAATATGATAAGTTCAGCATCTGTTGTGAACATAGAGGCAAAGGCTTTGGGGAAGAGCATAACGCAGATCCACAAAAGGAGAGAATAAGTAAGACAGCTGATAAGCAGAAGCTTGAAGGTCTTTTTGACTCTGAGGGGATTTCTTGCGCCGTAGTTGTAGCTGAGTATGGGCTGTGCACCCTGAGCTATACCTTGCAGAGGAAGCATTGCAAACTGCATGACACTTACAAGGATTGTCATAGCACCAACAGCTATATCTCCGCCGTACTTAAGGAGTGAGGAGTTAAAACAAACGGAAATCACACTCTCACTGCTCTGCATAACAAAGGTTGCAAAGCCGAGAGCAAGACAGGGGAGTACGATTTTCGGAGAAACAAACAGATTTTTAGGACGGATTTTAAGGAGCGTTTTCTTGCCGAAAAGGAACATAACCACCCACAGACAGGACATGGACTGAGAGATTATAGTTGCAAGAGCGGCACCCTTGACACCTAAGCCGAAACCATAGATGAACACAGGGTCAAGGATAATGTTGGTGACAGCACCGATAATCACAGAGAACATAGATATCTTTGTGAATCCCTGTGCGGTTACAAAGGCATTCATTCCCAGTGTGAGCTGAACGAACACAGTACCTATGGCGTAGATGTTCATATAGTCTGTGGCATAGTTTATGGTGTTTTCGCTTGCACCGAAGGCAAGGAGAAAATCCCTGTTCCAAATAAGCAGTACTGCTGTGAGAATTGCAGAGATGATTATCTGCAATAAGAAACAACCGCCTAAGGTTTTCTCTGCACTTTCTATATCCTTCTTACCCATAAATATGGATGCCCTCGGTGCACCGCCCGAACTTATAAGGGCGGCAAAGGCAGTCACAATCATAATGATTGGCATACACACGCCCACACCTGTCAGGGCGAGGTCGCCGTTTTCGGACATATGGCCTATGTAGATACGGTCGACAATGTTGTATAGCATATTGATAAGCTGAGCCACAACTGTAGGCAGAGCTAACTTAAAAAGCAGTTTGCCGATGGGAGCTGTGCCCAGCATTTCTTTGTTATCCTGCATTGTTTTACTTCCTGTTGAATGTTATGTGATTTATTAAGTATATCATAAATTCGTGAACATTTCAACATTATCTGTCTGTTTTAATGTGATTGTACTTGACTGCACTTTATGGTATACTATGTATGTATAGAGTTTAATTTGTGCGGAGGTGTGTTTTTATGCAGTATGCCCTTGCTTTTTTAGAGGGGATCATCACATTTATTTCTCCTTGTTTGCTTCCTATGCTCCCTATATATATTTCCTATTTTGCAGGAGGCTCTGAACGTAAAAAAGGCAGAACCCTGCTGTGTGCTACAGGTTTTGTGCTGGGTTTTACCGTAGTGTTTATGTGTATGGGTGCCCTTGCAGGTACGGTAGGGGGACTGCTTAGGAAATATCAGGTGATAGTCAATATTGTATCGGGACTTCTGGTTATTTTCTTCGGACTTAATTTCCTTGGAGTTTTTAAGCTCAATATATTCAAAGGCTTCTCAGGTAAGTTCAAAACCGACAATATGGGATTCTTCTCCTCGTTTCTTTTCGGTGTGGTTTTCTCTGTGGGCTGGACTCCCTGTGTAGGCGCTTTCTTAGGCTCAGCGCTGATGCTTGCTCAGGCTCAGGGGCATGTGATTGAGGGTATGCTTATGCTTTTGGTGTACTCACTGGGTTTGGGAATTCCTTTTATCCTCAGTGCAGTGCTCATAGAATATCTTAAATCCACCTTTAATTTCATAAAACGCAACTATAAGGTCATCAATATTATCTGCGGAAGTCTCCTTGTGCTTGTGGGATTTATGATGGCAACAGGTACAATGGGTTATTTTATCAGGCTTTTAAGCTGAGGAGGAAATATGAAAAACAAAATTAAAGTTCTGATTATAATTTTAGTGCTGATGGCGGTTATTATGGGTGCTTTTGCACTTTACAATACCTTTGGTGATAAACTGCTGCCGCCTCAGTTTTTAGGACAGAGTGAGCAAACCTACGATACTGATGAGAACAAAGGAATAGCAAACCCTGCACCGGATTTTACGGTCTATGATATAGACGGCAACGAGGTAAAGCTTTCTGACTTTGAGGGTAAACCTACAGTAGTGAATTTCTGGGCAAGCTGGTGCTCACCCTGTAAAATGGAGATGCCCGATTTTGAAGAAAAGTACCTTGAGATAGGTGACAGTGTAAACTTTCTCATGGTCAATATGACTGACAACACAAGAGAAACAGTTAAGATTGCTTCAGAGTTTATTGCCTCTCAGGGCTACACCTTCCCTGTGTACTACGATACCGCACAGAGTGCCGCCATAACCTACAGTGTGTACTCTCTGCCCACAACCTATTTTATTGATGCACAGGGCAACTTAGTGGCACAGGCATCAGGCGCAATCGACTCTGAGACACTTCAAAAAGGCATTGATATGATAACAAATTGATTGGTAAGCAATGGGGATTTTTCAGTTGTATCTTAATGTGTAAAATTTTTCAGGAGGTTTTCTTATGGCTTTTGATACTGACAAGTGCTTGAGAAATCAGGTTATGTATTCTGTTTTTGTCCGCAATTATTCGCAGGAAGGTACCGAAAGCCGTTGTTTTTTGGTTGCCAAGGGTGGATAATTTTCTTGAGAAAATTATCGTTCTGTTCCCCGAATCAAATTTTAACACCGCATAGGCATTGTGCATATGCGGTGTTTCTTGTTTTCGGAATGTTTGGAGTGGTGGATGTGGTTACATATAGGTAAAAAACCACTCCTCGCAGTGCGAAACATACGAGGAGCAAGGGCTATATTTTATATTTTATTTATTGCGTTGATAATAGGCTGAACATCTATATGCGTGTAGACTCTTTCGGTCAAGCTCATTGCGGCCTTGTGGCCTACTACGTTTTTTATTGTTGTTGGATTTATCTATGTAAAGGTGAACAAGGTTACACAAGTGTACCTTGTCTTATTAATAATATGGTCAGCATTGTAACAGAGTTTATTAGGTGCATCTGAAGAAAAACCATCGGCTTTGCCGATGGTTTTTTGTCCATTTTTGAAGTTATAAACATTATACAGATATTTGCTATAATGTTGCTTTTGGTATTAACTATAATGATTTTTAGATGTGTTTTAAAATAAACTTTGATGTTTTGTTGAATGTAAAAGCTACAACTATAGATACAATTAATACGAGAATGGAATATAGTTCTTGTTGAAAATGTGTTTCCATAGGAAATGAAACAAGTTCAGTTGCTAAAAAGTTCATAACTAATCCGTGATATAAGTATATTTCATAAGAAATGTTACCTATGAAAGTTGTTATGCGATTTGTAAAATGGATTTTGTATAAAAGCAGAGAGAGTAGAAGTGAAAAACTGAGCCCTAGTAGTATTTCATTTATAAGCCATTTATCAACCGTTGTTAAAAAACCGAGGAACTTGTTATATATGGCAGGGAAGCAATATGAGAATATTGCAAACAGAACGAAAATAATTAAGAAGAGGGGGTAGTATTTATTGAGTATTCTTTTTATTGCATCCTGATATAATGCAAAAGCGAGTCCTAAAGGAAAACATATTATAGTTTTATACCACCAACCACCCCATTTTAATATAAAAGCAGTTACTATGATATAAAAAACTATACCCGCGAGAACAAGCAATACTGGTTTATATTTGCTTGTTGTCATATCACTTTTTCTGAAGAAAATCCAAAATAGGAAGTAACAATACAGGCAAGCAAAAACATACCAACTATTACTTATTGGATAACCGCAAATGAAGGAGTTGATAATATCTTCAAGAGGAGTTTTGCACAAAAAACAAATTAAGATCACATATAAAAATACCATTATAATATATGGTACTAATATCTTTTTATATCTATTATATAAAAAGCCTTTAAAGTAACTTTTTTTGTTTTTTGCTGAAACCACAAGAGAGTATCCACTAAGAAAGAAAAAACAGCCAACACCAATTGCTCCCATGGCACTGAATCCAAAAAGGGGTAATGCATAATCTGTTTTCCCTGCTAAATGGCTTAACACTATAAATAATGATAAAAGACCCTTTATTGAATTTGTATTGCTAATAGAATATCCTTCGTTATACAAAACACCATTTACTGGGGATTTTTTGAAACGAATTGAACAAATAAACAATACAACAATAATTGATGATGCAATAATCATATTCTTCTCCTTTGCGTTGCTTTAATATAGAAGTTAAGTCAACTGATTGTATTTTTACGTTTTAATAATTTAAGTTTTATTTGTTCAATTAGATATAAGAATGTTTCTCTTTCAAAAAACAGCATACCTAAAGTGTAAGCAGCCCCAATGATAAAACAAACTGGAATGCAAAAAACAATGAGCTCAAAATAAGAGCCGATGTCTATTGTTATGAATTGATTTGTTATGAATATGGCACAAAAGACACAGGCACACCAAAGCCAGCGCTTATACGTAACCCAAGGGTTGCGATTTAAGATTCTTTTATTAACATAAATAATTACTGCATTTGCACGATATAACAAGGCGGCAATAGTTCCTATAAGAACTCCATACAGACCAAAATAGAATACAGATGGTATGGTTATAGCGAGATTGATTACCATTTCAAGAATTGCTTGTCCTCTGGTTTGCTTGAAATGACCCGCATAGTCTATAACTAATTGCATAGGTCCTCGGGCGCCTTGTAGCAAAAAAACAAGAGTAAACAATAAAGGAATAACAGGGTCGTTGTAGTTTATATCTGTAATACCTTCAGTATATAATTTGATAAATGGAATGATAACAACATACAAAATGCTATAGAGGAAGAATGTAAGTGTCATGTAACAGGTTTCAAATTTTTCCTGCATAGATTTGAATTTGTTGAAATCAGAATTGAATGTTTGCCCCAAAGCATACTGAAAGCCTTCAAGAAAGCTGAATAATACAGATTTCAACATTGTAAAGAATGAGTTGTATAAGGAGTAAACACTAACAGATTTTAATCCGCTTATTAGGGTTAGTACGGTAACGTCTGTATTGCTAAAAACCAGATTGGATAATTGGTGCACCATTACAGAATTTTTCGATGCGATAGCTTTGTTGTCCGGTTTGACAGAAAGGTCTATCCATTTATAATGTTTTTTAATATAGAACATTATATATGACATCTGAACAATGTTCAGCAAAAAATATGTGAACTGAATAAAAACAATTGAAAAACCAAGTTGTATAAAAATGATTTTTGACAGGTTGGTTAGTATGTATATTACTGTGCTTAGGTTAGATAACAGATAATTTTTTCCTTCAGCACGAAGCAGAATTCTGAATTTACCTTGAAAAAAATAGTTTATTACCGAACCAAGTCCGTGAAAGAGAATTACCAGAAAAACTGTCCAGAAAGGAATATCGCTCTTTACAACAAGTGGGTAACCTATTGATAACAGTATTACTGCAATAAGATAGTAAACACCTGTTTTTTTATAGAAGTGATTTGTCGCAGACAGCACACCGTTTGTTGCATCTTTATCGTTGTTTCCTAAAGTTTTGTATAGTGCTTGTAGGGAAGCTGTGCCAACACCGGCTTCCAATAAGGCTATGTATACAAAAAGTTGGTTAACAGATGAGATAAGACCGTTTACTTCAGAACCGTAACTCATAATAAACATTCGAGGCAAAAGCAAGCCGAATGTGATGGTTACTATCTGATTAAGCAATCCAAATATAATGTTTTTTATTCCTTTACTGGTTTTCATTGATATATACCTTGCTTAGTTTCTTGTGTTATTTAGTAAGAGAGTTTGACAAGTTAAAATTAGAAACTTGTCTCTTTTCTGACAATATTGAGTTTATTTTATCGTAGTTCAAATTTGGAATTGCCATTGGCAGGTCATTATAGTTGCTGATTATCTGTTCTTGGAGGTTTAGAAAATTGAGCAGACCTGCGAGTTTGTTTTTGTTATGGGGCATAACAAAAGAATAGAACGGTCTTCCCATAAGGATTGAGAAGCAAGTTCCGTGGAACATATTGGTGAGTACCATATCAGCATGCATAAAAAGTTCAAAAAACTCAACAGGTGAAGCAGAGGCGAATTGGATATCACACCAATTTCTTATCTCTCCTACTGAAACCAGCCTAAGGTTGTTTTTGCGTGCAAAAATACGGCACTGTTCGGCAAAACCACTTTCAACAGTTGCACCGCCCCATGTGTATATTACGCAGTAGCGTTCGTTAATCAGACGTTTGTTCCACTTAGCTTTTTCTTTTTCAAAGGTGTACAGCAAAGTAGGGTCTAGCACAATATCGATGTCTTTTTTGCAGATATCAGATAAGATTTCTTGTGTGTTTTTATCTCTGGCATTTACAGAGTTCATATTTCTTATGCTATCGCATATCTCAGTGTAGTTTGGAGAAGTTTTGAGGGACTCCAGTGTTGTTTCACCAAAGGATGGAGCATATGTTGAAATGCTACTACACGAAATCCCTTTGCCAAACTGAAAAGGATAGTATAATCCATTTATGTCAAATATCTGGTCGCTGCCAATAATTGTAACATCGGCAGTTGTTTTGGAATAATGAGCACCGATGTTGAGATTTTTGTTACGAAAATCAACAAAATTGTTGTATTTTTGCTTTGTAGCTCTACGGAATTTGATGCGGTTTGGAGTTTGACTTCTGAGCCACCTCAAAACTCCTTTTAAGTTTTTGCTTTTAAGTTTATTTTTGTAGTAGTCAGGCAGTTTTCTGTCGTGTGTCAGAATTTCAGCTTCATGTCCGTTTTCTCTAACCAGTTCCTGAAGTGCATAGGCTTGAAATGCTGAACCATAGTTAAGCACATCGTACCATGTAAGTATTCCTACCTTCAATTTGAATTCCTCCTGTTAATGGGGTCATCCCATTTGAATTGAGCTCTTCTTCTGAAACTCAGCAAGATTCCATAGGGAAGAGCGAGCAACGTTAACCATTTCTTATTGCTTTTTAGAATATATCCGGGATAACCTGCCACAATTGATAAAGCAATGTGCTGTCCTGCTGCTTTTAACTTCTTTTTTAGAGTTTTCTCATAAAGAAGCTTTTGATTGCAAAGCATTGCAAAACCCATTTTATTGTTTCGCAATAAATTCCAGTTTCCTTGTGTTTGTCCTCCTTCAAGGTACTCGCAGACATAAATTGGTGTGTTATGCCATCTCAATTTGTAACCATCTAATGCCATAGCATCTAAACATAACTGTTCAGGTGCATATATTTCGTCTTCCCAAACTGGAAATGGGTATTTTTTTAATATATCAACTTTATAAACCTCGCGCATATCGGCATCCAGATTGTATTTGTATCGCTCTAAGTTTGTACAATCCACATAGCCCTTTTCGTTTACTTTAGGCCAGACTCCTTTTACAGGAGTTCCGTCTTCAAAAACGATTACAAAACCTGCTCCTACAAAATCAGGTTTGTCGTCAATTTCTTCGATTGCTTTATATATTACATCTACAGCGTTTGGTAATAGTTTGTCATCAGAATCTAACATAAAGAAGTAGTCGCCGTTTATATGGTTTATGCCGTAATTAAGAGCGCGGGGAATACCTCTTTCAGGTATTTTGTGATAGATAATAGGAAACCTTGTTTCCTCCTTGGTCCATTTTTCAAATAACTCTTCGGTGTTGTCTGTTGAACCATTGTCAGTAATAACCCATTCGAAATTATAATTTGTTTGGTTAATTAGTGATTCGTATGCAGCGGGCAATGTATGTGCTCTGTTGTATGTGTGAGTGTGAATGGTGAGTCTTGGATTCATAGTTATGCTCCTGTAAATTGCTAAATTAATGACAACAAAAATGCACATCTGTGTTTCATCAGAAACCAGTATATGTTTTCTTTTATACTTCCCTTTGGCATTTTTAGTTTTTTTACACAGTCAATATATTGCTTGTCAGATAATATTTTCTTTCTTATTTTGTGTTTTTCCCTAAATTTATAATTAGTATATTTCAATCGGCTGAAAACACAGCTGGCGAAATAAAGTAAATGTAAATCTAATTGTCTTGAAAAATTAAAATCTGTGGTATCTGAAAAATAAGTTCGTATCTTTTTGTTCATAAGACATGCATATTTCCAAAGCTTAGGTGAATATGAGGTTGAAACAGAATTAACATTTTGAATATAGTTGTAGACATATTCGTTTTTTAGATAATAAAAACTATTTGCTTTGTATCCTATAGTAGAGCTGAAGTAGCTATCTTCTGCCCATCTTATTTCCTCATCAAGATAGAGGTTGTTGCTTTTAATAAAATCAGTTTTGTATAGACAGTTCCACAATGATAAAAGAGGACCGAAATCAACATTTTCTCTCATTATTAGAACAGGGAAAATCTCTTTGATTATATCGTTTTTTGTGTATAAGCCTTCGCGAATGTCAAGAGTTTTTTTGTCGCGTGTTGTTTCCGATACTCTCCAATAATCAGCCATTACAAAATCTACTTTGTGTTTATTAGCACAGTTGTATAGTTTCTCAAACATATTGGGTTCCGCATAATCATCGCTGTCTATAAAACCTAGGTATTCTCCGCAGGCAGCCCTTATCCCTGCGTTGCGAGCAGAACTCTGCCCTCCGTTTTGTTTGTGTATAACTTTGATGCGAGAGTCTTTCTTTGCAAATGAATCACAGATTTCAGGGCTTTTGTCAGGAGAACCATCGTTAATAAGTATTATTTCAATATCATAAAGAGTTTGATTTATTAAAGATATTATACAACGCTCTAATTGTTGTTCTACTTTGTATACAGGTACAACAATACTTACCTTTGGCATAGCTTAACTCCTTTGAAAATGATTATGAATTTTAAATATTATTTTTTGTATTCCAATGATAAAGTAAGAGGATATTACACACAAAAAGATCATAAACAGTAACATAAATAACGGATATTTTGCTATCTGCACAAGGTTAACAAATAAAACCTTATAGAAGAACATATGTGTAAGCCAAATGTTTGTTGAGTGTTTGCCTAAAAACATAAATGTACTTTCAATAATCTTAGGCTTTTTTATAAGATTAAATATGAAAAATACAGCAACTGCCACAAAGCCCATAAGAACAGCTTTGTGGACAATAATTGAAACAACAAAAAGCACAATAAAAGAAATTACGAGGAGCAAGTTCTGATATTTTAGTGAAATAAATCTATCCATCTTTTCCTTAATGTAATCGACGGCTTTGAATTTGCAAATAAAAGCACCAATCCAGAAATAGGGCAAGACGTTAATGAGATTAAAGATTTCTACTCCCACAAATGAAAAGACAGATGATGTTTTTACTAACTCGGGAATAAAATCAAATTTGTTACACAAATACCAAACGATATCAATACCAAAGCACATCGAAAAAGCCCAAAAAGGATTTTTGATTTTTTTGATAGCCCAAAATAGTATGCCGGCAGGAATTAATAATAATATGATGTATGTATTCAAATACCACCAAGCACCATTATAACTGTGTAACAAGAAAATACTTTTCACAAAATCAAAAAAACTACCAGGTATTATATCGTTATTAAATATCAAACCTAAACCGCAAAAAATGAAAAGTACAATCCAATAATTAATCATAAGCTTAAGAAGTTTATTTGCACTATTTTTTAGCGATGCTTTCCCTTTTTCAAAATATAAATATTGTGCATATCCGGCACAGATAGAATAAATCGGAACACAAATCTCTGCGAAAAACCCAAAGTAGTAAACAAATGGTGTTTCTTGTGTTACCCAAATAAGTGGAGTGCCGAACGTATTTTCCCCTGTTCTGCAAAATAGATGCAGAACAACCATGCAAATTATGGCAAGGCCTTTGGTCATGATTGATGCTTTTTTATCGTACATAAGTATTCTCCGAAAATTTATTCTTTTAACAACCTTTGTGTATTTTTTGTGAAACCATTGATGGATTTATCGTGGATAAAATGATTTGTAATTAATTATTAATCGATTGTTTGTATTGTTATAAAGTGTTAAGACTCGAGTTTTAGTTGATTTGACACAGATTGACAAGCTTACTGAATTCTTCTGCATTATCATATTGTTTCTTTTTTGTGTTTTCAATTAACTTGTCTGTGATGCTTTTATTATTGATAAGATATTCAACACCTTTGACAATACCATCAATACCCATTTCGCAAATGTATCCGTCCACGCCTTCTTCGACCTGTGAGGCTGAAGTTTCAAAACGTGTGATAATGACAGGTTTGTGTAACATCTGTGCTTCTCTTACAGTCACAGCTTTTCCTTCGTATCTTGATGGCTGAGCATAGATATCACAGGCTTTCATATAAGGATATGGGTTGCTTTTCTTTCCGAGTATTATAACGTGTTCGTGCAGATTGTATCCTGAAATTTTGTTCCTTATCAATTGTTCGTCAGGACCATAGCCGATAAGATACCATTTAACGTTGTATCCTTTGTCTAATAATTTCTTGCAAGCTACAACAGCATCGTCAAAAGCTTTTGCTTCGCAGAAACGACCAACGGATAAGATTTTTGTTGAGCCATCAGAAGGCATTTCCGAATCGACTGCAAAGGCGTTTGACTGAGTTGTAACAAACTCTGATGATAAAATATTCTCAACGACAATAGTTTTGTTGCTTAATGAAGGATAAATACTGTCGAATGATTTTTTTACTTGTTCGCTTACACAAGCAATGTAGTCGAGCTTTTTCCACATTGGGTAATTGAAATCGGTGTCTTGCTTTTCATTTGGATTAGAGTAATCGGTGTGAACCCAGCCGAATTTTATGTCTGCGCTAACTTTGTCTTCTAAGAAAAAATGCGGTACAAAGAATCCGATTGCAATGTCGTAGTGCTTGTCCAGGGGCTTAGATGTTTTTGAAATGTACTTTTTACAAAGTGAAATATTGATACTGGCAGTTCCCTTTATTTTTGCTCTGATAGATCCATACACTTTACAATATAATCGTACAGTGGCAAGCCAAAAATTTCTGCGGCGTATAAGGCTTGCTATAGGAAGATTTATTAATGAGAATTTTTTGTTTTCCGGTAGCAAGTTTACATTTTTATTAATTAGTGGCATAAATTCGCCGGTGTGAGAGAGTAACAAAAGGTCCACGTTGTAATTGCTATAGTCTATGCTGTCAAGCAAACCTAACAGACTACGCTCTACTCCGCCGATTTCCATTCCCGGTCCGATGATTAATATGTTTTTTTTCATATCAAATTACTTCCAGTTTGTAAGATAAAAGTTTTGTATCCAGTTTGCTACCAACTTGATGTTAAAGCCGGCTTTGTCTATGGCTTGAGAAGCAACATTTGAATCGATACGTTCTTTAGCATCGAGGCAGGTTTGTGCCCACACGGAGCTGTCTTCGTTCAAAGATACTCTGGTTACCATTCCGCATTTCATGTCGGATTCATCGGGTATTACGTCGGCACTAATTATACAGGGCAGTCCGTTTGCTTGTGCCTCTATAAGGACAATGCCTAATCCTTCGTAGTGGGAAGGCATTACAAAAACATCGAAAGCGTTTATGATATCATTAACATCGCTTCTTGAACCCATAAAGATGATTTTGTCTTCTATAGAAAGTGACTTTGCGAGGTCTTTGATTTCCTGTTCTTTTGAACCTGTTCCGATGAGAATAAGCATACTGTTGTTGCGAATTTTAACAACTTCTGCAAAGGTTCTTACTAAATGTTCATGGTTTTTGGGGTATGTAAAGCTTGCTACGTTACCTATAACAAAGGTTTCGGAATTCACTCCAAGCTGATT
Organism: Ruminococcus sp.; assembly: GCA_045593025.1. Lineage (GTDB taxonomy): Bacteria > Bacillota > Clostridia > Oscillospirales > Acutalibacteraceae > Ruminococcoides. Next base: position 130,420 of record JAZNVW010000029.1, on the reverse strand, counting down.
TCGCCAGTTTTTTCGTTGCTCCTGTGAAAAACTAAACTTGTCGATGTTAATTGCGTTGTTTATTACAAAATGCGTTGATCCGTCCGAACTTTTGCCAACCAGGGTTTTCAAAGCATCTTCAGAACAACCAAAGACATAATCTGCATTTTTCTTTATTAAGACTTTTCCGTATCTAAATATACATCTATGTAACCAATCTGTTTTTTGATGTGCAACGTGAGAATGAGCGATTATGATGTTAATCCCTGCACTTTTAGCTGCTTTTGATATGTATCCTGAGATGAAGTTTAGGTGTGAATGAACGATTTTGTATTCAGGGTGTGAAGAAAAGAACTCTCTAAGTTCTTTCATAAAGGCAGGGGGGGATTGGTAAAAACGCTTTTGTGCTAAAAATATTTTTCCTCCCATAGACAGGATTTCTTCATCATAAGCACCAGGAGCATCTGAATAATTATATACAAAAAAGTCGAACTGAATTTTTGTTCGGTCAATGTTTCTGTATATCTCCATAATAAGGGTTTCTGCTCCGCCTCGGTTCATTGTTCCGATTACGTGTAAAATTCGTATCATGATTAAGCTCCTTGTGATTATACTTTTGCACTGAAAAAACAATTATTATGATATATACTTATTAATATTATAAATGTTTACATATAAACTGTCAATCTAAAAGTATTAGCGTTGTTAATTGTTGTGTTGTGGTGTTTTTTTGCTAATCTCTTTACATCTTGTCTTTGTGGTTGTATCATATAGTCATGAATTCACAGGAGGATTAGTTATGGCATTTGATACTGATAAAAGACTTCGAAATCAGGTTATGTATTCTGTTTTTGTCCGCAATTATTCGCAGGAAGGTACCTTTGAAGGTGTCAGAAAAGATTTACAGCGAATCAAGGATTTGGGTGTGGATATAATCTGGCTTATGCCTGTGCATCCCCTTGGAGAGAAGGCTCGCAAAGGTGTTCTGGGCAGTCCTTATGCTATTAAAAACTATCGTGAGATAAATCCTGAGTTCGGCACTCTGGATGACTTCAAAGCACTTGTTTTTGATATACACGCTCTTGGAATGAAGTGCATTATTGACGTGGTGTATAACCATACATCTCCTGATTCCTGGCTTTCAGAGAATCATCCCGAATGGTTTTATCATAAAGCTGACGGTTCTTTTGGTAATCGTGTTGGCGATTGGACAGATATTATCGACCTTGATTACAGTAACAAGGATTTGTGGGACTATCAGATTGATACTCTTAAAATGTGGGCAGAGATTGTGGACGGTTTTCGCTGTGATGTTGCATCTTTGGTGCCCCTTGAGTTCTGGGAAAGAGCACGCAGAGAAGTTTCTCAGGTGAGAGAAAACTGCATTTGGCTTTCTGAGAGCATTGAGCATGGATTTATCCGCTATATCCGCAGTCAAGGTATGACGGCTCTTTCTGACAGCGAGATTTTCAGAGCTTTCGACATTGCTTATGATTATGACACCGCAGGCGAGTTTGTGGACTGTCTGCTTGGAAAAACAAGCCTTTCGGAATATGCGAAGGTTCTCAATTTACAGGAGACAATTTATCCCGAAAATTATGTGAAGCTCCGTTTTCTTGAAAACCACGACAGACCCCGTGCACATCAGCTTATTGCTGATGAAAAGGCACTCCGTGTCTGGACTGCTTTTATGTATTTTCAGAAGGGTATGCCTTTAGTGTATAACGGACAGGAGGTTGGCGAAAAACACCTGCCTTCGCTATTTGATAAAGATACTGTTGATTGGGGTGTAAAGGTCAATCTGGCACCTCTTATGAAAAAACTTTATGAAATCCGCAAAGATGAGATTTTTGCAGGCAGTGACTATACTGTTTCTGCTGTGAATGAGAGTGTACTTGTGGCTGTGCACAAAACTAAAAACGGTAAAATCACAGGCATTTTCCCTGTCAAAACCAAGTCAGCACTTGTTTGTGTTGATGTTCCCGACGGTGCCTATACCGACCTGATTTCCGGTGAAAGTGTAGAAGTTAAGTTCGGTATGCTCAGTGTTTCGGATGAAGCAGTGATTATCAAAATCTGATGTACGTCTGATTTATACAAGGAGAGGTTTTATGAAGGGTTGGCTTATTGTCAATGCGTTTCTGGAGTCTTATAAATTTCAGGATATTTATGGGCTTTTGCTCAGTAGTGCAAAGACACACAACATAGAACTTGAAATGCTCACAACAGCGCAGGTGTCATCGGTTGTGGGAGAGGGCTTTGGCGGTTTTGAGCTGCCTGAGTTTGCCCTTTTCTGGGACAAGGATGTGCTTCTTGCAAAACAGCTGGAGCTTGAAAACGTGAGGCTTTTTAACTGTGCAGATGCAATTGAAACCTGTGATAACAAGGCTCTTACAAGCATTAAGCTCAGCAAGGCAGGAGTGAGGATTCCCCGCACAATAATTGCCCCCAAAACCTTTGAAGGGGTAGGCTACAAAGACCTTGGCTTTTTTGATAACGCTATTGAAAAGTTAGGGCTTCCCCTTGTGATTAAGGAGGCTTACGGCTCCTTCGGTATGCAGGTTTATCTGGTTTCAACACGCGACGAGGCGGAGGATGTTATAGCAAAACTCGGGCATAAGGATTTTATTATGCAGGAGTTTATCAGCACAAGCCGCGGCAGAGATTTGCGTGTCAACGTAGTAGGGGGCAGAGTTGCCGCCGCCATATACCGTTATAATGATAAGGATTTCCGTTCCAATCTGACTATCGGCGGAAAAATGTGTGCTTATGATATTTTAGCGGCACAGGAAAAGGAAGCACTCAAAGCCTGCAAAGCCTTAAACCTTGATTTTGCAGGAGTTGATGTTATGTTTGGTAAGGACGACGAGCCTGTAATCTGTGAAGTTAATTCGAATATGCATTTTAGTACAACCCTTGAATGTACAGGCATAAATCTTGCGGATTTGATAATGGAGCATATCGAAAAGGAAATGATAAAGTGAAAGGTTTGCTTGTATACACAAATAAGGATGCTCAAATAAACAAGTGGTTCATAAATCGCTTGATTGAAGAAGCAAAGAAGCTTGGGGCAGAGCTCAGTCTTGTGCTTTGCGATGATGCAGATGCTTTTGATGCGAAGCTCTATGAGAAATATGACTTTTGCATAAACAGAAGCCGATTTGCCCAGATAAATCATAAGCTTGATTCCTTTGGAGTGCCTTGCTTTAATAACGCAAAAACCATTGAGGTTGCAAACGATAAATACAAAACATATAAAGTGTGCAAGGGTTTGGATGTTCCTGTGATGGAAACTTGTCTTTTTTCAAAAGAAAAAGCAGACAGCATAAGTTATCCTTGTGTGCTCAAATCAACAAGCGGTCACGGCGGGCAAGAGGTTTTCTGGCTTGACAATAAGGAGGATTTGCAGAATATAGTACTTGATTGTGATAAACAGTACATTTTGCAGAAGCCTTGTTCTCACACAGGTGTAGATGTGAGAGTTTATGTTCTGGGTTCGGAAATTGTGGCAGGAGTGAAAAGGTCATCTGCTGAGAGTTTCCGCAGTAATTTCACCTTGGGTGCAAAGGCAGAGCTTTTCGAGGTTACAAAAGAGCAAAAGAAGATTGTTTCTTTGTTGCAAAGAGAACTTGATACGGATTATGCAGGCTTCGATTTTATTCTGCATGAGGGTAACTGGGTGCTCAATGAGATTGAGGACGCAGTAGGAGCAAGGATGCTTTATTCTTTGTGTGATTTCGATATAGCACAAATGTATTTGCAATATGTAATTGATTCTCTATAAACTGCCAAAAGATTAGCGTTATCAGTCTTCATGGGACGTATGGCTTTTTTTGTTGACAAGTCAAGTTTATTTTGGTAGAATAAAAGCAGGGAAATTATGTGAATTTATATCAGGAGGAATTTTTATGTCAACACCTAAGATTTTTGAAAGCGAATATCGCTGTTGTCTTATTGTTTGGGAAAAGGAGCCTCTCAAGAGTAACGAACTTGCAGAACTTTGCAAGGAACGTCTGGGTTGGGCAAGAACAACCACCTATACAGTGCTCAAGCGCCTTTCTGACAGAGGCGTTCTGAAGAATGAGAAAACAATCGTAACATCTCTTATCAGCAAGGAGCAGGCTCAGGTTTCTGAGATGGAAGAGATGATTGATAAGAAGTTCGAAGGTAATCTGCCTGCTTTTATGGCAGCTTTTGTCAACGGCAGAAAACTCAAGGCTTCTGAGGCAGACGAACTCAAAGCTTTGATTGACAACGCAAAGGAATAATTGTTTTATAAATAGATATTATGTCACAGTTTTTTTACGGTATTCTAAATGTAAGCATAACCGCAAGTGTTGTAGCATTAGCGGTTATGCTTTTGCGTCTTTTTATGAAGGGTGCACCCAGATGGATAAGTTGCTTGTTGTGGGCACTGGTGGCATTACGGCTTGTGTGTCCTGCAGGAATTGAAAGTGAGCTTTCAATTATTCCCGATTTTTCTCTGATGCAGAAAGAAGCGAGTGTCAGCTACTCTCAGGATTATGAGGCTCAAAAAAAGCCTTTGACGCAAAGTTCTCAGGTAAGTGCCAAGCCCACTGCTGACACTTATGAAGAAGAAAACTCTATTGAAAAGTATGTCAGCTATGCTTCATACATCTGGATTTCGGGTGTAGGGGTAATGCTTGCTTTTATGGTTGCGTCTTACACTTTGATGCATTTTCGGATGAGGGATTCTGTACCCTTGAAGGAAAACATAAGACAAAGCGAAAAAGTTGCTTCTCCTTTTGTAATGGGAGTTCTGAAGCCCCGTATATACATTCCTTTCCGTCTTAACAAGAAAACGGAAAAATATGTTATTGCCCACGAAAAAGCACATCTGAAGCGTCTTGACCATATATGGAAGCCTTTGGGCTTTCTGCTTTTGTGTGTTCATTGGTTTAATCCGCTGATGTGGGTTGCTTATATGCTTCTTTGCAAAGATATCGAGGTAGCTTGCGATGAAAAGGTAATCAGGGAGTTTTCTCTTAACAAGCGTAAGGATTATGCCCGTGCACTCCTTGACTGCAAGATGCCAAGAAGGGTTAATCTTGCTTATCCTGTAGCGTTCGGCGAAGTGGGAGTGGACGAGAGAATTAAGAAAACCCTAAAGTTTAAGAAAGCTTCAACGGTTATTGTGATTTTTGCGTTTGTACTGATAACAGTTGCTTCTGTTACCTTACTAACAGACCCTGTAAGCGGTGCGCAGGTTCACAGCCTCGTTGCTGATACAAGGGTGACGGAAGGTTACGAAAAACCTACCGAGATACCCACAGAACCCCCTACAGAGCCTATGACCGAGGTGCCAACAGAGGCACCGACAGAAGTACCGACAGAGGCACAAGATTACGAGGAGTACAACAACTATTACGAGGACGATTATTACCGGGAGGAAGACTATAAGGAAGAGTTTGTTGAGTTGCCTGAACCTGAAGTTTTGCCCCCTGTGTCAATGTGGCCTGAAGGATACAACGGTGATTCAGGGGTTTCTGTACTCACTTACAGGGAAAGACTTTACAATTATGCAGGTGTCTCGGATGTTATTGAGATTTTTCCCTCGCCGGATTATGGAAACAACACCTCTGTTTTTGATTAACGATACCTGCGCAGTTCAGCCGGCGCGGATTGTGCCGTGAATTACAAATGAATATAAAAATGAATTAACTGAAACACCCCTGACAATACTAAGATAAAAGTATTGTCGGGGGTATTGTTTTGCAATATACAAAGGTTGAAATCTGCGGAGTGAACACCTCTCAGCTGAAGGTTCTGAAAGAAAAAGAAAAAAGAGAACTTTTGCTCATAATCAAGAACGGCACTGAAGAAGAAAAACGTAAAGCCAGAGATAAAATGGTGCAGGGGAACTTGCGACTTGTGCTGTCGGTTATTCAGCGGTTTGCTAACCGAGGAGAAAACCCCGATGACTTGTTTCAGGTGGGAGTTATCGGACTTATTAAAGCTATTGATAACTTTGACCCCGAGCTTGACGTGAAATTCTCCACCTACGGGGTGCCTATGATAATCGGTGAAGTGCGAAGGTTTTTGCGGGACAATAACCCTATAAGGGTGAGCAGAAGTATGCGTGACACCGCATACCACGCAATGCAGATAAAAGAAATGCTTACAAATAAAAACGGCAGTGAGCCAACCGTGGAGCAAATCGCAAAAGAAATGGGAGTTCCCAAAGAGAATGTGGTGCTTGCGTTAGAAGCCATTGTGGAGCCTGTGTCCCTTTATGAGCCTGTGTTCTCCGACGGTTCGGACACGGTCTACGTTATGGACCAGGTGGGGGACAAACGTACCGACGAGGATTGGCTTGACGAAATAGCCTTGAAGGAGTCTATCCGAAAACTATCCGACAGAGAAAAAAGAATTCTGGGGCTTCGTTTCTTCAAAGGCAAAACCCAGATGGAAGTAGCACAGGAAATCGGCATATCTCAGGCACAGGTCAGCCGAATCGAAAAGAACGCCCTTGATACAATCAAGAGAGAGGCGTTTTGAGGGCCTTCCCCTCAAGGGAAAGCCTTAATACAAAAACAGGATGCAAACCGCTTTGGTTTGCATCCTGTTTTTTTAGTGCTGTTAGGGGTTGTGAGCAACAGTTTCCATAGACATTCCCGTTATCAGAAATTTGCCGTCGATATCTTCAAATGTAAAATCACAGGTTATCAGATTGTATCCTGTCTGTCGGTCGCCAACTGGTAAGTAATCCTCAGTATAAATCATCTCATAGATTACTGTGGCTGTTACTTTGTAGTCGGAAACCTCCTTGAACTGTACATAATCAAGACGGCAATCCTCAACACAGTTTATAAATGTATCTATTGCTTTGGTGTCTGTAGGGCTGATTCTCCTATCTTCTGTGAAACAAGAGTTGAGAAGCTCCACGTCATGAGTTTTATAAGCCTTGATGTATCCTCTGATAAGCTCAGCGATTTCCTCGCTGTCACCGTTTAACATCTCATAGCCGTAGGGCAGACCGTTTTCGCTTAAGGTTATAAGTCCGTTAATTACTCTGATGTCGTATCTGTGACTTTCTGCCTCAAGCAGAGTTCTGCCGTCTTCTGATGTATACCCCTCTCTTGTGCCAAGCACATACACTTTGCCGTTTTCGTTCTGCTCAAAAGTAAAGTCGAGTTGGTTTCCTGTAAAGCGGGAGTTGTATTTAACTTTGCCGTTTTCTTTTGCGATGATTCGGAACGAAAAAATACCGCTTGTGTCGCTGTTGGTGATTGATACTTCTTCTATACTTCCGTCACCGTCAATATCGAAGTCTGCTGTTTCATAATGAAGGGTGGTGTACAGGTCGTTGCCGTGAATTGTTGTGCTGTTTGAATTTGTACGGAAAATATCTCCGTCATTGAAAGGATGTCGTGCAACTTCATTAGCAGCATATCTGTACTTTGGAATCTCTGCAGATTTGTCGGCTATGAACTTAAGACGCTCAGAGTCTATAACCTCAAACACATATATGTTTCCGTCAACGGCAGTAAGGGTGAGGACGTTACCCTCTGTTGAGTATTTGCCTGTAGGCACATAACTGCTGAGCCCTGACAGGGTAAATCTGAATTCTCTTGTCCGTCTGTAAAGGGTTACCTGAGGCTTCAGGACTTCTTCTGATTCGTTGAAGTAATAATGAGCCACATCTTCTTTTTCGAAGTTTTCGTAATTTACAGAGGTGTTTGCACTTCCCACAGTGAATTCAATCCATGCAGTGTAGTGAGTTGCTGTAGTCATAGGTTTGCTGTAGAAGTCAACCTCCAACTTGTACTGCCCCTGCTCAAGGTCACGAATACCGTCCAAGGGGTAATCAATCTGCATGCTTGAGCCTTCGATAGTTACTTCCCTTGTGCTGTACCAAAGCACTGCGGTTTCTCTCTGGTCAACCCAGGTGTTGTTTATATTTTTGTACAACTTGAACTGTTCAATCACTGTAGAGATGTTTTTCTCGGCTTTATTGTGCCACATCACAGAAAGAGTTGAATCAGTTGTGATTGAGTTACCGTCGTGGTTTTCGTTTTGGGTTAGACTGAGAATTTCACCTGTGATTCCTGCGGGCAGAGACCCGCTGTTTGTGGTAGCAAGGGATTTGGTTTTAACAGGATATTCAAAGGTGATATGTACTTTTTCACCTTTGCTTGAGAAAGTAGCCTCAAATCTGTATGTGCCCATTGATGACATATCAATACCTTTCAGGCTGTATTTGTGAGTAAAAGTCCCATTTGCAGGTATGATATGTGCTATATCCTCAAAGGTGGCTTCACCGGTGCGACAGTCAACCCATTCGCCCTTTGTAAGTTTGTATATATAGAAATACTCTCCGCAGGTGATGTCGTGGTTGTTTTCATTTATCCACATAACCTCTATATAAGGATTTTTTGCGGTGAGATTGAGGTCAACAATATTTGCTGATATTCCTTCGCGGTCAGAGTGTGTATCGGTTACCTGATAACCATTTTCGTCAAAGTTGGGAATCTTAGTAACCTCAAAGTCAAACCACGCCTTGTACTCAGTGGGGAAGGTGTCGCCTTTGTCACGGAGGAAGGTGCTCTCAAAACGGTAGGTACCCACCTCGTCAATTTCAATGTTCCAAAGTCCGTACCTGTGCTTGAATGAGCCGTTCTTTGGGATAATGTAGCCGATAGTCACAAAGGCGTAATCGCCTGAGCGGATGTTTACCCATTCGCCGTCGACATACTTGTAAATGTAGAACTCCTCACCGCAGGTGTAGCTTTCGTTATTTTTGTTTTTCCACTTAACTTCAATATATGGGTTGCTTTCTGAATCCTCTGCAATTTCAAGCTCCAAAAGCTCAAGACAAACTCCCTCTATATCCGAGCCTGTAGCCACAACCTTTACACCGTAAGGGTTGTTGTCGATGGGGTTGGTGAGAAAACCTACGGACAGGGCGATACAAAGAATGATTGCTACAATGCTTATCCAGAAAGCAGGTTTTTTGTAATTGAGTACACTTTTGATTCTCTGCTTGACGGATACCTCACCGAATGCAAGGGGACAGGCGGCGATCATACGTCGTGGAACACTGCAGTTAAGAAGTGCACAGGAGTATTCTTTCTTTTGCAAAAGCTCCATATCCTTGATAACCTTTTCGTCGCAGGCAAGCTCGATATCTCTGCAAAGGAGTATGTACGCAACCCACAAAAGGGGATTGAACCAGTACACAGAAAGAAGCAGAAAGCTCAGAGGCTTTATCAGATGGTCTTTGCGTTTGATGTGTGCCTTTTCGTGCTTCAGTACATAGTCCTGCTCTGTGGTTTTCAGGTTAGAGGGTAAGTAAATTTTAGGATTGATAACTCCCAGAACGAAAGGTGTGTTTATATTGTCGCAAATGTAAATGTTTTTATCAACAGATATAGATGCTTTAACCTTGTGTCTTAGCTTCAGGTAGCTTACGAGGGTGTAAATAAGCATTCCTGCAAGTCCTGTAAGCCAGATAATAGTAGCAGCAAAAAGTATAATCTGCACAGGGTTAACGCTTGTTCCGATGTCGGGAGCAAGGCTTTCGGAAATAACAGGATTTACTGTGCTGTTGAAAATTTCAACTCCTGTGTGAATCTGAGGCTTTTGTGCGTAGATGATCTCAGGAGGCACTGTTTCTGCACTTGGGATAAGGCTTAATACACTTTCTATTGATATAGGCAGTATAAGCCGTAGTCCTACAAGTCCCCAAAGCAGGACGGTTATCCATTTGGGTGCTTTTTTGAGGAATAGTCTTATGATGATTACAGCAAGGGTTATCCACCCTGCGGTAATGCTCATATTAAGAAGATGCAAAAATACAGTTTCCATAATCAATCCTCCCTGTATGTGTCAATGAGCTTTCGAAGCTCCATAACTTCTTCTCTTGAGAGCTGCTTGCGTCTTGTAAAAGCTGCCACAAAGGCAGGCAGTGAGCCGTCAAAAGTTTCTTCTACAAATCTCTCACTCTGCATAGCAAAAAATTCCTGCCGGGAAATAAGAGAGGAAACAATGCCTTTCTCGTTTTTGAAGATTCCTTTCTCACAGAGCTTTCTCAGCACTGTGTAGGTGGTGGGTTTTTTCCAGGTAAGCTCTCTTTCGCAGAGTTTTACAAGTTCACCTGAGGGGATGGGTTCCTTCTCCCATATAAGGTCAGCAAATTTTGATTCTACTGTGCCAAGTCTGATGTCGTCCATATTCTTACCTCCTTGATTTAAGCCTTCCCTTTGAGGGGAAGGTGGCTTGTGCCGCAAGGGACACAAGACGGATGCGGTGGAAATTATCTGATATTTATTACGGACACTGAAGTGTCCTGCACATCATCACCTGCTAAGCAGGGGCTTCTCCTCAAGGAGAAACCTTGTGTTGTGTGTTGGTTTATTGGCAATAAACCTTCTGTAATTAGTTTATCGCCAATAAACCAAATTGTCAATAGTTTTTCTGTTTGTATTCTGCACAAATTTCAGGGACCTTCTATGTGCGTTATGACGATATGGAAAATATGGTTTTACTTTTTCACTTTCGTGTGTTAAAATGTAAATGTAATATAAGCTTGAATTGAATTGGATAAAACTTAAAAACGAGGTGGAAATTATGACAAATAATATTGATGAAAAAGCTCTGGATTTACTGTGCGAGGCGATTTTATCCCTTGAAACTGTAGAGGAGTGCAAGAGCTTTCTTGAAGATGCTTGCTCTGCAATGGAACTTAAGACTATATCTCAGAGAATGGTAGTGGCAAAGATGCTTTCCGAAAAATCTGTGTACAGTAAAATTATCGAGGAGACAGGAGCTTCTACTGCTACTATCAGCCGTGTTAATAAAAGCCTTGAATACGGAGCTGAGGGGTACCGACTGGTACTTTCCCGTATGAACAAGGATGCGGAGAAGTGATTATGGCGTACGAGGTCTTTGCAGATTATTATGATAAGCTCACGGGTAACGTCGGTTACAAGGAACGTGCACAGTATATTTTGAACGTCTTTGATAAACTCAATCACTCGGCAGGGCTTACTCTTGACCTTGCCTGCGGTACAGGCTCGCTTACACTTGAGCTTAAGAAAAAAGGTGTGGATATCTACGGCGTTGACGCTTCACCCGATATGCTGTCTGTTGCTTTGCAGAAGGCATCAGAAGAAGGTGAGCAGATACTCTATCTCTGCCAGAAAATGCAGAACATTGATTTGTACGGCACAATAGACACCTGTGTGTGTACCCTTGACAGCATAAATCATATGACAAATGAGCAGGATGTGCAGAAAACCTTCCAGCGGGTGTCTCTGTTTATGAACAAGGGCGGAGTGTTCCTTTTTGATGTGAATACTGTGTATAAACACAGGTATGTGCTTTCCGATAATGTGTTTGTCTTTGATACTGACGAGGTTTACTGTGTGTGGCAGAATACCCCCGAGGAAGATAATAAAGTTAAGATTTCCCTTGATTTCTTTATCCCCGAGGGTGAGAATTATTATCGCATTACCGAGGAGTTTTCTGAGCGTGCATATTCTGTGGAGGAACTTGAAAGTATGCTTGCAAAGGCAGGCTTTAAGGTTGAGGCTGTGTTTGGCGATATGACCTTTGATGCTCCAAAAGATGACGAACAGAGAATTATAGTTGCAGCACGGAAAATTTAGTGTATAATAAAACAGGAATTTTTATGATTTGGGAGAATATATATGAATAAGATTATCAGATGCATTACAAGTGACGGAGCGGTTATGGCTTCTGCTATTGATTCCTCCGACCTTGTTTATGCAGCTCAGAAAATACACCGTACTTCAAACGTAGCAACGGCTGCTCTGGGCAGATTGCTCACAGCAGCTTCTATGATGGGTGCACAGCTTAAACAGAAGGATGCAACAATAAGCCTGCGTGTTGCAGGTGACGGTCCTTTGGGAGTTGTGATTGCCGCCTCTGACAGCGACGGCTATGTACGCGGATATGTTGAGAACTCAAACTGTGTTACCGAGCATTATCAGAACGGCAAACTCAATGTGGGCAAAGCTGTGGGTCAAGGTGTCTTGAATGTTATGAAAAAGCTCCCCGGTGCTGAGCCTTACATTGGTCAGGTGCCCCTTGTAAGCGGTGAGATTGCAGAGGATATTACAAGCTACTATGCTACAAGCGAACAGCTTCCGACTGTTTGTGCTCTGGGCGTGCTTGTAGACAAAACCACAGGCGAGGTGCTTTTTGCAGGCGGTCTGCTTGTTCAGCTTCTGCCCGGTGCCTTTGAGGATACTATCGAGAAGCTTGAAAAGAACGTTCACGATATGGATTCTGTCACCGCAATGCTTACAAAGGGATATTCACCCCTTGATATGGTCCATGAAATCCTCAAGGGCTTTGAGGTAGAAGTGCTTGACGAGATGGAGGTAGGTTACCGCTGCGGTTGTACCCGTGAATCCCTTGAGAATGTTATCATCGGTCTGCCTGAGGAAGAAATCAGAGAACTTCCTGATGAAACAGGAGTTGCTTCTGCTACTTGTCATTTTTGTAATAAGAAGTATGTATTTACACAAGATGACCTTGAAGACCTTATTAAAAAGAAAAAATAAAAAAATCAAAAAAAGTTTCAAAAAAGTATTGACTTTTTGATGTGGATGTTGTATTATAATACGCGTCACGAAAAATGGCAACCACGTGGGAGCATAGCTCAGCTGGGAGAGCATCTGCCTTACAAGCAGAGGGTCACAGGTTCGAGCCCTGTTGTTCCCACCATGTGGCCCGGTAGTTCAGTTGGTTAGAACGCTAGCCTGTCACGCTAGAGGTCGACGGTTCGAGCCCGTTCCGGGTCGCCATTTTTTTTGCCTCTGTAGCTCAGTTGGTAGAGCAGAGGACTGAAAATCCTCGTGTCGATGGTTCGATTCCGTCCGGACGCACCAAAATGCGGATGTAGCTCATCCGGTAGAGCGCCACCTTGCCAAGGAGGGGGTTGCGAGTTCGGGCCTCGTCATCCGCTCCAAAAAGGCGAAGGAAGGCACTTAATTCTTATTAAGAATTTAAGTGCTTTTTCATTCGGCGTCATAGCCAAGTGGTAAGGCACGAGTCTGCAAAACTCTGATTCCCCGGTTCAAATCCGGGTGACGCCTCCAAAAACAAAAGCACTTCTTCGGAAGTGCTTTTTGTTTTTGGAAATGAAGCGTTCCCTTCGGGAACATAAAGACGCTTACGCTAATGAAGCAGCCTTCGACTATGAAGTGTGCCTGCGTCACAATAAAGAACGCTTCGCTTCATATTTTGCGAAGCAAAATGCTTCATGACGGCTTCGCCGTCACTTCATACCAGCAACAGCGAGTGCATCATTTCTCCCTTGCACACTTACTATCGGTATGGTTAACGTGTTAAATTGATTCAAAGCACAACCTAATATGAATGTAAAAAGAAGCAGGTGAAATAAATCCTGCCTCTTTTTGTTATATTCTGAGTTGTCCGGGCATAGGGATTAGTAATTGGTGATCTCACAAAATGCAAGAGCGGTATATCGAAACTTGCAAAAACAATAAAACATAGAAAAAATAATATAAAAATATGCAAGAAGTGTTGACAAATTATGCAAAAGTGTATATAATGTACTCAAACAGAAGGAAATCTGTAAATTATTTCAAGGAGGCTTGTATTTATGTTTAACCACAAGGATTTACCCCTGCTGTTACTTGACAACAGCTCTATGATGTCCGTTCTTAATGAAGGTGAGTTCAAATGCTATAACCTACCTTTTGAGGATGCTAAGCACCTTATCGACATCTACGATGAATCTGATATTCTTCGTTGTTTCTCTAACCCCGATATTGAGACGGTAATCTTTGATTACTTAGGCTGTGCAAAACGCAATTTCGAATACAAGCGTATCCGCAATATGCGTGCAGGACAGGATGCTATTGTTTTCAAGCTCTACGTTACTCCATCTGAAACTCAGCCTGTTATTCAGGCAGACGACGGGGTAGAGGCTAAAAAAATCCAGAACGTCTACGTTTACTGCCAGTACCTGTCACGCATTTCTTAAGAATTTTTCTTGAATCTTCATTATTATTTCTCCTGAGTACCCGGGTTTTTGCTCGGGTACTTTTCTTTGTTGATAACATCAAAATGTTGCAGAGATAATGTGCAGATGGTATAATTTTCTGTAGTATCCTTGAAAGGGTGTTTTGTATGATTAAATCAGTTATTTGTGATATTTTAGGTATTCAGTATCCTGTTTTTCAGGGCGGTATGGCATGGATTGCAGACGGCAGGCTTTGTGCTGCTGTGTCCGAAGGCGGAGGTCTTGGCATTATTGCCGCAGGTGCCGCACCTGCTGATTACGTACGTGAGCAGATTCACATTGCCAGAAGTCTTACAAAAAATCCCATCGGCGTCAACATTATGCTGATGAGCCCTTATGCCGAGGAGATTGCTAAGGTGGTTGCCGAGGAAAAGGTTGAGGTTGTAACCACAGGTGCAGGCAATCCTGCTAAATATATGGATATGTGGAATGAGGCAGGGGTTAAGGTTATCCCTGTTGTAGCTTCTGTGGGTATGGCAAAGCTTATGACAAAGCTTGGTGCCACGGCTCTCATTGCAGAGGGCGGAGAAAGCGGCGGCCACGTTGGCGAGCTTACAACAATGGCACTTGTTCCTCAGATTTGCGATGCAACAAACCTGCCTGTTATTGCTGCAGGCGGTATCGCAGACGGCAGGGGAGTAGCCGCTGTGTTTATGCTGGGAGCTGTTGGTGTGCAGATGGGTACACGTTTTCTTGTTGCACAGGAGTGCAGTATTCACCCTGAGTACAAAAAGAAGATTCTGAAGGCGTCCGACCGTGCAACGATGGTAACGGGTAAACGTCTGGGGCACCCTGTCAGAAGTCTTAAAACCCAGTTTGCAAGGGATTACCAGAAGGCTGAATACAGTGATATGAGTGATGATGAACTTGAGGCACTTGCCGCAGGTGCACTGAGAATTGCAGTGCAGGAAGGCGACACCGAGAAGGGTTGCTTTATGGCAGGACAGGTTGCGGCTATGGTTAAGAAGGAACAGCCTGCCGCCGAGATTATCAAGGAAATTATGGAAGAGGCTGAGCCGATTCTTCGCAAGGCTTCTTCGTTTGCAGACTGAGGTGATATTATGAACAGAGAAGAAATTATGAAAATACTTCCACACAGAGAGCCTATGCTTCTTCTGGACGATGTGGAAAAGACAGGTGAGGAAGCCGTTGCACATTACACCGTCCGAGGGGATGAATTCTTCCTGCAGGGGCATTTTCCCGAGCATCCTGTAGTCCCCGGTGTTATTCTTTGTGAGATGTTGGCACAGTCTGCCTGTGTGCTTCTTTTGGAGCTTGCAGGAGAAGGCAAACTTCCTGTTTATACAGGACTTAACAAGGTGAAATTCCGCGGTATGGTAAAACCCGGAGATACAGTAGAGATGCGTTGCCATCTGACCAGATCCCGTCACCCTTTTTATTTTGCTGAAGGTACTGTAACGGTTGAGGGCAAAAAGTGCGTCAGTGCTGAGTTTTCTTTTGCAGTTACCGAGGTAGGTCTCTGATTTTTTCAAAAGAGGTGAAGTTCTGTGAGTGAGTATATCCGTGCTGTAAATTACTACGAAACTGATAAAATGGGAATTACACATCACTCCAATTACATACGCTTTATGGAGGAGGCAAGGGTAGATTTTCTTCAGAAAATCGGATATCCTATGACAAGAATCGAAGCCGAAGGTATGGCTTCTCCTGTGGTGAATGTGGAGTGTAAGTATAAATCTCCGTCTGCTTTTTCCGATGTGCTGAAAATCACGGTTACGGTTGAAAAATACACAGGTGTCAAGGTGGTTTTTGCCTACACAGGCGTGAACGCAGACACAGATAAAGTTGTGTTCTCTGCAACTTCCACACATTGTTTTGTAAATTCACAGGGCAGACCTGTATCTGTTAAGAAGAATTTTCCCGAATTTGATGAATTGCTGAAAAAGCAGCTGTGAGTTTGTATAAAGGACTTGCTCTTTTGGGCAGTCCTTTTTCTATTGCTTTTCTTTATATATTGGTTTATAATAGTTGTGTTAAATTGAATTAAATCAAAGGGAGATATATATGGCAGATAAACTTTATTTCAAAAACGACTATTCAGAGGGTGCTCACGAAAACATCCTGAGAAGATTTACAGAAACAAGCCTTGAGCAGAACACAGGCTACGGCACAGATAAATACTGTGAAAGTGCTCAGGAGAAAATCCGCCTTGCTTGCAATTGCCCCGAGGCTCAGGTTAAGTTTGTCTGTGGGGGAACGCAGACAAATCAACTTGTAATCAGCACTATGCTCCAGCCTTACGAAGGCGTTATCGGTGCTACCACCTCTCACATTGCTGCTCATGAGGCAGGTGCTATTGAATATTCGGGACACAAGGTGCTGACAGTGCCACACCACGACGGTAAGATAGACCCTAAGGAGCTTACAGATTTAATTGAAACTTTCTGGAATGACGACAGCCACGAGCATATGGTTTATCCCGGTATGGTGTATGTTTCTCACCCTACAGAGCTTGGCACCCTTTATTCCAAGGCTGAGCTTGAGGCTGTTGCCAATGTGTGCAAGAATTACAATCTGCCCTTATACCTGGACGGCGCCCGTCTGGGCTACGGCCTTATGAGTGATGAAGCTGATTTGACCCTTGAGGATATTGCTTCACTTTGCGATGTTTTCTATATCGGCGGTACAAAGGTAGGAGCACTCTGCGGTGAGGCTGTGGTGTTTACAAGGAACAATATGCCCAAGTGTTTTGTAGCTCAGATTAAACAGCATGGTGCCTTGATGGCAAAAGGCTGGGTAACAGGTTTGCAGTTCGATACTTTGTTTACTGACAACCTTTACTTTGAACTCGGCAGACATGCTATTGAAATGGCAAATCGCCTTAAAGAAGGTTTTGTAAGTAAGGGTTACAAGCTTTCTGTTAACTCTCCCACAAATCAGCAGTTTATTGTGGTTGACAGTGAACAGCACAAAAAGCTCTCTGAAATTGCAGTCTTTGAAAACTGGGAAAGGCTCGACAAAGAGCACACGGTTATCCGCTTTGTAACAAGCTGGGCAACCAAGAGAGAAACAGTGGAAAAACTTATTTCTCTCATCTGAAAATATTGAGTTTTACAACAAGCGGTGACGGCTTTCGGTGCGTTACCGCTTGTTTTTATTGATTTGTGCAAAAAAGGTCTTATTTCTCTGTGTTAGTTGGTATATTGTTTCATTGCATTTTTTGTCGGAATGTGATATAAATATAACGTTAATGTCTGTTAATAGTTTATTAATAAACTATCCTGCAGATATTTGCAAAAATACTTTGGTAGTTTGAGGGGTATCAATATGAACAAACTTACTAAAAAGTGGCAGATTATCCTCTACGGCTGTTCGGGTCTTGGAGTTAATATGCTCAACATCATCATGGGCACTTATCTTTGCAGTGCCCTTCTTGTAGGCGGATTTGAAAAGAACGTAGAGCACTGGACTTATCTTAACAAAGATCTGGTTGTTGCGGCTTTATGGGGCACACTCATTGTTGTTGCCAAGTTGCTGGACGGACTTATTGACCTTCCGTTTTCTTCTTTTGCGGACAATCTTAAAACCCGATGGGGCAGACGCAGACCTGCTATTCTTATAGGCTATATCCCTATGCTGATTTCATATGTTCTGTTTCTTGTTCCTCTTAACAAGGAAGCAACCGTGCTCAATACCATCTGGTTTGCAACCTTGCTGTGTATCTTCTACGGTACCTATACACTCACAATGCTTACTTATTATGCAACCTTTGCAGAAATTGTAAAGGACGATAAAGACAGAGTGCTTCTCTCAAATGTCAAGTCTATCTGCGACGTTGTGTACTTCTCTCTTAGTTTTGCACTTGTTCCTGTGTTTGTGAATTTGCAGATGAACATCCGCTTGGTAGCACTCATCTTTATGCCTTTGGCACTTACAATGATGATTCCTATGCTGATGATTAAGGAAAAGCCCACAAACACCAAGGAATCTCTTGAAAAGATTAAAAGAGTAAGCTTTATTACATCCCTTAAGTTCTCTTTCAAGAACACAAAGTTCATTTACTGGCTGTGCCTTGTATTTGTAATGAATATCGGACTTCAGCTTTTCCTTTCCGGTATTAACGAGTTTTTCTCCACAACAGGTATCGATATGACATTTGTTATGGCATCGGCTTTCGCGCCTGTACCCTTCACACTTATGCTTTATAATAAGCTGGTGAAGAAGCACGGACTGAAGGTGGGCTTCCAGTTTGTACTGGTAACTTTTGCTGTAGGTATGTCGCTTATGATGTTCTGCAGAATACTGCCCGAGCAGTTTGTTCTGCCTTTTGCAATCTTCTGCGGTATCATTGTTTCTTTTTCTATCGGTGCTTTCTTCTCTGTTACCTACACAATTCCTTCTCAGATGGCTGCAGAGTATACAGAGAAAACAGGCATCAGCGCCGCTACAATGTACTTTGCAGTGCAGGGCCTTTTTGAGGCTGTATCTGCAGGTGTTGCATCAGGTGTAATCCTTGTATTCTTCAAGCAGAATAATCTTGTTCCGTTTATTACTCTGACAGTTGCTTTCTTCTGTATGGCGGCCTTTGTAATGGCATTCTTCCTGCCTGAGTCTGTGGCGCTTATCGGTAAAGAAAAGGAAAATAAATAATGGCTCACATTAAAAGGGAAGTCAGACAAAATTGTATAAACCTCAATAAAACTCCAATGAGGTTTGAGGATATATACAACATTGTGTTCAGCTACAAGGATAACGTAATGGCTGAATATAACACTTCTATGGGGCCCCAGAGCGTAACATACAAAGAAGCACAGGAGAATATTGAGAGAATTTCTGTTGTGCTTATGAAAGAATACGGTACAGGGGAGTTTATCGGTCTTTATGCAGAAAACTGTGCTCAGTGGATTGTGCTTTTCTGGGCAATCCTGAGAAGCGGTAACAAACCATACCTTGTGAATCTGCGTCAGCCCTTGTCCTTTTCAAAAGGGATTCTGGATACCCTTTGTGTAAAGCTTGTGCTTTGCAAGGATACTTGCCCTGATTTTGAGAGGGAGAGCCTTGACTATGAGGTTTTGCTCCAAAAAAGCAAAAAGTATAACCCAAAGGATAAAACTGAATTTGCAGATGAGTTTGCTCTGTCTACTTCGGGCACTACTCTTAAAGAAAAAATCTGCGTTTACTCCGGCAAAGAGGTAAGCTTTCAGATACTCAACATAGCTTCAATGCAGGAAAAAAACTCCGGTTTTGTGGAAACCTACAAGGGTAAAATCAAGATGCTTGCATTTTTGCCTCTTTATCATATTTTCGGTCTGGAGGCAATGTACCTCTGGTACTCATTCTGGGGTTCAACCTTTGTTTTCTTAAACAGTATGAACCCTGATAATATTCTCTACACAATCCGCAGATACGAGGTAACACACATCTTTGCAGTACCTCTTTTGTGGGAGAATGTGGAGAAATCCCTTCTGCGTACAATAGGCGCAAGGGATGAAAAAACACAGAAAAAGTTTGAGAAAGCAGTAAAGCTTTCTCTGAAGATTCAGAACTTTTCCCCTGTTTTGGGAAAAAGTTTTGCAAAGTCTATGCTCAAAGACGTGAGAAGAAGACTGTTTGGCGACAGCGTGAGGTTTTGCATTTCCGGCGGAAGTGCAATCAAGGAATCAACATTACGGCTGATTAATGCTCTGGGCTATGAGCTTTACAACGGTTATGGTATGAGTGAAATCGGCATAACCTCTGTGGAGCTTTCACGCAAGGTTTATGAGAGAATTGAAGGCTCTATCGGTAAGCCTTTTGATTCGGTGGAATACAGAATCGGCGAGGATAATAAGCTTTTTGTCCGCGGAAAATCTATCTGCAAAAGCGTCATTATAGAAGGCAAAGAGCACTCAACCGAGGACTTCTTTGACACAGGCGATGTAATGGAGCAGGATAAAAGAGGCTGTTACCATATAAAGGGCAGAATATCCGACGTTGTTTTCTCTTCTGATGGTGAAAACCTCAACCCTGATTTCTCTGAGGATGCTTTTGTGCTTTCTGAGGCAGAGGCTCTGTGTGTGCTCGGCAACGAGGATAACTCAAAGCTAATGCTTGTGGTTAAGCTGTCCTCTCAGCTTCCCTCTGCAAGCCTTATGAAGCTCAAAGAAAAAATACAAAACTGCAATGCTTCACTGCCTGCTTCCTATCAGGTCAAGGAGGTATATTATACTCTTGACCCCATTATGGACAGCCTGGCAATCAAAGTCAGCCGTGCTTACTTGAGAAAGGCGGTTTCTGAGGGCAGGGTAGTGCTTCATACCTTTGAGGAACAAACAGACGTTATAAGCTCTGAGAATGATAACGAAATCCGCGAAGCTCTGCGTGAGCTGTTCTGCAAGGTTTTGCGTAAAAAGCCCGAAGATATTACCGATACAGGTCATTTTATGAATGATTTGGGCGGTACAAGTCTTGACTATTTTACTCTTGTGGGTGAGATTGATAACCGATTTGGCATCACCCTTGGTTTTGAGTCTGAGCAGTTCGGGTACTCAATAAATGATTTTGAAAGAATCATAAAGGAAATGATTGGCTGATGTATGAGTTTTTCAGGTGGGTTGCCATAGTTACTGGCTGGCCCTTCCAAGGATTATTCTTCAAAAGAAAAACATATTATGAGGACAAGAAAGCTCAGAACAGAAGAGTTAAGGGTGCGGCACTTGTTGTTATGAACCACTACAATATCCTTGACTATGTTATGAACGCTTTTGTGTTTTTTCCCAGAAAGCTCTGGATTGTGCTTTCCGAGTGGATATACCGGCAGAGCAATTTCTTTGAATTTGGAATGAAGTTTTTTGGCGGTATCAAAGCTGACAGAGACATCAAGAGTATGAGCTTTGTTGACAAGAGTGTTGAGGTTCTCGAAGACGGCGGTATGGTGCAGATTTTTCCTGAGGCACACAATACTCCCGACGGAGAAATGCACCCTTTCAAGCCAAGTTACGTGCTCATTGCTTTGCGTTCGGGGGCTCCTATTATCCCTGTGATTACAGACGGTAATTACGGAGTTTTCAGACGTGCTCATATTATCATCGGTAAAAAAATCTATCTGCGTGATTACTGTTCTACCCTCAATCCTTCCCGCGAGGAGATTGAACGCCTTAACAGTATGATTTTTGAGAAATGTCAGGAGCTGAGAAAAGAGCTTTTTGCAATGACCGGCAAGACTTCTCAGAAAAAGTAAATTATTATTGAAAGGTTAGATTCTATGTCACCTGTATTACAGATAATACTGACTGTGCTTTTCTGGCTTGCGGTTTCAGGCCTTTTTATGCTTGTGTTCAGTTGGTTTCTTATCTCATATATTATTTACACAATGCACCTTAAACGCCGCGGTAAACACAGATGGACCCGTGAATGCTCAAGCGATGACCCCAGACAGCTTGCGATGTATGACGAGGGTGCACTGTGGAGCAAAAAGCACCTTGGCAAAAAACAGGATTTACATATTGTAAATGAAGGTTTGAACCTGTATGGAGAGTATTACGATTTAGGGTATGACAGAGCGGTTATTATGCTCTCGGGCAGAACCGAAGGGCTCAGATACAGCTATTACTTTGCACAGCCTTATTCCGAGTGCGGTTTCAACGTACTTACCATTGACCAGCGTGCTCACGGCGAAAGTGACGGAGAGTTTAATACCGTAGGTTTTGAGGAGTACAAAGATGCATTAGCCTGGGCAGAATACCTGCACAATAATCTGGGAGTTAAGAAGATTGTTATGCACGGCATCTGCATTGGCGGAAGCACGGGACTTTTTGCTCAGGTGAGCGAAACCTGCCCCGAATACGTTGACGGACTTGTTGTTGAGGGTATGCATCCCAATTTCTGCGAAAGCTTTAAGAATCATATGATTGAGCTTAATAAAAGTGTAAATCCCGTTATCCACTTTGTTGATATGTGGATGCGTCTTTTTACGGGCCACAGTATGAAGTACGGCCCTATTGACTGCATTGATAAAATGCATAAGCCTCTTTTGATGCTTCATTCCCGTGAGGATAAATATTCTACACCCGAGTATGCACAGATTCTTTTTGATAAGTGCACATCGGATAAAAAACGTATTGTGTTCTTTGATAAAGGCGACCATTCGATGATTCGCATTGTGGACAAAGAAAAGTACGACAGCGCAATCAAAGATTTCATAAAGGATTTTTATTCCTAATATAATTTAATATTGCTTTTGGTAAATGCTTCGGTATATCTGAAGCATTTGTTTTTACATTGTTTACATTTGTTTTATTGCCTAAACTGAGTAAACCGTGGTATAATAAAAAAGCAATAAAGCACACAAGGAGTGATTATATGAAAATTTGTGTATTCGGAGCGGCGTCTCCCAAGATTGACAAGGAATATATTGACAAGGTGGAGCTTCTTGGTGAAGAAATGGTCAAGCGCGGACATTCCCTTGTTTTCGGCGGAGGCGGCAACGGACTTATGGGTGCTGTGGCACGAGGCGTTCAGGCTCAGGGCGGATACATTGAGGGAATTATCCCCAGCTTCTTTGAAAACGAAAATATAGAGGCTGTGTTCGAGTATTGCGACGAGGTTTTTGAAACTGCAACCATGCGTGAGCGTAAGCAGATTATGGAGGACCGCAGTAACGCCTTCATTATTGTGCCCGGCGGCATCGGCACCTTTGAAGAGTTCTTTGAGATTATGACTTTAAGGCAGCTTTGCCGTCACAACAAACCCATTGCACTCTTTAACATAAAAGGCTATTACAACGAACTCAATGCTATGATGCAGGCAGCCGTTGAGAAGGGATTTGTCCGCTCTGCGGTTGATGCTCTTTACAAAACTACAGACGATATGGATGAGTTGTTTGCTTTCTTAGAAGCACCTCAGCCTGAGAATTTACTTGTAAAAGACCTGAAGGACGGTTGATTTTATGAAGCTAACCTTTATCGGAGCATGTCACGAGGTGACAGGAAGCTGTACTCTTATAGAAGTTGCAGGAAAGTATTCTCTGGTGGATTTTGGTATGCCCCAGGGAATAGATGTGTTTGAAAACGCACCTTTGCCTGTGCACCCTGCGGAGATTGAAAACCTTTTTTTAACTCATGCTCACGTGGACCATTCGGGGTATATTCCTCTCCTTTACAAAAACGGTTTCCGCGGTACGGTTTTCGCAACTGCAGAAACCTGTGATTTGTGTGAGATAATGCTACGCGACTGTGCTCATATTCAGGAGTCTGAGGCGAATTATAAAAGCCGTAAGAGCAAACGTGCAGGCAAGGGCTTGGTGGAACCTTTGTATTCAATGGAGGACGCAGAAGCCGCTCTTAAACTTTTCAGACGATGCAGATATGCCGACAGATTCCAGATAAACGAGAATATTTCCCTGAGATTTACTGATATCGGTCATCTGCTTGGAAGTGCTTGTGTAGAATTGTGGCTAACCGAGGGCGGCACAGAGAAGAAGATTGTTTTCTCAGGTGATGTGGGTAACACCAACCAGCCTATTATCAACGACCCCAAAGCGGTGGACGGCTGTGACTACCTTGTCATTGAATCTACCTACGGCAACCGTGTGCACGAGCGTCACAGGGAAGATACAATCAATGCCCTTGCACAGTATATCCAGACTACCCTTGATAAGGGCGGAAGCCTGATTATTCCTTCCTTTGCTGTGGGCAGAACTCAGGAGCTCCTTTACTTTATCCGCTCAATTAAGAATGAGGGTTTGGTAAAAGGCCACGATGGTTTTCCTGTTTATGTGGATTCGCCCCTTGCAAATGAAGCCACAAGCATTTATATGCAGTGCAGTACAGATTGTTTTGACGAAGGTATAAAGGCAGTGATGCAAAGAGGCGAAAATCCTCTTGTGTTCGACGGGCTCAAAACCTACGTTACCATTGATGAAAGTAAAAAGTTAAATGCTGACGAAACCCCGAAGGTGATAATTTCTGCCAGCGGTATGTGCGAAGCGGGCAGAGTTTGCCACCACCTGAAGTATAATCTGTGGAAAAAGAATTGCACCGTGCTTTTTGTTGGTTATCAGGCACAGGGTACTTTGGGCAGGAAGATTCTGGACGGAGCAGAGAGCGTCAGAATTTTTGGCGATGAAATAGCAGTCAATGCTCGTGTTGCGTCACTTGCAGGCATCAGCGGTCATGCGGATAAAGAGGGGCTCTTAAACTGGATTGACAGCATCAACGAAAAACCTTGTGAGGTGTTTGTGAACCACGGAGAAGATACCTCCTGCACAGAGTTTGCACAAACGGTAAAGGAAACTTTCACAATAAAATCAGAAGCTCCTTACTCGGGCACTGTGTACGACCTGCTTAAAGGAGAATACGAGTACAAGGCTTCGCCTGTATATGTTAAGCAAAAAGCTAAATCGGCACCGCCTGTTACAAAGAGCAGGATTGCTTTTTCCAAGCTTTCAAGTGCTATGGATGTCCTTATGTCTGTTGCAAGGGCAAGTGACGGTATACCAAACAAGGAGTTGGAGCGGTTTGCACAGGAAGTCCTTGAATTAGCTGAAAAATACAGAATAGATTAAATTTGATGTTGTTAATAAAGGCAAGACACCGCCAAGATTTCAGCGGAGGTCTTGCCTTATGGTGTGTTATGAATATAAGGAAATACATAGGTAATAAAGAATTTTATAAAAAGGTGCTGGTGATTACCCTGCCCATACTCATACAGCAGGTGATTACCAATTTTGTAAGCCTTGTTGACAATATTATGGTGGGGCAAATCGGCACAGAACAGATGTCGGGTGTTGCCATAGTCAACCAGCTTATATATGTTTTCAATGTGTGTATCTTTGGCGGAGTTTCGGGTGCGGGTATATTTACGGCACAGTACTTCGGCAAAGGGGACCATAAGGGTGTGCGTGCTACCTTCAGAGCAAAGGTGATCATTGTATCTCTGATGTCTTTGCTTTGTATCGGGCTGTTCCTTTTGTTTGACGAAGAACTGATTTCTCTTTATCTGCACAAGGGACAGGACAACCTTGATTTGTCTGCTACTCTTATGTACGGCAAAGAGTATATGAAGATAATGCTGTTTCAGCTGCCCTTGTTTGCGCTTACTCAGTCGTATGCAGGTACCCTGCGTGAAACAGGCAGGACAGTTCCTCCTATGCTGGGAGGTATGGTAGCCGTTTTTGTGAATGTAGTGCTTGACTATGTGCTGATTTTCGGCGTTGAGTTTCTCGCTGTTCCTGCAATGGGAATCAAGGGTGCGGCAATTGCAACGGTGGTTTCCCGTGTGAGTGAATTTTTGGTTGTAGTTTTGTGGACTCATTGCAATAAAAAGAAAAACGAGTTTATTAAAGGTGCATACAGAAGTCTTCGTATTCCCCGTGAGCTTATGGGCGGAATTATCCGCAAAGGCTTTCCTCTTATGCTCAATGAGGTGCTTTGGTCAACCGGACAGGCTGTGCTTGTGGGGTGTTACTCCACCCGCGGACTTGAAGCGGTGTCTGCAATGAATATAAGCACCACGGTTTCCAATCTGTTCTTCTGTGCCTTCTTTGCATTCGGCAGTGCAATAAGCATTGTGGTGGGACAGCTTCTGGGTGCAGGAGAACTTCAGCGTGCAAAGGATGAGGACAGAAAACTTATTGCCACTGCAGTTTTTGTGTGCATTGTAATCGGTTCGGTAATGGCGTTTCTTTCTCCTTTGTTCCCTCAGGTTTACAACACTACGGACACAGTCAAGAGAATTGCAACAGAGTGTTTGTTTATAAGTTCTGTGATGATGCCTTTCCACGGCTTTATTCATACAGCGTACTTTACACTGCGTTCAGGAGGCAAGACAGTGGTTACCTTCCTCTTTGACAGTGTGTATGTGTGGGTTATCCTCATTGTGGTTGCCTTTTCGCTTTCAAGGTTTACTACTCTCGATGTGGTGAAGATGTATGCCATAGTCCAGAGCCTTGATATTCTCAAATGCGGTGTGGGTTATATCCTTGTGAAAAAGGGTGTGTGGTTAAACAATCTGGTTGAGGATAAGACAGAAGCCTAATATAATCAAAGACAAAGGACGTGGCTTTGCGTCCTTTGTTTTATTTTCGACAGATTTTGACATATTGAAAACAATGTGATATAATTGTAGCATTACTTTAAGGAGATGTAATTATGGTATATATTCTGTATAATCCTATTGCAGGCTGCGGACAGGGAGAAGCCTTTGCAAATGAAGCAAAAAGCAAGCAGACAAGCGAGTGTGAGCTTCATTCTGTAATTGATATGGATATGAAAGCTTTTGTGTCAAAGTGCACCACTGACGATAAAATAATCCTCTGCGGAGGCGACGGTACACTCAACCGCTTTGCAAACGATGTTTACGGCGTGGATTATCCTTGCAGTATCTATCTTTACAAGTCAGGCACAGGCAACGATTTTCTGAAGGATGTTGAGGATAAGATGCAGGACAATATGCTGTATCTTAATGACTATATCTCAAATCTTCCTACAGTTGTTATCAATGGTGAAGAGAGAAAATTTGTAAACGGCATCGGCTTTGGTATTGACGGTATGTGTTGTGAAGTTGCAGACCAGCTTATTGCTAAAGGTAAAAAAGCAAATTATGCACTGATTTCCATTAAGCTTCTTATTCACGGATATAAATGTCCCAATGCGGTTGTAACTGTTGACGGTGAGAAACACGAATTCAAAAAAGTATGGCTTGCTTCAGGTATGAACGGCAGATATTACGGCGGCGGTATGGAGGTTGCTCCTGAGCAGAACAGACTGGGCGATAAGCTTACATCCTGTATTATTTACGGCAGCGGTAAGCTTAAAACTCTTATTGTGTTTCCTCAGCTTTTCAAGGGTACTCACATAAAGCATAAGGAAATGACAACACTCCTTACAGGCAAAGAGATTACAGTTGAGTTTGATATACCCACTGCTTTGCAGATAGACGGCGAAACTGTGCTGGGGGTTACTTCCTACACAATCAGAAAATAATATATTAACCTATATCAGGCAGATACTTTCGGGTATCTGTCTTTTTTATTTTTCGGTCACAGCTTTCTCTGTGCCACTCTTGTTTAGGCTCTCTCAGAGGGATAGGTGACTGATGAAATACATCAATAAAATTTCATAATACCTCTTGACATATAATACTATGTGGTGTATAGTATGGCGTGTAAGGAGGTATTCTATGGATGTTCAACTCAAACGAGGACTTTTAGATGTGTGTGTCCTTGCTTCTATCAAAAATGCTGATTCCTACGGGTATCAGATGATTAAGGATATGAAGCCTTATGTAGAGGTTTCCGAGTCCACTCTTTATCCGATTTTGAGACGGCTTGAAGCGTCAGACCTTCTCACTGTCCGTACAGCAGAGCATAACGGCAGACTGAGAAAATACTACAGTATTACAGACGCAGGCAGACAGAGGATAGAGGAATTTAAGACTGAGTGGAACGAGATGATTTCCATATACAATTTTGTCACAAGGGAGGAAGAGAAGAATGGATAAATTAGATTTTCTTGAATGCTTAAGAGATAAACTTTCAGGTTTGCCGCAGGAAGATATAAACCGCTCTGTGGAGTTTTACAGTGAAATGATAGACGATAGAATTGAGGACGGTATGAGCGAGGAAGAGGCAGTAGCGGATGTAGGCTCTGTTGATGATATAGTAGCAGAAATCCTCAGGACTACGCCTCTTGCTAAAATTGTGAAAGAAAAGGTTAAACCCAAGAGAAGACTTCGGTGGTGGGAGATTGTGCTCCTTGCGGTTGGTTCACCTTTGTGGATTTCTCTGCTTGCGGCACTTTTCTGCATAATTCTTGCGGTTTATATTGTAATCTGGGCTGTAGTGCTTACCTTTATCTGTGTTGACATTGCCTTCTTTGCAACAACACTTGCGCTCTTTGCGGCGTCAGCGGGGCTTTTCTTTGAAGGCTTTGCTCAAGAGGCTGTGATGTGTATTGGTACAGGACTTGTTATGGGCGGACTTTCACTTCTGACCTTACTGTTTGTGAAGGTGCTTACAAAGGGTGCTGTATGGCTGAGCAAAAAAATAGTTCTGGGTATTAAAGCCTGCTTTGTGGGAAAGGGTGGTGCAAAATGAAAAAGTCAAATCTGATTATTCTGATAATTTCATTGTGTATGTTTTTTTCGGGAATTTTTGTATGTATGAGTGCATTATCTATGAAAGGAATGAATTTTGAAAATATGTTTAAGGATAACAGT
Source organism: Ruminococcus sp. (assembly GCA_045593025.1). Taxonomy (GTDB): domain Bacteria; phylum Bacillota; class Clostridia; order Oscillospirales; family Acutalibacteraceae; genus Ruminococcoides. The sequence continues at coordinate 102,246 of JAZNVW010000029.1, read as the reverse complement.
ACAGTCAGAGTTGCAACTTATGATGAAGCTTTTCTCAGTGTGGATGCACAGGATAAATCAGGTAATCTGGAGATTTTCCCTTCATCAGATGATGAACTGAAAATTGAGTGTACAGAGCTTGAAAACACTCACTATGATATTAAGTATGAGGGAGATACTCTTGTTATCAGACGGGTTGATAACAGAGATTGGCACCAATATTTTATGAACTTCAGCCGTGAGGGCGTAAAAATTTATCTGCCCCAAAGAGCGTATGAGGATATAAAACTTGATGTTTCCTCGGGTAGTATAATTGTGAATGACGGGCTTGCCTGCCGAAATCTTGCGGCAGAAAGCACCAGCGGTTCGGTTCGTGCATACGGTGTGACAGCACAGGAAAAGGTGAGCCTTAAGGCTACAAGCGGACGGGTGGTTTCTGATTCCGTAAAGGCTGAGAATCTGGACGTTTCCTGCACAAGCGGAAGAGTTACTCTCGGTAATGTTGAGCTTACAGGAAATCTTGATGTTGAAAATTCAAGCGGAAGTATTGAAGTGATAGATGTTAATTGCAATAGCCTTTCTGTAAATAACACATCCGGCGGTATAACCTGCTCAGGTGTTATTGCACAGGATAATATTACTGCTAAAACATCAAGCGGAAGTATTGAACTTCTTAAAAGCGATGCGGATAATCTGGATATTAAAGCTACATCGGGAAGTATCCGCGGTACACTTTTAAGTGATAAAGTGTTCATTGCCGAGAGCACAAGCGGAAGGGTTAGAGTACCACAGACCACACAGGGCGGTATCTGCAAGGTAAAAACCACCAGCGGAAGCATTGACATTACAGTAGAATAAGGCATAAAAACAAGGCACAGATAAAAAATCTGTGCCTTGTGCTTTTTATTTATTTCAGCTTTGAGAGTTTGTCGGTGTTTGCAACCACAATGAGCTCGGTGTCCTTTTCAAGAGGCTTTAAGGGGTCAACGTCCATATTGACCGTATCGTTCTTCTTTACAGCTACTACGTTGAGGGAATATTTCTTTCTCAGGTTAAGGTCGATGAGGTTTTTGCCTATCCACTCGGGCTTTACGTCAAGCTCTACCATGGAAACGTCCTTTGAAAGCTCGATGATATCCACAAAGCCTGAGGAAAGCAGGTTCTTTGCAAGTCGGATTCCCGATTCGTTCTCCGGGAACACAACCTTGTCAGCACCCACCTTGAGCATAATTTTTCTGTGCATATCACTGGCGCATTTTGCGATAACCTCGGGTACGCCTGCTTCTTTGCACAAGGTTATTGCCATAACGCTTGCCTCTAAGTTATCAGCCATTGCTACAATAACAACGTCCATATTTGAGATACCCAGCTCTTTTATAACATCGGGGTCTGTAACATCAGCACATTTGCATATGGGTATGAAGTCAACAGCGGAATTCACAAGGCTTTCGTTAATATCAACTGCAAGCACCTCGGCACCGTTTTCTATAAGCTCCTTTGCCACAGCACAGCCGTATTTGCCCAGACCGAATACTGCGTATGTTTTGTTTATACTCATAAATTTTCGCTCCTTTTAGCCCACGCTGATTTTTTCAGCAGGGTTTGAAATTATATTCTTGTTTTCTTTTCTCAGTGTAAAGGCTACTGCCAAGGATATAGGACCTACTCTGCCAAAGAACATTGTGGCCGTAATGACAAGCTTTCCGAATGTGTCGAGGAAGGGGGTTAAATTACGAGAAAGTCCCACCGTTGCTGTAGCACTGACTGTTTCAAAGAGTATGTCCAGAGCAGGTGCATCTGCGCAGGTTGAAAGTAAAAGTGTGGACACAAACATTGTAGCAAAGGAAGTGGAAGCAACAGCAATTGCTTTGCTTATGGCTTCTTTTCTGATGTTCCTGTGGAAGAGCGTTACCTCGTTTTGATTTCTGACAGTTGCAAGTGCCGAGGCGAACAGCACAAATATTGTAATCGTTTTTATACCGCCTGCAGTACCTACAGGGGAACCGCCTATGAACATAAGAAGCAGTGACAGCACAGAGGCACCGTTTGTCAGGTTCTGCTGAGGAACTGTTGCAAAGCCTGCTGTCCTTGTGGTGATTGACTGGAAAAGCGAAACCTGGATTTTATCAAACAGAGACATACTGCCTATAGTCAGCGGATTGTCGTATTCAAAAATAAATATGAACAGAGCTCCTGAAAAAATCAGAATAAGGGTTGCTGAAATTACCATTTTGCTGTGAAGCGTGAGGTTTTTGAAGCATCTGAGCTTCTGAGTTCTGATTTTTTTAACTACTCTGAGCATATCCCACCAGACAATATAGCCCAGACCTCCGAGGATAATAAGTGCCGAGGTGACTGTGTTTATAATCGGGTTGGTTGCGTAGTCGCACAGACTGTTTTCGCCAACTATGTCAATACCGGCATTGCAGAAAGCAGAGATGGAATTAAAAACAGAAATCCAGATGCCTTTTGCTCCGAACTGAGGTACAAACACTGTCATATAAAGAAGTGCACCAATGCCCTCGACAATAAAGGTACCTATAAACACTTTCTTTACAAACTGCACAAGCCCCGAAAGAGTGTTAAGGTTAAAAGCGTCCTGCAGAAGCAATCTGTCTGCAAGTCCCATTCTTTTACGCAGAATAATCATAACGCCCGATAGAATGGTGATAATTCCAAGACCGCCTGCCTGTATGAGGCACAGAATGACTATATGCCCGAAGGTGCTCCAGGTGCTCGCTGTAGGCAGTGTAACAAGTCCTGTCACGCAGGTGGAGGTGGTGGCTGTAAACAGAGCATCAATATAAGGCACAGCTTTACCGGTAGCTGAGCTTACGGGAAGCGTAAGCAATATGCTGCCCACAAGTATGGTTAGCAGAAAGCTGAGCATAATAATTTGTGATGTAGAAAGAGCAAGAAACTTTTTCTTCATATATAACCTCATTGATTGTTGTTGCGATATTGATAATTTACCTTTGTTAACTGGGATTATACCATATATTTTCTTCGCTTTCAATGAGTTGAAGTGCAGACTTTTGTTTTTTTTACATAATACTTTTGTGTGTATGTAAAAAGCTTTGGAAAATATATAAGAAAAAATACTTTTAATTCTTCTTAAGCATTGACTTTGGTTAGCGTTGGTGGTATCATATCTACAATAAATCTTTAAGAGCGGTACAGAGATGCCGACAAGATTTGTGTATATATACGTTCGCAGGGCATAAGCTATACCTGCGTGCATTATGCAGTTGTGTCTTGTCGTGCGTACGCGGCAGGATTTTTTTATTATATAAGAGTATATATACAGGTGACAGTTATGAAGTATCTGCTTACAAATGCTAAAGTGTATACAGACGGCGGGTTTGTTAATACAAACATTCTCGTTGACGGTGGTGCTATTGTCTCTCTGGGTAGTGATATTCAGGGTGATGGTGCTGCTATTCTCAATTTTAGCGGCTGTGTTATTTTTCCCGGCTTTGTGGATGTGCATGTGCATTTCCGTGAGCCGGGTTTTTCATATAAAGAAACCATTGCTACAGGCTCAAAGGCAGCAGCGAGAGGCGGTTACACCGCGGTGTGCACAATGCCTAACTTAAACCCTGTGCCCGACAGTTACGAGCACTTGAAGGAACAGCTTGATATTATAGACCGTGACGCGGTGATTAAGGTGTACCCTTACGGCTCAATTACTGTAGGACAATTAGGGGAAGAACTCTCCGACCTTGAGGGTATGGCAGAGGGGGCAATTGCTTTTTCCGATGACGGCAGAGGTGTTCAGTCACGGGACATGATGAGAGAAGCGATGCTCAAATCAAAAGCTTTGGGCAAGATGATTGTTGCCCATTGCGAGGATAATTCACTGCTCAAGGGCGGATACATTCATCTTGGCGAATATGCAAAAGCTCACAACCACCGAGGAATCTGTTCTGAGAGTGAGTACGGTCCCATTATAAGGGATATTGAGCTTGTGAAGGAAACAGGCTGTCCATATCATGTGTGTCACGTTTCTGCAAAGGAATCTGTAGAAGCCATAAGACAGGCTAAGAAAAACGGAGTTGACATCACCTGCGAAACAGGCCCCCACTATCTTGTTCTTGATGACAGTTTCCTTCAGGAGGACGGACGCTTCAAAATGAACCCGCCTTTGAGAGATAAAACCGACAGAGAAGCACTGATTGCAGGAATCCTTGACGGTACGGTGGATGTGATAGCTACCGACCACGCACCCCACAGTGCTGAGGAAAAGTCAAGAGGGCTTGAAAAGAGTGCAATGGGAATCACAGGTATCGAAACCGCATTCCCGATACTCTATACCAAACTTGTAAAGACGGGTGTGGTTACCCTTGAAAAACTTGTGGATTTGCTGAACACCAATGCAAGAAAACGTTTTGGTATAGGCTCAGAAATCGCAGTGGGGCAGAGTGCTGATTTGACAGTCTTTGACCTTGACTGTGAATATACCATAAATCCTGAGGAGTTTATCTCCAAGGGCAAGGCTACTCCCTTTGCGGGAGAAAAGGTTTTCGGAAAATGCCGCCTGACTATGTGCGATGGCAATATAGTCTGGCAGGATAATGAATAAAGGTAAACGGAAGGAGAAATAAAAATGGCAAAACGTAAAGACATCAAGAAAATTCTTATTATCGGTTCAGGTCCTATTATTATCGGACAGGCTGCAGAGTTTGACTATGCAGGCACTCAGGCTTGCTTGGCTCTTAAAGAAGAAGGTTACGAGGTAGTTCTCTGTAACTCCAACCCTGCTACAATTATGACTGACACAACTATTGCAGACAAGGTTTATATGGAGCCTCTTACTCTGGAGTATATCGCAAGAATTCTCCGCTATGAAAGACCCGATGCAATCATCCCCGGTATCGGCGGACAGACAGGTCTTAACCTTGCTACTCAGCTCCAGAAGAAGGGTATTCTTGAACAGTGCGGTGTAGCGCTTCTGGCTACAAGCTCAGAGAGTATCGAGCGTGCTGAGCACAGAGAGCTCTTTAAGGAGCTTTGCGAGAGCATCGACGAGCCTGTTATTCCTTCACGTATTACCTACAACCTTGAAGAAGCAAAAGAAGCTGCCAAGGAAATCGGTTACCCTGTAGTTTTGCGTCCTGCATTTACTCTGGGCGGTACAGGCGGCGGCTTTGCATATAACGAAGAAGAACTCATCGAGAAAGGTATCAACGCATTCCGTCTTTCTCCCGTATCTCAGGTTCTTATCGAAAAGAGTGTTAAGGGCTACAAGGAAATCGAGTTCGAGGTTATGCGCGACAGTGCTGACCACGCAATTATGATTTGCGGTATGGAAAACATCGACCCTGTAGGCGTTCACACAGGCGACTCTATGGTTGTGGCTCCTATTATGTCCCTCAATGACCACGACTTCAATATGCTCAAAGAAAGTGCACTGAAAATTATCAAAGCTCTCAAAATCGAGGGCGGTTGCAACGTTCAGTATGCACTCAATCCCGATTCCTCAGAGTATTACCTCATCGAGGTTAACCCCAGAGTTTCCCGTTCATCTGCACTGGCTTCCAAGGCATCAGGCTACCCCATTGCGAGAGTTACAGCAAAGATTGCTGTCGGTATGACTTTGGAGGAGATTAAGATTGCAAACACAAATGCAGCTTTTGAGCCTGACCTTGATTATGTGGTTGCAAAGCTCCCTCGTTTCCCCTTTGATAAATTCCCCACAGTTTCCAACGAGCTTTCTACTCAGATGAAGGCTACAGGCGAGGTTATGGGTATCGGTTCTACACTTGAGGAGTGTCTCCTCAAGGCTGTTCGTTCTCTGGAAACAGGCGTGTGCCACTTCTTTATGCCTAAGTTTACCAAGTGGACAACCGAGGAGATTTACACATATATCAATAAATTCCACGATGATAACTTCTTTGCAGTTGCTGAACTTTTCAGAAGAGGTGAGAGCGTTGAGAAGCTCCACGAGGTTACAGCTATTACAGAACTCTTCCTTGAAAACCTCAAGATGATTGTTGATTTCGAGAAGGTTATCGCAGACAACAAGGGTGACATCGAAACCCTTAAAGAAGCAAAGAAGATTGGTTTTGCTGATAAATACATTGCAATGCTTTGGGGTATGACAGATGACCAGATTTTTGCATTGCGTAAAGAAAACAAGATTTTCCCCATTTACAGAATGGTTGACACCTGCCACACAGGTGCATATATTCCTTACTTCTATTCAAGCTACCAGGGTGAGAACAAGTCAATCGTGACAGACAGAGAGAAAACTCTGGTTCTTGGTGCAGGCCCTATCCGTATCGGTCAGGGTGTAGAGTTTGACTACTCCACAGTTCACGCAGTTTCAACTATCCGCAAAGCAGGTATTGAGGCTATTATCATCAACAATAACCCCGAAACAGTTTCTACCGACTACACAACAGCAGACAAGCTCTATTTTGAGCCTCTTACTCCCGAGGATGTAATGAATGTTGTTGAGTTTGAGGGTGCTTTTGAAGCAATCGCTTCTCTGGGCGGTCAGACAGCTATCAACCTTGCAGAGCCTATCGGCAGACGCGGTGTTAAGGTTATCGGCACAGACGTTGAGGCGATTGACAGAGCAGAGGACAGAAAGAGCTTTGAAAGAATTCTGGCAGAACTTCAGATTCCTCAGCCCAAGGGTACAGCTGTTACAAATATCGAAGACGGTGTAAATGCCGCAAACTCCATCGGCTATCCCGTGCTTGTCCGTCCTTCTTTCGTTCTGGGCGGACGTGCTATGCAGATTGTTGCAAACGAAGAACAGCTCAGAAGATACCTTCGTACAGCCGTTGAGGTTGACGTTGATAAGCCCGTACTTGTTGATAAGTACATTATGGGTAAAGAGGTTGAGGTTGATGCAGTATGCGACGGTAACGATGTTTTCGTTGCAGGTATTATGGAGCTTGTTGAGCGTACAGGCGTTCACTCAGGCGACTCCATCAGTGTTTATCCTGCATTCAGCATCTCAGATAAGGTAAAGGGAGTTATCCTTGAATATGCTAAAAAGCTGGGACTTGGCCTTGGTATTGTCGGCCTTTACAATATCCAGTTCATTGTTGATTCTAATGACGATGTTTACATCATCGAGGTTAATCCCCGTTCTTCAAGAACAGTTCCCTTCCTTTCAAAGGCTACAGGTTATTCCCTTGCAGATATTGCCACAAACGTAATTATGGGCAAGACCTTAAAAGAGCAGGGAATCTTCACAATCTATCCTACAGAGAAGAACCGTTGGTACGTAAAGGTGCCCGTGTTCTCCTTCAATAAAATCAAGGGTCTGGACGCTTACCTTTCACCTGAGATGAAGTCTACAGGTGAGGCAATCGGCTATGATAATAAACTCAACCGTGCAATGTATAAGGCAATTCAGGCTGCAGGTATGACTGTTCAGAACTACGGTACAGTACTGGTTACCGTTGCTGACAAAGACAAGGAGGAGGCACTGCCTCTTATCCGCCGTTTCTATCAGCTGGGCTTCAACATTCAGGCTACAGAAGGTACAGCAAACTTCCTCATTGCAAACGGTATCCGTACTCACAAGATGGGCAAGATTTCCGATGGTTCTGAGGATATCCCCAAGGCAATCCGTAAAGGTCACATTGCTTATGTTATCAATACCCGCGACATCGGCTCTATGAGCCAGGCAACCGACGGATACGAAATCCGTGCCTGTGCTTCTGAGAACAACGTAACAATGTTCACAGCTCTTGATACGGTTAAGGTGCTCCTTGATGTTCTGGAGGAAACAACACTTACAATTTCTACAATTGATGCAGAGTGAGTTGAGTGAAAAATGAAACAGGTAATTTTCAAAGTAATCTCTAACGAGAAAATAGCTAAAGATGTGTTCAAAATGGTGATGGAGGGGGACTGTACCTCTATTGCCTGCGGACAGTTTGTTAATATTCAGATTGAGGGACTTTATCTTCGCCGTCCGATCTCTGTATGTGAGGTAGTGGGGGATAAGCTCACAATCATTTACAAGGTAGTAGGTAAGGGCACTGAGGTTATGAGCAGAATGTCCGAGGGTGTAGAGCTTGATGTGCTCACAGGTCTCGGCAACGGCTACGACCTGTCACAAAGCGGCGACAAGCCTCTCCTTATCGGCGGCGGTGTAGGAGTGCCTCCTATGTATCAGCTTGCAAAGGACTTGATAGCTGAGGGTAAAGACGTTACAGTTATCCTTGGTTTTAACAAGGCAGAGGAAATTTTCTATGAGGCTGAGTTCAAGGCTTTGGGTGCAGAAGTTTTCGTTGCAACTGTTGACGGCAGTGTCGGCACCAAAGGTTTTGTAACCGATGTTATGAAAACACTCTCTGATTATACTTATGTTTACACCTGCGGTCCCGAACCTATGCTTAAGGCTGTATACAACGAGAGCAAAACCTCAGGGCAGTTCAGCTTTGAAGAAAGAATGGGCTGTGGCTTCGGTGCCTGTATGGGTTGCTCCTGCAAAACAAAGTACGGCAACAAGCGAATCTGTAAGGAAGGCCCCGTACTTACAAAGGAGGAGATTATATGGTAAACACAAAGGTAACACTCTCAGGGCTTACTCTTGACAATCCCATAATCCCCGCCAGCGGTACTTTCGGCTTCGGTTACGAGTTTGCACAGATTTACGATATCAACATCTTAGGTTCCTTCTCCTTCAAGGGTACAACATTAGAACCCAGATTCGGTAACCCTACCCCCAGAATCGCAGAAACACCTATGGGAATGATTAACGCAGTAGGTCTGCAGAATCCCGGTATTGATAAAGTGATTTCTGAGGAACTTCCAAAAATGAGAGAAGTTTTCCACAAGAAAGTTGTTGCAAACATCAGCGGTTTCTGCGTGGAGGAATACGTAGCCTGCTGTGAGAAGATAGACAAAGAGGACTGCGTTGGACTTATTGAGGTTAATATAAGCTGTCCCAATGTTCACGGCGGCGGTATGGCTCTGGGCACTTCCCCCGAGATGGCGGCTGAGATTACTCGCGCTGTCAAGGCTGTTACTACCAAGCCTGTGTATATAAAGCTCACTCCCAATGTTACAAGCATTGTCCCCATAGCAAAGGCTGTGGAGGAAGCAGGGGCAGACGGAATTTCACTGTGCAACACCTTCCTTGGTATGAGAATTGACCTGAGAACAAAGAAGCCTGTAATCGCAAACAAAATGGGCGGTTTCTCTGGTCCTGCAATCTTCCCTCAGGCTTTAAGACTTGTTTATCAGGTTTACGAAGCAGTGAATATCCCGATAATCGGTATCGGCGGTGTTGCTACTGCTGAAGATGTAATTGAAATGATGCTTGCAGGTGCAACTGCAGTTCAGGTAGGAGCACAGAATCTTGTTGACCCCTATGCCTGCAAGAAGATTATAGAGGACTTACCTGCCGTAATGGAAAAATACGGCATTACAAACTTAACAGATATTATAGGAGGCGCACACTAATGGGTAAAGACGTAATCATCGCCTGCGACTTTGCAGGCAAAGAGCAGTGCCTTGCATTCCTTGACAAGTTCACAGATTGCAAGCCTTTCGTAAAAATCGGTATGGAACTGTTTTATTCAGCAGGTCCCGAGATTGTAAAAGAAATCAAGGCAAGAGGCCACAAGATTTTTCTGGACCTTAAGCTTCACGATATTCCTAACACAGTTATGAAGTCAATGTCAGTGCTTCGTAACCTTGATGTAGATATGACAAACCTTCACGCATCAGGCACAAAGGCTATGATGGAAGCAGCACTCAAGGGTCTTACCCGCGAGGACGGCACACGTCCCATCCTCATTGCGGTAACTCAGCTGACTTCTACAAGCGAGGAAGCAATGAGAGAAGACCTGCTCATCAATGCTCCCATTGATGAGGTTGTTATGCACTATGCAAAGAATGCCGCTGACGCAGGCCTTGACGGTGTAGTTTGCTCACCTTTGGAGGCAGGCAAGGTTCACGAGAAGTGCGGTAAGGACTTCGTAACAGTTACTCCCGGTGTGCGTTTTGCTGACGGTGACGTTGGCGACCAGAAGCGTGTTACAACTCCTGAGCGTGCAAAGGAAATCGGCTCTGACTATATTGTTGTAGGCAGACCCATCACAGCAGCAGACGACCCCGTAGCAGCATACAAGAGATGTATTGCTGAGTTCGTTGGTTAATCTTAGTAATCAATATCTGAACATAGAAAGGAATTTAAGATTATGGAAAAGACAGTAGCAAAAGCATTGCTTGAGATTCAGGCAGTATTCCTTCGTCCCGATGAGCCCTTTACATGGGCATCAGGTATCAAAAGTCCCATTTACTGCGATAACCGTCTTATCCTCACTTCTCCCAAGCAGAGAGAGATTGTTGAGCACGCCATCGCAGAGACCGTAAAGCGTGAATACCCCGAGGCAGAAGTTCTTATGGGTACATCCACAGCAGGCATCGCACATGCCGCTATTGCCGCAAGCATCCTTGATATGCCTATGGGCTATGTTCGCGGAAGTGCTAAGGACCACGGCAGACAGAACAAAATTGAGGGCAGACTCAAAGCAGGTCAGAAGGTAGTAGTTATTGAGGACCTTATTTCCACAGGCGGTTCCGTTATTGATGTTGTAGACGCACTCAGAGAAGTTGGCGCAGAGGTGCTTGGTATCGTTTCTATCTTCACATACGGTATGCAGAAGGGTCTTGACCGCCTTGCTGCCGCAAACGTAAAGAACGTAAGCCTTACAAACCTTGACGCTGTGGCAGAAGCTGCAGCAGAAATCGGCTATATCAAGGACGAGGACGTTGCCCGTCTTCTCAAGTTCAGAGACAACCCCTCTGACGAAAGCTGGATTACAGCTAAGTAAACATAGGATTTAATTTGTAATGCTCGGCTCCCTCTTTGAGGGAGCCTGAGAAGTATTAAGGTGGTGTAAAGTATGAGAGGACTTATTGATATAAGCGAACTTACCATAGAAGAAATTGAAGCTCTTATGAATACAGCTGAGGATATAATTGAAAATCCTCAGAAGTACAGTGAGAGTTGTAAGGGCAAGAAGCTTGCAACTCTTTTCTTTGAGCCTTCAACCAGAACCAGACTTTCTTTTGAAGCCGCGATGCACGAGCTTGGCGGTTCCGTTATAGGTTTCAGCGACGGCAGTAATTCTTCCGCTGTAAAAGGCGAGAGTATTGCCGACACAGCCAGAGTTGTTGGCTGCTATGCAGATATTATTGCAATGCGCCACTTTATTGAGGGTGCACCCTTTGTTGCAGACCGCAACTGCGTGGTACCTGTTATCAATGCAGGTGACGGCGGACATAATCACCCCACACAGACCCTTGCCGACCTGCTTACAATCAGACGAGAGAAAGGCGATTTTTCTCACTTGACTGTTGGCTTCTGCGGTGACCTTAAATACGGCAGAACAGTGCATTCTCTGTGCACAGCTTTGTCCCGTTACAAGGGAGTTAAGTTTGTGTTTATTGCTCCCAAGGAATTAAAAATTCCCAGTTATCTTGTGTATGAGGTGTTGGAGAAGAACGGCATTGAGTATGTTGAGTGCGATAATCTTGAAGAAGCTATGCCTTCACTTGATATCCTCTATATGACACGTGTTCAGGGAGAAAGATTTGAGGATAAGGCAGAGTACGAGCGACTTAAAGACAGCTACATCTTAACAGCAGATAAACTTGAGAATGCAAAGTCTGATATGATTATTATGCATCCCCTGCCCAGAGTTAACGAGATTTCTGTTGAGGTGGATTACGACAGCCGCGCTTGTTACTTCAAACAGGTATTAAACGGTAAGTATATGCGTATGGCACTTATTCTGAAGCTGTTATCCGAAGCTAAGCAGGGCATCAGCGCTGATGCGGTACGCCCCAAGCCTATTTCAGATGATGCAGATGGCAAGCACATCTGCCAGAATCCCAAGTGCATTACGCACACAGAGCAGGAGCTTCCCCAGGCATTCAAACTTGTTGACAAGGAGAAGAATATTCTTCGTTGCAAATACTGCGAAACAAGGGTAAAGTAAAAAATCAGATAAACTAAAACAGGCACACATCATAAAACGATGTGTGCCTTCTTTTTTGCTGTCGGATATGGTCTTTTACGCCTTCAACTCTGTGTGTTCCGTTTTTCAATGACATCTTTTACAAGGAGTGAATCCAAGATATTCTGCGTATGGTTTTGAAACAAACATAGGATCGAGCATATTGCTGCAAGATGAATATGCATGGTATTTTGTTCCACCGTTAGTAGGTATCCATACCATACTTCCTTCGTTATATTCTGGATCATATTCACCGCAGATGGGACAGTAGCCGTTAGCAAAACTGTGACCATTTGCAAATCCGCTTGTTGCTCCACAGATATCACAAGTTTTTGGAGTTGTACAAGTTGCGTCATTGAATATATGATTATGGGGAGGTTCGAGGTTGTTTGTGTTTTCGATGTAAACCAGATGATAAACAGGTTCATCAATTTCAAGTTTTGCAAGCCATTTCTGAATTGCAGTTGCATCCTTAATGGTGATGTCATTTGAAAAATCTACATCTGCAAGGAGGACTGCATCACCGCCGAGTATCTCAAGCTTTGCAATGTGCTTCTGAATAGCAGTTGCGTCTTTGATGGAAACGTCAGATGAGTTATCTGCGTCGCCCATATAACCGATTGCTGTACCGTCTACAGCGTCAAATGCGGTGCCTTCATCAGAAGATACTGCGAAGCCTTCAGGCAGAGTGTAAGCAGAAGTGCAGACGATGCTTATGCTGAAAAGCATCATAACTGTCATTAAAAGAGAAATAACCTTTTTCATAATGTAACCTCCTGAGTTTTATAAAACAGGTGTGAGCTTTCCTTAATTAGACGAAAAGTTCAGGGAAATCTCACACCTTTTCTCAAAATAAAATTATGATTTGTTCTGTGCGTCAACAAGCTTTGAGGCACCGTACATCTCACGGAGCTTAGGTTTTTCAATCTTGCCTGTGGGGTTACGGGGTACTTTTGCAAAGATAATTCTGTGGGGACGCTTGTATCTGGGCATACCCTTGCAGAATTCGTTGATTTCTTCTTCTGTAGCAGTAAAGCCCTCTTTAAGCTCAATGATAGCCGCCGCAATTTCACCCAGTCTTTCATCGGGCAGACCGATAACAGCAACATCATTTATAGACTTGTGGCCTCTGAGGAAGTCTTCAATCTGAACAGGGTAGAGGTTTTCACCGCCAGAGATGATAACATCCTTTTTGCGGTCTACAAGGAAGATGAAGCCGTCCTCGTCCTCTTTAGCCATATCGCCTGTGTAAAGCCAGCCGTCTTTGATAGAAGCGGCAGTTGCTACCTCGTCGTTGTAGTAGCAGGTCATAACACCGGGACCCTTTACGCAAAGCTCGCCAACTTCACCTTGTTCTACAAGCTGGTTATTTTCGTTTACAATCTTAACCTCCCAACCAAAGCCGGGCTTGCCGATGGCGCCAACTTTGTGGATGTTTTCAACTCCCAGGTGAACACAACCCGGGCCGATAGATTCACTCAGACCGTAGTTTGTGTCATACTGATGAGAGGGGAAGTATTCCTTCCAGCGTCTGATAAGACTGCGGGGAACAGGCTGAGCACCGATGTGCATAAGCCTCCACTGAGAAAGCTCGTAGTCAGCAGGGTTAAGCGCACCCGAATCCATAGCGTTGAGGATATCCTGTGCCCAGGGAACAAGGAGCCATACAATGGTACACTTCTCCTTGGAAACTGCATCAAAAACGTATTCGGGGCGTGTGCCCTTGAGGAGAACAGCTTTACCGCCCGAGAGAAGACTTCCGAACCAGTGCATCTTTGCACCTGTGTGGTACAAAGGAGGAATGCACAGGAACACGTCATCTTTTGTCTGACCGTGGTGGTTCTGCTCAACACGGCAGGAGTGGGTGAGGCTTTGGTGCTTGTGAAGTATTGCCTTGGGGAAACCTGTGGTACCTGATGAGAAGTAAATTGCCGCAAAGTCATCTTCTGTAAGGGGAACAGCAGGGGGCTGGGATGAGCACTCCATCGTCATATCTGCATAGTCTTCTGCAAAGGTGGGACATCCCTGACCGCCTGCGTAAATTAGTAAGCGGTTCTTGCTGATACTTTCTACAATATCCTCAACTCGGCCTATAAACTCGGGACCGAAAACCAGAGCATCGCACTCAGCAAGGTTTAAGCAGTAGTCAATCTCATCGCTTGCATATCTGAAATTAAGGGGAACAGCCAGGGCACCTGTCTTAAGAATACCAAAGTAAATAGGAAGCCACTCAATGCAGTTCATCAGAAGGATTGCAACTTTGTCGCCTTTTTTGATGCCTCTTGCCATTAATGCGTTTGCGAATCGGTTTGCTTTTTCGTCAAAAACGCTCCAGGTAATCTCACGGCGGAAATACTTTTTCTCGGTTTCCTGAACAAGGTCGTAGTCACGCCAGGTAAGACGTCTTGTTTCAGGTTGACCGGGGTTAATTTCTACCAGAGCAACGTCAGAAGAAAATTCTCTGGCGTTTTTTTCCAGCATATCAATAATAGTCATTTCTGTATCTCACTCCTAAAAATAAAAAACCTCAAAAGCACAAAGTGAAAAAGTGCTTTTGAGGACGAAAAATCGCGGTACCACCTCAATTTGCTCTTGCCTCACGGCAAAAGCCTCTGCAGGTATCATTCAAAAGAAAAATACCCTGCCGTGTAACGGACGGCTTCCGTCACAGCCTACTCATCGGTTTTATAGCGAGGCTACGCACCTCGGCACTTCTTTGTCACGCCTCGTTGTGCTCCGCTACTCTTAAAAAGTCCACGGACTCCCCAAATTTGCCTGCAAACAAATGCACAGCATTAATTTGCTGTTCGGCAAATTGCGGCGTCATCCTTGACTTTTTAAGGCTACGCACCTCGGCGCTTCGATGTTCGGTGTGCTGCTCTCGGGATGTATTGGGCTTATAACGTGCTGCAGGCTTGCACCCTCCGCCTGCTCTCTGAAAGCCTTGATATAAGCTTACTTCTTCCCGGTCACTGCATTTGTGCTTATGAAGAATAGAAAAATTATAACATTTATAATTTTCTTTGTCAATCTTTATGCTTTAACATAATAAAAAATCCCCGATGAAAAATCGGGGATTGCATTTAGTTTGTTGTGTATGGTCTGTCAATGGTGACAACTGCATTGCAGTTGGGGCATTTTTCTCTTATAAGAGTGCCGATTCTTTTTTTCAGTTCATCCTCGCTGTCCGTCACCTCGTGGGGGATAACAGCATCAAAAATCAGATTGTTGAATACAGGACCGGGAACCATACGGAAGTCGTGAATTGTAGCGTCAGGGTGAAGCTCCTTGATAGCCTCACAGGCGATTTCTTTGAACTTGGTCACCGCCTCGTTGTCGGTTTCAATGGGGTCCATATGAATTACTGTTTCGCAGGAGAATTTTTCTCTGAGTTCCAGCTCGATAATGTCAATCTCGTTGTGCAGAGCAAAGATGTCACCTTTGCCGTCAACCTCTGCGTGCAGAGACATCATCTTTCTGCCGGGGCCGTAATCATGAATAACCATATCGTGAATACCCAGCACTACATCGTGAGCCATAACGGTATTCTCAATCTCTTTTACAAAATCTTCCTCGGGAGGAAGTCCCAGCAAGGGTTGAATTGTTTCGTATGCTGAGCGGAAGCCTGCAAAAAGAACAAACATAGATACTGCCGCACCAAACCAGCCGTCAATGGCAACGTTTGTGAAAGCACCGATGATAACGGAAATGAGCACAACAGTTGTTGCGGCACAGTCAGAAAGACTGTCAGTAGCGGTTGCCTTCATACCTGCAGAGTCAATCTCGTTACCTACCTTGCGGTTGTAGAAGAACATATAACCTTTAATAAGAATTGAAGCACACAGGATAAGAATTGTAACCAGAAGGTTTCCTGCAAGAGGTTCGGGATTCAATATTTTCTCAATAGAGGAAATCAGAAGCTCAAAGCCTACAATAACGATGATAATGGAAACAAGAAGCCCCGATATGTACTCGATTCTTCCGTGACCGAAGGGGTGCTTCGGGTCAGGCTTCATTCCTGCAAACTTAAAGCCGATAAGGGTAATGAGAGACGAGCCTGCATCGGATAAATTGTTGAAGGCATCAGCAGTAATGGCAATGGAGCCGGAAAGAGTACCTGCTAACAGCTTTATGCCGAAGAGGACAATGTTGAGCCCGATGCCTAAAATAGAGCACATCATACCCCACAGGCGTCTGCCTGTGTCTGTGTTTTTTTCCACACCCTTCAGAAAAAGGGATGACAGAATTTTAATCATTTTTATCACCAACTATAAATTATATCATAAACTGCAAGAAAATGCAAATTTTGGAAATTTGTGCAATTATTAAGGTAAACCGCAGAATGCTGAGAAAATACAACATTCTGCGGTTTTTATCAGCCTCTAAGTCGGATTATCTGTCCGGGATAAATCAGATTGGGATTTGCAAGGTTATTCAGTGCAATAATATCATTTACATTCAGGTTGTAGCGTTTTGCAATACCCCACATTGTGTCCTCGGGACGGACTGCATAGTAACGTGGGGGAGTAGGTCTGTCAACAGGAACCCTGATTTCCTGACCGGGAAAAATCAGCTCAGGCTCTTTAAGATTGTTCAGCTTTATTATTTCCTCAACAGTTGTGCCGAAGAAGTTTGCAATTCCCCACAGGGTGTTGCCTTCAAGCACAGTATAAAGTACGGTCTCCATCGCCAAAACCTCCTTTCTATTAAATAATATCCGAAAAGCTCAGGAATGTTCGCGAATATTGAGAAGCTTTAAGGGGATTATAAAATAAAAAGGAGGATATATATGGAATACGCAATCAAAGGAATCAAGGCAAGACAGGTGTTGGATTCAAGAGGTTTTCCCACAGTTGAGTGTGAGGTGGAGTTGGAATCGGGTGATAAAGGTCTTGCTATTGTGCCCTCGGGTGCTTCCACAGGAGAGTACGAGGCTGTGGAACTAAGAGATAAAAGCAGGGCTTATATGGGCAAAGCTGTTACCAAAGCAGTTGATAATGTGAATAAGCTTATAGCTCCTGCACTTCTGGGAAGAAGTTGCCTGTGTCAGCAGGAGCTTGACACTATTATGATTAAAATGGATAACACAGATAACAAGAGCAATTTAGGTGCCAATGCCATTTTGTCGGTTTCTCTTGCTTTGGCAAAGGCGGCGGCAAGCTACCTTAAACTACCCTTGTACCGCTATCTGGGTACACCGTTTTCTTCAAGACTTCCCGTGCCTATGATGAATATCTTAAACGGAGGTGCACACGCATCTAATAATATAGATATTCAGGAGTTTATGATTATGCCTGTAGGAGCTAAGAGTTTTTCTGAAGGCTTAAGACAATGCTGTGAGATTTACCACAGCTTAAAGGAAATTTTGCATAGCCGCGGAAAATCTACGGCGGTAGGTGACGAGGGCGGATTTGCACCCGACCTTGAAAGTGACGAAGAAGCCATAGAGCTTATCCTCGAGGCTGTTGAAAAGGCGGGTTATTCGCAGGAAAATACAAAGCTTGCCCTTGATGCCGCTGCCTCCGAGTGGTTCAAAGACGGCAGTTATCATCTGCCTAAACGAGGCAATACTCTGAGTACCCTGGAGCTTATAAACTACTTTGACACACTTTCTGCAAAATATCCTATTATATCAATAGAAGACCCTCTTTCCGAGAACGACTGGACAGGTTGGGTGCAGCTTACAGAGAAACTCTCAGACCGAGTTCAGCTTGTAGGTGATGATTTGTTCGTTACAAACGATAAACGCCTGTGCCACGGCATAAATATGAAGGCGGCAAATTCAATCCTTATTAAAGTAAACCAGATTGGCACTCTTACGGAAACTTTCCGTGCTGTTGAAAAAGCCCACAGAGCAGGGTATACCGCTGTAATTTCTCACCGCTCGGGCGAAAGTGAGGATACCACCATTGCAGACATTGCAGTTGCCACAGGCGCAGGTCAAATAAAAACAGGCGCTCCCTGCAGAAGCGAGAGAACTGCAAAGTATAACAGACTTCTCAGAATTGAAGAAGACTTATCTGATTTTGCACAGTGTTATATTTGACTGTGTATGGTTATTTGTTATCCGAGTTGTTTGAAATAAGTAAATTTTTTGCCATAAAAAACGTTTTTTGCAGTGCTCAACCTATTTACTTTGATAAAGAGTCTGTGATATAATACACGTGTATGTTTTTGGAAAATCAAATAGAATATTTGGATTTTCCGAATTTTCCGAGGGGTATATATGAATAATTACAAACACGTTTTAGCAAACTCAGGAGTATTACTGGATAAATATTACTATTTTGATGGCAAGCTCGGAGCAATCTATAACAAGGAGTGCACAGAATTCCGTTTGTGGTCACCAACCGCAACAGAAGTAAAGGTGCGTTTTTTCTCTACGGGCAGTGACTCAGAGCCCGGAGCAAAGGTGCTTGGCACCTATCCTATGACAAAGAATGACAAGGGTGTGTGGTCTTACACAGCTGTGGGTGACCTTGCAGGTGTGTATTACACTTATCTGGTTACCACTCCTCATTTCGGTGAGAGGGAAACAGGCGATATTTATGCTAAGGCTGCAGGTGTTAACGGTAACCGCTCAATGGTTGTAAATCTTGAAACCACCAATCCTCAGGATTGGGAGAATGACAAGAGGGTTCTTTTTGAGCGTCCTACAGATGCAATTATCTGGGAAGTACAGGTTCGGGATTTTTCCTACTGTGAATCAAGCGGTGTTTCAGAAAAGCACAGAGGAAAGTTTATGGCTTTCACAGAGCACACAACTCTTTATGGTAAAGAGGGTGCACCTGCTACCTGTGTTGATTATCTTAAGGAATTAGGCATCAACTGTGTGCAGATTAATCCCTTCTATGATTTCGGCTCCGTTGACGAAGCTTCAACTGCCGACCAGTATAACTGGGGTTATGACCCTAAAAACTACAATCTGCCTGAAGGCAGTTTTTCCACTGACCCCTACAAGGGTGAGGTAAGAATCCGCGAGTGTAAAGAAATGATTAAGGCACTCCACGAGGCAGGAATTGCCGTAGTTATGGACGTTGTATACAACCATACCTACTCAAGCGTAGGCTCCTGGTTCGATATTTCCGTTCCCGGCTACTACTACAGATACAACAAGGACGGCAACTGGTCCAACGGTTCAGGCTGCGGTAACGATACAGCTTCAGAACACAAAATGTACCGCAAGTTTATGATTGACTCCATTATGTACTGGGCACAAGAGTATCATCTTGACGGCTTCCGTTTTGACCTGATGGGCCTGCACGATGTAGATACTATGAACGAAATCAGAAAAGCTCTCAATACCCTTGAAAACGGTGAGAAGATTCTGATGTACGGCGAAGCTTGGGATATGTTCACAGCTTGCCAGCCGGGCACAATTATGGCTAACCAGAAGAATATGCATTATCTGCCCAATAATGTTGCGGCTTTCTGTGATAATTACCGCGATGCAGTAAAGGGTAACGAGTTTGAACAGCACAGCTGCGGTTTTGTTCAGAACGGCTCCCGCCGTAACGAGGTTTTCCGTGCAGTCCGTGCAGAAACAGATTTCTGGGCACGTACTCCTTCTCAGGCTGTTAACTATGCTTCCTGTCACGATGGCAGAACTATGTACGACAAGCTCTGCGTTTCTGTTCACCGCGAAAAAGCTCAGTACGACAAGCGTCACGAGGATATTGTGAGAATGAACAAGCTTGCCGCCGCCATTATGTTCACAAGCCAGGGTATTCCTTTTATACTTGCAGGCGAAGAAATGGCACGTACAAAGCTTGGCGAACACAACAGCTACTGTTCACCCTCAAAACTTAACCGTATTGACTGGACACGTATTGTAGAGTACAAGGACCTGGTGGATTATTACAAAGGCCTTATCAAGCTTCGTAAGGCGTTTGCTCCTTTCCGTGACCACACAGAGGGTACTATCCACAAGGGTATGTGGCTCTTTACAGATAATCCCACAGGTGCAGGATATACTCTGGAGGGTGAGGCTTACAGCAAACACCGCAAGATGCTTCTGCTCTTTAACGGTGCTCACCATCAGGAGTGCTTTGATTTGGCTTCACACGGACTTACAGGTTGGTGGGATGCCCTTGTAAACCACGAAGAAGCAGGCACAGAGTTTATCGGTGAGTACAGCAGAGTAATCTGTGTGCCTCCCACAAGTGCTTTGATTCTTGTGGAGCAGGACGAAATTAATCCTTAAGTTCTGCGGATTTTGATAAAATTAAATTAATTATAAAAGATAGGGGATAGGCATTTGCCTATCCCTTATTTGTCTTTCTTTTGAAAAGGACAACTTTTTTCCATTTATGTGTAGAAATTCTCTTTTTAATAATATATACTATATATGAGTTAATTTTATCTCATCACTTGTGATGAGAAATTAATAAATTTTAAGGAGGAAAAACTTATGAAACTCAAAAGTATTATCTCACTTTTGCTTTGTGTGCTTCTCATTGCGAGCACAGCTACTGTTTCAATAGTTTCAGCAGGTGCTGAAGAAGTAACCGAAGCACCTACAGAAGCAGTTACAGAGCCTGTGACAGAAGCTTCAGAAGATGAGATTACTAACCCCTACACCATTGCTGCTCAGGCTCTGGATAAGGAATTTGCCTATGATGGTGATGATTTAGGTTGTACTTACACATCCACAAAAACCACCTTCAAGCTCTGGGCTCCTACATCCACAGAGGTTATCGTTAACCTTTACGCAACAGGCAGCGATGACGAAGAGGGTGCAGCTTCTCTTGGTACATATGCAATGACAAAGCTTATGGACGGCGACAAGTGGACAGGCGTCTGGTCGGTTGCTATTGACGGTGACCTCAAGAACGTTTACTACACTTACACATCCACAAACAAAGCTCTTGTAACAGAGAAGGAAAAAACAGCTACATTCGTTGACCCCTATGCTAAGGCAACAGGCGTTAACGGCGACCGTGCAATGGTAGTTGACCTTGACAGCACTGACCCTAAGGGTTGGGACAAGGATGCTCACATCTATGTTAACGAGCAGACAGATGCTATCATCTGGGAAGTAGTTGTACGTGACTTCTCCGCTTCTGAGACATCAGGTGTTTCTGAAGCAAACCGCGGTAAGTTCCTTGCTTTCACAGAAAAGGGCACAACAGTTAACGGTGAGGGTTTGGTTCCCACTTGTGTTGACTACCTCAAGGAACTGGGTATTACTCACGTTCAGATTAACCCCTTCTACGATTTTGCTACAGTTAATGAAGCAACAGACCTTTCCAATCAGTACAACTGGGGTTACGACCCTGAGAACTACAACGTTCCCGATGGCAGCTATTCCTCTAACCCCTTTGACGGTAACGTTCGTATCAACGAGTGTAAGCAGATGATTCAGGCTCTCCACGAGGCAGGCATCGGCGTTATCATGGACGTTGTTTATAACCACACATATTTCACAGACACATCTAACTTCCAGCTTGCAGTTCCCAACTATTACTACCGTTTCAATGAAGCAGGCGGTTGGTCAAACGCATCAGGCTGTGCAAACGATACAGCTTCCGAGCGTGCAATGTATCGTAAGTATATGATTGAAAGCTGCCGCTATTGGGCAGAGGAATATCACGTTGACGGTTTCCGTTTTGACCTTATGGGTATCCATGATGCAGAAACAATGAACCTTATCCGTGCAGATCTGGACAAGATTGACCCCAGAATCATTATGTACGGTGAGGGCTGGAACGCCGCTTCCTCTGTATTTGACAAGACAACCTGTGCAGGCACAAAGACAGTAAGCTGCGGTCAGACCAAGGCTGAATATGTTCACGAAAGAGTTGGTATGTTCAACGACCAGATTCGTGATGCTCTTAAGGGTAACGTATTTGCTCAGACAGGCACAGGCTTCCTTCAGGGTTCAAAGTCCTGCTACACAGGTATTGCATACGGTATCCGTGCAAATACATCCGGCCGCGGAGGCACATGGACACCTTTGGCTCCTTCTCAGTGCGTAACTTATGCTTCCTGCCACGATAACCACACTCTCTACGACAGACTTGTGGCTTCTGTTTACGGTCTTGATGCTAACTACAGACAGAGATACTCCGACCTTATCGAAATGAATAAGATGAGTGCAGGTATCATTACCACCAGCCAGGGTATCTGTTTCTTCCTTGCAGGTGAAGAAATGGCTCGTTCAAAGGACGGCGACCACAACAGCTACAGCTCACCCGTTGAACTGAATATGATGGATTGGGAGCTTGCAGTTTCCAACGCCGACCTGGTTTCTTATTACAGAGGTCTTATTGATATCCGTAAGGCATTTACTCCCTTCACTGCAGGTACTAACGACTATAAGAGCAACTATAAGCTCAACACTTCACTTTCAAGCGTTTCCGAAACTCTCGGTTTCACTGTAGAGAATGATACTGAAGGCGAATGGAAGAAGATTGCTGTTGTATTTAACTCCAATCCCTTTGAGTCCGCAGAAGTTACAATGAAGGATGATACCGTTTCCAACTGGGTTGTAATTGCTGACAATTCAACCGCCGGTGTTGATGCTCTCTATGAAGTTGACAACAACACATTCACAGTTGCTCCTTCAGGTGTGATTATTGCAGTTGATAAAGAAAGCTTTGAGGCAGTTTCTCTTGAGTCAGGTGACAGCAAGGTAACTGTTAACCACATTGACAAGGATACAGGTGTTGTTCTTACCAGACAGGTAATCACAGGTAAAATCGGCAACGGCTACGAAACAGCACTTGATTCTTCTCTCTCTCTTGAGTATGATTTTGTCTCTGTTGACGGCGACGCAAAGGGCGTGTTCACAGAGGAAGACATCACTGTAACATACAATTACGAGCTTTATAAGGCTCCCAGACTTGTTTCAGGCGACGTAAGCGAAGACGGTAAGGTTACAATTGCTGATGCAACCGCAATTCAGAAACACGTTGCAGGTCTTATCAAATTCAACGATACTCAGCTTACAGACGGTGACTATGATTACTCAGATGATATTAACATTAAGGATGCAACAATGCTCCAGAAGCATCTTGCAGGCTTCTCTGTAAGCATCAGCACCGTTACAACAAACTTCTACACAGTTAAAGAGGATGGCACAGTTGCTGTTATCGCTCCCAGTGTAGTTAAGAACTACAGAGTGGGCACAGAGTATGATACCGAGCCTGTTAAGGTAGAACTTTATGAAATAAGCAAAACTCTGCCTGAGAACGCAACAGGTATTGTTTCTGCAAACAACACAAATGTTGATTATTACTATGATTATTCTGCTGCAGGCTACAAGATTCACGCTGCACATCTGGATGCAGAGGCAACCTGGACTCCTTACCTTTGGGCTTGGAGCACATCAGGCGGCAACGCATTCAATTCTTGGCCTGGTGTTGCAATGATGGATGACGGTGACGGTTGGTTCTCAATTAATGCAGCACTTCCCGAGGGAGAGGCATACTCAATCATTATCTCCAACAACGGTTCACCTCAGTCTGCTGACTACACAGGTGTAGAAGGCGACGAAATCTGGGTTGTAATTGATGACTTCAATCTGGTTAATAAGGGCGAGTTCCTCACAATCTACACAGAGAAGCCTGATTTGGAGGCTCTGCGTGCAGAACTTCCCACAGAGGCACCTACAGATGCACCTGTTGAGGAATAATTGAATAAGTTTTTCAAATAGTAAAAGGTCGGAACAGACATCTCTGTTCCGACCTTGATTTTTTATCCTACGTACCTCGTACCTTTGACAAAGTAAAAAGCCCTTCGATTACTCGAAGGACTTTACATACTGTTTTGCAATATTGTACAAAGAGCGGATTAAACAGCTCTCTGAACTTTACCTGAACGTAAGCAACGGGTGCAAGCATAAACGTGCTTGGGTGAGCCGTTAACAACAGCCTTTACTCTCTGCACATTGGGCTTCCAAGTTCTGTTGGAGCGTCTGTGAGAGTGAGAAACCTTAATTCCGAACTTAACGTCCTTTCCGCAGAAATCACATTTTGCCATGCTTCTGCACCTCCTTAATGACATAGTAGCATTTGTAACTCTGTTATCATAACAGAAAAGCTTACAAAATGCAAGTGTTTTTTTGAAAAACTTTTCTTGTTTTTTTATTTGACTTATTATATAATATAATGGTTAAGTTATATATAATAGCATAAGTGTGCTTTTTCAGAGCTTTTTTACGGCAAGAGGTGAGAAGGATTGTATAGAATAATAATGAGCTTGGATAAATACTTCGTGAATACGCGCGGTGCCGTCTGCTTTATTCTTGGATTGATTCTGGCTACAGCAATTTTTGTTTTCGTTGTAGGCCCCTTGCACAATCTTATTCAGGCAAAGGTTGCAAAACTCTGCGGTGACGATTGGGTAGAAGACGCAGGCTATTTTTCAATGAAGCCTTCGAACAGCTTCCATTGGATTGGAACCTTCTCGGCTTTTCTTGTGTTTATGGGGTTTACAAAGCGTGTGCGATACAGACAAAGATATCTTCATGCACCTGTACTGGGTTCTTTTCTCATTTCTTTTTCAGGGATACTTACTTATTTTTTGTTGTTTTTAGTTTTTGCGTTTCTTTCAACATTTATGGAGTGTCTCAATCTTTACGGGCTTACAAGTCCATCAACTATGCCTGAGACTGAGCTTCCTTTCTGGGGTTGTGTATTCCATACTGTTTTTTCTGTTTCGTTTTTTCTCACCAGAATGTGTATGTATTCTGCTTTCTTTAACCTTATTCCTGTTGCACCTATGGATATGGGTGAGGTGCTGTTTGCATTTATCGGCAAGCACTGGAGAGAACAGATAAAAAAAAACGATATGATTATTTCTGTAGGCTTGTTTCTTCTGGCTTTTCTTTCCCTTGGTATGCCGGGCAGTTTTATAACTGAGACTTCATTGGATATAATTTACTTTTTCCAAGATGTTTTTGCTGTGTTTATCAATATTTTTATTTAATACGGAGATGTTTTAATTGCTTTTTAATCTTATACGGGGCGAGATGGATTTGCAGTCTGTGTTGGTTCATTTTGCTGTAGTGTTTTTGATGATATTCCTCATCCTGCCTGTTCACGAGTTTGCTCACGCAGGGGTGGCTTACCTTTTAGGAGATAAATCCATAAAGTACAGAGACCGACTTTCCCTTAATCCTATTAAGCATATCGATATTACAGGTGCTCTGTGTATGCTTCTCTTAGGTTTTGGTTGGGCAAAGCCTGTACCGATTCATCCGGGCAATTTCAAAAAGCCCAAGCTCTATATGGGATTAACTGCTCTTGCAGGTCCTGTGTCAAATATCCTTTGCGGTATGCTGGGCGGAGCTGTAGCACTCGTTTATCTCAATGTTACAACAGGTGAGTTTTTCTATTCAGCCGTAGGTCTGTTTTTGTGGGATTTCCTTCTTTACTACATCAGCATCAACGTATCTTTGGCGGTGTTTAACCTGATACCCATTC
The DNA here is from genome assembly GCA_045593025.1 of Ruminococcus sp. GTDB lineage: Bacteria > Bacillota > Clostridia > Oscillospirales > Acutalibacteraceae > Ruminococcoides. Next base: position 76,844 of record JAZNVW010000029.1, on the reverse strand, counting down.
CGCCTTTGGACGGAAGCCGTGTGGTTTCAATTTTTCTCCCCGATAAAGCTGTGAATTTCATCTACAGATATGAACGTTACACCTTCCTTTTAGTTATTCTTCTTTCCTACACAGGTGTGCTGAGCTTCATAATGAATCTTTTCACTCCCTTTTTGATAAGACTTTGTTTCTTTTTTACTGTGTAAATTTGCCGTGAATTCTGAGAAAGGAGGCAATAGGCAATGCAGAACTCAACACAGCTACAGTACAAGCTCCCTGTCTTTGAAGGACCTCTTGACCTGTTGCTTCTGCTTATTTCAAAGAATAAAATTGATATATGTGATATTGAGATTTCTCTGCTTTTAGAGCAGTATATGGAGCAGATTAACGCCATGCAGAATGAGGATATGGATATTGCCTCAGAGTTTCTTGAGATGGCGTCCCGTCTTGTGTATATCAAGTCTGTAATGCTCCTGCCAAAACATGAGGAAGAAGCCGAGCAACTCAAAAGCGAGCTGCAGGGCCAGCTTATTGAGTATCAGCTCTGCCGCAGGGTTGCCGCAAAGCTTGCTCCTATGGTAAGTTTTGACAGGTTTACAAGAGAAGCTTCCCCTGTGGATTTCGACCTTACATATAACAGACTGCATCCGCCCACGGATATTTCAAAAGCCTATGTAAATGCTGTAGGCAGGGGAAAAAGAAAACTTCCTCCCAAGCGAGAGGCTTTCTCGGGAATTGTGGAGAAAAAGATAATATCTGTAAGTTCCCGTATTATCCGTGTTATGCGTAATCTCTGGCATCGTAAGAACGTGCGATATTCAGAACTTTTTGAAGCTTGCTCAGGCAAGAGCGACCTGGTTGCAACATTTCTGGCAGTGTTGGAACTTGTAAAAGGCAAACGTGTTATTATTGACGGTGACGGAGAAAACGCCACAGTTACAATGCTGGAGGAAAACAGAAGATGAGTGAACTTAACATAAAAAATGCTATAGAAGCCATACTCTTTGCCTCAGGGGATTCAGTTTCTTTGGGCAGAATGGCTCAAGCGTTGGAACTTACCGAAAAACAGGTAAAAAAGTATGCTGATGAGCTTATGGAGGAATATATAGCCTCTGCACGTGGCATAACAATAATAAAGCTTGAGGACTGCTACCAGATGGTATCTTCCGAGGAATACGCTCCTCAGATTCGTACGGTTATGGATTTAAGACGTAACACGCCTCTTTCTCAGGCGGCTATGGAGGTGCTTGCGGTAGTTGCCTACAACCAGCCTGTAACAAAAGCATTTGTTGAACAGGTGAGAGGTGTTGACTGCTCAGGCGTTATCGGCAGCCTTACTGCAAAGGATTTGATTGAAGAAAAAGGCAGACTGGAGCTCCCAGGCAGACCTTTGGTTTACGGTACTACAGAGAATTTCCTTCGTTGCTTTGGTATTTCTGATTTATCCGAACTTCCCGAGATACCGGCATCTTCTGAAAAGTCAGAGGATGATGCACAGGGGGATGACTCTCAGCTTAGTGTTTTTACAGAGGAAATGCAGGAGAACGAACAGGCTGATGCAGAACCCGAAGCGATGATAGCCGCAACTGTTGGCGAGATTATCGAAGAAGCCACAAAATCTGAGGCTTGATGTTAAAAGTTTTACGGCATAGGGGAGGATACCCTTGATATATGCTTTTGTTGCAGTAGCCGCAGTGATTACCCTTATTGTGGTGCTGCTTAATCTGAATGTTACAGTCAAAGTGCATTATGACGATGATGAGCAGGTCCTTCGGTGCACGGCTCATTATCTATGGCTTAAATACGTCATTGCACCTACAGAAGAATCCAACAAATATCTTCGTGAGGAAAAGCTTCTTGAAAAGGGCAAGGAGCTTAACTGGGAAGACGAGGTTACCCTGCAGGGCATCTACGAAGAAAAAGGCCTCTTAGGATTTCTTCAGGTACTGAAACTTACAATAAAAAACACATGGAACCTGCTTGTAAGCTTTCTGAAAAGGGCAACCTTGAGAAAGCTCACTATAAAGCTCAATGTTGTAGGTGAAGATGCGGCGGACACCGCAATTATCTACGGATGGGCAAATTCAATAGTTTATCCCATAGTCGGCGCAATCGTTGAAAACGTAGCCGAGTATAAGGATTTGGACGTGCAGATTACTCCCGATTTTTCAGAGGGTGCGGAGTCCTCTGTTCTTGCAAATGCAGTTGCTACAATCAAGCTTACAAAACTGATTGCAATGCTTGTAGAGAGCGGAGTTGAAGCGGAAAATCTGTTACTTGTACTGAGCAAAAATCCCAAACATACAAAGGAGAATTCAAAATGAGCGAACTTCCCAAACAGCATCCCATTAACGGACTTATGGACACAACACTTGATAAAATTAAGAGTATGGTTGATGTAAATACCATCATTGGTGAGCCTGTTACTTCACCTGACGGTACAATCATCATCCCTGTTTCCAAGGTGAGCTACGGTTTTGCTTCCGGCGGCTCCGATATCCGCCCCAAGCGTGAGAATATGCCTCCTACATTTGGCGGCGGTTCAGGTGCAGGAGTTTCCATTAACCCTGTAGGTTTCCTTGCTGTATATAAGGGTGATGTAAAGTTCATCCCTGTTACAAAGTATGACGGCCCTGCCGACAGAATCGTTGGTATGGTACCCGAGCTTTTCGATAAAGTTAAGGAGCTTTTCAACAAAGAAAAGACTAAGAATCCTGAAGTCGGCGACGACGAAACTTTCTGATGAATAAGTGGACATACCCCGGACATATATTGATTCGGGGTGTGTCTTTATGAAAAAAATACTTTCTTTGCTTATATGCTTTATGTTAACGGTTTTATCGGCTTTTTGCGTGTCTGCAGCAAGTGAAGTTTCGGTTTCCGCTTCTGCCTTTGTGCTTTATTGTGCGGATAACGCACAGGTGCTCCTTGCATCAAACGAACACACAAAAATGGGGATGGCAAGTACCACCAAGATTATGACAGCTCTGCTTACGCTTGAAGAAGCCGAAAAGAAAGACCGTGTGGTGGAGTTTACTTCAGATATGACTGCCGAAGGCAGTTCTATGTACCTTAAGAAAGGTGACAAAGTAAGGCTTTCGGATTTGGCATCAGGTATGATGACCGTATCGGGCAACGATGCGGCTAATGCGGCGGCAATTTCCATCGGCGGAAGTTATGAGGAATTTGCCTGTCTTATGAACAACCGCGCAAAAGCCATAGGTATGAATAATACAAGCTTTGTCACACCCAGCGGACTTGATAGTGAGAATCACTATTCCACCGCTTATGATATGGCTTTGCTTATGGCAGAAGCTTTGAAAAATGAAGCTTTCGCCGAACTTACATCAAAGAGCAGTGTCACCGTGGATTTTGTATATCCTTCTGAGCAACAGGTTACATATTATAATCATAACAGACTTCTTAAGGATTATGAGTATTGCACAGGCGGAAAAACCGGCTACACCAAAAGCTGCGGCAGGTGTCTTGTGACAAGTGCCGAGTGTGACGGACTTACACTTATTGCAGTCACTCTCAATGACAGAAACGACTGGTCAGACCATAAGGCTCTCTATGAATACGGTTTCTCTCATTACAAAGCTGTAGGTACTGAAGATGAAACCAACTCTTATAAAGTTGCGGTTGCAGGCTCTGAAAGTGAATTTGTCAATGCGTACACTGCGGATAATTCCAAGGCAGTAGTGCCGGCAGACAGGGCAAAGGACATAGAGTGCAGGGTGTATCTGCAACCTGTGGTTTTTGCTCCCGTTAAAAAAGGCGACAAACTCGGAAGTGTTATGTATACCCTTGAATCCGAGGTTATATTGGAAAAGGAAATAATTTGTGCAGAGAACGTACCCGTGTTGAAGGTGAATAAGTTTCTGCGTTTTATATACCAGATATTTCTAAATTAAAAGGATAATAAATTTATGGCTAAAAGAACTTATGTGCGTCTGCAGAAAATGCTTGCAGATTGCGGAGTTGCTTCCAGACGTAAGTCTGAGGAACTCATACGTGCAGGCTCGGTTAAGGTTAACGGAGTTGTGGCGGAAATAGGAGATAAGGTAGACCCTTATAATGATAAGGTTATGGTAAACGGCAGACGAGTTACTGCCAATGCTAAGCCTAAGTACCGATACATTATGCTCAATAAGCCCCGCGGATATGTTACTACTATGAGTGATGAGCGAGGCAGAAAATGTGTTGCAGAACTTGTGGCTGATATTGAAGAAAGAGTTTACCCCGTTGGCAGACTTGACCGTGACAGCGAAGGTATGCTTCTTTTCACCAATGACGGTGACTTTGCAAACAAGGTTATGCATCCTAAAAAGGATATTTATAAGGTCTACCGCGTAACAGTACGCCCTGCGGTTACTGATGAGATGCTTATGCAGTTTGAAGAAGGCATGATGCTCGACGGCAGAAAAACCGCTCCTGCAGAGGTACGCGTGATTACCCGCCAAGAGGGCAGAGTGGTCCTTGAAATCCTCCTTCGAGAAGGCAGAAACCGTCAGATTCGCCGTATGTGCGAGATGCTGGGACTTGAGGTTGCAAGACTTAGAAGAACAGCCATTGGCGGTGTTAAGATGGGCATGCTCAAAAAAGGCGATTGGCGTGATTTAACTCAGGATGAGGTCAAGAAGCTTATGGCAGACCCTAATCCTTCACGTCATCTGCAGAATTAAGGGGGGCTAACGATGTTTTCTATTCTTCCCTGCAAAGATGCAGACAAACTCTCTGTGTACCCCGAAGGGACAACCCTTCTTATTTACAAAGAAAACGATAATATCCGCGGTCATATTGCTTACCGCAGATATATGTCTGCTCTTGAAATTCTCTCTCTTGATACTGGAGTTGAGAGCACTGCCGAGGCTGCAGTTTCCAAGGAGATGCTTTTGCACGCAGATGCTTTGATCCGTGCGGTAGCTTCCATTGCTCTGGGCGAGGGATTGCTTACCCTTTGCACTAAGGATGAGTCGCTCAAACCCTTGTTTGAAAAGTTCGGCTTTTTCAAAAACGGTGAGTTTTATACATTGTATATAAGCAAGCTTTTCTCAAAAGGTTTCAGCGGTTGCGAGGGTTGTAACTGCTGTGCCGACAAAAAATGAAAATATTACACAGAAAATGTCAATATTCTCTTGATAATTAATGTGTATATATTGTATAATTTTATTTAGATATATTTTTATATTCAAAAATCCTTCGGGAGGTTAATTATGAGTGTTGATAACAAATTGAAATCACAGATTCCTGCAGACAAGCTTCTTACAATGCTGTTTGATGACGGAATTTACACCGAGCTTACACCTGTTGCAAATGATGCCGATGGGGTTGTGACAGCTTGCGGTAAAATAAGCGGTCAGAACGTCTATGCTTTTGCACAGAACACAGACAGCACAGGCGGGGCAATGACTGCAACTCAGGCTCAGAAGCTTACAAAGCTCTATGCCATGGCTCTCAAAACAGGCTATCCTGTTGTTGCCTTCTATCTTGGAAGCCGTGCAAAAATTGCACAGGGCAATATGCTTCTGGATGCCCTTGGCGATCTGGTTGCAAGTGCCTCAAGACTTTCAGGCGTGGTGCCTCAGATTTCCGTGGTGCTTGGTGATGTTGTGTCAAGCACAGCTATCCTTGCAAACTGTGCAGATTTCGTTGTAATGAGTGAGGATGCAAAGCTTTCAATGAATGCAGATTGCGAGTGCAAAGGTGTTTCAAAGGCTTCCTTGTTTGTTGCAGACGCAGGGGAGGCTGTAGACGCAGTTGCAAACCTTGTATCTTTCCTCCCTGCAAATAATCTTTCTGCAGTACCCTGTGCTTCTCAGGCTGTACCCTGTGCAGATACATACCTTGATAAAGATTCAGAACTTGTGCTCTTTGAAAAAGCAGGCGAGGGTGCCAAGGTATCACTTGCACGCGTAGCAGGCAAGGCTGTTGGTGTGGTAAAAACTCTTGGCAAGGTTCTTGACTGCAAAACCTGCAAGAAGATTGCAAAGTTTGTATCTGTTTGCGATGCCTTCTCAATCCCTGTAATTACAGAAGTAGATGCAGATGAGTTTGAGTGCCTTACAGGTGCAACTGCAGTGCTCAGAGCTTACACAGAAGCAACCACATTAAAGATTTCTGTGGTAACAGGCAAGGCTACAGGTTCCGTGTATATGGTACTTGCAGGCAACGCCGGCAGAACAGATGCAGTACTTGCTCTTAACGGAGCAGTTGTTTCTCCCATCAAGCCCGAAGCTGCCGCTTACCTTGCACTTGGTGATGAGCTCAATTGCTCGGTAGCAGAGCAGGATGCAAAGATTGCACAGTTTGTTGCAACAGAGCTTTCTGCAGAAAACGCCGCCAAATCAGGCTACATTGACGATGTGGCAGACAGCTCCACACTCAGAAATAAACTTATAAATTATCTTGATATTCTTTCAAGCAAGAGAGAATCCTCTCTTCCCAAGAAACATTCAACAATATAACAGGAGGTCGCAAAAATGAAAAATCTCAGAATTACAGTTAATGGTGTTTCCTATGACGTTCAGGTAGAAGAATTAGGTGAGGGCACAGCTCCTGCTGTAGCCGCTGCACCTGCTGCGGCTCCTGCACCTGCCGCTGCTCCCGCTAAGCCTGCTGCTGTAGCAGCAACAGGCAGCATCAAGGTTTCTGCTCCTATGCCCGGCACAATCCTTTCTGTGAATGCACAGGCAGGCAAAGCTGTTAAGAAGGGTGACGTTCTCGTAGTTCTTGAAGCTATGAAGATGGAGAATGAAATCTGTGCTCCCGAAGACGGCACCGTTGCTTCTGTTCACGTAGAAAAGGGTGCAAATGTAGAAACAGGCGCACTTCTCGTATCAATGGGTTAAGGTGAACACTATGGCAAAGCAGATTAAAATTACAGAAACAGGCCTTCGCGATGCACACCAGTCCCTGCTTGCAACAAGAATGCCCACTTCTGATATGGTACCCATTCTTGATAAAATGGACGAAATCGGATTCTATTCTCTGGAGTGCTGGGGCGGTGCTACCTTCGATTCCTGCCTTCGTTTCTTAAACGAGGACCCCTGGGAGAGACTTCGCACTATCCGCGACCACTGCAAGAACACAAAGCTTCAGATGCTTTTCAGAGGACAGAATATGCTTGGATACCGTCATTATGCAGACGACGTGCTTGAATATTTTGTTCAGCGTTCCGTTGCAAACGGTATCGATATTCTCCGTATCTTTGATGCTCTCAACGATATCAAGAATCTCCAGAGTGCAATCAAAGCCGCAAAGCGTGAGAAAGCAGAGGTTCAGGTAGCAATCAGCTACACCACTGGCCCTGTTTTCACCGATGACTATTATGTTGACTACGCAAAGCGTATTGCCGATGCAGGCGCAGACACAATCTGTATCAAGGATATGGCGGCTCTGCTCACTCCTTACAAGACAGAATCTCTTGTAAAGGCTATTAAATCCGCCGTTGACATTCCTGTGCAGATTCACACCCACGCAACCTCAGGTCTTGCTTCTATGTGCCTTCTCAAGGGTATTGAAGCAGGTGCCGATATGATTGATACTGCAATCAGCCCCCTGGCTCTCGGTACATCTCATGCACCTACCGAGTCTATGGTTGCAGCCCTCCAGGGCACAGAGTATGACACAGGTCTTGACCTTGTGAAGCTCTCTGAAATCCGCGATTACTTTATGACACTCAGAGAGAAGTACATCAAAGCAGGTCTTATCGATACAAAGATGCTTGCAACTGACGCAAACGCTCTTATCTATCAGGTTCCCGGCGGAATGCTCTCAAACCTTCTTTCTCAGCTTAAACAGGCTGGTAAGGAGGACAAGCTCACAGAGGTTCTTCTTGAAGTTCCCCGTGTACGTGAGGATTCAGGCTTCCCGCCCCTTGTAACTCCTACATCCCAGATTGTTGGTACTCAGGCTGTGTTCAATGTTATCGCAGGCGAGAGATACAAGATGTGCTCCGGTGAGTTCAAGGATATGGTAGCAGGCAAGTACGGTACAACTCCCGTTCCCATCTCTGAGGATTTCAGAAAGAAGATTTGCGGAGATATGGAGCCTGTAACCTGCCGTCCTGCAGACCTTATTGCACCTGAACTTGACAAACTCAAGGCTGAGGCTGCACAGTATGTTCAGCGCGAGGAGGACGTGCTCTCCTACGCAATGTTCCCCAAGGTATCTGTTGACTTCTTTGAGAAGAGACGTCAGGCACAGCTTGGAATGAACCCTGCACTCCTTGATAAGAAAAACGGCACATATCCTGTTTGATAAATTGCTATAAAAGAATTAAACCTCTCTGTTTTTCGCAGAGAGGTTTTTGTTGTTTATTCTATCAAGTTTTAATTATTCCCTGAGTGAAATCCCGATTGCAGGGAGTGGGGGATTTTTCAAACACCGTGCGGATGTGTGTTGCTTTCATTTCAATATTAAGTATTTCGCGTGCATTGTCATTTAGGCTCTCTGAAGCCCCTGCCACATTTATAATAAAGGGAAGGGAAGATGTGTGCTTTGCATTTTTTAAGAATAATTCTCCGTTGGAACTAAAGCCTAAAACTCTGATATAGGGGACACTCATACTCTGATATTCTTTTGTGATACCAAGCAAAGCACAGGTGAGGATTCTCCTAAGCCTTGCCAGAGTGTATCTTTTTGTTTTGGCTTTTGTCAGAATTCCATCAATAGTGTTTTCTGTCCTCACCGCTTCATATATGCGGTTGTGAAGTCCCTCTGAAACGTCGGGGAGGTTCTCAAAATCTTCCGCTTTCAGATTGCGCAGAGCATAGAGCACAGCTCTTTCACCATATTCATAAAAAGCAGGATTGTCACATTCACTGTTGCTTGATGGCACAAACTTCTCTGTGCTGAAGCCTTGCAATATATCACCGCGGATTTTTGAAGCACTTGCAAATTCCTGCACGGCTTCTTCACTGTCATGCTCTGCACCGATACGTTTTATTGTGTGCAACTCAATGTCAGTGCCTTTCAGAGCTTTTATATATTCAACAGCAAGGGTGTTGTTGGGAGAAGCAAGTATCTCTGCCACTTCCTTTCCGTAAACCTCACTCACAGCTTTCTCTAATGCACAGGGATAATAATCTCCCTGCGACATATACACATTTGTAATCTCATTAACTTTTTCATCAAGGGTTGCGTTTGTAGCTTTTGTGAGCTTGTCTATATCTCCGCTTTCACTGCCGAAATATACCCTGTCAACACAGCCGAGTGCTTTGATAATCTCACAGCCGGCATTTGCAAACCTTTGTGCCGATGACACCGCCCATACCACAGGCAGTTCAATCACAATATCCGCACCGCCTGCGAGGGCATCCTCGGCTCTCTGGAATTTTGAGTAAACGGCAACGTCGCCCCGTTGAGTAAAACTTGTGCTCATAACTGCAACCACACAGTCACAGCCGTCACGCCTCATTTCATCAAGGAGGTATTTATGTCCGTTATGAAAGGGGTTAAATTCGCAAATAACAGCTCCGATAACCAAACTTTACCTCTCCTTTCAAAAAACTCTTGAAACTTTCTTTATGTTGTATTATTATATAGTATAGGCTATTTTTCAAACGAATTCAATAAATGGAGGAAGAATTATGAAAATTCTTGTAATTAATGCAGGTAGTTCATCTCTTAAGTATCAGCTTATTGATATGGACAACGAGCAGATGCTTGCAAAAGGTAACTGCGAGCGTATCGGTAACGAGGGCTCCTTTATCGGCCACAAAACAGCAGACGGCAGACAGATGACAAAGGAAATTGAAATGCCTGACCACACAACTGCTTTCCTGCAGGTTAAGGATGCTCTCCTTGACAAAGAGGTTGGCGTTATCACAGACCTTTCCGAGGTTGCCGCTATCGGTCACAGAATCGTTCAGGGCGGTGCACTTTTCAGCGAGTCTGTAATCGTTGATGAGAAGGTTATCGAGGGTATCGAAAGCCTCATTCCTCTTGCACCTCTTCATAACTCAGGCCACGTTCAGGCTATCCGCGGCTGCCTTTCCGTATTTGGTGACGCCGTTCCCGAGGTTGTGGTTTTTGACACAGCATTCCATTCAACAATGCCCGCAAAGGCATATATGTACGCAGTACCCTACGAGTACTACGAGAAATATCAGGTTCGCCGTTACGGCTTCCACGGAACATCTCACCGCTATGTCTCAGGCGAGATGGCAAAGAATCTCGGCAAAGACATTAAGGACCTCAAACTCATCACCTGCCATATCGGTAACGGTTCTTCTATCACTGCTATTGACGGCGGTAAGGTTATTGACACATCCATGGGTCTAACTCCCCTTGACGGCTTTATGATGGGTACACGTTCCGGCGGTCTCGACCCCTCCGTTGTTACCTTCATTGCTGAGAAAGAGGGTATCTCTCCCGAGGAAATGAGCAATCTTCTCAACAAGAAGAGCGGTCTTCTCGGTATTTCCGGTGTTTCTTCTGATGACCGTGATGTTTCTGCTGCAGAGGAAGCAGGCAACGAGCGTGCACACCTTGCACACGAGATGCTCTACTACCAGATTGCTAAGTACATCGGTTCTTACTATGTAGCTCTCGGCGGATGTGACGGTATTGTATTCTGTGCAGGTCTTGGTGAGAACCAGCCTCAGCTTCGCGAGAAGGTTTGCGAATACCTCAAGTGCTTCGGCGTAAAGCTCGACCTTGACTTTAATGCAAAGGCATGGCGCGGAGTTGCAGGCAAGATTTCTGCAGATGATTCTCAGATTCCTGTATGGGTTATCGAAACCAACGAGGAGCTTGTTATTGCAAGAGACACAAAGGCTCTTGTTGAGAAAAACGCATAATTTATATTTACATAAGCAAAAAGGACGACAGATTATCTGCCGTCCTTTTTATATTTCACTTACATTGTGTCGTGAGAAAGCTCACCTTTGTCAGGTGTGTTTGTAACTGCACGCTCTCTGAAAAGGAAGGTAATGCACCATAGAGCACACAAGCCTACCAAAGCATAGACAATTCTTGAGACAACACCTGTCTGACCGCCGCAAATCCAGGCTACAATATCAAACTGAAAGAGACCAACGCTGCCCCAGTTGATACCGCCTATAATAAGAAGCGTCAAAGCTATTTTATCCAGCATATAAAAACCTCCTAATTTTTATTTGCTATAATAGTTTTGACGCAAAATTTCATTTTATTCAATTTATATCAAAGCCATAACCAGTGCACCGATGCCAAAGGCAAAAAGTACCAATGAAAAAAGCCGCACAAAGCCCATTGCTTTTTTCAGTTTGCTTTTCTTAATCATATTGTCAGTAGGGCAGGGAAGAAGTAATGTCATAATTCCTACCGAGAATGAACCTGCGGCCATGAGCAATCCGCCGACTATATTTGTGATTGCAAAAAGAAAAATTCCGATTGCAATCATACAGGTGCCGATGATGTTTATTGCGGAAATAAGGCTCTGTAATTTTGAGCGTTTGGTAAAATATTCCGCTGCTTTTTCCTCACATTCTGCACAGCAGTATAAATCGTGATATCCGATTTCTTTTGCACAGTATTCGCATCGTTTCATAATATCATCTCCAATGAAAGAAATTATATCACAGCATTAAGGTTATTTCAAGATGTTGTGTTTTTCTCAAAGAAATCAATAGTATTAAATAGCTTGTGTTGAACGTGGTAGCACTAATTTGTATGGCTAAAATTTATCTTTAGTTCAAACTTTCCGAAATTAACACATCTTATAAAATTTGGATAAGAAAGTACCAAAAAACTGTTGTCTTTTTCACAAAATTAATGTATAATGAGCCTGTATGATGTGGTGGTGTACGCACTGCCGCTTGTCAGCATTGGCGTGTTTGCATTGCTGACGGGTACAAAAATTATTTTAATGGAGGCTTTTACGATGAAAGCAAAAAGATTACTTAGCGTAGTTCTTGCGGTTGTAGTAGTTCTTTCTTGCGTAATGTCTGTGGGCTTTGCTACAGTAAATGCAGCAGAGTACAATACTTACGCACAGTATCAGGAATCTATTAAACCCGAGAATAACTACGGTCTTGAAGAGACCGTTAACGATGGTAAGATTATCCAGGCTTGGAACTGGTCTTACAAAAATGCCATCGATCTTCTGGAAACAGTTGCTGAGCAGGGCTTCACAACTCTCCAGATTTCTCCCCCCAACGAAATCAAAATGCCTACAAAGGGTGTTGCAGTTTGTGCAGAGCCCGTTGACGGCATTGCTCCCAACGGTTGGTGGATGTTCTATCAGCCCGCAGGTTTCCAGCTTAACGAGTCCGAGGACAACGCTCTCGGTACAAAAGCTGAGTACATCGAGCTTTGCGAAAAGGCTCACGAGTTAGGCCTCAAGATTATTGCTGACGCAGTTATTAACCACATGGGTACAGACGATGACCACGTTGGCGTTTATGACAACGACTCTACTGATCCTATGCTCCACGTTAACCCCAGAGCTCAGGAGTTCGAGCCCGAGCTTATCGCTGCAAAGGCTTTCCACTCTCCTTGGGTTAATATGACTTACAAAGAGAACTACTGGGATGGTTACAGTGATTATGACATCGAAGAAGACCTTACTCAGCATTGTACATCCGGTCTTCCTGACCTTGATACAAGCACACAGCTGGTTCAGGATACAATCTATGATTACTTTGTAGAGCTTGTTGAGGCAGGCACAGACGGCTTCCGTTTTGACGCTGCAAAGCACATCGAGACAAAGCACGACACATACTTTGCTTCTGACTTCTGGGAGGATACTCTCATCAAGCTCAGAAACAACTATCCTGACAAAGAGCTTTACGCTTACGGCGAAATCCTCAACAAGTGCGGCGACGGCCGTCCCTTCCACGAGTACACAGAGCTTATGGACGTAACAGACTCCTCCTCTTACTGGGGTATCAAGGATGCTGTTCAGAAGATGGGTAACGGCGGTAACCCCACACCTTACTACCAGTCTGAGGCAGAAGGCTGTGACCCCACAACTGTTAACTTCACAAAAGAGAACGTTATCCAGTGGAACGAGTCTCACGATACATACATCGACGGCGGTACTTCTTCTCTTACTGTTCAGCAGAGAAACAAGATCTGGGCTCTTACTGCAGCTCGTCAGGGTATCTCCGGTATCTACTTTGCACGTCCCGATGACAGAACAGGTGTAGACCGTGCTGCTATCGAAAAGATTTGCTATGACATCATACTTGGTGAAGCAAACGTAACATCCTGGGCACTTCCCGAGGTTGCAGCTGTTAACCAGTTTGACAACTTCTTCGGTAATGCAGGTGAGTATAACACCACATACGATAAGGTTACAATTATTGAGCGTTCAGACGAAGCTATCGGCGCAGGTGCAACACTTGTTAACCTTGGCGGCACAACAAAGACTATCTCCAATATGCCCACATACACTCTTCCTGATGGTAATTATATTGATTCTATCACAGGCAACGAGTTCACAATTGTTGACCAGAAGCTCTCCGGTACAATCGGTTCTACAGGTATTGCAGTTATCTACTATGCAGATGATGCAGAGTGGGAGAAGCCTGCGCTTCCCTTCGATCCCTATTCATATCCCGTAGATCCTGCTTCAGGTACATATCCTGAGTTCGAGGGCTACACAACTCTCGTTCTTTCTTCCAAGACTTGGACTACTGCTTACACATATTGCTGGGTTGAGGGTACAGAGAACTGCTACGTTTCATGGCCCGGCACACCTATGAAGCTTGTTACAGAGAATAACGGCTATGGTGAGAGACAGTGGGTTGCATACATTCCCGATGCATACAATATGTACATTATCAACAACGGTAACGGCGGCGGCGACAACCAGACTGCTGACCTTTCTGTTCCCACAAGCTCCGGTGTATGGCTCGATAAGACCAACGCAAACGGCAACTGGGAAGTTGGTTACTGGACTCCCACATTCATCCCCACACCTATTCCCAGTGACGATGATAAGCCCACAGAGCCTCCCACAAGTGGTGATGAGCAGCCCACAACACCTCCTGTAACACCTCCCACAACACCTCCCACAACACCTCCCACACCTTCAAATCCCACAGGCGAGTATATGATTGGTGATGCTGACGGTGATGAGATTATCAACATCAAGGATGCTACTGCTATCCAGAAGTGGATTGCTGACATCGATGTTGAAGGCTTTGATGAAGATGCAGCTGATGCAAACCTTGACGAAACTGTAAACATCAAGGATGCAACAGAAATCCAGAAGTGGATTGCAGACCTTCTTAAGGATTCTCTCATTGGTGAGATGGCATAATCATTATTAGTTAACTTTCAATAGTGCATCAGCCCCTGAGCCTTATGGTTCAGGGGCTTTTTGTATTGTTTGCAAGGTGCGTCAGATATAATGGCTGTTCTTAAAATACCCTTATCAGTGCACTAATTATTAATTGACATTGTTTCTTCTATATTGTAATATTTACCTATAGGATAAATTTTACAGGTGGTGAAGTGCATGAAGAAACATGATTTTGGACTTTTCTTTTTTTCAGGAGGTCTTGTTCTCCTTGTAATCCAGTTTCTTGTGATTCTTTTCAAAACTCTCAACGGTACTCTTTCTCTTGATGATTCGGTATTTGTTTTTGTGGAAGAGATTAAGCTTGCTGATGTGATTTCTACCATCTGGCCTTCGTTGTTTGGCACGGTTCTTTTACTTGTGCTTTACATCCGCAGATTTATTAAGGGAAAAGAAGCTATGCTTGTGCTTGTAGGCGGTATTTTGTGGGTTATCCAGCTTCTTAATCTTTACGAAGCCGACTATGAGCTTACAAACTTTTTGCTTCGTTACATCCTTGGCATTATAGGAATTGTGCTTGTTTTTGCCACAGGTTTGTATGAAGCATACGTTATCAAGCGTTACGAGAACTCTGCAGATTAATACATATATAATTATGCGTGAAATTGCCGCCTGTTTATGCAGGCGGCTTGTTTTTTTAGTGGATTAAAAGATTATTCCGTAAAAGATTTATAATCTGTAACAATTCTTAAAAAAAAGTAACTTGTATTTCCTAAATGTTGTGTTATAATTTCAGTATAGGAAATTATATACTATATATGGAGTGTTTGTATATGAAATGTCCGTTTTGTGGATTTGAAGAAAGCAAGGTTATCGATTCCCGTCCTGCTGATGACGGCGAGCGTATCAGACGACGCAGAGAGTGCCTTGGCTGTGCCAAGCGTTTTACTACTCACGAGGTTATCG
Organism: Ruminococcus sp.; assembly: GCA_045593025.1. Taxonomy (GTDB): domain Bacteria; phylum Bacillota; class Clostridia; order Oscillospirales; family Acutalibacteraceae; genus Ruminococcoides. The sequence continues at coordinate 61,666 of JAZNVW010000029.1, read as the reverse complement.
AAACTGTTCCCATTGTTGTTGTAAAGAGAGATAAATCCCGCGAAGTTTTCAACAGAAGCAAGCTTATGTCAGGACTTCTTCGTGCCTGCGAGAAGCGCCCCATTTCTATGGAACAGATTGAAGGGATGATTGATTCTATCGAAGCTCAGCTTCAGAGCGGCTACGACAGAGAAGTTACCTCCCAGCACATTGGTGAGCTTGTTATGGAAATTCTCAAAGAGACCGATAAGGTTGCATACATACGCTTTGCGTCTGTTTATAAGAACTTTGAGGATACTGATACTTTCCTTGAAGAGCTTAGCCGTCTGCGTAAGAATCAGTCTTGATTTTATTTGAGAATAATTGAGCATTGGAATGCCATTAATATTTGCTTGCAAAAACCGTCCTTTTATAGGGCGGTTTTTACTTTTGCGTGTTTTTGAAATGAGATGATAGGAGAGTTTATTGAATAAACCGTACAAAATAAAAAGGACAAGCGTTGAAGCCTGTCCTTTTGTGATTTTATAGTGTGTTTTATCAGCCGCAGCTGTCGCAACCGCAACCGTGGTCGTGGTCACATTCCTTAATAACACCAACGATAGGTGTGGGGTCAATTCCCAGTCTTGTGTAGTAATCGGAAAGAGCTGCCTTGATTGCCTGCTCAGCAAGTACTGAGCAGTGAACCTTTACTGGGGGAAGTCCGTCCAGAGCTTCCATAACTGCTTTGTTTGTAAGCTTGAGTGCCTCGTCTATGGTCTTGCCCTTGATAAGTTCAGTTGCCATGGAGCTTGTTGCAATAGCGGCACCGCAACCGAAGGTCTTGAACTTGCAATCTGTAATTACGTTGCCCTCAACCTTGATATACATTCTCATAATATCTCCGCATTTGGAGTTGCCAACCTCACCAACACCATCAGCATCGGGGATTTCGCCTACGTTGCGGGGATTAGCGAAATGGTCCATAACCTTTTCTGAATAAGCCATAATCTATACTCCTTAAATTTTAGTCATTCTTTATTTTATCCCAAAGGGGAGAGAAACTTCTCAAGTATTCTACAATTTCAGGAACAATCTTCAGAATATAATCAATATCATCTTCTGTGTTATCATCACTGAAAGAAAGTCTCAGACTTCCGTGTGCAATCTCGTGGGGAAGTCCCAGAGACAGAAGCACGTGACTGGGGTCAAGACTGCCTGATGTGCAGGCTGAACCTGAAGAAGCACTTACACCTTTAAGGTCAAGGCTTAAAAGCAGGCTTTCACCTTCAATGCCCTCAAAGCACATATTTACATTACCGGGAAGTCTGTTAGTAAGACTTCCGTTAAGACGGCTTTTTTCGATGCTCAGCAGACCTTCAATAAGTCGGTTGCGCATTTTTGTCAGTCGCTCATTTCTTTCAACCATTGTGGAAATGCTCAGCTCCATAGCCTTTGCAAGACCTACAATACCAGCAACGTTTTCTGTGCCTGCTCTGCGTGAACGCTCCTGAGCACCGCCGTCAATGAGTGTTTCAACTCTGACGCCTCGACGGATATACAGAGCACCGCAACCCTTGGGGCCGTGGAACTTGTGAGCAGTAAGAGAAAGAAGGTCGATGCACTCTTCTTCAACGTTGATGGGTGTGTTGCATACAGCCTGAACAGCATCTGTGTGAAAGAGAACGCCTGCCTCGCGGCATATTTTACCAATCTCAGCAATAGGCTGGATTGTGCCTATTTCGTTGTTGGCATACATAATTGTAACAAGAGCTGTGTTGTCACGAATAGCATTCTTTACATCTTCGGGACGTACAAGACCGTCTTCGTAAACATCCAGGTAGGTTACCTCAAAGCCTTCTTTTGAAAGCTTCTCGCATACGTGGAGTACAGCGTGATGCTCAAACTTAGATGTGATAATGTGGTTCTTACCCTTCTGAGCCTGCATTCTGCAAACACCCTTGATTGCCCAGTTGTCTGCTTCTGAACCGCCGGATGTAAAGTAAATCTCGTTTGCGTTTTTTGCGCCGATAAGCTTTGCCACGGTTTCTCTTGCTTCTTCTACTGCATCCTTAGCAGCGGCACCAATGCGGTAAAGGCTTGAAGGGTTGCCGTAAACTTCTGTGAGATAAGGGGTCATAGCCTCCAAAACTTTAGGTGACAATGCGGTGGTAGCGGCATTGTCTGCATAAATCTGCATATACACTTCTCCTTAAATAGACTTTATGTGAGGAGATAAGCTATCTCCGTAAAAATCAAAGCATAAATCAGCTGAATTTACTTGCCTGTGCAACAGCAAGTCTGTCGCATCTTTCGTTTTCGGGATGACCTGCGTGACCTCTTACCCAGACAATGTTTACCTTGTGGGTATCGTAAAGCTTGAGGAGCCGCTCCCATAAATCGGGGTTAAGAGCAGGTTCTTTCTTGTTTCTCATCCAGCCGTTTTTTTGCCAGTTTTTTGCCCAGCCTCGCTCCAGTGCGTTGCACACATACTGAGAATCAGAATAGAGGGTTACCTCGCAGGGCTCTTTCAGAAGCTCCAAGGCACTTATTACAGCCATAAGCTCCATTCTGTTGTTTGTGGTGTTTGCTTCGCCTCCTGAGACTTCTTTCTCAGTTGTTTTGTAGCGGAGAATTGCTCCCCAGCCGCCGGGACCCGGGTTACCTGAGCAGGCACCGTCAGTAAAAATCTCTACTTGCTTCAAAGCACTCACCATCCTTTTGCGGGCATATTGCGGTATCACTGAGACTTTTTTGTTCAGATAAAACCTTGGCGGAAACCAAATAAACTTTACTTATTATTCCACCACACTATATTATAACACCAAAATTTCTATTTGCAATATTTTTTACGATTAAATTTGTCACTTTGAGCCAAGAATAAGATTAAGAAAAATCCCTTTATAATTCTCTTTCTCACCTTGACACAGAACGTATAAAAAGGTACAATAAATTGAATAACTATATTAGGTACATATATCCTTTTTTGTCAAAACATACAGTAATATGTGTACCTCGTAAATTGACTTTGGTTTCACGCGTAGTCGTGTAAACATATAGAACGGACGAATAAACAAACTATCAAGCAAAAGACACTTTGTCAGAATTGGAGGAATATTTTGAGTCAGAACAATACTGCTGTTAAAGAAAAAACAGCAAAAACAAACAAGACAAAAAGCTCAAAGCCTTATGCAAAGCAAGGTGCTAAGAAGAGTACAGCAACTGATGCGAAAAACGGTAAAAAAGCAGGCGGTGCACAGTCTGATAAGACAAAAAAATACAAGAGAACCAATTACTCTGCAAAAAAGAAAAAGCAGACGGCGGTTGAGAAAAAACCTGCTGTGCGCATAATGTTTCTTGGAGGACTTAATGAAATCGGTAAGAATATGACACTCTTTGAGTGCAACGGAGATATGGTTCTCCTTGATTGCGGTATGGCTTTCCCTGATGGTGAAATGCTGGGTGTTGATTTGGTAATCCCCGATTTCACTTACGTAGAGCAGAATAAGGAAAAAATCAAGGGTATCATTATTACCCACGCTCACGAGGACCACATCGGCGGTCTGCCTTATCTTTTGGGTAAGGTTAACGTGCCCATTTACGGTACAGCACTTACAAACGGAATCATCGGCAATAAACTTCGCGAGCACAGCCTGCCCAAAGCACCTCAGCTTGTGGACGTAAAGGCAGGTGCCAGAATCAAGCTCGGTTGTATGGAGATTGAGTTTATCCACGTTAATCACTCTATCCCCGATGCTACCGCTATTGCTCTGCACACACCTGCAGGTACTGTTATTCACACAGGTGATTTCAAGGTTGATTACACTCCTACCTGGGGTGAGCCCATTGACCTGAATACCTTTGCACGCCTTGGCAGTGAGGGTGTACTCTGTCTTCTTGCAGATTCCACCAACGCTTCCCGCCCTGGTTCTACTCCTACAGAGCAGACCGTTTCCGAAAGCTTTGATAAAATCTTTAAGGGAGCAATGAACAAGCGTATTATCATTGCAACCTTTGCTTCAAACGTAGGCAGGGTGCAGTCAATTATCAACTGTGCCTATAAATACGGCAGAAAGGTGGCTTTCTCCGGCAGAAGTATGGTCAACTATATGTCTGTTGCAAAAGAGCTTGGCTACCTTGAAATACCCGAGGGTATATTAATCGACATCGATATGCTTTCCCGTTACAGTCCGGAGCAGGTGGTTCTCATTACCACAGGCAGTCAGGGTGAACCTATGTCTGCTCTTTCCCGTATGGCATATTCTGACCATCGCAAGGTGGCAGTGGGTGAGGGGGATTGCATTATTATTTCTGCTAACCCCATCCCCGGTAATGAACGCACCGTAGGCAACGTTGTAGATGAACTCTTGAAGCGTGGCTGTGAGGTTATCTATGAATCTATGTATGAGGTGCACGTTTCGGGTCACGCACGTCAGGATGAACTTAAAATTATCCACTGCCTGACTAAACCTAAGTATTTTATTCCTGTTCACGGTGAGCAGAAGCACTTAAGAAAAAGCCGTGAAATTGCAACTTCTATGGGTATGCCCAAGGAGAATGTGTTTATCGGTGATATAGGTTCCTGCGTTGAGCTTCACGAAGATTACATCAAAGAGCTTGAGCCTGTTCAGGCAGGCAAAGTCTTTGTTGACGGTCTTGGTGTGGGTGATGTGGGAAGCATAGTTCTTCGTGACAGAAAGCATCTCGGTCAGGACGGACTTATTATCATCGTTGCTTCACTGGACGTTTACGACGGCCACGTAATAAGCGGTCCCGATATTGTATCCCGCGGTTTCGTGTATGTAAAGGAAAGCGAATCCCTCTTTGACGAAATCCGCCGTATTTCTCTGGATGTGCTGGAGGATTGTGCCAACAGAAACATTCACGAGTGGGGCGTTATTAAGAACAGAATCAAGGATGCTGTGTCAAAGCACATAAGCGACAAGACACGCCGTTATCCTATGATTCTGCCAATTTTAATGGAGGTCTGATAAAAGACCTTTTTGGAGTTTAGGCTCTTATTGCCGAGTTTATCGGCGGAGGTATGAGTATGAAGAAAAAAGCCTGGCTTACGGTTCCATATCTTGTTTTGTTCGGCTGTGCTATGACTATTATGGCATTGGTTTCTCTCACTGCCAGCAAAACCCTGTTTATTATTGAGGGCATTATCGCCTTTCTGAGCTTCGTAGCGGCACTTATGATATATTTGTTTTTCGGCAAATATGTGAGAGCAACAGTCAGAAATGCTGTGGAAGGCACCCGTGGTCTTGACAAAGCGTATCTGGAGCGGTTTGGATTTCCCGTAGCTGTTGTAAACGAGGAAGGTCAGATGCTCTGGTATAACAGCACCTTTGAAAGAGATTTGTGCAAAGATGCCGATATGTACGGAATGCATGTGTCTTTGATAGTAAAGGGCAGAAGCATAGAGGAACTGTGTTCAGCTCACGGCGGTGATATTGAATTTGATGACAAAAAATTCACCGTGTATGCAAATCCCATAGAACAGGGATTTGTGCTTTACTTCTTTGACGATACATATTACAAAGACACTGAAAAGGAATTTAAGGAAACCCGTCAGTCGGTGGCTCTGGTTGTTCTGGATAACCGCGAGGCACTTGAAAACGTTGACGACGAGGATGAGGCTTTGCGTGTTCTGGTGCAGGTTGAGTCCCTTCTCCAGAAATGGGCGGCAGAGTATAATGCTCTTTACCGCAAGTGGGGCAACAGCCGTTATATGATTATCTTTGAAGAAAGAGAAATCAAAAAACTTATTGAAAATAAGTTTGATATTTTAGCAAAAGTAAGAGAACTCAGTATAGGCGACGTTGGAGCTACAATCTCTATTGGTATCGGCAGAGGTGAGCAGGGACTCAGACGCAGTCAGGCATCTGCAAAACGTGCCCTTGATATGGCTCTGGGCAGAGGCGGTGACCAGGTTGCAATCCTCAAAGGCGGCGACTTTGAATTCTTTGGCGGAAAGTCTGCAGGTATTGAGCGTCAGAGCAAGGTGCGTGTACGTGTTATTGCCAGAAGCCTTATGGAGGCAATTGAAGAAAGCGACAAGGTTTATATAATGGGACATAAATTCTCTGACCTTGATTGCATCGGTTCTGCCGTAGGTCTTTACGGTGCCATAACCTCTACAATGGGAAAACAGGTGCAGATTGCGGTTGACTATGAAACCTCTATGGCAAAAAGCCTGATTGATGCATATAAAACTCAATGCGGCGAGGGTGTGTTTATAACTCCTTTGCAGGCTTCATCAGAGATTACCCCAAAAACCCTTCTGATTGTTGTTGATACTCAGTCTGTGAACAGATTGGAGAGCAAAGAGCTTTATCTGGCATCTCAGAGGGTGGTTGTAATTGACCACCACAGAATGAGCGTTGACCATCTTGAAAATACTCTTGTGTTTTATCACGAACCCAGTGCATCATCTGCTTGCGAAATGTGTACGGAGATTATAGACAGTTTACCTGATGTTAATCTTAAAAAACCCGAGGCAGAAGCTCTGCTTTCAGGCATAATTCTGGATACAAAGAATTTTGTGGTAAACTCAGGTGCACGTACCTTTGAGGCGGCGGCGTACCTTAAAAAACACGGTGCGGATACTGTTTCAGTGCGTCAGCTTTTCTCTGATTCCATAGAGATTTACAGAAATAAATATAAGCTGGTTTCCACAGCCAGAATATATAAAAAATGTGCAATCGTTATTGCTGAGGATGAAATGAGCGATATTCGTCTTATTGCTTCCAAGGCGGCAGACGAACTTTTGGGGCTCAAAGGTGTTAACGCTTCCTTTGTGGTATTCCGCACAGACGAGGATACTATAAACATCTCTGCCAGAAGCTACGGAAAGCGTAACGTTCAGCTTATTATGGAGAAGCTGGGCGGAGGCGGACACCATGCAATGGCGGCGGCACAGATAAAGGATGTTTCTTTTGAAACAGCTGTCAGACAGCTTGTAGAAGCCATTGACAGCGAAGCTTGATAACTGATATTGAAAAAATAGAAAAGAGGATATATTATGAAACTTGTTTTATTACAGGACGTTAAGTCCTTGGGCAAAAAGGGAGAACTTGTAAACGCTTCTGACGGCTATGCAAGAAACTACCTTATTCCCAGAGGTCTTGCAAAGGAAGCTAATGCTCAGGCAATGAATGAGTATCAGAATGCAGAAAATTCCAAAAAGTACAAGCATGACCAGGAGGTCCTTGCAGCAGAAAACGCAAAAGCTGCACTTGACGGAAAAACCATTGCTCTCAAGTCCAAGGCAGGCAAGGAAGGCAAGCTTTTCGGCTCTGTTACCACCAAGGAGGTTGCGGCTGAGCTTAAAGCAAAGTTCGGAATTGACGTTGACAAGCGTAAGATTGCAATGTCCGACATCAAAACCTGCGGCAGCTACAAAGCAGAAGTTAAGCTTTATCAGGGAATTACTGCAGTAGTGACTGTTGCAGTAAGCGAGCTGTAATTTCGTTATAAGAATTATAAATCAAGGAGAACACCATTATGGCTGAGTATACTCCGAAAACCGAATACGACGGTCTGAGCCTGCCCTACAGCTCCGAAGCTGAGCAGGCTGTATTGGGTGCTATCATTTTTGAACCCGAGTGCCTTGACAGAGTAACCGATATTCTGCCAAACTCAGATTACTTCTACATAGCACTGCACAGACTTATATACAGCACAATGCTTTCAATGCTCTCATCGGGCAGAAGCATTGACTTTGTAACTCTTTACGAGGAACTGCGACGTGAGAAGGACTTTGACCCCACTGAGGGAAAAACCTACCTTGTAGGATTGGTAGAAAACTGTCCTTCCACCTCAAACGTAGAGATTTACGCCCGTCTTGTAAGGGATAAGTTTGATATTCGTCAGCTTATTTATGCAGGACGTCAGATTATTGACAAAGCCACTGCAGGCGAGTATGAGTCCGATATTCTTGTGGACAATGCAGAGCAGATGATTTTTGATATCCGCCGCGGCAAGAATGTAGCAGGACTTGAGCTTGTAGGTGATGTTATTCTTAAAACCTTTGACCGACTTGATGCTCTCAATAAGGACGACCCGGAGCTTAAGCCTGTATCCTCGGGTATCGGTGACCTTGACCGTGTTATAACAGGTCTTAACCGCTCTGACCTTATTCTTCTGGCGGCTCGTCCCGGTATGGGTAAAACCAGCTTTGCTCTGAATATTGCAAAGAGTGTTGCAGGTCCCCAGAAGCGTACAGTTGCTTTCTTCTCTCTGGAAATGTCAAAGGAACAGCTTGCGTCCCGTCTTCTTTCCACAGAATCTCTGGTAGAAGGCACCAAGCTCAGAACAGGAAAGCTTACAGACGAAGAATGGCAGAGAATCATTGCAGGGGGAGATATTCTTTCAAAAATGAAACTGTATCTGGACGATACTCCCGGTATCACTGTGCCCGCAATGAAAGCTAAGCTTAGACGCCTTCGCGATATTGACCTTGTTGTAATTGACTACCTCCAGCTTATGTCCACAGGCAGACGGGGCGACGGTAACCGAGTGCAGGAAATTTCAGAAATCACAAGAAATCTTAAGATTATGGCAAAGGAGCTCAATGTTCCCGTTATCTGTCTTTCACAGCTTTCCCGAGCAAGTGAGCAGCGTACCGACCACAGACCTCAGCTTTCGGATTTGAGAGATTCAGGTTCTATTGAGCAGGACGCAGATATTGTTCTCTTTCTTTATAGAGAAGGCTACTATGACAAGGAAGGCTCACCCGAGGCGTCTCAGAATGTAGACCAGAACGCGGCTGAGTGCCTTGTTGCAAAAAACCGTCACGGAGAAACACGAGCAATAAAGCTTCACTGGCAGGGACAGTTTATGAGGTTTACCTCTGTGGAGAACAACCGTGATTACTAAGGTACGCAAAACCCTCGAGACCCAGAAGCTTATTGAAAAGGGAGACAGGGTTATAGTAGCACTTTCGGGAGGAGCAGACTCCGTTTCACTTTTATATGTGTTGCTCTCTCTTAAGAATGAGCTTGATTTGACCGTTATGGCGGCACATGTAAATCACTGCCTCAGAGGTGAAGAATCTATTCGTGATGAGGTATTTGTACGTGATTTGTGCAAAGCAAAAGGTGTTGAGCTGTTTGTGCACACGGTTGATGTTAACTCTCTTGCTATCAGTACAAAGCGGAGTGTAGAATTGTGTGCGCGTCAGGTACGGTACGAGTTTTTTGAAGAACTTTCAAATGCTCATAATGCAAAAATCGCAACAGCCCATACTCTGAGCGACAGTGAAGAAACAATGCTTTACAATATGGCAAGGGGGACTACCTTGCACGGATTATGCTCAATTCCATACAAAAGAGATTATATAGTCAGACCTTTGCTTGATGTTTCAAGAGAAGATGTGGAGGTTTTCTGTTGCGAAAATTCCATCGGCTTTGTTCAGGATAGCACGAATTTTTCTGAAGAAGTCTGCAAGCGTAACAAAATTCGATTGTCAGCCTTGCCTTCTCTCCGCAGTCTGAACGAAGGCTTTCACTCAAATTTTCACAATCTTCGTGAGGATTTGCTGTGCGTGGACAGCTTTATGCTCAGCAGTGCCGAGGAAGCAATCAGAGTGTCTGAGTGCAGGTTTGGCTTTGATGCACAGAAACTGGCATCTTTTCATAAAGCTGTGCAGAATTACGCTCTGGCTTTGATTATTCATAAATCCGGCGCAAAGTGCGAAAACCGTCACATAAAGCTTTGTTCCGAGCTTCTTCATAAAGGCGGTGCCGTTGCTCTTATCGGTAATTACACAGCAGTGTGTACCCAAGGGGTTTTCCGCATTGTGTCAGATTTCAGCAATGAGGAATTTGCAGAAATTCCTTTCAGAGCAGGACTGAGCTTTGTTTATAGAGGAGCGGAATATTCTGTAAAAGAAATATCTGCAGAAGATAAAATTAACAAAAAATTAGCAAGTTATTGCATAGGTTATGATAAAATAAATGATGATACAGTAATCCGCACACGTCTGCAGGGTGACACCTTCTCGCCTGTTGGCAGAGGTCTTACAAAGCCATTGCGAAAGCTTCAGAACGAGCTTAAAATTCCTGCAGAAAGACGGGGTACCAACCTTGTTGTTGCCACAGGCAGTACCGTTTTGTGGGCAGAAGATATAGGTGCATCCGTTCAAGGGGTAATGGATAAGGATTCCGGGTACGGACTTTGTATTTACATAAAAAGGGGAGAGCAAAATGCATAAGGATTGCGAATATATACTGCTTTCAGAGCAGGAAATCAAAGATATTGTCAAGGATATGGCAAAGAAAATCAGCGAGGATTACAAGGACAAGAACCTGATTCTTATCGGACTTCTCAAAGGAAGCGTCCTCTTTATGTCTGATTTGATGAGAGAGCTTTCCATTGACTGCGCTATCGACTTTATCTGTGCTTCCAGCTACGGTGCAGGCACAGAGTCTTCCGGCAGAGTAAATATTGTCAAGGACGTTTCTCAGCCTCTTGACGGCAAGGACGTGCTTATCGTTGAGGATATTATCGATTCAGGCAATACACTTAACTTCATAACAAAGTATTTTGCCGCAAAAAACGCCGCAAGCGTTAAGATTTGCACTATGCTTTCAAAGCCTTCCAGAAGGGTTGTTGAAATCCCGGTGGACTATGTAGGCCGCGAAGTACCCGATGAGTTCGTAATAGGTTACGGACTTGACTATGCAGAAAAATACAGAAACCTTCCTTACATCGGCGTATTGAAGCCTTCTGTTTATTCATAATTTCAAAATATTATTCCATACTACACTAAGGAGTGAAGCAATTTGCAGAATAAAAAATTATCAGCAAAAAAACTTTTAATCTACTTAGGAATTCCTGTTCTGATTATACTCTGTGTTTCTTTGATGTTCTCTTTTGGCAAAGAGAAAAAAGAGTATAAATATTCAGATGTTGTTGGGTTCTTCAAGGAACATCAGGTTGAAAGTTTTTCTGTTAATGTAGGCACAGGTGCCCTTGAAATGATGGTTAAGGATGAAGCTCTGACTTCTGACAAGACCACAGAAAAAACCAACAGCACCGCACAGTCGGGCAATATTTTCTCCGGACTTGTAAAGCCTGCAGAAAAGAAAGACGACGACGGGCTTACAAAAATCAAGTACAAGCTTGCAAGCGTTGACTTGTTCTATATGGATGTAAACGATTACATTCTGGAGTACAACGAAACTCACGATAAGCCTTTAGAGTATGACTATATTCCTGCTACCAACAACTCCTTCCTTCTGGAGCTTGTTCCCATTTTGTTCTTTATAATTGTTGCAGTTGTGTTCTGGTTCTTCATTATGAAGAAGATGAATGCAGGCGGAATGGGCGGTAAGGAGTTCCAGTTCGGCAAGGCAAAGTTCAAGGATACAAATGATGAAAAACGCAAGACTACCTTTGAAGATGTAGCAGGTGCTGACGAGGAAAAGGAAGAACTTGAAGAAATCGTTGAGTTCCTCAAAAATCCCGGCAAGTACAATGAGCTGGGTGCCAGAATTCCCAAGGGCGTTCTCCTTGTAGGCCCTCCCGGAACAGGTAAAACTCTCCTTGCACGTGCAGTAGCAGGCGAGGCGGGAGTGCCTTTCTTCTCAATCTCAGGTTCTGATTTTGTAGAAATGTTCGTTGGTGTAGGTGCTTCCCGTGTTCGCGACCTTTTTGAGCACGCAAAGAAGAACTCACCCTGTATCATTTTCATTGATGAGATTGACGCAGTAGGCAGACAGAGAGGCACAGGTCTTGGTGGCGGACATGATGAACGCGAGCAGACTTTGAACCAGATGTTGGTTGAAATGGACGGCTTCGGTGCAAACGAAGGTGTTATTGTTATCGCAGCTACAAACCGTCCCGATATCCTTGACCCGGCACTGCTCAGACCCGGTCGTTTTGACCGTCAGGTGACTGTGGGTTATCCCGATGTTCAGGGTAGAGAGGCAATCCTCAAGGTTCATGCCAGAAAGAAGCCTCTTGCTCCCGATGTAAAACTCAAGACCATTGCCAAAACTACCGCTGGCTTCACAGGTGCAGACCTTGCAAACCTCCTCAACGAAGCAGCACTCCTTGCAGCACGCAGAGGCAAGAAGGCAATTACAATGCAGGAAGTAGAGGAGGCTACAATCAAGGTTGTAGTAGGCACAGAGAAGAAGTCCAAGGTTATGTCTGACAAAGAGAAAAAGCTCACCGCATACCACGAGGCAGGCCACGCTGTTGCCACCTATGTGTGCGAAACTCAGGACCCTGTTCATCAGATTTCCATTATCCCCACAGGTATGGCAGGCGGCTATACAATGCACCTGCCCTCTGAGGATAAATCCTACCAGTCCAAGAAGGGAATGGAGGAGGATATCGTTGTTCTTCTGGGCGGACGTGTTGCCGAGGCTCTGGTGCTCCACGATATTTCCACAGGTGCATCAAACGACATCGAGCGCGCTACCTCAACTGCCCGTGCTATGGTTACCAAGTACGGTATGTCTGAACTGCTTGGATGCATCAACTATGCATCAGGCGGTACCGAGGTGTTCATCGGCAGAGATATGGGCCAGGTGAAGGATTATTCCGACGATACAGCTTCAAAGATTGATTTGGAGATTCATCGTATTATCACCGAAGGCTACAAGAAGTGCGAGAGCATTCTTTCCTCTAATATGGATAAGCTCCACGAGGTTTCTGCTTACCTTATGAAACACGAAAAAATGACAGGCGCAGACTTTGCAGCAATGATGGAAGGTACTTTCACAGAGCCCGAAGAAGCTTCTGAGGAAGAAAGCGAAGAAACCGCTGAATAAAATATAACTTAAGGCGGATAACACATCGTTATCCGCCTTATATTAACAACTCTTTCAGAAAGGGGTGTTTATGCAATGAGTGAAAAATATCTTTCCGTAAGGGGTGCCAGAGAGCATAACCTGAAAAATATAGATGTTGACATACCAAGGGATAAGCTTGTAGTCTTGACAGGTCTTTCAGGTTCGGGAAAGTCCTCCCTTGCCTTTGATACCATATATGCAGAAGGTCAGCGCAGATACGTTGAGTCGCTGTCCTCTTATGCCAGAATGTTCTTGGGGCAGATGGACAAACCCGACGTAGACAGTATAGACGGACTTTCACCTGCAATTTCCATTGACCAGAAGACTACTTCAAAAAATCCCCGTTCTACTGTTGGAACTGTCACCGAAATTTACGATTATCTGCGACTTTTATATGCAAGACTGGGTACTCCTCATTGTCCTGTCTGCGGCAAAGAAATTACTCAGCAGACAGTTGACCAGATTGTTGACAGAGTAATGAGTATTCCCGAGGGTACAAAAATTCAGGTTATGGCTCCTGTGGTAAGGGCTCGCAAGGGTGAGCACACTAAGGAGCTGGATTCAGCCAGAAAAGGCGGTTTTGTCCGTGTTCGTGCTGACGGCATTATTTATGATTTATCAGAAGATATAGTTCTTGAGAAGAATAAAAAACACAGTATTGAGATAATCGTAGACCGACTTGTAATCAAAGAAAGTATCCGTTCACGACTTTCAGACAGCATTGAAACCGCCTCAAAGCTTGCAGGGGGACTTGTGCTTGTTACAGTGGACGGTGAAGAAGATATCCTCTTTTCACAAAGCTACGCCTGTCCCGAACACGGTATAAGCATTGACGAACTTTCTCCCCGTATGTTTTCTTTCAATGCTCCTCAGGGTGCTTGTCCCAAATGCACAGGGCTTGGAGTTTTTATGAGGATTGACCCCGAAAAAATTATTCCCGATAAATCCAAGTCTGTAAACCAGGGTGCTGTCAAAGCAGGAGGTTGGGCAATGGAGGGCAATACCATTGCCGCTATGTATTATACAGGTCTTTCTCAGCACTATGGCTTTTCCCTTGATACCCCTGTTGCGGATTTGCCCGAGGAGATTGTTGACATACTCCTTTACGGAACTAAGGGTGAGAAAATCCGCCTGGTTAGAAACGGTATCTATGCGGGCGGAGAGTACTATGCCCCCTTTGAAGGCGTGATAAATAATCTTGAAAGGCGTTTCAGCCAAACCCAAAGTAACTGGATAAAAGAAGAAATCGAGGCGTTTATGTCTGCAATCCCCTGTGATGAGTGCGAAGGCAGAAGACTTAACAAACTTTCTCTTTCTGTAACAGTGGGCGGACTTAATATTTCTGAATTCTGTGATATGTCTGTATCGAAAGCTCTGGAATTTGTAAATACCCATGAGCTTTCAGAGCGCCAGATGCTCATTGGCGGTGCTATTATCAAAGAGATTAAGGAACGTCTCGGCTTCCTTGAAAGCGTTGGCCTTGGTTACCTTACACTCTCAAGAAGTGCAGGAACGCTCTCAGGCGGTGAAAGTCAGCGAATCCGTCTTGCAACTCAAATCGGAAGCTCCCTTATGGGTGTCTTGTATATTCTTGACGAGCCCAGCATAGGACTTCATCAGAGAGATAACGAGAAACTTCTTGCAACCCTCAGAAGACTTCGTGACTTGGGTAATACCGTAATCGTTGTTGAACACGATACAGACACAATGCTCTCAGCTGACCATATTGTTGATATCGGTCCCGGGGCAGGTGTTCACGGCGGAGAAGTGGTAGCAAGCGGTACAGTAGAAGATATTATAGCCTCAGAACATTCTGTTACAGGCAAATACTTAAGCGGTGAAATTAAAGTTGAAGTGCCGTCAAAACGCCGTAAGGGTAACGGCAAAAAGCTGGAGATTACAGGGGCTTCACAGAACAACCTTAAAAATATAAACGTAAAGATTCCCTTGGGTGAGCTTGTGTGTGTTACAGGTGTGTCAGGCTCGGGCAAATCCTCTCTTGTCAACGAAATCCTCTACAAACGACTTGCAAGGGACTTGAACGGTGCAAAAACCCGCCCGGGTAAGCACAAGGATATCAAAGGCGTTGAACATCTTGATAAGGTAATCAACATTGACCAGAGCCCCATAGGCAGAACCCCACGCAGTAACCCTGCTACCTATACGGGAATGTTCACAGACATCCGCGAACTTTTTGCAAAGACACAAGAGGCAAAACTCAGAGGCTTTACTTCGGGCAGATTCTCCTTTAATGTAAAGGGAGGCAGATGCGAAGCCTGTGAGGGCGGCGGTATCGTTAAAATAGAAATGCATTTTTTACCCGATGTGTATGTGCCTTGTGATGTGTGCAAGGGCAGACGCTATAACCGCGAAACTCTGGAGGTTAAGTACAAGGGTAAATCCATTCATGATGTGCTTGAAATGACAGTTGAAGAAGGTCTCGAGTTTTTCTCAAGCATTCCTAAGATTTACCGCAGACTACAGACTCTTTACGAGGTAGGTCTTGGCTACATCAAAATCGGTCAGCCTGCCACAACTCTCTCAGGCGGTGAGGCACAGCGTGTTAAACTTGCCACTGAACTTTCAAAACGCTCCACGGGCAAGACCGTGTATATCCTTGATGAACCTACTACAGGACTTCATTCAGCGGATGTTCACAAGCTCATTGATGTGCTTCAAAAGCTGGTGGATAAGGGCAACAGCGTTATAGTTATTGAGCATAATCTTGACCTGATTAAAACTGCCGACTATGTAATCGACTTAGGTCCCGAAGGCGGCGACGGCGGCGGTGAGATTATAGCAGAAGGTACACCCGAGAAGATTGCAGAGTGCAATAAATCCTACACAGGTAAATTTCTTAAAAAACTTCTGTAAAACAAAAATGATTTTAGAAAGAGAAATTGCATGGTTTTATGCAATTTCTCTTTCTTTTTTTGCTGTTTTCGGAGGTGTAATTATATGATTACTATTCTGAATGGAAAACTTACCATTCCTGAGTCTGAGCGGTTTATCGGATTTGCAGGGGATAACCTCAGACGTAAAATTGAATTTTTAATAAGCAGAGCCCAAGAGGCTGACAGAATTTACCGAATATATCTCACCTTTGATGATGGTACGGTAAATTATTTTACCTTGCCCTCAAAAGTAACTTCTCTGGGTGTAGTGCTTACCTGGGAGGTGCTCAAAGAGCATATCTTCAAAAGCGGCTGTGTTGATGTGCAGATAAAAGCCTTTAATGATAACGGAGTTATCTGGCACACTAACACAGACAAATTTATTGTAGGTGACAGCACAGAGTTTTCTGAGCAGATTGCAAAGCAGAATACTGAATTCTTGCAATATGAGGAAAAGCTCAATAACCTTTCAAAGGAACTTTCTGAAATCTGTGTTCTGACGCCCTTTATAGGTGAAAACGGTAATTGGTATATCTACGACGCAGATACTTGTGAGTATACAGACAGCGGAAAGCCTTCTCAGGGTGTTGCCGAGGATATCAAACTGTCTGACGGCGATATTGATAAGACTTCTCTTTTCTCCTTTGATATGGCTGAAAAGTACCTGTCTTTGCCGGTTTTCAAACGCAGGCTTACAGGTGCTGTCACAGATGCTTATTATAACACCCTTACAGAGCAGGGGGTATATAAGCTCGACGACTCCACGGGGGTTCATCAGGTAGTAGTTGTTTTGTGTCCCAACTCAACGGCTCACCTGATGCAGATTAAATTTGATTATAACAAAATAGAGTACCGCGGAATATGGTGTACTAAGGATGGTGTCTACAAAGACGAAGAATGGGAAAAGTGGATAACACTCACGCAACCCGCAGTTTCTGTGCAGAGTATAGGTGCTAAGATTATCAGCGGTGAAATCAAGTCAATTGTGTTGATAGGTGACTCAATCACTGATGGTTACGGTGGAACAGATTACAACGGAAATGAAAAACAGGAACTTTCTACTAATACAAGGGGATATTGTTGGGCAAATCTTTTCAAAAAGTTTGTTGAAGAAAGATACAATATCCCCGTAGTAAACCGAGGTATGTGGGGTACTAATATAAAATTCCAGAAAACAGAAGCGGAGAAGTTTATCACAAAAAACGATTTTGTTATCTGGCTCAGCGGTACAAACAACAGGATTAGCAAGACATCTTTTGAAGATTATCAAAACAATATATTATCTTATGTGGAGGCAATTAAAGAAAAATGCGGTGGAATGCTGTTTATGAGTAATATCCCTTCAACAACAGCAAATGAAGCAGACCACTACGTAACTATGCAACAGATTGATGAAATTGCCTTTTCAAATGTCTATGGTAAAGTTCCTTACGTTTCGCTTTACAGGGAGTTTATCAGATACTGCAAAGTGCATAATATCAGCCTTTCAGATGTTTATTATGACCATGTGCACCCGAATGACACAGGTTATCTGATTATGTTCAAGCTGATATGTGATATTCTTGGGCTGCCCTTAGACCCATATAAGGAT
This sequence comes from Ruminococcus sp., assembly GCA_045593025.1. Lineage (GTDB taxonomy): Bacteria > Bacillota > Clostridia > Oscillospirales > Acutalibacteraceae > Ruminococcoides. The sequence goes on along the minus strand of JAZNVW010000029.1, from coordinate 44,417 downwards.
TATTCATATGGCGGAGATTGGTGGTGGGGCAATCTTATGCTTGATACTGGTTTGTATAATGCAGGTAAAGCTTTTGACAGTTGGACAAACACCATTGTACCTGTAATGCAGATGGCACAATATGATGCTCAGAACAATACCACTCTGTTTTCAGGCAAAACCTTAAGGAAAATCAAAGTAGCAGGTAAAGGTTTTTCAACAGGCAGTCTTACTATTGGTACAGTTGCGGTTAATACTCTGAGTTCAAGCCTTAATGTTGTGAATAAGGTTGTTGTCAATGTAGGTGAGGATGGTTTGATTGACTTTGGTGAAGAAGGCTATACAATTCCCGAAAACCACACATTGGCTATGGGTGATGTATCAGATACAGCAAGATTAAGCTATGTAAGCGGTGCAAAGGGTATAGTAACTACTAAAAATTATATGTATACAGCAGATCATTGGCTGAATAGCACACCGCCTGCACCATATATCAGATTAGTTGCAATGTTCTACTTTGCATAACTAAAATTATTGTTAAAATATGAAAATACTGAGATTTGTTTTGTTAAAAAGGAGGGATTTGATTAATATGAAATGTATTGATGTTTCAGAGTGGCAAGGTGTGATTGACTGGAAAAAGGTTAAGTCGGACGGTTACGATTATGCAATACTGCGTGCAGGTTTTGGCCGTGTTGCTTCCCAGATAGACCAGACTTTTGAATATAACTATAAAAACGCAAAGGCAGCAGGAGTTAAGCTGGGTGCTTATTGGTACTCTTACGCAACAGACAAGGATATAGCTTTGAAAGAAGCAAAAGCTTGCCTTGAGGTGCTTGGAAACAGGTACCTTGAGATGCCTGTGTTTTTCGATATGGAAGAAAGCTCTATGACCAAGCTTTCAAAGAATGCTCTCACAGAAATTGCAAGAACTTTCTGTGATACTCTCATAAAAGCAGGTTACAGAGCAGGCGTTTACAGCAACCTTAACTGGTTTACAAACTATCTTGATTACAATGCAATCAGAAAGCTGTATCCTGTATGGCTTGCTCAGTATTATGAGGAAGCCCAGCTTGACTGCGATGTGTGGCAGTATTCTTCAGAAGGAAAGGTAAGCGGTATTTCAGGCAATGTGGATATGAATATAATCTACAATGCAGAAATTATCAAAGAAGAAAACAAAAAGGAAGTTGTTGTAACAGCTTCTGTGCAGGCTCTTCTCAGATTGGCATACACCTTTGGCATGGTGAAAACCTTTGTAACTCCCGTAGATAACAAGAAGGGTAAACTTACCAATGCTGCAATTATCGAAGCAAAAGAGTATCTGGATTTCAAAAATGCTGATTCTGCCATTGATTTTGAGTTTATCAGCAAGCTTTCTGTTGCTTTGGAAGAAAAGCTTTCGGCATTGTCAATGAGAGTTGCAGGAGATGTTAACGGTGATGGAAAAGTAGATATAAAGGATGCCACAGAAATTCAGAAGAAAGTAGCAGGACTTGTCTGATGTTTGCAAAGTTATGTGCTTTTTTCACAGGCTCTTTTTCTTTGCAGAAACTGACACTTACTTCAGTTATAGCAGGAGTAGGCGGCTTTGTTGCCTGGTTTCTGGGTGGTTGGGACCAGCTGATAATCACCCATATTACTCTTATGGTTATTGATTATATCACAGGTGTGGCAAAGGCAATTTATCAGAAAAAGCTTTCAAGCTCAGTAGGCTTCAAGGGGATTCTCAAAAAAATACTTGCGCTTTTGGTTGTGGGGCTTGCGGTAACTCTGCAGAACGTACTGCCCGAGGCAATACCTTTAAGAGAAATCACCGTTCTGTTCTTTATTGCCAATGAGGGTTTCTCAATCCTGGAGAATGCAGACGGACTGATTCCATTACCCCAAAAACTTCGCTCTGTTTTGGCACAGCTTCAGAAAAGTACAGAGGAAGAAGAAAAAGTAATACAAGACGATACAAAGGATGCAAAAAAAGAAAGTGAAGAATAAGTTGCAATAAAATCACAGGCGGCAGTCATAAAAGGTGACTGCCGCCTTTCTTGATTTTTGATACATACTGTGGTATAATATCAGTTAATATGGATACGTGTATGGATTTTAAGATTATTCACATAAAAGGAGAGGGACAATATGGCTATTAAGGTTACACTTCTTGCACATACTCCAAGTCCTGAAGAAATAGTTGCGGCAGCCGCAAAGCTGTGCTATTCACCTTCAGGAATTGATAATATCCGCGACGGTCTCACCGAGGAGAAAACAGCATCATTTGTCAAAATGCTCAGTGATATGGGCCACGCAAGCCCCACAGAGCACGCTTCTTTTACCTTTGGAATAGAAGGTATCTCCCGTGCTTGCTCTCATCAGCTTGTCCGCCACAGAATAGCTTCCTACAGCCAGCAGTCCCAGCGATATGTAGACGGCAACAGCTTTGAGTTTGTAACTCCCCCCGAAATTGCAGAGGATGAGCATTGCTGTGCTGTTTATAACAAAGTTATAGATTTGCAGAGAGAGGCTTATTCCGAAATCCGCGATGCTCTTGCAGTCAAGTATATCCGTGATTTTACAGACAAGGAATACACAGGTACAGATTCAGAAATCATAGAAGCTTTCAAGGCTGACGATAAGGCTCGGTGTTCTGCTTTTATCAAGAAGGCTAACGAGGATGCCCGTTATATTCTGCCCAATGCCTGTACAACCAAAATTGTCTGCACCTTTAATGCAAGAAGTCTTGAGAATTTCTTTGCACACCGCTGTTGCAACCGTGCCCAGTGGGAAATCAGAGAGGTTGCAGAGCAGATGCTTCTTCTTTGTAAGGAGGTTGCTCCCAATATCTTTGCAAAGAGCGGTCCCTCCTGTATGCGCGGTGCTTGTCCCGAGGGTAATATGACCTGCGGAAAAATCAAGGAAGTAAGAGAAAAATACGGATATGGAAAATAATCGGATAAACAAAGGAAGAATAATAGTAATAGAGGGCCTTGACGGCTCAGGCAAGGGCACTCAGTCTAAAATTCTCTTAGAAAAGCTGTCTGAGAAATATAAGGTTAAGAAGATTTCTTTTCCTGATTATGAAAGTCCCGCTTCTTACCCTGTGAGAATGTACTTAGGCGGAGAGTTCGGAAGCGACGCTTCCTGTGTCAATTCCTATGCGGCGGCATCCTTTTATGCTGTTGACCGAGTTGCAAGCTTTCTCAAAGACTGGAAGCGTGATTACGAGGACGGCACAGTTTTTGTATTGGACAGATACGTAACTTCAAATATGATATATATGCCTGCAAAGCTTCCGAAAGGGGAGTGGGATTCTTTCCTTTCCTGGCTTTCTGACTTTGAGTATGATAAGCTGGGACTTCCCAGACCCTCGGGTGTAATATACCTTGATATGCCCACAGATATTTCACAGAAGCTTATGTCGGGCAGATATAACTCAGACGAATCAAAAAAGGACTTGCACGAGAAGGATGTAACCTTCCTCAATGCCTGCAGAGAAAGCGCTCTTTATGCCGCTGAAAATCAGGGCTGGACGGTTATTCCCTGCAGTGACGGTGTTGCACCCTTTACCATTGAAGAAATCGCAGAAAAGGTATTCGAAACAGCCTGTGAATTCCTGCAGGACTGATAGTTTTTATTTACGGAGGACATTATGTTCTATTGTTTTTTAGCAGAAGGTTTTGAGGAAATAGAAGCCATCACCACAGTTGATATGCTCCGCCGTGCAGGTGTGGATATGAAAACCGTAGCAGTATCAGAGGAGATTTCGCTTACTGTAACAGGTGCTCATAACATCCCTGTTGTAGCGGATTGCCATATTGATGAAGTTACGACTGATGAACTTTGCGGTGTGTTCCTGCCCGGCGGTATGCCCGGTACTGCTAACCTTGATGAGAACACCAGGGTTAGGGAACTTATATCCTTCTGTGCAGATAACGACAAATATATTTTTGCAATTTGTGCTGCTCCTTCTGTTTTAGGGCATATGGGATTGCTCCAAGGCAGAAAAGCTACCTGTTATCCCGGCTTTGAGACTGAGCTTACAGGTGCGGTTTATTGTGATGCTCCTGCAGTACAGGATGCAAAAATCATCACAGGCAAAGGCCCCGGAGCCACTGTTTCATTTGCTTCAATGATTATTACCGAGCTTTGTTCTGCGGACACAGCAAAGAACCTCAAAGCATCGATGCAATGCCATGAGTAAACTCAGCGAAGAAAAGGTAAAGCTTCGTCAGCATTACCGCTCAATGCGAGAGAAAATGACGATAGAGTACAAGCACAGTCTTGATATTGAACTTGCAAGCCGTTTGCTGTGTACCCGTGAATATATGAATGCAAAAACCCTGCTTGCATATGTAGCAAAGAAGGGTGAGGCTGAAACCCGCGGGATAATTAATGCCGCCTTTGCCAACAAAAAGCAGGTTGCTGTGCCAAAATGTGAGGGTGAAGGGGTAATGAACTTTTACCTGATTGCCTCAATGGATGATTTAGTCAAGGGTAAGTTCGGTCTTATGGAGCCTGACACAGAAAAATGTACACTCCTTGAAGATTTTGATAAGTCCCTTTGTCTTGTGCCTGCCTTTACCTTCGACCCTCAGGGTTACCGCCTTGGTTACGGCGCAGGTTATTACGACCGTTTTTTAAGTACCTACAACGGTGTCAGTGCAGGACTTTGTTATTCAAGTTTTGTTAAGTGGGATTTACCCTGTGAGCCTCACGACGTACGCGTACAGCTTCTTGTAACAGACAGATATGCACGGCATACAGCCGATAAGATATAATTAACAAAAACCTTTGGAGGTGTTTGTATGAGTGAAAATATGGACAACCGCGATAATCAGAATCAGGAGGAAATCCGTCTTTACCGTCAGCGTAGGGTAGACCAGTTCAGAATGCAGATTCAGGATGATGAGCCTGCTTCAAAAGAAACCGCTTCTGATTTTTCTGATGAGATTACATCTTTTTCTGATGAAACCACCCGTGCACAGATTGAGCGTGACTCAAAGCGGGAACTCAGACGTCAGAGAAACGAAGAAAAGAAAATCCTCAGAATTAAATCCGGACAGAACAAGAAGGTTTACAGAATAGCCTGGATTGCAGTTGTTATTATTCTTTCTGTGGTTATGTCCCAGTTTCTGATTATCGGAAGCAACGACTTCCTTGCTATTACAAGGGAAGACGAAAGCCTTGCAACGGTTATAGTTGAAGCTGACGACAATGTGACTGATATTGCCAAGAATCTTGAGAAAAAGGGAGTTATCAATTCCACGGGCTTCTTTACGGTTTTTGCTAACATTACAGGCAAAATCGATGATGTAGAACCCGGTGTTTATCAGATTCCCAAAAACAAGGATTACCTTGCAATCCTCAATCATCTTCAGTATACAGGCAACCGCCAGACCACCATTATGCTCCAGATACCTGAAGGCACCAACGTTCTCGATTTGGCACATCTTCTGTATGAGTCCGGTGTTACCTACGATGTAGACGAGTTTTTGCGTCTTTGCAACAGTGACGAGTTTGACGAGGATTACTCATTCATCGATGATTTGTCAGATAACCCTGTCCGCATCTATAAACTGGAGGGTTATCTTTTCCCCGATACCTACGAGTTTTATGTTGATGAAGAACCTGATGTAACTATCAGACGTTTTCTTGATAACTTTGAGAGAAGATTTTACGAAACCAAGTACGAGGTAAAAGGCTACAATGAGCCTGTTACAATTTATCAGCTTATAAATGAAAAGAGAGAATACACCATTGAAGAAGTAATCAATATGGCGGCTATTGTTCAGGGTGAATCTGCAAACACTGAGGAAATGTACAAGGTTTCCTCTGTAATCCACAATCGTCTTGATTACGGCCCTCAGTATGATATCCATTCTCTTGGTATGGATTCTACCGCTTACTATCCTTACAAGAATCAGGATGCTGTGCCCGAAGATGAGCTTGAAGGTTTTGTAAGTACCTACGGCACCTACGAAAGAGAAGGTCTGCCTGCAGGTGCAATCAATTCCCCGGGTGCAGATGCAATCATTGCAGCAGCAGCTCCTTCAGATACAGACTACCTGTATTTCTGTCACGGTGTAGAAGCTGACGGAACAATTACCTCTTACTTTGCATCTGATTACAGCACACACATTTCCAATCTTTCCAAAGCAGGACTGAACTGATAATGAACAATTTTGTTATAAAACCTGAAATCCTTGCTCCTGCAGGTGATGAAGAAGCACTTTGCGCGGCACTCAGATTTGGTGCGGATGCGGTGTACGTAGGTGCACAGCAGTTTGGTATGAGAACTTCACCCAAGAATTTTGACGAAGAATCTCTGCCCCGTGCAGTAAAGCTTGCTCATTCTTTGGGCAAAAAGCTCTACCTTGTCTGCAATGTTCTGCCCCGTGAGTATCAGCTTCACCTTCTGCCCAATTTTCTTGCCTTTGCCCGGGAGTGTGGGGTAGACGCTCTGATTATAGCAGACTTAGGTGTGTTTGACCTTGCCAAAAAGTACGCACCCGATATTCCCCGCCACATAAGCACACAGGCAGGAATTGTCAACAGCGAAACCGCAAAGGCTTTCTACAATATGGGTGCAGAGCGTGTGGTTCTTGCCCGCGAACTTTCCTTTGAGGAAATCGCAAATATCCGTGCAAATATCCCCAAAGAACTTGAGATTGAGTGCTTTGTTCACGGTGCTATGTGTGTAAGCTTCTCAGGCAGATGTTTAATTTCCGAGTACCTTACAGGCAGAGACCCCAACCGCGGAGACTGTGCTCAGCCCTGCAGGTGGAAGTACCACCTCTACGAAGAAAACCGAGAGGGCAATTACTTCCCTGTAGAAGAAGACAACGGCGGCACTTTCCTATATAATTCAAAGGATATGTGTATGATTGATTACATTCCTGAACTTGTAAAGGCAGGTATCAGCAGTTTCAAGATTGAGGGCAGAGCAAAGACTGCTTATTACTCTGCTGTTGCTACCAATGCCTACCGACAGGCAGTGGACGCTTACTTTGAAAGCGGTCTGAGGGAAGATTTCAGAACTCCTGATAATATCAGAGAAGAACTGGAGAAAATCAGCCACCGTGATTACAGCACAGGCTTTTACCTTGGCACAACTCCCGGTCAGAATACCTCCTCGGGCGGATACATCCGACACTATGATTTAGTAGCTCTCTGCGAGGAAGAACGTGACTTTGGCGGTATTATCACTCAGCGAAATAAATTCTATCTGGGTGACGAGGTAGATGTGCTTCCTCCAAGCGGTATACCTTTCACAGTTGAAGCAAAAAAACTTGTGAACGAATATGGTCAAGATGTGGATTCAACTCCTCATCCTATGCAGAGACTTGAGCTTCATTGCGAAAAGAAAATCCCTGCAGGCTCCTTCCTGCGCGTAAAACGGAAATAAAGCAAACATAAAAACAGGCACTCATCTTCGGATGGGTGCCTGTAGTTGTTGTTATTCAAGGTTTGCAAGTTTTTTTTGGATAACAGTTGCATCTTTTATATTGATTGTTTTATCGTAGTTTGAATCAAGGATTGTTGCTCTGTAATCTTTACAAACCAGTTCAGTATCAATACCTGTAAGGAATTTTTGAATTGCAGTTGCATCCTTGATATTAAGTGTGTGATTACCGTCTGCGTCACCTATGGGATATACAGAACGCCCTTCGAATCCATCAAATTCCAGAGTAGGAGAAAGGTCTGTAACAATCCCTTTTGTATATGCTGTTTCTAAATTATATATTACATTGTCTTTTTGCACAAGAAGTGCTATTCCGTTTGGTTTCTCAATTATGTTGTGGTGATAAAACCAATCTCCAATTATTACACTTGTTTCCATATTACCTGTCAGAAGCCATGAATGAGCGGCAAAATAGATAACACCGTCAACTTCAACCGTTTTATCTATTCCCGGTGTACCATTGAATGGCTCGGGAGTGTATTTGCAGTTATACTTGTTTTCGATGTATACTATGTAATTCTGAAGCAGTTTTTCTTCATCAACCTGTGCAGATGCGGTAACACATGGAAATGCTAATAAGATAAGTGAAATAATCAGAACTGTTATTCTTTTCATAAAACTTCAACCACCTTTTAATTATCTATTCTGTATGATAAAGCACCAATTGCGCCACCATCGTTATTGCTTCCAAGTTTTATTACTCTGATTTGATAGGTTCCGGGAATAGATGGTGTATAGTATATAAATTCTTTTGTATCATATGGAGTTACAGAGTAAGCTACGCGAGTCCCATTGGGGTCATGCACTTCGATAGCATGACAATAATCTTGAAGAACTTGTGTGGTTGAGTTGACATAGTTTACATTTTGGTTCCAACTTTGTCACCAGGAGCACATAAATCTGATTTTACTGCAACATCTATTTATATATTACGATTAATGTATGAATATGTCAACAAAATATAATGAATAAATATTATTTCGTTGTTTTCAACAAGTATATGTACGATGTATTGACTAAAATTACATCGTATCTTTATTGCGTGTTTTATTCCCCTTGACAATCCTGTTTCCAAAAGCTATAATGTTTATAATATTGCAAAAGGCAAAGACGGGACGAGATGTTTCATTTACCCTCTCAGAGAGAGCGCCCTTGGCTGGAAGGTGCTCAGGTGTAAGGATTCATCAGCCACCCCTGAGTTTCGTGCGATGAGTACGACGTAAATCTGCGTTAAAGATAACCGAGCGGACGTGTTATATCATAATGCGTCAATCAGGGTGGTACCGCAGGATTTATACTCTTGTCCCTATTTGGGGGCAGGAGTTTTTTATTTTTACAGTAATTAATTGAAAGGATGATTTTATATGAAGTGGACGGGTCTTAACGAACTCAGAGAAAAGTTCCTTTCCTTTATGGAGAGCAAAGGATGCCTCAGACTTCCGAGTTTTCCTCTGATTCCCAAGGACGACAACAGCCTTCTGCTGATTAACAGCGGTATGGCTCCTATGAAAAAGTATTTTACAGGTGAGGTTACACCCCCCAGAACAAGAGTTACAACCTGCCAGAAATGTATCCGTACTCCCGATATCGAGCGTGTAGGTATCACTGCACGTCACGGTACATATTTTGAGATGCTTGGTAACTTCTCCTTCGGTGACTACTTCAAGATTGAGGCTACAGCCTGGGCTTGGGAGTTTTTCACCGAGGTTCTGGAGATGCCCAAGGAGCTTCTCTACGTTTCTGTTTACGAGGATGACGACGAAGCTTTCGACATCTGGACACAGCGTGTAGGTGTTGACCCCTCACATATGTGCAGAATGGGTAAGGAAGATAACTTCTGGGAGCACGGTTCAGGTCCCTGCGGTCCTTGTTCCGAGATTTATTTTGACAGAGGTGTAGAGAAAGGTTGCGGTTCTCCCGACTGTAAGGTAGGCTGTGAGTGCGACCGTTTTGTTGAGGTGTGGAACCTTGTATTCACTCAGTTTGAGAGCGACGGCAAGGGTAACTACACACCCCTTGAACATCCCAATATTGACACAGGTATGGGCCTTGAGCGTCTTGCCTGCGTAATGCAGGGCGTGGACAACCTCTTCCTTGTTGATACAGTTCAGAATATTATGAAGCACATTTCCTCTGTTGTAGGCGTTGAGTATGGCAGAGACGATAAGAGCGATATTTCTCTTCGTGTTATCACCGACCACATCCGCTCCACAACCTTTATGATTGGTGACGGTGTAATGCCCTCTAATGAAGGCAGAGGCTATGTTCTCAGACGTCTTCTCCGTCGTGCCGCACGTCACGGAAGACTTTTAGGCTACAACAAACCCTTCCTCTATGAAATCTGCTCCACAGTTATCAAGGAAAACGAATCTGCATATCCTGAGCTTAAAGAGAAAGAAGAATTCATCACAAAGCTTATCCGTGTTGAAGAGGAAAATTTTGCAAAGACTATTGAGCAGGGCTTTGCAATGCTTGACGCTATCATCACTAAGGGTGATGTACAGGTACTTTCAGGTGAAGATACCTTCAAGCTCAACGATACCTTCGGCTTCCCTGTAGACCTTACACGCGAGATTCTTGCTGAAAAAGGTATTTCCGTAGATACTGACCGTTTCTACGAGCTCCTCGCTGAGCAGAAAAAGCGTTCCCGTGATGCAAGAAAGAACGCAGGTGCAGATGCATGGATTTCTGACAGCGTAGACCTTTCTGATATTTCAGCTACCGAGTTTGCAGGCTACACAGACTATACCTGCAATGCAAAAATCAAGGCTATCATCGTAAACGGTGAGCGTGAGGTTGCCGCATCCGAAGGTGACAAGGTGCTCGTTGTGCTTGACAAAACTCCCTTCTATGCAGAGAGCGGCGGACAGGTAGGCGACACAGGTGTAATCACCATCGGCGAAACTGAGGTTGAAGTAACTAACACCACCAAGGACCACGCAGGCATCTTTATGCATGCAGGTGTTGTCACAAAGGGCAGCTTTGCAGTAGATGACTGTGCAGTTGCATCAATTGATGCTGAGCGCAGAATGGCTATTATGCGTAACCACACAGCGGCACATCTTCTTCAGGCAGCATTAAGACAGGTTCTCGGCAACCACGTTGAGCAGGCAGGTCAGCTTGTAAACGATGTAGCAGTCCGTTTTGACTTTACTCATTTCTCAGCTCTCACAGCTTCTGAACTTGCAGAGGTTGAGGCTCTTGTTAATAAATATATCTTCGATGCCATCGATGTTGTAACCCGTGAAATGCCCATTGCTGAGGCAAAGGAAATGGGTGCAATGGCACTGTTTGGCGAGAAATACGGCGACGTAGTACGTGTTGTTAATGCTCAGGGTTGTTCTGTTGAACTTTGCGGCGGTACTCACGTGGATAATACTGCAAAGCTCGGTCTTTTCAAGATTCGTTCTGAAGGTTCTGTTGCCGCAGGTGTACGCCGTATTGAAGCTCGCACAGGCGAAGGCGTGCTTGAGATGATTACAAATCTTCTTTCCACTATTGCACAGTGCTCTCAGACGCTTAAAGTAAGCAACATCAAAGACCTGCCCGCAGGTTGCGAGAAGCTTATGGATGAACTCAAGGCTAAGGACAAGAGAATTTCCGAGCTTGAAAATCAGATTGCCGCAGGCAGAATTGCAAGCCTTACAGACAAGGCTCAGGAGGTTGACGGCATCAAGGTTCTCACAGAGAAAATCGTTGATGCAGACGCTGATATGCTCCGCAATATGTGCTCAATGGTAACCGATAAGTTTGCAAACGCAGTTGTTCTTATTGCAGGCATCAATGGCGAGAAGCTTACACTTTGCTGTGCTTGCGGTAAAGATGCAATCGCAAAGGGCATCAAAGCTGGTAACGTTGTAAAAGCAGCCGCAGTTGTTACAGGCGGTAACGGCGGCGGTAAGCCGGATATGGCTATGGCAGGCGGTAAGGATATCTCTAAGGTTGACGACGCTTTAGCATCTGTAGCAGATACTGTCAAAGCATCTCTTTAATTTAATAAGCATAAGGGAGGGGTTTTACCCTCCCTTTTTATTGCAATTCATATTTTGATGTGATAGAATGAAATTGTAGGATAAATCCTTTATAGGAGGAATTTATATGACAAGAAAGCTAATAAGTATGTTCCTTATAATTCTTATGATGCTGTCTTTATGTGCAGTATCATTAAACTCTGCTTCTGCAGATGTTTCAGGACTGCCTGAGGTTAAAGAAGGTTGTAACCGCTACTTCTTCTTGCAACCAAGGGAATGGAGCAACGAATACACCGACACAATAGGTATCTACTGGTGGGAGAATACAGGTGCCGCATCCTCCTGGCCGGGCTACAAAGCTCATAAAGCCGATATAGCGAATGTGTATTATTATGATGTGCCCAAGGATGTTACTACCATAATCTGGAACAATTATGTTGATTTGTTGCTGGAAGAATACGATGAAAGAAGTTTTGCAAATGAGCAGACAGTAAATCTGAGCACAGAGGGGTATGCTCCTGATGAAAATGAACTCTACCCCGAAGGCATTAGCTCCTTTGACGGTATGATTTTTGTTATCGACCCCGATAAAACTTCAACAAGTGTTACCGCAGGCAAAACTTCTTGGGAAGGTGACTGGTACTACTATTACGGCAATGCAGAGGGTGGTATTTATCCCGAGAAAACCAAAGGCGATTATACTATCTCTCTCAACTACCTGAAGAGTGTTTTCCCTGATAACAACTACGATTTTTATATGGAAATTGCCCCTTGTTTCTATCCCGAGCGTTATGATGACGATTACGCTGACAGGGTAAATCCCTGGGGAAATTATGATATGCTCTATGCTCATTATGAGGATTCTTTTGAAGAGCCTGAGTATGTTGTGTTTGTGGGTTGTGTCGGCCCTGCGGCTTATGCTTATCTCTATGAGGAGTTTGGCGACTATATTGTAGTCCACCATGAGATTGATGCTTGTTATGGTATTTCTCATTACGTGTATGTTCCCTCTGAGCAGAAGGTATATACCCTCAGTGAAGCCTGGGAGAAAGAAGATTTAGACCTTATTCCTGCTTTTGAGTCTGGCATGGTTGGTGCTCCCAAAGGTGACGCTGACGAAGACGGCATACTTACCATCAAGGATGCAACATATATCCAGAAACATCTTGCAAACATCAAAGGATATAGAAACTCGAATTACTATATGAATTGTGATGACGAATTTACAATTACCATCAAGGATGCAACCGCAATCCAGAAAAAACTTGCAGGGATTTTATAAAAGGTTCGCTTATAAAAAAAGGTTCCGACTTATATTAAAGTCGGAACCTTTCTTTTTATCCTTTGATTTTTAATATTCGTCTGAGTACTACCTTTGCAAAAAAGTACACAAGGGCTGTTTCAATGGGGAGTGCAATCAGGCACTTTACAGCTCTTGTGCCTGCCATAACCCAGAATGCCTTGTCGTACTGTATTAGCAGCCATAAAGAGCCTAAAGGCACTTCTACCGCAAAGTTTATAAGCACCTCGCAGATTATAAGCCTGAGTAACAGTTTACCGTCTGCCTTGTAAAGAAACAGTCCGTAAAGTAATCCTGCCAGTATTCCGTTTAAGGTCCAACCGAAGAAGTACCCGCCCATAGGAACAAGCAGAAAGCTTATAATATCACCAAGTCCGCCCACAATCATACCGCACACAGGACCGAAAAGCATTGATGCTATTGCCACAGGCAAAAATGCAAAACCTACCTTTGCATTAGGTGTTATTGCAAGTGAAAAATTAGCAAAGTAGCCCACAGCAACTCTCAGTGCCAGAAGCATTGCACAAAGTGCCACGCTTTTGGTTTTTGTCAATTCCTGAGCCGAGCCTTTGAATTTAGCGACCAAAGAGTTCATTAACAAATAACCTCACTTTTCAGACGCCGTTTTAATAAAGAAAAAAGGACAGAACACAGAGGTCCTGTCCCAAAGTTCTTCATAAACAGCGGGATGCGAAAGCTGTACCGCAGATTTATAAAAAATCCTTCGTCCTGCAGGCAACTCCCCGTCCCGCAGGCACTTCACGCACAGCTTCTACTCTGTAATGTAATTATTATATCACGTTGTATTAATTTGTCAATTAAGTCCCTTTATAAGTACACTCAAAGGCTTGTAAATAAATATGGTGATTACAGAAACCACGAATGCTTTGATAAGGTTAAAGGGAAGAACACACACCAGACAGAAGTCAAACATACTGTCAACAAAGGGGAAAATAGCAGAGCCCATCTGAATGATTGTATCAGCCGACATATTGAAGGCTGTTGCATACAGAGGAATCATTACAAAAGCATTCAGGAAGGCTGCAAGTATTGACATAAGCAAACCGCCCACAACAAGAGAAATAACAGCTCTGCCTTTTGTTTTCTTGCTTCTGTAGATAAGGGAAGCCGGAACTACAAAGATGCAACCGAGCACAAAGTTTGAAAGCTCACCAATACCCATAGTCGGGTTTGCAGGGTTTACTATAAGCATAACAAGGCTTTTGATTAACTCTATGATAATACCTGCCACAGGGCCCATAGCAAAACCGCCGATAAGAGCAGGCAGGTCAGATACATTGAATCTGTAAAAGCTCGGTGCAATAAAGGTAGGGAACTCAAGGTAAGTGAGTATAATTGCACAGGCAGACAACATAGCACAGCTTACTATGTTTCTGGTTGTAAAGATTTTTTTGTTCTTTGATGTTTCGCTCATAACACAAGTTCCCCCTTAATAAAATAATCCCTGCGAAATCCGCAGGGACTAAGCTTTAAGATAACTGCAAGATTTATTATGATATGCTATAAAAATCTTGCCTTTCATCTTTTCTCATCCGGACTGTACCGTCGGCACAGGAATCTCACCTGTTCGGCAAAGTGTGTATATAAAACCTTGCTTGCGGGCTATACCGCCGGTGGGGAATTCCACCCCGCCTCAAAGACTTCTAATATATATTATTACTTAAAAGAAATTTTGTCAATAGTTTTTTCTAATAAAGCCTTCCTCTTGAGGGGAAGGTGTCAGCGTAGCTGACGGATGAGGGGTAAGAGGGGATAAGATGTATTCGTAGGTGCGAAAACTGACTAAGAAATACACAATAAAAAACAAGCCCTGCATTACCTGCAAGGCTTGTTCAGCTCAAGTGAAATAATATCGTGGTGGGGAACTCTGTCTTCCTCAGGAGGAAGCTCCATATAATTCCCAAAAGGAATTTTCAGGTATTCGTCGTAGTTTTTCATAGCAAGAAAGCTTCTGCCTTCAAACTCAAGCTCCACAGTACCTTCTTCGTATATATGCCTGGGGTATACCTTCTTCATAAAGTAAAATCCCGCACAAAGCTCAGCTACGTTGTTGCTTTCGTAAAAGTCATACCGTGTCATACGCTTTTCAGCATATCGCCAGATTTTATATCTTGTCTTGTGTTTTCTGAAAACCGAGAGGAGCACCTTGCTTCCGAAAGCAAGCACACCGCCTTGGTTTTTCGGCACAATCTGGGAGCGAAACAAAGAGTAAACCATAGTCCAGAAATACTGCACATACCGTGCACACTTTCCATCTGCAAGCCCGTCAATAGGGAAGATGTCAAGAGGCAGACCGTGAGGCATCTCAAGGTCTTTCTGATACTCTTTAATCAAGGTGTGGTCAGTGTCGCTGAGTACTGCAAAGATATTTCCCGAGTAACTTTCTATGTCCGAATCATCCACAAGGACAAATCTTTCACTCTTGTTTTCCTGTCTGTAAAGCTCAAGGAACTTTTCGTAGTCAGGTCTGGGCATCAGCACATCGGCGTCATCATCCCAGGGGATAAAGCCTTTGTGCCTCAAAGCACCTATCAGGCAACCTCCGCAAATATAATATGTAAGTCCGTGACGTCTGCAGAATTCATCAAAGAATACAAGTCCGTCAAGCTCGCAAAGCTGAAGCTCTCTGAGCTTTTCAGGTGTTAGTTTTAACGTTTCTGCCATAATATCACCCGTTGGTGTTTTCTGTTGTGTCAGGTACTCGTCTGTTCTTTATCATGGTCTGACGCACTTCCTCAATACGCTCATAGGGTGCTTTGCCAAGTTTATGCTTCCAGAAAGGCATCTTGATAAGACCTACCAGTGTGCCAACTCCGTAAGCAATATGGAGAATGGGGAAAAGAAGAGGAAGCAAAAAGAACTGAGGCTTTATTTTTTTAGTCATAAAGCAACCGACAGTGTTTGTAAAGTCAAACATACCGTATGCAAGCAGAAGGAACATAAGCGGATAAAGATATCCGAAGCAGGCAATGACTATGAACATAATGAGTGCCATAAGGAATGCAAAGGGAACAAAGTGGAAGTATGAAAGGCATCCTCTGCAAACACCGAAGGTAAGTCCAATCCAGTAGCCGTTACCGTATTTCTGCTTAATCATATGGCGTAAAGTGTTTCTTGTGTGCTGGAATGATATTATGTCAGGACAGCTGCACATCTTATAGCCTGCCTCACGGATTCTGTAGTGAAGCTCATTATCCTCGGTTCTGCCAAGGGATTCGTTGAATCCGCCAACTTTCTCAAACACTTCGCGTCTGTATGCCGCGTGGAAAAGTGAATCGTGATATTCCTTCTTTTCTGTGGGGCGTCTGTACTCGGCAATGGAACTGCCGAATAAAGATTCCTCAGCAGCCAGAAGTGTCAGCTTCCAAGGGGTTTCGTTGTCAACAATGTTTGGTCTGCCGCCGCCTACGATGTTTTCGCCTTCTTCAAGGTTGTCCACACATCTTCTGATAAAATCTCTGGGAATCTGAGCGTGAGCGTCAATTCTGATGATAACGTCACCTGTAGCTTCACACAAAGCACAGTTCCAGGCACTTGCCTGGTTGAGCTTTGTATTGTTTGTGATAGCAACTCTTCTGAACTTGTAATCGGTGTTCTTGAAATCCTCCATCATAGCGCGGGTGTTGTCAGTAGAACTGCTGTCTACAAGCACAACCTCAATATCCTGATGAGGATAGGTCTGGTCAGCAATGTTGCGGAACAAACCGTTAAGCACCTTTTCTTCGTTATATGCAATTACGCACAGTGAAACCAACATATTTACTCATCCTTATTTTCTGTTTGGTGATGCAGAGCGATTATCCACTTGGCTGATGTTGAAAGGCTGGTAAGCACAAAGGGAACAGCAAAGATGCCGGGGATAATCAGGATACAGGAAAGTATCCAGGGGAAAAGTGATAAAATAAGTTTCATAACACTGCCTTTGAATCTTTTCATATAAGATTTTGACAGTGTGCAAAGCTGAGACACCGCAAGGCTTTCATCCTCAAAGTAAAGAAAAAAGCTCAGAAAATATCTGATGCAAAGCTTTGCAAAAAGAAGTATACCGCCAAAAATCAAGGCGTAAACTATAAAATAACATAAATGGTCGAAAAAAGCAAGTTTATCTTTTTCTGCAGTAGCATTTGCAATTAAGATATAACCAATGTAAGAAGGCAGAAAACACACCGCCGCCTGCCACAAACAGCGGACAAACACAGAGAAGAAAACACCCAAAGAGCGGAAAAACCTCCGCCCTGTATAGTAGAACAGCTCTGAGAAAGCAACCTCGTTGTTTTTAGTCATCAGATAAAACAACCTGATGCATCCCATAATCAGCGGTATAAGCAGAATTAACAGGGGTATCGGGAGCATCAATACCCCGGATGTATTCTCGGCACTTGTGGTTTCTCCCATGAATTTTGACAAATCAAAGTACTCCAGAAACTGTTCAAGCAGAGAGGTTATAAGCAAGCTTATACCTGATATAAGGTATAAACCTGCCATAACTACTGCTGAAATAAAGAACACAGCAGCTACTGCTACAGGCCAGTTGTTGTTTGCGAGGGTATTCTTTGCTTGTAATTTTATCTTTTTTTCAGGACTCATAATAAAATCTCCTGTTGTTGAAAGCTTTTTTTGTTACTCTGCAGTATACATTCTGTACATTGCTTCAAGGCAAATCTGAGCATGTTTCCAGAAACTTTCCTCACTGATGCCTTCGTTTGAATTGTGAAGACGTGCGTCTTCTCCCGGGAACACAGGACCGAAAGCAACACCGTTGCCGCCAAGCTTTCTGGCATAGGTGCCGCCGCCTGTGGAGTACATAAGAGGTTCTTCTCCCATAACTTCCTTGTAAGCCTCTTTGAGAATGCCGATAACAGGCTTTGTATCATCAAGGCACAAGGGCAGTGTGTGAGAGAGAATTTTAACCTCTACGTTTTCAAGCTCTGCAGCCTTCTTAACGCGTCTGATAAGCTCCTTGCCTCCAAAGGTTACAGGGTAACGTATATCAATGGTAGCCTTTGCCTGTGTCTCGTCAATGCAGATTGTAGAAAGACAAGCTGTAAGGGCACCCGACTGTGAATCACGCATTTTCATTCCAAGGGATGTGCCGTCTGATTCAAGCTTAATGTGTGTGGATATAAAGGAGCATATATCGCCCAGTGCTTCCAAAGAGAAGTTTGAGGCAAGCAAATCTACAAGCTCCAATATGGCATTAAGTCCAAGGTGTGGCTCACAAGCATGAGCGGCTCTGCCTCGGCTTTTAATCATAAGTCCGTCAATGGTGTTGCAAAATTCAAAGTTACCGTCTTTTGCATCTGCAAGACGCATCAGCTGGTTGTCATCATTTTCATTGCAGTAGAGCAGACAGTATGCGTAGTCAGGCACAGCATTTGTAGCAGTCCCGCCCTTAAACTCTGTGAGCAGAGAGTGGTTCTGGTTTTTAGAGCTGATTTCAAGCTGAAGAATACCCTTTTCAGCCGCACAGATTCCATATCCTGAGTCGGGAGTAAAGGACATATCGGGCATAGCTTCCTTTGCAAAGTAAGCTACAACGTCTGTCATACCAACTTCTTCATCAGTGCCGAATATAGCTCTGAGCGTGTTGTTGCCCAAAACTCCTTCGTCTTTTAAGATTTTCAGACAGTAAAGAGTAAGAAGTGCAGAGCCTTTGTCATCGGCAATACCCCTGCCTCGGAGCATTCCGTCTTTTCTTGTCAGCTCAAAGGGTTCGCATTCCCAGTTTTCGCCGGCAGGTACTACATCAAGATGTGTAAGGGTTGCACACAGTTTTCCGCCTTCTCCCAACTGTGCATGACCTGCTTTGTTGTCAATGTTTTTTGTAACAAGTCCGAAGCTTTCTGCTTTTGAGAGCATCCAGTCCAGAGCCTCTTTGCACTTGGCAGGACTTTCTGCGTATACAGAGCGGATTTTGAGAAGCTCATCCAAATCCCTGAGAATGTCGTCTTTATATTCAAGTATTTTTGCACCAAAATTCATATTAGCCTCCAAAATTGTGATAAATATCTTTACCATTTTGCTTCTTTATTATATAATACTCTATATTATAACACATCTGTTTGCAAAATGCACCTATTATTTTATCAAATGAGGGATACATAATGAACAATTTTTATGCAATGCTTTCCAGAATGAAGTACATTAACCGCTGGGGACTTATGAACAATACCCGTGAAGAGAATATTAGCGAGCACAGTCTGGAGGTTGCTTTGCTTGCACATGCCCTTGTTACAATTGCCAATGAGAGATTTGGTGCAAACCTTAGTGCAGACCGTGCGGCAGTAATGGGGATTTTTCACGATGCAGGAGAGATTATCACAGGCGATATGCCAACACCCATAAAGTATTATAATGACGATATCCGCAATGCATATCATCAAATCGAAAGGGTATCCGAGCAGAGCTTGCTTTCTATGCTTCCTGATGATTTACGTCCCATTTATGAGCCTTTGGTGGATTCATCAAAGGCAGATGAGGAACTTCTGCCTTATGTAAAAGCCGCAGACAAGCTTTCTGCTTTAATCAAGTGTATCTGCGAAATCCGAATGGGCAATACCGAATTTGCAAAGGCGGAACGTACAATCCGCGAGGCACTGATGCAAACCGAACTGTCGGCACTTCGGGTATTTATGGAGGAGTTTCTGCCCTCTTACGAGCTTACTCTTGATGAGCTTGATTGATTTTTGTGAAGAAGCTGTGAATATTATCTGATGGGTTTCTAAATTATAGGTTCTTACCTGTATATTTCTTTATAAATCCTGTTTTTATTCTGTACAAGAACAATAAACCAAAATCGCAGGGGTATAATAATCTTTAGTTTGTTTTTTAGTATGCTTTTCGGAGGTTTTAATCTTGAAAGATAACAGAGATTACTTCGATGATTACGGCGACAATTACGGCTCAAAACCTCGCAGAAGAAATCAATATACTTCTGACGAGGAGTATCCTGTAGCTGCCCGATACGCACCGTATTTAAGTAATTACGGTGACGGCACACAAGAGGATAACAGTACAGAGATTTATTCTCACAGCAGAGATAAAGCACACAGCCGTAAGGTTAACAGAAAAAATAAACATAGTATCAGAAAAGCTTTGTGTGTTTTTCTCTCGCTTTTGCTTTTGTTTGCAGGCGGTGTATGCCTTGCATTTTACCATTTGCTGGAGCCTGTAAATTACGTTGAAATCGATGGTTCCGATTACTTCCTTTCTTCTGAGGAAAGTGCAGGAGAACTTATGAGCCACTCAAAGGTGCTCAACATTCTGCTTTTCGGAGTGGATGAAGATACCTCTGATTATGGCAGAAGCGATACAATGCTTCTTGTTTCTCTGGATAACCGCCATAAGAAACTCAAGCTGACTTCCTTCCAGCGGGACACCTTCGTTTTTATTCCCGATACTGACTCAAGTTATTATTCAAAGCTTACCAATGCGTTCAGTTACGGAGGAGTATCTCTTGCGGTTAATACCATAGAAGCTAACTACGGTGTACAGATTGACCGCTATGCTACAGTGAATTTTGAATCTTTCAAAAAGATTATTGATATTCTGGGCGGAATTCAGCTGGAGCTTACAGACAGGGAAATCCTCTATATCAACTGCCAGATTGCTCAGAATAATCAGACGGAATATCTGGATGCCGCAGAGGGATTAGTTACTTTGAACGGTCAGCAGGCTCTCTGGCACGCAAGAAACCGCGGCGGCGACGTTATAAACGGTGTAGAATTTTATGATGGCACCGATTGGGACAGAACACAGCGTCAGCGACAAGTTCTCACAGCAGTCATTGATGATATGAAATCGGCTTCTCCTGCGGAAATTCTCCGCATTGTCAACGAAGCAGGTCCCTATATTACAACTAATCTGAAGAAAACCGAGATTGCGTCCTTGGTGGCAAATTCTCTTACATATCTTCGTTACGACGTAGAGCAATGCTCTATGCCGTCAGACGGCAACTGGGGGTACGAAGATAACTTTGCAGGCAATGTAATCTATGTATATGATTGGGAACAAACCCGCTACGACCTGAGAAAGTTTATCTATGAGGAACTTGCAGATAAATAAAATCAAATCTACCTTTAATAAAAAGGAGTGCAGTATATGAACAATAAGGATAATATGGATTTTGTTGACATCAACAGCCAAAGAGCTTCATCTGTAAACAGACAGACAAGCCCCCAGGGTAAAAAGAACAAGAAAAAAATGAGTGCAGGAGCAATCAGAATTATTTCGGTAATTCTTGCTTTTATATTTGTTTTTTTGGGCAGTATCTGTCTTTACGGCTATAAAACCCTTAATTCTTTTGGATATGAGGATTTACCAGATGCTACAAAACCTTCTGTAAACCAAAACGAGGGGGAGCCTTCAACCGAGGATTTGCAGTTTAATAACGAGTCATCAGGTGAACTGCTCAATGACCCCTACGTGCTGAATATTATGCTTTTCGGTACAGACAGATACGGTGACGAGGGCTTGAGCGATACAATGATTCTTCTCTCCATTGATAACCGTCATCAGAAGATTAAGCTCACATCTTTCCTCAGAGATACTTACATCTCAATCCCCGGTGTTACCTCTCACAAGCTCAATTATGCTTACGCAGTAGGCGGAGCAGGCTTGTCAATCCAGACCATCGAATCCAACTACGGCGTGCAGATTGACCGCTATGCAACAGTAAACTTCTCTACTTTCAAGGATATTGTTGATATAATGGGCGGAGTAGAGCTTTATGTAACAGCATCGGAAATCGACTATATTAATGCTCAGATTGCTCACAACGGACAGTCTGATTACCTCTATGCATCTGAGGGTATGGTTACTCTCAGCGGTCAGCAGGCACTCTGGTATGCCAGAAACCGAGGCGGATACTACAACGGTATGAGTTTCTCCGGTGATGACTGGGACCGTACAGACCGCCAGCGTAAGTTTATTGAGGCAGTTATCACAAATCTCAGAGAAGATGCAAGCCTTTCAGAGATTGTTCAGATTGTAAACAAAGTAGGTCCCATGGTTACCACAAACCTTAAGAAAACCGAGATTCAGTCTCTTGTAGCAAATGCAATGACTTATCTTACCTACGACATAGAGCAATGCTCAATGCCCACAGACGGCAACTGGAGCTACGGCTATAATGCCGCAGGCTCTGTAATCCTTGTAGATGACTGGTATCAGGTACGCCGTGATTTGGCAACATTTATTTACGAGGAACTTGTTACAACATCAAGTTACTGATAATGTAAAAACAACCGACAGTGAAAAACTGTCGGTTGTTTTTTGTTGAGATTTACTTGACTGGAAGTGAATTTAAGAAACTTACAAGTTCTTCCTTGCTGTTGATAATCATAAGTAAAACCTCCTATACCAAGGTGAATTCCAGGTGGGCCGGCACTGCATCAAGAGTAACTTTTTCTGTTCCGATTTGTTTGATGTTGCCATAAAGCTTACCGAAGATTATGTTCTTATTACCGCATTTCTGGCTCATGAGTCTGCCTGCTTTAATCTCAGGTCGGAACACTATTTCCATCGCATTGCTTCCTGCGGTGAAACGCCAGGGTTTATCAGGCCTTTCTTCGTTTCCTTCTGCTTTTACAGAGGCGAATTTGTGCACAACTCCGTCAAGGAAGTAACAGTTTTCAGAGCCCTGTGCAGGGTCACCCAGTCCGCCTGCAAGACAAAGTGAAAACTTACGATTGTCAATAACAGTATCTGCATACAAAGCGTGATAATAAGCCTTGTCGTTGATTGAAAACCTCTGCCAATCCAAAAAAGCGGTGGTGTTTTCTGCCTTGAGGTTGTATTCAGCACCGCCGCAACGTACAACTCCCGATGCACTCATTGAAGGCATAAATCTTTTCAGGAAAAAGCCTCGTTTATTGTGCTTTGTTGGAATAAGCACATTGAGACTTTCGTCAATGGTGCTTTCAAGCATAATGTTGATGTAAAGATTCTTGTCCTTGCAGAAGTTTACAAACTCGCATCTGATGTATCTTTTAAGAGCTGTGTTTGAAAAATTCATCCCCACTCTGGCATCAGTAAAAGTAACATCGCCGTTTTTGCTTGAAGAGGGCATATCGTGCCTGCCGAAGGACATATATTTTTTAAGGGTCCTTGCGTCAATGGTGCCTTTTGTATGGTCTGCAATAACAGCTGTAACCTCAGAGTTTATGCCTATATCAGCAATGGAAAGATAAATAGAAACTTCTTCATTTGCAATGAGGTAACTGTCCCTTTCGCAAAGGCTCAGTCTGTTTTTACACAGGGATTTATCAAAAGTAAAAAGAGGAAGTCTGCTCCAACCGGGATTTTTAACAAAGCCTGCTTCGTTAAAAACAGCGCTTTCTGTTTTAATCTCGTTTTGCATTTGCCTCACTCCTTACTGAATTTTTAGTTTGCGTGTCTGTTTTTTGCATACAAACCCACTATAATATCTAATTATACATTATTTGTGCCTTAATTCAATACTTTTGAGCAAATCCGCGGTATACTTTTACTAAAAGGTGATTTATGAAACGTTTTTTATTAATTATGCTTTCTCTTGTTTTATTGTTTGCTTTGTCTGCCTGCAGAAAAGTAATAGTAACATCTGCTGACGAATTGACCTCAAAAAGCTGGTATGCCGAAACTCTTTCGGGGTTAAAAGCTAAGCTTAGTTTTGAAACAAATACAGCAACTCTTATAATAACAGGGGAAGAAGAGGTGCGCCTGTCAGGACACCTTGCAGTAGACCCCGAACGCTTTTATATTACAAGTACAGAGAATTTCAGAACCTACACGTTTTCTTACAGGGTTTTTACAAACAGAGCAGAGGTTTCTTATAATGGTGCGAAGCTGGTGTTTTATCCTTGCGAAACCCTTGCAACTTATGATGAATACTGACTTTTTCATATTTAAGGCAAATATGCACAGGCTTTGTTTTTATCAGTTTTTCAGGTTGTTCAAAAAATGCAAAACTTTTGCGAATATCCGTTGATAAATTTGCATTTATATGTTATAATGTTTCATTAGTGAAATTATGCTCAGGAAGTGTACCTTGGAGCGAGTAAAGGGGAGGGATTTGCAGTGGTTGTTCTTGGCATTGACCCCGGTTATGCCATAGTCGGTTACGGAGTAATTTCCTGTGGCAATACAGGCTATAAGCCTCTTGCCTGCGGTGCAATCACCACAGATGCAGATACTCCTTTTGATAAGCGTCTTCGGATTATTTTTGACAATATGACCGAGATGATAGAAAAGGTAAAACCCGATGCAATTTCCATAGAGTCCTTGTATTTTCAGAATAACCAGAAAACTGCCATTATGGTTGCTGAGGCAAGGGGGGTAATTCTTCTTTGTGCAAACCTTGCAGGTGTACCCGTGTTTGAATATACACCCCTGCAGGTAAAAACCGCAGTAACAGGTTACGGCAAGGCAAAGAAACCCCAGGTTATGGAAATGACAAAGCGACTTCTGCACCTTGCAAAGATGCCCCGATATGACGACACCTGTGATGCTTTGGCGGTGGCAATCTGCCACGTTCACGCCGCAGGTACTGCTGCAAGGCTTAATATGCGTAATCTGGGACTGAGTTAACAAGATAAATATCAAGAGGTAGTATATGATTTATTCTGTCAGAGGAACTCTCATTCATATGGAGCCGGGCTTTGCCGTTGTGGATTGCTCGGGAGTTGGTATGAGATGTCAGACCACATCAAATACACAAAGAAATCTGAAGCTTAATTCGGAGGTAACTTTGTTTACTCACCTGAATGTACGTGAGGACGCAATGGAACTTTTCGGCTTTTTCAGTCAGACGGAGCTTTCCACCTTCCGTATCCTAATCGGCGTTTCGGGCGTAGGTCCCAAGATGGCGCTGTCTATTCTCAGCGAACTTACCTCGGAGCAGGTGGCAATGGCTGTTGCTTCCTCTGATGTTAAGGCACTGACCAGAGCGTCGGGTGTAGGCCCCAAGCTTGCACAGAGGATTATCCTTGAACTTAAAGACAAGCTCAAAGGTTTTGCAAGCTCTGAGATTTCAGTTGAAACCTCAGGTTCTGTTATTGCAGATGCAGGCAATGTTTCAAAAGCCGTTGCCGCTTTAGCGGTGCTTGGTTATTCATCGGCAGATGTAACCCCCGTGCTGAGCACTATGGACCCCACCCTCAGCGTGGAACAGCTTATTGCTCAGACCTTGAGAAGAATGGGTAGATAATTATGAGTGCAAACGTATTTACAGACGATTTTGATTTTGAAAACAGAATAGTAGACACAGCAGAAATTCCCACAGATTCGCTGGAAGGGGATAACCCCCTTCGTCCCAAAACCTTCGATGATTATATCGGCCAGCAGAAGGTAAAGGAAAATCTCAGAGTTTACATCGAAGCCGCAAAGCTCAGAGGCGAGCCTCTGGACCACGTGCTTCTTTACGGCCCTCCCGGACTTGGAAAGACCACTCTTTCAAACATCATTGCAAACGAGCTGGGTGTCAATATCCGCATCACCTCAGGTCCTGCCATTGAAAAGCCCGGTGATTTGGCGGCACTGCTTACAAACCTCAATCCCGGGGACGTGCTGTTTATTGACGAGATTCATCGTATGAGCCGTGCAGTAGAGGAAATCCTCTACCCGTCAATGGAGGATTTTGCCATTGATATTATCACAGGCAAAGGACAGATGGCGGCTTCTTATCATCTGCCTCTGCCAAAGTTTACTTTGGTAGGTGCAACCACCCGTGCGGGCCAGCTTTCAGCTCCTCTTCGCGACCGCTTCGGTGTTATTCTCAGACTGGAGCTTTACAAGGCGGAGGAACTTGCAGAGATTATCACACGCTCTGCAGGTATCTTGGGTATCGGCATTGATAAAGGCGGAGCAATGGAGCTTGCATCACGCTCAAGAGGTACTCCCCGAATTGCAAACCGCTTACTCAAACGTGTGCGTGATTTTGCTCAGGTTATGTCAGACGGCATCATTACCTACGAGATTGCAAAGGAAGCTCTGGACAGATTGGAGATTGATGCTCTGGGACTTGACCAGAACGACAGACGAATGCTCCTTGCAATGATTCGCAATTACGGCGGAGGCCCCGTAGGTCTTGATACCATAGCTGCCGCCATAGGTGAGGAGGCAGTCACCATTGAGGATGTTTACGAGCCCTATCTTATGCAGATTGGATTTTTAAGCCGTACACCCCGAGGCAGATGCGTCACAGCTCTGGCTTACGAGCATCTGGGAATTCCCACAGAGGGTACTCAGTGCAGCACCTGCCAACCCACACTTTTTGACGAAAACTAATTTAAGCTCTCTTTGTGAGGAAGCTGACAGAGGGAGTAAAATCCATCAATAAATTAGCGTTGGGATGTGCATGGTACGTCCCAAATAAATTATCAACAATACACTTTACATAAAACGGAGGATTATTATGGGAAGATTATTCGGAACAGACGGCGCCAGAGGTGTCGCAAATACAGAACTTACCTGCGAGCTTGCAATGAATATCGGCAGAGCTGCCGCAATGGTGCTTACAAGTGACGAGGTGGCACATCCTACCTTTGTTATCGGCAAGGACACACGTCTTTCCGGCGATATGCTGGAGGGTGCACTTATTGCAGGTCTTTGCTCAGTTGGTGCAAACGTTAAAATTCTGGGTGTAGTGCCCACCCCTGCAGTTGCATACCTTGTTTCCAAGTACAAGGCTGACGCGGGTATTATGATTTCTGCATCCCATAACCCCTATGAGTTCAACGGAATCAAGCTTTTCAATGATGAAGGCTTTAAGCTTCCCGATGAACTTGAAGACCAGATTGAATCCATTGTTCTTGATAATTCTATTCCTTACAGAGTTTGTTCACGGGACGAACTTGGTAAGGTTGAGTATGTCACCACAGCCGCTGATGAGTACATCGACCACGTGGTAAGCACCGTGCACTACGACCTTACAGGTATGCGTATTGCCCTTGATTGCTCCAACGGTTCCTCAAGTACCACAGCAAAGAAGCTCTTTGAGAAACTCGGTGCAGAGTGCCATATGCTTTTTGACCATCCCGACGGCATAAATATAAACGCAAACTGCGGTTCAACTCATACAGAAACCCTTATGCGCTTTGTACGTGACAATAACCTTGATGCAGGTCTTGCTTTCG
The DNA here is from genome assembly GCA_045593025.1 of Ruminococcus sp. Taxonomy (GTDB): domain Bacteria; phylum Bacillota; class Clostridia; order Oscillospirales; family Acutalibacteraceae; genus Ruminococcoides. Next base: position 17,579 of record JAZNVW010000029.1, on the reverse strand, counting down.
ACGGTGATGCAGACAGATGCCTTGCTGTTGACGACCACGGCGAGCTTGTAGACGGAGACTTCATCATCGCAATCATTGCCGCTGATTTCAAGAGCCGCGGTATGCTCAAGCGTGATACAGTTGTGGGCACAGTTATGACAAATATGGGCTTCCAGAAGTTCTGCGAAATCAATGGTATGAACTTTGTATCCACAAAAGTCGGCGACCGTTACGTTCTGGAGTCAATGCTTCAGGAAGGCTACAACATCGGCGGTGAGCAGTCGGGACACGTTATCTGCCTTGATTATTCCACCACAGGTGACGGCCAGCTTACAGGCGCACAGCTCTTAAGTCTCATCAACCGCCGCAAAGCACGTCTTTCTTCAATTGCAACTCTGATGGAGCGGTATCCTCAGATTCTCATTAACGTAAAGGTTTCCAATGAAAATAAGAATAAATTCTACACCGATAAGGAAATCAAGGAAGAAATCAAAAGAGTTGAAGATATCCTCGAGGGCAGGGGAAGAATATTAGTCAGACTTTCAGGCACAGAGCCTATCATCAGAGTTATGCTTGAAGGTGAGGATTACGCAGAGATTTCCCGCCTTGCAAATGAAACTGCGGCAGTTATCAAGGAGAAACTCAGCTGATGAGAGTTGCAGACAGATTTGTTGACTACGAGCTTCTGGATACCTCAGGCGGTGAGAGGCTTGAGCGTTGGGGTGATATTATACTTATCCGTCCCGACCCTCAGATTATCTGGAATACAGAGAAAAAAGACAAGCGTTGGTTTTCTGCCCACGCAAGATATATCCGCTCCCAGAAGGGCGGCGGTAACTGGGAGGTTTACAAGAACCTGCCCGAAAGATGGAATATTAAATACGATAACCTTTCTTTTAACGTCCGTACCATGGGTTTCAAGCACACAGGTGTTTTCCCTGAGCAGGCAACAAACTGGGATTTTGCCACGGATATTATCCGCAAATCCGACCGAGAACTTAGTGTGATTAACCTTTTCGGTTATACAGGCTGTGCAACCCTTGCTTGTGCTTCTGCCGGTGCCCGCGTGTGCCACGTTGATGCTTCAAAAGGTATGGTTCAGTGGGCAAGGGATAATGCACAGGAGAGCGGACTTTCCGACAAGCCCATCCGCTGGCTTGTGGATGATTGCATAAAGTTTGTAAAAAGGGAGCTTCGCCGCGGCAATCGCTATGACGGCATCATTATGGACCCTCCTTCTTACGGCAGAGGTCCCGGCGGAGAGGTGTGGAAGCTTGAAGAAGAGATTTATTCTTTTATAGAATTAAGTGCTCAGCTTCTCTCTCAGGATGCAAAATTCTTCATCCTCAATTCTTACACAGCAGGTCTTTCGCCTTCTGTTATGCACTACATTCTCAGCAGTGTAATCGTTCCCAAAATGGGAGGCAGAGTTACCTGCGATGAAATCGGTTTGCCTGTAACCTCAACAGGTCTTGTGCTTCCTTGCGGAAGTACTGCTATCTGGCAGAAGGATTAATGCTTTTGCCTTTATTTGGAATTTGAAAGTATATGAAAAAAGTCGAAAAACACAGGAGAGTATAAATGGATTTTATAAAGACAGAGCACCTGTCGTTTTATTATGAGCAGGAGGAAGAACAACAGAATACACCCATAGATGTTCTGCATGACGTGTCTTTGTCTGTGAAAAAAGGCGAGTTTCTTGCTGTAATCGGCCATAACGGTTCAGGCAAATCCACCCTCTCAAAGCATTTCAATGCCATTTTGCTTCCCACAGGAGGCAAAGTTTATATTGAGGATATCGATACCTCAGATGAAGAAAGAATCTACGATGTAAGACGCAAGGTGGGGCTTGTGCTCCAGAATCCCGACAACCAGCTTGTTGCAAGTATTGTTGAGGAAGACGTGGCATTCGGCCCCGAAAATTTAGGTGTTGAGCCTCAGGAAATCAGACGCCGTGTTGATGAAGCTCTGAAAGCTGTGGATATGTATGAATACAGACTCCACGCGCCCCACAAGCTCTCGGGCGGTCAGAAGCAGAGAATTGCCATCGCAGGTATACTTGCCATGGAGCCCGACTGTATTGTTCTGGACGAGCCTACTGCTATGCTGGACCCTCAGGGCAGAGAAGAAGTAATCTCTGCTGTTACAAAGCTTAACCGTGAGCAGGGCATTACCGTCGTTCTTATTACACACAATATGGACGAAACTGTTGACTGCGACAGGGTGATTGTAATGGACAAGGGCAGAGTTCTCACAGAGGGAACTCCCCGTCAGGTTTTCTCTCAGGTGCAGTTGCTTCGAAGCCATCGTCTGGATGTTCCTCAGGCAACAGAACTTTGTGCAATGCTTTCTGTCTGCGGTGTTAAATTATCACATCTTCCTCTTGATACCAAGGATGCTGTTGAGGTTCTTTCGGAGGTGCTGTTATGAGTAATCCGATTTTAAGAACAGAAGATTTAAGCCTTGTTTACGGCAAGGGTACTCCTTTTGAAAAACACGCCGTAAAGGGTGTTTCAATGGAAATTAACCGCGGCGAGGTTATTGGTGTAATCGGTCACACAGGTTCGGGCAAGTCCACCTTGATGCAGATGCTCAACGGACTGATTAAACCAACATCAGGTAAAGTTTATCTTGACGGAGTTGATATTCACGCAGATAAAAAGAAACTCCGTGAAGTGCGTTTTCGGGTAGGACTTGTTTTCCAGTATCCCGAAAATCAGCTTTTCGAAGAAACCGTCAGACGTGATATTGCCTTCGGCCCGCGCAATATGGGGCTTCCCGATGAAGCCGTCGGAAAGCGTGTGAAGAGTGCCGCCGCGTTTGCAGGTTTGAAAGAGGAGCTTCTTGACCGTTCTCCCTTTGATTTATCGGGCGGTGAGAAACGCCGTGCGGCTATTGCAGGAGTTATTGCAATGGACCCCGAAATTCTCATTCTCGATGAACCCACTGCAGGTCTTGACCCTATGGGCAGAGAGGCACTTCTCTCTCAGATTGATGCATACCACAAGTCAAGAAACAATACGGTGCTCTTGGTTTCTCACAGTATGGAAGATATTGCAGGTATTGCAGACAGAGTACTCGTTATGAATCACGGCGACCTTGTAATGCTTGATTCAACACAGACTGTATTCTCAAAGTCTCAGGAACTGGAAGAAATAGGCTTGAGAATTCCTCAGATTACAAAGATTGCAACAGAGCTTCGTGCAAGAGGTGTTCCTCTTTCAGAAGGGATACTCACAGTTTCACAGGCATTTGAAGAAATCTGTGCCATCCTGAAAAAGGAGGGCAAGTTATGATGCGGGATATTACCCTCGGTCAGTATTACCCCTCAAACGGCATACTTCACCGACTTGACCCCAGAATAAAAGTTTTGCTTCTTATGGGTGTGATTGTGCTTATTTTCTGCACCTTCAATTTTTACGCTCTGGGAGTAGTTGCCCTTCTGGTTGCAACATCCGTCATACTCAGCAAGGTACCTCTCAATCTCTACCTCAAAAGTATGAAAGCCATTATCCTTGTTATCCTAATTACCTCTGTATTAAATCTTTTCTACGGCACAGGTGAGCCGATATTTGAGTGGTGGATATTCAAGGTAACCGCGGACGGAATCAAAAATTCAATTTACGTAGCCGTCCGTATCATATCACTTGTAATGGTCAGTTCTTCTCTGACTTTTACAACTTCGCCTACAGATTTAACAGATGCTCTGGAACGGCTTATGAAGCCTCTTTCCATCTTCAGAATCAAAACCCACGAGATTGCAATGATGATGACTATTGCCCTTCGCTTTGTGCCTACCTTGCTTGAAGAAACCGACAAAATTATGTCTGCTCAGAAAGCAAGAGGTGCCGATATGGAAAGCGGTAACCTCATCAGAAGAATAAAAGCCCTCATACCCATTCTGGTCCCCTTGTTTGTCTCAGCATTTCGCAGAGCCTACGAGCTTGCAATGGCAATGGAGTGCCGTTGTTATCAGGGTGGAGAGGGCAGAACAAGAATGAAACAGCTTCGTATGGGCGCCCGTGACTTTGTAGCTTTGGGTGTCATTCTGGTAGCTGTGGCAGGAGTAGTATTATGCAACATCTTCCTGTAATTCCCGATATTTCAAACGCAGAGAGAAACCTGCTTTTTACACTCAGGTTTGACGGCAGTGTTTTTCACGGCTGGCAGATTCAGCATAACGCGATTACCGTTCAGCAGGTTTTTCAGGAAGCAGTGGCAAAGATTATCGGCAAATGTCCCGATATAAAGGGTTGCAGCCGCACGGATTCAGGTGTGCACGCCAATATGTTCTGCATCAGTATGCACGTTCATCATCCCATTCCCTGTGAACGCTTCCAAGCGGCGGTTAATTCCCATCTGCCTGAGGAAGTTGTGGTGACAAATGTCCGTGAGGTGCCCCTTGATTTTCATGCACGGTACAGTGCATTGGGCAAAAGATATATTTATAAAGTTCATAACTCTCAGGTAAGGGATCCGTTTCTGCGTGGCAGGGCACTCCACTACCGCAGACCCATTAATGCAGAACTTCTAAACGAAGCATCAAAAGCGTTTATCGGTGCTCACGATTTTACATCCTTCTGTACTCTTGATAAGCGTGAGGCAGGGGACTTTGTCCGCACGGTTTCGTCGTTTTCTGTATGGCGTGAAGGAGATATGGTTTACTTCTCCGTAAGCGCAGACGGCTTCCTCTATAATATGGTGCGTATTATGGTGGGCACTCTCCTTTACATCAACGAGGGCGGTACCACTCCTGACGCAATACCTTATATTCTCAGTGCTCTCAACAGAAGCGAAGCAGGCCCCACAGCGCCTGCTTGCGGACTTTATCTTGATGAGGTCTTTTACGACCTTTGATAAAAATTTATACTAATATTTACAATTTATACATACATTATTTTTTTGTTGATGTATTATTGTTGAAAGGGGGAGTCCCCGTGGGCTTGTTTGGCAAAAAACCAAATCATTACCGCAATGAAAAAAAGAAAAAGCAAGAACGTCAGGTGTTGAGCTTTGAGCAACTGCCTCTTGAAGAATATGAAAACCAGGAGAAAGACGCACCTAAGCTTGATAAAAAGAAAATCCTCATAGCCGCAGGAGTATTGGTGCTTCTTGTGCTGTGTGTGCTTGTGTACTTTTCTAAGGACGGCCTTGTGTCCTGTGTAAGCAGTATCGGCAGGGGAAAAAGTTTTTCTGCCGAGGTTTCAGGTTCTTCGGTTGATGCAGGCAATTTCCGCAACTTTGCAGGCGGTGTGGCATATACCTCAGATATCGGTTTTGTTTGTCTTGACAAGGAAGGACAGGAGGTTTTCAGTGCTCAGCACGGTTTTGCCCGCCCTGTTATGAAAATCAGCGGTAATAATGCATTGGTTTATGATTTGGGTTCAACAGGCTTTATTGTTGCTGATAACACCCGTGTGCTTCAGACAAAGGATGCTGATAATAACATATTCCTTGCTGATATAGCTTCCGATATGAGCTACGCTTTGGTAACCGAAGAAAGCGGCTACAATGCAAAGCTTTGCGCGTATACAGCAGAGAATAAAATCCGTTATTCCTATTCTTTTTCTGAGTGCTACATTACTTCTATGGCTCTGCGTCCTGACGGCGACGGTGCTGTAGTCTGCGGAATAACAGCAGATAAAGGAAGCAGTGTTAATATTATTTATCTTGTAGATTTTTCAAAGGAAGAGCCTGTGGCAAAACATACTGTTTCAGGTGACTTGCTTTTTGATTGTGATTTTCTTTCCAAAAACTCTGCTTGTGTAATCGGTTCAGATGCATCGTATATTATTAATGGCGGCAAATTCTCAAATCTTACCAAAAAGTCCTACAGTCAGATGACACTCACAGCCTATGATATCAATACAGACGTAGGTGTGCTTGCACTGTCTTTGTCCAGAAGCGGTGACGGCAGAAACTGTAGTGTTGAATATGTAAATTCCTCGGGTAAAACCGAAAAAACCATAGAAACGGATTTGGCATTGATGTCTGTGAGTACTTTCAAAGACAGACTTGCAGTATGCGATAATAAGGGCGTATATCTTTACCGCTACAACGGTGACCTTGTTTCAAAGACAGATGTGAATTCAGATTGTAAACAAATTCGTCTTGCATCTGCTAATTATGTATATGTTTTAGGTCTTTCCAGCATTGTCGGACTTTCCTTTTAAGAGTGTGAATTTATGATTATTGACTTGGTTTTTATACTTGTTCTGATTATATTTCTTATATTCGGAATACGTAAAGGAGCGGCAAAAACTCTTCTTTCTTTAGTCGCTCTTGTGTTATCGGCTGTCCTCAGTATAGTTTTGTCCCATTATATTTCTCAGTGGATATCAGATTTCTTTATTAAGGACTGGCTTGTTAACAGAATAAACACTGTCATTGAAAACACAGCTATGGAAACTGTTGCAAATACTGCTGCAGAAATCGTGTCTTCAATTCCTGCCTTCGTTCTTTCTGTGATGCTGTTCACAGGAACATCATCAGCAGCACTTGAGAACGGCTGTATGCAGGCTTTGTCAGATAAAGCTTATCCTGCGGCAGAAAGCATAGCACAGGAAATACTCCCTGCTATAACAGGCATTATAGGTGTGCTCCTTGGCATAATCCTTTTTATTGTACTTACAATACTTTTATCAAAGCTTGCAAAAGCACTTTCAAAGATTTTCCGTCTGCCCCTTATCCGTGTTATAGATTCAGTCTTAGGTGCATTCTTAGGTTTTGCAGAGGGGACTGTTCTGATACTGGTTGTGCTTATACTGTTAAATCTTCTGTTGCCGATGTTTCCCTCAGAGGTTTCAGATTATGTCAATACTTCCTACATTTTTCAGAGTTTTAATTCAGGTGAACTCTTAAATAGTATCAATGAGTATATTTATCCCGGTATGATTTTCCTGAGATAAAACTTGTGTAATACATTTTTGTAAGGTATAGGAGAAAGTTAAAATGGAGTGGAACAAAGAAAAAAAGGTGGATTTCAGGTACATCTTTACTGTACCGAATATCCTGAGTTATTTCAGAATCCTGCTGATTGTACCCTTTGTAATTCTTTTTCTCAAAGGTGAATATCTGTGGAGTGCTGTCTGTATTATATCTTCGGGACTTACTGACTGCATAGACGGATTTCTGGCAAGAAAACTCAATCAGATAACCCAGCTTGGTAAAATGCTGGACCCTGTAGCAGATAAACTCACCCTTCTTGCAGTAGGTGTTTGTCTGTCTGTTGTGGAGCCTATGATTATTCCGGTGATTGTTATTCTTGTTCTCAAGGACTTACTGATGCTTATCGGTGCCTCTGTGATGCTCAAAAACAAGGTTATGCCTTTTGGCTCTGAGTGGTACGGCAAGGTAGGCACGGTGTGTTTCTATGTATCGGTTGCGGCAATAGTTATTTTTGACCTTATTCTCAAAGTTGAAAACTTTAACTTTATTGCTCTTATTATGCTGTCTGTAACAGCGGTGATTATGATTTACTCTCTCATCAGATATTATCTGATTTTCAAGAGTATGATGAAAAAAGCTAAAGAAGAAAAATCAGAAGTAAAGTAAACTTCTCGGTTTTATATAAAGGAGAACTGTTATGTTATGTTCAAGATGCGGTAAACGACCCGCAGTTGTTTTTGTTTCGAATAATCAGAACGATTCCAACACAGTAGGTTACTGCCTTTCCTGTGCAAGGGAGTTAGGCATAAAGCCTGTGGATGATTTAATGAAGAAGATGGGTATTTCCGACGAGGACCTGAAAGCAATGGAAGAGCAGATGGGCCCTATGATGGAAAGTCTGCAGGAAGGCGGAGATTTCTCAGAAATGATGCAGGGATTACAGAATCCTGAAGATGTGGAGGAAGCAGAGAGTGCAGACGGGGATGATTTCACTCCCGGCGGAGCACCTGCTTTCCCAAGCTTTTTCAATAATTTCTTCGGAACTCCCCAGAAGCCTGCTGATGCGGGCAGTGCAGACCCCAAGAAAACCAAAAAGCAGGAGAAAAAAGAGAAGAAGGAAAGAAAGTTCCTCTCACTCTATTGTGAAGACTTAACCCGTAAGGCACGAGAAGGCAGAACAGACCGCGTTATCGGCAGAGATAAAGAAATCGAGCGTGTTATCCAGATTCTCTCCCGCCGTACCAAGAATAACCCTTGCCTTATAGGTGAACCCGGTGTAGGTAAAACCGCCATAGCCGAGGGCCTTGCTCTGCGTATTGCCGAGGGTAACGTGCCCCAGCGTCTCAGAGACAAGGAAATTCATCTTCTGGACCTTACTGCCCTTGTTGCAGGAACTCAGTTCAGAGGTCAGTTTGAAAGTCGTATCAAGGGACTTACTCAAGAAGTAAAGAACCTTGGCAACATCATTCTTTTCATCGACGAGGTTCATAACCTTGTCGGCACAGGGGACGCGGAGGGCACAATGAATGCGGCGAATATCTTAAAACCCGCTTTGTCCCGAGGCGAAATTCAGGTTGTGGGTGCTACCACCTTCAACGAATACAGAAAATATATTGAGAAAGATTCGGCACTGGAACGTCGTTTCCAGCCTGTCAAGGTTGCAGAACCTTCAGTTTCCGAGGCAATTGATGTTCTTGAAGGTATCAAGGATTATTACGCAATGCACCACAGAGTTGAGGTAGGGGAAGATATAATCCGCAAGGCTGTAATTTTCTCAGAAAGATACATCACAGACCGCTTCCTGCCCGACAAAGCTATAGACCTGCTTGATGAGGCTTGTGCCTGTGCATCTCTTCGCAATAAAGAACGTGAACGCCACGATAAACTTACAAATGAAAAGCATAATCTGGAGCTTGTGCAGGAGAAACTTTCCAAAGAGGAGCAGATTGATTACGAGCGTCTTGCAACTGTGAAAAGTGAGCTTGCAAAGCTCGAACAGCAGATTTCAGAGATTTCCGAGGAAGCTCTGCACACAGAGGTTACAGAGGAAGATTTGGCAAAGGTTATTGAACTTTGGACAGGAATCCCCTCAACCCACGTCCGCGAAAACGAGCTTGCAAAACTTGCAAACATCGAAGCTCAGATGAAAGAAAAAATCATAGGTCAGGATGAAGCAGTAAAGGTTCTTGCAAATGCAATCAAGAGAAGCCGTGTGCAGATTTCTCCCAGACGCCGTCCTGCATCCTTTATCTTTGTAGGTCCCACTGGTGTTGGTAAAACCGAGCTTGTCAAGGTGCTGTCATCACTTCTCTTTGATACTCCCGAAACTCTGATTCGTCTGGATATGTCCGAGTTTATGGAGAAGCACTCCGTTTCCAAAATCATCGGTTCACCTCCGGGATACGTAGGCTACGACGAGGCAGGTCAGGTTACAGAGAAGGTTCGCCGCCGTCCTTACAGCGTACTTCTTTTTGATGAGATTGAAAAAGCTCATCCCGATGTGCTCAATATACTTCTCCAGATTCTTGACGAAGGAAAACTTACCGATGCTCACGGCAGAGTGGTAAACTTTGAGAATACCGTTATAGTTATGACAAGTAATGCAGGTTCAGAGAAGAAAGAAAACGCTCTCGGCTTTGCAAAGAGCGAAGCAGACGCTACCCGTGATAAGGTTATGAAAGCTCTCTCTGAATTCCTGCGTCCCGAGTTTATTGCCCGTGTGGATGAGATTTTAGTTTTCCGCCATCTTGAAAAAGAAGATTTACGCAAGATTGCTTCTCTTATGCTTTCTGAGTATGTAGATACCTTAAAGGAAAAAGGTATTCAGTTTACTTATGACGAAAGTGCTTGTGATGTGCTCACAAACAAAATCACATCCGGCAGAAGCGGTGCCCGAGATTTACGCAACATAATCCGCAAAGAGGTTGAAGAGCGTATTGCCGAAGAAATGATTACCCGCGGTGAGGGCGGTATCATCGGCATCAACGTTACTGCCTCTGATGGTGAGATTAAATTAGAAGTACTCTAAAAGAATGCAATAAGCATTTCAAATGTTAACGCAGAAGTTCCGAGTGGCATCTGAGTTTTACAAAAAAGACCGCTGATTAATTTCAGCGGTCTTTTTGCACTTTATTGTTATGTTTTAATAATTATCTGTTAACCCCAAACACGCCGATTACTATAAGCACACAGCAAATAAGTTGAGGCACAGACATACTTTCTTTCAATATAATTAATCCTGCCAGCACAGATACAACAGTAATCAGGTTGGAGAAGGAAGCAGACCTTACAGGACTTATAACGGACGTTGAGTAGTTGTACAGCATAAAAGCCACTATAGAAGATGCTACAGAAAGGTACAGAACAGCTCCCCAGAATTCTATTGATGATACAGCACTTACAAGCTCTGTGGTGTAATTGCTCCTCAGAGAAACTAACGCAATCGCATTAAATCCCACTGTGCCAACAAGGAACATTATGTATGTTCGCTCAAAAGGGGAGTAGTGCTCGGATTCTGTCCGACTGAGTATATTGAACACAGCTGCACACAGAGTTGCTCCAAGCAGAAGCAAAATGCCGAATAACTTATTCTTTGCACCGTCATCAGACAAAACGCTGATTACGACAATGGCGATGAGTGACAGCAGTGAAAACAACACTTGTGAAATCGTAGGCTTCTCTCTGAGACATATCACAGAGAGAATAATTACAACCACTGGAACCAGCGAAATAATAACACCCGACATAGCGCTGGATGTGTTCTCAATACCGTATAGTTCCAGAATGAAGTACATAAGCGGTTGTGCCAGAGACATAAGAAGAATTCTCTTTTTTGGTTTTCCTTTGAATTTCAGCTTCACAATGCCAAACAGCCAAAGCAGGTTGAGTACTCCAAAAGCTACAGTAAATCTTACCGCAAGTATAATCAGCGGATGAGCATACGAAAGTGCCACCTTGGAAAACAGAAAACTGAAACCGAATATTATGTTTACTATCAATGCGGCGATACTGCCTTTAATTTGTTTTGATTTATCTGTCATAATTCGTTTGTTAAAAATCTGATATTGTTTATCAGAATATCTTGGTTGTCCATTTTGTGCAGTCCCATACCTCGTCCACAACATCAAGGTAGAACTCAGGTTCGTGGCAAATCAGCAGAATACTGCCTTTGTATTCTCTCAGAGCACGCTTGAGTTCTTCTTTTGCGTCAACATCAAGATGGTTTGTAGGCTCGTCTAAAAGGAGCACATTGGTTTCTTTGTTAATGAGTTTGCAAAGCCGAACCTTTGCCTGCTCACCGCCGCTTAAAACTCTTACCTGGCTTTCAATGTGTTTTGTTGTCAGTCCGCATTTCGCAAGGGCGGCACGAACCTCGTGCTGGTTGAGCGACGGGAAATCTTTCCAGATTTCTTCAATACAGGTAACAGTCATATCACCTGTAAACTCCTGTTCAAAGTAACCGCAGAGCAAGTTGTCGCCAAGTTCAACCTTGCCCGAAAGAGGAGGGATAAGTCCCAGTATGCTTTTAAGCAGAGTGGTTTTACCAATGCCGTTGGCACCCACTAAGGCAATCTTCTGACCCCTTTCCATATGTATGGTCAAAGGCTTTGACAAAGGCTCGTCATATCCGATAACAAGGTCTTCTGCTTCAAAAATGAATTTGCCGGGAGTTCTGCCGACTATGAAGTTGAATTCCGGCTTGGGTTTCTCCTGAGCAAGCTCTATAATATCCATTTTGTCAAGGAGCTTTTGTCTGGACATAGCCATATTTCTGGTTGATACCCTTGCCTTGTTTCTTGCTACAAAGTCCTTAAGCTCGCTGATTTCCTGTTGCTGACGCTTAAATGCCGCCTCAAGCTGAGCTTTTTTCATAGCGTGAACTTCCTCAAAGTGGTGATAGTCACCAACATAGCGGTCAAGCTTCTGGTTTTCCATGTGGTAGATGATGTTGATAACCTCATTGAGGAAGGGAATATCGTGAGAAATCAGAATAAATGCGTTTTCATAGTCAATCAGATAACGTTTAAGCCACGCAATATGTTCTTCGTCCAGATAGTTTGTAGGCTCGTCAAGGAGCAGAATGTCAGGCTTTTCAAGCAAAAGCTTTGCAAGGAGTACCTTTGTACGCTGACCGCCGCTTAAATCCGTAACGTCTCTTTGAAGTCCCAAATCTGCAAGTCCCAGAGCACGTGCAACTTCCTCAACCTTTGCATCAATTACATAGAAGTCGTGAAGTGTCAGTGCGTCCTGAATGGTGCCAAGTTCCTCAAGCATCTCTGCCATCTCGTCTTCATCTGCTTCGCCCAGCTTGTCGCAGATTTCGTTCATTCTTTCTTCCATTTCAAAAAGATATGAAAAAGCACTTTTCAGCACATCTTCAATGGTCATTCCCGGTGTAAGTACAGTGTGCTGGTCAAGGTATCCTGCACGTACATTCTTTGACCACTCAACCTTGCCCTCATCAGGCATAAGCTTGCCTGTAACTATATTCATAAATGTAGATTTACCCTCGCCGTTAGCACCGATAAGTCCGATGTGCTCACCTTTGAGCAAGCGGAAGGATACATCATCAAAAATAGCTCTGTCACCGAAACCGTGTGTCAGATGCTCAACATTAAGTATACTCATAATAACTCCTTGAAAAATTTCGTCTTTCGACAGTATATCATAACAGACTGTTTTTTACAACTTATTAATGTAACGAAAAACAGCAGATGTTAAGGAAAACATCTGCTGTTACTGTTTGTGTTTGTGATTTAGTCTTTGCCTTTGAGTGCTTCGTTGATTTTTTTAGCTTCAGCCTTTGCTGAAAGTAAGGTGACAATGTAAATGACAGCGTAAACAACAGCAAATACTGGCAGCACAGATATCAGTATACTCCAGAAACTGTCGCTGTAGCCGTTTATTGCACAGGCTGAGCAGGTAATAATCAGACAGCCAACGCAATGAATAGCTGTAATAATGGGTAATGACATCTTTGAGTTCTTGAAAAGTATGCTCAGCACACCAAAAAGTGCTGATGCTGCAAGCCAAACCAGAAACTCTTTGATAGTTTCGTTCCACCCGCCGAGTGTAAGCATACAAATAATAGTCACTGGCATTCCTATGCCGATGCCTGAAATACAGGCTAAAATAATATCTTTTAATTTCATAATCAGTTCTCCTTAAATCTTACTTTTGAATTCTTTGAAGTATTTTCTTGAGATAGTGAGTGTCTCTTTGCTTTGTTTAAGTTTCAGTGTGTAGTTACCGCTGAATTCTGCGGATACAGATTTTACAAAGTCGATATTGACTACAACCCCTTTGTTAATCTGTGCAAAAGGCAGACAGGTCAATGCGTCTTTCAACTCATAAAGCTTCTGCTTGGTGCTGTAAGTTCCATCTGTTGTCAGAGCGGTCACTTTTCCTTCGCTTGCTTCAAAGTAAATAACATCAGAGGAGTTCACAAGGAACTGTTCATCCTCTTTGTACAGTATCAGCTTTCCGCTGTTGCTTCCTGAGTTTATAAAACTCAAGAGAGCACTCACCTCGTCAGAAGCAATATCACCTCTGATAATGATTTCTGTTTCACCTGTGTTCATCGGTTCTAAAGTGATTTTCACCTGATTACCTCATTTCTAATGTTCTGTAACAATTATATATCATAATAACTCATTTGTCACATACTTTTAGGGTTTTATTCGCTTTTGGGTTTAATCAGTCTTTCTATGCTTGCACAAGCAAGACCGATACCAAGTAAAAGTACTGCACTATCAATAGCTATTGCATCCATAACCATCATAGCAACCACTGCTACACCCATTGCAAGGGCTACCGCCTTAAAAATCAGTTTAATCATCTTCTTAATGTCCTTCATTTTTTTACTCCTAAGGTTTAATTTATAGTATAGCTGTATGAACTCTCATAATCTCTGTGGAAATAAAAATCAAGTGTCTTTTCATCAAGATTATATACAATACTCCATTGAGTTTCGTTATCATAAGAAACATCTTCAAGACAGTCTTTCATATCCATAACGTCAGAAATATTAGCTTTGGTGCTCAGAAGTTTTTCAAATCTCTTGTGAGATTCCTCGTTTCCAACGCCCTGTTTTGCACCTTCTGACAGATAGTGGTTTGTAACTGCAGGAGTATCTGTTACAGTCATAACGTTGTTTATATATTCGACCACAACAGATTTACCGCTTGCATCACTTATTGCCAGGTGATGAGAAGTACCGATTGAGGAGTGCATATCGTATTCTGAGAGCAGATTAACTGCTTCTTCAACAGTTGATGCTTTGTCAAGCAGAAGTCTTATAGCACTTGTTGTAGTAAGGTCGGGCTTTTCTGTTTGCTGATTTGTTGTGTCGTTATCTCCTGCAAGCAAATCAGCAACACAAAGTCCCTTTTCGTTTATGCCGTCAAGTGGTACATATACTCCGGCAATAGACATGTATTTGTCACCGAAGCTCTCGGGAGCAAATCCCTCACCAAAGCCTAAAAAATCAAGCCAAGTTGTAGAATATGATTCATAACCGTCAGAGGGTTTGGTGTGTACAATCATGGCAGCGCCGTTTTTACCTTCCCAGTCAAAATTGCGTCCCATTATGGTACCCTCAGAAGTATCTGTAGTAAGAGCACTGCAACCAAAATCAAGGGACACATCTTCAGGGTTCTCTTTCCAAAAACCGCCGGACATAAATGATATAAGATAAGCTGCCATTTCACTTTCTGAGGAAGCTCCGCCATTGTTGAGAAATTCCTCAAATCCGTAGTCTCCGTCATATTCCATATAGTAGAGACCGTCCTCAAGCTTCCTTACACTTCCTGCTGCTGAAATTTTATCGGCAAACATCGCATATCCGAAAATTCCTGTTGTTATAGTTGCGGTCAGGATTATTGCAACTGTAATGATAATAATCGTTTTGATTTTGCTTTTCTTTTTCATAAAATCACCTTCAAGTTTTGTTTTGTTCTTTCGGAACTGTCTGTATTATATAAAACTTCAAACTTTTTGTCACAAATAAAGTGGTGTGTGGTAGTTTTTAAGAGGTAAGTTGCTAAAAATCAAAGGTGAAGTGCAAGAATAAAAGAAGAAAGGAATCCTTTCAGATTCCTTTCTTTCAGTTCATATAGTCTTTTATCATTTCTGTTACAGCGTTTTCAAAGCACTCTGTGTCAACATAATAAGATTCCGCGTGGTCCGCACCTTCTATTATAAGAAGTTTTTTAGGGGAGGAGCAGGCCTCGTAGTTCTTCTCGCTCATCCATACAGGCACAAAGTCGTCTTTGTCTCCGTGAATAAAAAGAATGGGGATATTTGTTTTGCTGACGCAGTCAAGAGTGTTCACATCCTTAAAGCCGTAACCTGCTTTGTTTCTTGTTATTAATTCGGCAACGTTCATAATGGGGAATTTGGGCAGGTGATAATCTCTCTTCAGAATGTGGCTGAAAACATCATAAGCACTGGTGAAAGCACAGTCTGCAATAATACATTTTACATTTGACGGTAATGGTAACCCTGTTGACATAAGTACAGTAGCTCCACCCATAGAATCTCCGTGCAGTAGAATCTTTATACTTTTGCCTAACCTCTCAACAGCGTATTCAATCCATTTTTGCGCATCCAGCCTGTCCAGCACACCGAAGCCCGTGTATATACCCTCGCTGTCGCCGTGGTTTCTCTCGTCTATTATAAGAAGGCTCAGACCTTGTTCATAATAAAACTTTGCCATTGAAGCATATTCGTTAAGTCCTTTGCTGGAATATCCGTGAAAGCAAATAACGAGTTTATCGGAATTGTTGTTAATAAAAGTGCCGTGAAGTCTGAGGTTATCAAAAGACTGAATCCAAACATCCTCCATCATATCCTCAGAAAGAAAAGCTTTGCGTTGTTTTACAAAGTCAAGGTGTTTGACAAAGTCTGTGTTTGCACTGAGGTTAGTATTTTCAGCAGTAGCAGTTGGTTTTCTGAGCATTGTATACCTAAAAAAGTATAGAGCTATGGAGTATACAACCAAGCATAGCACCACAGCAAGCAGAGCTAATATAATTAAAGTCAGAAGTATGTATTCCACAAAACCGCCTCCATATTTTAATAGTATCATATAATACAGAACATTTCAACGGGACTGCTTTATTAACGCCCTTTCAATTCCCATCATCTTATTCGCCCCACAAAAAAACAGCACTCATATTGAGTGCTGTTTTTCGTGCCTAAGAGTAACCAAACGTAGCAGAATTGAGGTAAGAGTAAGCAAAAGTACACCTAAAGCAATAGTTTTGCTACTTGAAAAGGGTGTATTATACTCTCCTCAAAAAGTCATCTGCTTCTTTTCTGCTCTTGAAAATTATAATGTGTTTTTCTGCTCTGTATTTTTCAATTAACGCATATAGTTTTGGCAAAGAATTATATGCAAATTCTTTAATGAAACCTTCAAATTCGGGATCCAATTCTTTTTCTATCCATGGTAGATCATAACGGCCTTTTCCCAGTCGTTCTGTTGCTCCCTGCAAGCAAACCTCTGTCGGCAAATCAAAGAGAATGACTGTATCACATTCTTTAAGCCGCATTTCAACCGTTCTGTTATAATTGCCATCAATGATCCACTTGTCTGTTGCAAAAATCTCTTGTATTCTTTGATCAAATTCTTCTCTTGAAATATGTGTTTTATCAGGCTTATGCCAGATAGCATCAAGGTAATATAACGGCAAACCTGTTCTCTTACTTAGTTTTTCGGCAAAAGTTGTTTTACCGCTTCCGGGGCAACCGATTACAATCACGCGCTTCATTGCGAATTCTCCTTTGCGGTTCTGCAAGATGCAATCAAAAGCCTGCGGATATTGCCACAAAGTTTCTCTGCGTGTTGATATGTTGCATTATCTATCCGTTTGGTTTCAAACATAAGTTTTAGCCAATAGCTTGTTTCGTTGGATTCTTTGAGTGCGATTTCTAACTTTGCAACAAAATCTTTCTTGCTTTGTGCATACTGCGCTTCGTGAATGTTTGCGCCGACGGATGTACCGGCTCTTGCAAGCTGATCGGTCATATAACAACTTTTCGGTGCAGTTACACCGTCAACAAGATTTACAATAGCAACAGCAAATTCAAAAGATAAGTCAAGTAATTTGTTTTCGGACATAAATACACCTTCTTTCATCGGTATTTTATCATAAAATGTTACATTTTTCAATGATATATCGCTGACGCGATATGATATACGGCGTTGCCGTATGATATACTTGCCTCGCAAGCATGATATAATATCCGTTCCTTCATATGCCGCAGGCATATATCATCGCTCGCAGAGCGATATCATATCGAAGATATATCACCCGTTCTGCCAGGAACGGATATCATAAAAAAAGTCACCTTTGTCGGTAGACAAAAGTGACTTTTTTGTTGGAGCAGGGTACGGGAGTCGAACCCGCCTCAGCGGCTTGGGAAGCCGCTGTACTACGGATGTACGAACCCTGCGTTTTCTACATTATAACAGCAGCAGTGTAAAAAAGCAATCATTTTTTGCCGACGATTTGCAAGAACTGTGGAAGGGGAACTGTGAAATTCTTGCCCAAAGATCAGCAAAAATCCCATATTCCGATTGCGTCTTGGGCGTTCGTACATTATAATATGGAAAAGAACGACACTTCGACAGAAAGAATAAGGAAACGAAGGAGAATATCAGAGAGTATGAAGCTTTTGCATATGATCTCCGGCGGCGACGTCGGCGG
>JAZNVW010000028.1:0-35423 GCA_045593025.1 Ruminococcus sp. | reverse complement strand
CGGGACTACCGCTGATACGCTTCCACGATCTCAGACACACCTTCGCCACCCATGCGCTGCCGGGTGGCGTGGCTGCCAAAACGCTGTCGCGTATCCTCGGGCACACCAACGCCAGCTTTACGCTGGACACCTACACCCATGTGACCACCGATATGCAAAAGCGAGCATCGGGCATCGTCGGGGGCTTCATGGAAGACCTCATCATAAAGGAGTGAGAAGAATGGCAAAAAGAAGAAAGAACGGCGAAGGTATGATTCGCAAACGAAGCGACGGACGGTGGGAAGGCAGAGTGGTGGTTGGCTACGATGACAAAGGCTTGCCGATCACCAAAAACGTCCTCGCTCACACCAAAGCCGAGTGTGCTGAGAAGCTTGAAAAACTGAAAGAGGAATACCGACCGCCGAGCACGCGGTGCAAGCCGGATATGCTGTTCGGCGATTGGATGGAGTTCTGGTACGAGAACTACTCCAAGCCTGCCATCCGACCGCTGACTCAGCGAAACTACGAGAACCGCATCTACGACCACATCATCCCCGACATCGGCAAGATACCGCTGAACAAACTGACGCAGAACGATCTGCAACAGTTCTACGCACGGCTGAAGCGAAACGGGCGAAAGCAGTACGTTGAGAAATACGGCCCCGGACTGTCCGACCGCATGGTGCGCGCCTGCCACGCAAGCTGCAGAATGGCTCTGGAAAAAGCGGTAGCCGAAGGGCTGATACGGGTCAATCCTGCCATCGGCTGTAAACTGCCGCCCAAGAAAGCGCGGGAGATGCAGGTGCTGACCAAGGGCGAGCTACAGCGATTCCTTGCCCAGGCCAAAGAGGATGGATACTACGAACTGTTCCTGTTGGAGTTTGGTACGGGAATGCGCCGAGGGGAGCTGATGGGACTGCAATGGGATGACCTCAACTTCCAAACGGGCGAGCTACAAATCGTCCGACAGGCGTGTGCGGTGAACGGTAAAATTGAGATCTCCGTGCCGAAAACAAAAAGCTCCATCCGCACGGTGGTTCTGCCGCCGTCACTGGTGGAAGTGCTGAGAAAATATAAAGAGACAATCAACTCGCGCTGGATGTTCCCGTCCCCGCAAAATCCCGACGTGCCGAGGTATCCCACGTCCGTCGGCGATATCCTGTCGATCCTGCTAAAGCGAGCGGGATGCAAGCACGTGCGGTTTCACGATCTGCGTCATACCTTCGCCACGATGGCGTTAGAAAACGGTATGGACGTGAAAACGCTGTCGGCAACGATAGGCCATGTTTCCGCCGCGACCACACTTGATATTTACAGCCACATGACCGATACGATGCAGATGCAGGCGGCGGTGAGCATAGACCGCAAGATCGGCGGCACAAACGCGCAGATGCCCGTGGTGGAGCAAACACCCGAGGAGACGGCAAAACCGCCCGTGAACGCGCCGTGTGAACCCACAGAGCCGCATCCCGAACCCGTCCCGAGAAAGATACGAAAGAGTGGTACGGGTTGCCTGTATCAGATCAACGACAACCTGTGGGAAGGCAGCTTCTTCCCAAGACTGCCCGGCGGCAAACGAAAGAAATTCAACGTCTACGCCGAAACGAAAGAGCAATGCGAAATCAAACTCGCCGAGATGATCGAAAGAGTGAAAGCGGAGATTGCGGAAGAAAAAGCAAAACTAAAAGAGGGCGACTCGTAAGAGCCACCCTCGAAAATTGGTTTGCAGTAAACAAAGAAAAGAGTTAATAAATTTATGATGTGGTTACGATATAATAGTTGCGCAATCTGCAAAAGACCAAATAATATCACGAACTAATCAAAATACAATGATCCACTTTTGCTTTAGAATCATCACTTATTCTAATTATTGGATTATTTGTGCTAGAAGGACAACGAAAATAACATCCATGCAGAGTTAGCAGTGAATTTTTTAGCAAATACTTAACTTTATCTTCTTTCGTAGTAATGTTGTCAACACCATCGAAAATTATTTCGTTTATGGGAACCTTAAAGACAACTCCATAATAGTTTGTTCTTTTTCGGTATTCTCTCCACAAGTCAATGCCTATGTATTGCCCAATGCATCTAATGATTTCTGGACCAAAATCTAAGTCTCTAAAATATCCGTCTGATGTTTCTTCAATATCAGGCCAAAATGTAAATCCGTTTATGCAAAAATCTGCATCGCCAAGATATCCAAGCCTTTTTGCTAATAGAGAATGGCCGCTAGATAGTAAATGAGCTGGATTAACTAAGTGTTGTTTATAATAAAAATTCAACTGTTCATTTTCTTTAAACACGATTTCGTTCTCGGCAAGAAAGTCCGAAAAGGGATTCTTTGTAAGTAGTAAGTCTCTTAATGGCAACAACTCTGTTGGCTCATTAAAGTGTCTAGCAAGATGATAAATATAAACTTCATTGACTATGTTCAAATCTGAATTATTATCAATAAATTGATCTATTAGTTCATAGAATCTATCCCAGTCGGGATTAGGGCTATCTATACACTGACTATCAAAATCAGAAATTTTTTCATATATAAATTCTTCTACACAGTCGCAGATACTTGCCACATCTTGCTCTAAGGCTCTGTATGTCTCGGTGTTTATAATCATTACTTTATTCTCCACTCACGACAAATTCAGCTATAGTATACACCCCTGCGCTTGTTAAAAGCGCAGGGGTGTATAACTGCTTTTGGTCCGAGTGACAGGGATCGAACCTGCGGCCTGATGGTCCCAAAGAACGAACAGAACACACGTCTGTTACTATTTGCTACGTCTGTTATGTATTTCAAAGTATTTTGATTAGTTTTGCCACATATATTTCGTCTATTACGATTCTAATTGTGTACCTAATTATGTACCAAGCCTAAATTTGTGGTCAAAATTGTGGTCTACTTTATGGTCAATTCAAAAGAAAAAACAAATAGAAATTGAGCCTTTGTCAGCCTCATTGATAATCAATGAGGCTGTTTTTTATTAACTTTTTTAAGGAGTGATATTATGGTAATTTTATCAAACTCAAATCTTGATCCTTACGAGGAACTTGCAAATGCAATAATAATTCAAGCAGTAACGGATTACCGAGAAAGTAGAATTACGTTAAAAACATGTCCAAAGGATAAAGATGCTATGAAAATGATACGAGATGTGACAAGTTTTTTCAAGTCAGACTTTTTCAGACTTCTTACAACTATCGATCCGGAGGAGCTAATGCAAAAACTTCGTGCCGAATTCAATTAAAAGGAGGTGATAATATGGCATATCTACTCTCAAAAGTTCGTGTTGATGCAGATGGAATTGAGCATGAGTTCATCGCACCAGGAACACCAAGAAATTACGATGACCTTGAAGGTTTATTGACCTTCGATGAGTTTCTTGAAGAAACAAAGGTAGAAACAGATATACATGTTCATGTAGAATCTTATATCGTAGGTGGCGGTGATGTGTATATCGCATCGTTAGATGATGCTCACGATTATGATCAGATTGTTCTTAAACAGCCAGATTACCTTGAGAAGAACGCAACCTTTGTTGAAGAATTGGATTTTGATTTTTCGTGGACTCCGACAAGTTCAGAATTTGATGACTACCCTTATTTAGATTATTAATCATACTTGAGTTATACAAAACTCAATAAATTCGTCTACAGTTGGTTCTTTACCATCTGGTGACAACTTGTCCCAAATGGCTTTTGATTCAGGAGATGAGTTGCGATTTTCCATAGCAGCTTTGATTGCAATCTTGATTTCTCGTTCAACCTCTTGTGGTGTCACTCCATTCTTTTTTGCAATTTGTCGTATTGTGTTGTTCATAAACAGCCTCCGTAAATTCTGTTGGTGTGAAACCAACTCTGATAGAGTAGTTATACCACAGAAGCTATGTCGAAATTTCACGAACTATGATGAAAAAAGAAAAGGTTCGCATTTCTGCGAACCTTAATTGTTTTCAGTCTGACATTCCTCGCAAACCATTGAAGCAACCTTATAGAAAAAGTTCTTTTTTTCGGGTGGTAAAGAATCAGCCATCTCTGAAAGTAAAGACACTTTTGTGTTGTACCCCGTAGTAAGAACATCACACAAAACCAAATCAGAGGATATCTCCAATGCATTAAGAATGTTAATGAAGGTTTCTAACGAGGGAATTTTTTCGCCACGCTCAACAGCACCTACATAATTAACAGAAAGATTAGCTCGTTCCGCTAAATCTTCTTGACGAAGGTTTTTATCAGTTCTATACTTTCTTATGTTTTTTCCAATTGTACTATAATTCATACTAACACCTTCTAATAGGATGTGACCACTTCTTATAGTATAGATGATATTATCAATTAATAACACCAACTATTCGGGAGAAACACTCCTATAAGTGTTGGTGTAATATAATAATTTTCTATTAGACTGGTTGTTGGTTATGATATGAAGATCATTAAAAATCACATATTTCTGTTACGAATCTTAAGTCATTTCTCTGAATTGCTTTATTGAGTATATTGTAGTACAATGTGTTTGACAAAATATCGAAAGAGGTGTCAACCATGAAAAGACGAATAGTATTTATAGCAATCTTAACCGCAATGATATGTGCAGCTTTAACGAGTGGATGTAGTAACAAAGAGGTTATCCCAAAAGGTACAGAACCTACAACGACTGCCACAACAGCAGTAACAACAGTTGCACCTACATCAGAGATTACAGAAACAACAGAAGCAACATCAACCGCAGTTGAAACTACTGCAATGGCTACAACGGTTGTTGCAGTGCCAACGGAAACTGCTCCTCAAACAGAAGCTCCGAAGGTAGAAAATGAAAAGCCTCAGGCACAGAAACCAAGTAGTAACACAAACAATAATGCGAACTCAACAACTACACAAAAGCCTTCACAGAATACAGATAATGATAAACCAAGCGAGAAACCCATAGAGAAGCCTGCAGAAAAACCTAGTCAGGCCATAACAGATGACACAAAGTTAACTCATGATCAGTTCTGCAACTCAACAAATATGCACAGGGTGTCTTCCGCCTTAATAGACCGATACATAGCTAAAGGCATGACTTATGACAACACTATTACAACCGATAACAGTGGATGGATGTATGCATATCAAGGACAAGTTGATGGGCAAGCAGTACGCTCATATAATGAACACTTAGATAGAATCATAGTAGGAATGGATGAGCAACTCGATGCGTTCATGCAAATGCATGGAGCAACATACTCAGTATTATCCTTCAACTGCTATGAAGAATTACAAGCAGATGGCGAATATGATATATACTTCTGCTTCAAATAAAACCGAATAATAAGGATATATGAGCAGAGGATAACCCCTCTGCTCTTTTTTATATCATAAGCTCAAGGGCAGGATTCCAATTTGGAGTCCTGCCCTTTTTTGCTTTTCACACAATCCCAGAATAAAAAAAGAAAGGATGATAAACAATGCGTATTCGAGATCGGCCCTAATGAAAAGCAAATCAATCAATAAACTACAAAGGAGTAATCTATGAAAAAGAAATTATTTACAAGAGTTATGTCACTGATGTTCGTTTTGTTGGTTTGTATAACCTCTCTGATTCCTTCAGTATCTGCAGAGGAAAACTTCGACCTTAGTACAATCGACCTCGCTGACTATGGAGATGTAATCACAAATGAAGAACTTGGTTTTAATATCAGTACATCTGGTATCATCACTAAAAAACAGCTTGAGGCTGTCCTAAACAGTCCTTCAACATTTTCGAGATCTGCAACTACGACAATTACGCTGACTCCGTGCTACGACAGTAATGGTAATCAGATAACTGCTGTACAGTCTACATACTTCCATTCGGCAGGAATGGCACAGTACAGACTTAAAGCAAATGCGGATGGTTCAAACGCATATTGCATAGAACCTGGTGTCTACCTTGCAGGCGGTGTAAACCTGACAGAAAGTGCTGCTGATGCATGGTATAACTTATCTATCAATCAGCAAAGAGCAATTAATACTGCACTTTGTTATGGTTTAGAAGGCAGTGCTTCCACAGTGACTGCTGGATCAGTTAATACTGATGAGGCATATATTGCTACTCAGCTTGTCGTTTGGGAAATTGTAAATGGTGAGCGTAATTCTTCCATTCCGTTTTCATTGAAATCTGGCAAGAATGGCTATCTGTCCATGTTCTGTGCAGGCGGTGCAAATCCTAATATCAGGACTGCGTACAACAGGATTATAGATGGTATGTATAAGTTTTGGCAAGTGCCTTCAATGACAAGTGCGTATCAGAGTAGCGCACCAACATATACGATAGATGCCGTTTACAACGAGTTGAAAGGTACATGGACATATGGTTCTATTGAACTTAATGACTCAAATGGTGTTCTTGAGGACTTCAAACTTGCGGGAACATATGATGTTGGCAATGCTACCGTGACGATTAAGCAGAGTGGTAACAAGTTAACTATGACTAGTTCAAATGGTAAACTTGGAGGTACAAGTAAAACAATATCTACACATACAGAAAAAACTGGTGTGCCTCGTACTAACAAAGGTGTATTAGTTGCATATGGTTCACCTTACGCGCAGGATACGATTATTGGTGGTACAATTGACCCTCCCAATGCGTTTTTTAATGTGAAGGTGAATATTAAGAAAACAGGTACTCTTACAAGAGATGGCAGAATTCAGAAATCTTGTTGGACAGATAGCGAGAGTAAGGATGACACCACAATGGAAGGCGAAGGAACACTCTCGACAGCCGAAAACCTCCAGGGTTGGTATTTCTATGTAGAATCATCAGCTCAGTTCATTAAGGACTACAAAGTCAATAGCTTCATTCTCGGCCCCACCGATAAAGCAGGATTTACACAGAGCTTATCAGAGTACATCATTAAGAATATTGATGATGGTCTGACACACGATGTGCCTGCTGGTATTTATCAGTTCTATGAGCTTGGTAAACTTAAGGATGGCAAGTCCGGAAAGGACTTAGATAATGACTATTATTTTCCTAATGGTTGTAGACCAAATGGCGGCTCATATAGCAGTGGATATCCTTCAGGCTCAATTCGAATTGAAGTAGAGTCAAAGAGTCTTAACAATATCGGTCACGCAACAAACATTTATCGTATCCCCTTCCAGTTTAAGAAAGTGAGCGAATGCGGTGCATCTGTTGCAAACCTTTACTTTACAGCGACACACAAACAGTCTGGTGCAGTATATCTTTTAAGAACTGCAAAAGACGGCTATGCTTACCTTAACAGTGACAGTACAAAATCAAAGGTGTTGTACTTACCCGAAGGTGAGTATTTAATTCATGAGTTAGGTACGCTTAAGACAGGCGAATCAGGCAGGGACTATGAGAACGATTATCAGGTGCCTGCGTACTATGATACTCCTACAGATGTAGAGGTATCTATCAATGCCGATGCCTTCAAAGCAGCTCAAGAAGAAGGCTACGAAACTATATTTGCGAGTGTAACCAACACAGTATCTTCCTATATTAAAATCAAAAAGACTGATAGCAAGACAGGCTCTGCTCTGTCAGGTGCAGTATTCGGAATTTACTTTGATGAGGAATGTACATCTCTTCTTGAAACCGTAACCACAGATAAGAATGGAGAAGGTAAAACCACCAACAAGTACAGCACAGGTACATATTACTGTCAGGAAATTACCCCTCCGCCCAATTGTCAGTTAAGTGATGAGGTGTATACCGTAAAGGTTGTGCCTACTACGAAAGTTGACAATGTTGTAGAGGTAAATGCTACTAATGTAAAGTACCCCACAACGGTGCGTATTTATAAGGTGGCAAAAGATACACAGATACCTCTGAAGGGCGTTAAGTTTGGAGTGTTCAGTAATGCGAGTTGTACTGTAAAGCTTGAAGAACTGACAACAGATTCTAAAGGTGTTGCATATACAAAAGCGTATAGCCCCGGAACAGTCTTATATATCAAAGAACTTGTAGCTCCTTCAGGCTATAAAGTGGACAGTAAGGTTGAGAAAGTGACTATTACAGAAACACCCAACGCAGGAACTGTAATCGAGGTAAAGTTTGAAAATCCTCCGTATTTAGGTTCAGTTGCTATTGAGAAGAAAGACTCTGAAACAGGAGCTTTGCTCAAGGGTGCTGTCTATGGACTGTATTCAGATAAGGCATGCACAAAGCTTCTTGAGAAGCTGACCACTGACGATAAAGGTTACGCGGAGAGTTCAAAGTCCTACAAACCCTCCACAATGTACTTGAAGGAGATCACCCCTCCTCCCAATTACACTAAGAATAACACTGTATATACAGTAACACTCACGCTCAATCAGGCAATGGCAGGCACTCCTGCGAAGGTAACAGTTAAAGATGACATCGAAAAGGTAAGAATCTTTCTGTTTAAGTACGACCCCGACCTGATGGCAAAGGGCAAAGGTGTAGGCGGAGCTACATATGGCTTCTACTCCAATAAGGAATGTACACAGCTTTTTGAAAAGGTTGTAACAAGAGCTGACGGCAGTATTATCAGTGCAAAGAAATACCGTATGGGACAGACCGTTTACATCAAGGAACTCGTGCCTGCAAAGGGTTACAAACTCAATGAGATTATCTACGATGTGACAGTCACACCTGAATATATCGAGCAGTCAAAGAAACTGTTTCATACAGCACTTACCGAACCCGATGAGCCTTATGTATGGGTAAGAGTTTATGACATGATATATAAGCCATACATTCAGATTCATAAGACAGACTCAAAGACTGGTGTAGCTGTTAAGGGTGCAGTGTATGAACTCTACGACCCTTCAAATAAGTGGGCAACTCGTAACATGCTTGAAACTGATTCAAGAGGTTATGCAAAGACTATGTCAACCTATTACCCCGGACAGACCTTACATCTCAAGGAATATTCGGCAGCCGAGGGATATACCCTTGATCCCAAAACCTATGAGGTGTATGTAAAGTTTGTAGATAGGGACGATTATGTTATCACAGTTGAAGTTCAGAACGATCCTAAGGATATCGACCTTACTATTAAGAAAACTTGTGCTCAGACCGACCTTCCAGTTGGCAATGCTGTGTACGGTGTGTATAGCACTGATGAGAAGGACTCTAACGGAATGCTCCTTGACAAGAATCTGCTGACAACCGTAACAACAGATGCTGACGGTCTTGGAGAAATCGGAATCAAGTTTGCCGCAGGCGAAGTTTTCTACCTTCAGGAACGTGTTGCACCCTATGGTTTCAACTTAAATAAAGCAATTGTGACTGTAAATGTAAAGGAAGACATGAACCCCATAATCCCAGTGGTTGATTACAGCAAAACAGGTACGGTGTATCTCGAAAAAACCGATGCTTTTGGCGATGGCTTAACAGGCGTTACTTTTGAGATGTACACAAAAGACGGAAAGCTTGTAAAGTTTGGTAACTATGGAGCAAGTACATATTACTACTCAAAAACAGGCACCAAGAGTGAAATCACAATCCCGTCATCAGGACCGAGAGTAGCAATAATCAGTATACCTTTAGGCGACTACTACTTTGTTGAAACAAGCACAGTAGACGGCAAGATGGTATATGGCGAAAAAATCCCCTTTACTGTAAAACTTGCAAGTGCCACAGCTCAGGGTGCAACGATGGTTGAAATCGAAGTTAAGAACCACGACTCTGTACTCTGGGACACTGGTGGTATAGGCATAGGAGCATACAGAATGGTAGCCCTCTGTGTGTTGACATTAAGCATCACCCTCATGGGATATGCGGCTACAATCTATATAAAGAAATCTAAAACTAAAACAAATTAAGAAAGAGGTAATTTAATTATGAAAACAAAGTTTAACTCAAAGAGATTTATGGCCATTATTATGGCAGTTATGCTGATGATCCTTTCAGCAGTATCCGTGATGCCTGCTATGGCGGCAGAACACCTTGATAAGAACGCTACTGTAGGCTTTACAGTTAAGTGTGACAAACCCGGATATACCTTTACGGTATACAAGGTTGCAAATCTGGTAAGCACAACAACATCCCCATTCGAAACCAAATATGACAGCCTCGTAGATGAGATTAATGATGAAATCCTTTCAGGCAATACATCAGAAATCGTAAAGGCTCTTGACAAGGTGGACACAATGCCTGCAACAGCGACAGTAGTTGGTACATATTCAAGTGACGATGGCAATACAGCCACATTTGATAATCTGACACAGGGTATCTACTATGTAAGAGCAACAAACTTCCCCGCTGGTGTAAAGGCTGTTACAAACTCCGTTGCAGCTCTTCCTTACTATGACGGCACTGCATGGCAGTACACAATTAATGATATCGAGCTTGCAGCAAAGGTTGCAGACGGTACACCCACAACAGAGAAGACAATCACAAACTCCACAAAGGATAATGTAAACTTTACAGATGTATCTCTTGGTGACACAGTAAATTTTGAACTCCGTTCTACAACAGCAGGTTCTTCTTCCATGAAGCTTAAGGCATATAAGTTATATGACGATATGTCCGCAGGTCTTACCCTCGATAAAGAGAGCTTTAATGTAGCACTTCTTGAAGCAGACGGTGATGTGATTTCAGAGCTTAACGATGCAGACTACACAGTAACAATCACAAGTGAGGGCGAAGGTCTCAACACAACATTTGATGTTAGCCTTAAAGAATCCTTTCTTAAAACTGAGAGCCTTTATAATAGCAATGTTTACTATGTTTCTGTTACCTACTCTGCTACCCTTAATGAGTATTCTGTAATCGGCACACAGGGCAACCCCAACGAAGAAGTAAAACTTGAATATGCAAACAAGAACGGTGTTACTTCCGAGGTGGGAGGCAACACGGTATATGTTTATACTTACACTCTTCAGACAGTAAAGGTTAAGGAAGATAAGACTCCCCTTGAAGGTGCAGAGTTTGCACTCTTTAAGAACGAGGAAGATGCAAAGAAGCAGGAGAATGCAATTGCAACAGGTGTTTCCGATGCAGACGGTCTTGTAGTGTATAAGACAACAGATGGCGATATTATCAAGCTTCAGAGTGGCGAATACTTTATCGTTGAAACCAAGGCACCTCAGGGTTTCGCTCTCCACGGTAATCCTATCCCCGTGCAGATTGAAGCAACATACGGTGATACATTCGTTAACAACACCTATGTAACAAGCTGTTCTACCAATGGTACTGCAAGTGTCGATGTAGTGAACTACCCCATCGTACTCCCTGCTACTGGTGGTGCAGGCACAGTAATCTTCTCAGTAGTAAGCATCATTGCAGGAGCAGGCTCTGCAGTCTTCTTCGTAATGTACATGAGAAAGAAAAAGGCAACAGCTAACAACTAAATTCTAACAAAGGACGGATATTAAGCCTATGAAAGTAAAAATACTCTTAATATGCTCTGTTTTGTTGCTGATAGTTTCACTTGCCGTAGGCTTGTATCCGTCTATTAGCAACTATGTCAATTCAAAATATTGTGAAAGCACAATTGACAACTATTCTCAAAAGGTAGAAACTCTTGATACTGCATCAAAGGACGAAATGATCCATGAAGCAGAAGACTACAACGACCAGTTAAGGAATCTGGATAATGATTTTTCATATTCAATATACAGTAATGTAATCGGATATGATGACGTGCTTGATTTTAACGATGGAGTTATAGGTTACATCGAGATTCCCACAATCAATGTGCATTTACCAATATATCACGGTTCGGGAGAGGATATACTCTCAAAAGGAGCAGCACACCTCCCTAACACAGCGTTCCCAGTTGGCGGTATAGGGAATCACTGTGTGCTTGCAGCTCATACAGGCTATGTAGGCAAGATATTCTTTGATGATATTGATAAACTCAAAACAGGAGATATGATTTACATCAAAATCCTTGACTATACCTTTGCGTATAAAGTCTTTGAAAGGCATATTGTTGAGCCTTCGGATATTAGTCCTTGTCAGGTGGCAAGAGATAAGGACTTACTATCTCTTGTTACTTGCCATCCTTATGGGCAGAATACACACAGGCTTATAGTAACCGCAGAAAGAGATGAGTCGGCAGAAACTGTGAATACAGCAACTGCTGACTCTGACACGCATAAGAAAATATAATATCGGACATAAAAGCAGGCAGTATTGTGAGTAATGAAAACTCATATATACTGCCTGCTTTTTTTGTTTTACTCTACTTTGTTTTCAAACTTAGCAGAGGAATCAAAAAACTCAAAGGAAAGAAGGTGAAAAAGATGAGTTATTGGGATCGTTTAGAGAAAGAAGCCAAGAGAACAAAAGAAGCCTATCCCGAAGGCACAAGACTTATGCTTCTTCATATGGATGACGCTCATGCACCCGTACCCGAAGGTACAAAAGGTACAGTCAAACATGTTGACGATTTAGGTCAAATTCATATGGAGTGGGATAACGGCAGAACCCTGGCTATAGTACCCGGTGTGGACTCTTTCAGAACACTTACAGAAGAAGAACTTCGTGAGGAAGGCAATATCAAGGAAGATTCTGAACTTGAGGAAAACGAGGGTGAAGAACCCAAAGAGGACGCTGAATTTGATGAGGATTACGACTCTGAAGATTTTGGCATGACACAGACCATGTAAGAGAGGTGAAGAAAACCAAAGGTCGGATTATATATGCCAATCCGATTTTTTGATATGTTTGCAGGCATTGGTGGTTTTCGTAGTGGCTTAGAAAAAATCGGTGGATTCAAATGCATAGGCCATTGTGAAATTGATGCCAAAGCAAATCAGGCGTATAACGCAATGTACTCTACAGAAGGAGAAGTTTATTATGCAGACGCAAGAGAAATCGAAGCAGATAAGATGCCTGACTTTGACCTCTTGTGTGCAGGCTTTCCATGCCAGAGTTTTAGTGTTGCTGGCAAACGACTCGGATTTGAAGACGATTCAAGAGGAACTCTCTTCTTTGAAATTGCCCGAATCGTTAAGAAAAAACGGCCTCCATTTCTATTGTTGGAGAATGTCCCCGGACTGCTATCGCATGACTCAGGCAGGACATATCAAACCATCATCTCCGTGCTTGTTGAATTGGGGTATAGTGTCGAATGGTGTTTGTGTAACAGCAAATATTTTGGCGTACCCCAACAGCGAAGAAGGTTGTTCATTGTCGGACATCTTGATAGCAGAGGTGCCGGACAAATATTTCCTCTCAGACACAGCTATGCGAAAAATCTTGAGGAAATTGTTGGAGGATCGCAAGGCCAAAGAGTCTATTCCCCCGATGGAGTAGCTTGTACACAATGTGCCGAAGCAGGCGGTTGGGGTGGAAAAACAGGGTTATATTTCATTGATATGAATGTAGATCCCATTATTACGGATGTTGCAAGGTGTATAACTGCAAGACAGGATTCAGGAGTCAGTAACCACAGAGGAGAACACTCTGCCGTGCTTGTAGAAGAAAAACCTAGAGCAGTAATAACACCCGACCGAGAAACTGTCAGACAGAAAGGACGGCGCATTAAAGAGCCTGACGAAGCCATGTTTACAATAACTGCCCAAGATAAGCATGGCGTACTCCACAAGGGCAGAATTCGAAAACTTATGCCTATAGAATGTTGGCGATTACAAGGTTTTACGGATGAGCAGTTCTATAAAGCTCAAGGAACAGGACTTACAGACGGACATCTTTACAAGATGGCCGGTAATGCCGTTACAGTTAATGTCATATCTGCTATAGGTGAAAAAATTAAAGACATAAACAATTTATACGGCATTGTAAGGAGTGAAGAATAATGCCAAATCATGTGACAAATCATATTAAGATTTCAGGCGATCCTAAAAGAATCCAAGAGCTTTTTGAGGCAGTTAAGTACGATGACGTTGGTGTTGGTTCGCTTGACTTTAATAAAGTAATACCAAAGCCTGCATCTCTTGATATCGAATGTGGTTCGAATACTGATGCAGGCTTAAAAGCTTATCGTGACTTTATTAGCGTATATACACTCGAAGGAACAAGAAAAGGGCTTAACCTTCTTAATATCAACCCAGAAGTTGAGGAGCGATTCCTACAAGAGAGAACTGATATTGACCGAGAGGTCTTTGCTTTAGGTAAACAGGCATATCAGAATATCCTCATGTATGGTGCTCCCACATGGTATGAGTGGAGCATTGAGAATTGGGGAACAAAGTGGAATGCTTACGGCTATGAAGAAAATGAGGTTGTAACAGAGAGAAGCGGAGATAACACTCTGTGGATGAACACAGCGTGGGGAGCTCCTCACCCCGTTATAGCCAAATTAGCCGAGCTTTACCCCGACCTTACCTTTGAGCATGAGTGGGCTGATGAAGATATCGGAAATAACTGCGGAAGAAAAACATACGAAAACGGTGAATGTACAGAAACATATTACCCCGAAGAAAGAATTGAAAGCGTTGAGTTCGCTTGCAAAGTTCATGGCTATGAAAGTATGCAAGATTTGGGTCTGTCCAAGAACGCAAGCGGCGATGACATCATTGATATTTGGAGTAATGAATATGAAGCGGTTTTCGTGTGTGAACAACCAGCCTTGTTCGCTAACGAAAAACTGACGGATGCAGATATCCCCGAAGGACTGTTCTGTTATTATTTGCGTAACAGCGATGATGGCGATGGATATGCTACACTCGAACCTAAAGTGACTGTCAATTTAGGTGGCACGATAATTACGAGTGAACCAATAGAATTCCCAGTGCAGGGATATATTGAATTTACAGATGAGAACTACCCACATTTCATTGGAGAAGATATGAACTTTGAAAATTTTATGTATGGTGAGTTTGAAGATTTTGCAGAAGGAGTTGAAGAACCTAAATTATGAGTATTAAGAGAATCAACATGAGAGATCTTTTGGACTATGAAGGTAAAGAGGGTCTCATACTTATGGGATGCGGAGGTGAGCCTCAGGAATGGCTTGACGGCATCAATGAACTGTTTACCGAGGGAGATATGCTCCTTGAAGGTACAAAGTTTACTGAAGATGACCTTGCTGTATTTGATAACGAAGGCTCAACTTGTATTTTATTTGAGTTTAACGATAATACGAAACTCAACATTGGTAAGCTTGCCATGTGGAGAATAGGAACACACGCTACCTTCGGCGGTACTTGGCTTACCGATTTTGTGGATCATCAGTTTGGTGGATTCCATCCTAAAGAGCAACCCGACAAGATAAAACCAGATTGTCCTCTTATTGGACAGGACGGAAATATCTTTAACCTCATGGGAATTGCTTCAAGGACTCTCCGTGAAAACGGAATGAGAGATGAAGCGAAAGAAATGACTACACGAATTACATCAGAAGCTCATAGTTATGATGAAGCTCTGGGTATTATTTCAGAATATGTAAACATAACCTCAGTAGATGAGGATGAGGACTTCGGTGACGAGGACTTCAATGATGATTTTGAGGAAGGGAGTGAAATGACCTATGGTTAATGTGATTTGCTTCTTTTCAGGTGTTTTCCTTGGTGCGTGTGTAGGTCTGGTTGTAATGTGTACAATGCAGATTCGCAGAATCAACGATTACGAATCCGAAATCAGAAAACTTAAGGCCGAAGCTGAAAAAAACAACGGTTAAATAACAGAACAGGCTGATTGCGTATAGCAACAGCCTGCTTTTTGTTCTGTACGCAGTCAGCCTCCTTTTAGAGAGGAGGTGATACTGTGTCCGGTTCAGTAAGTCCGCTTGCGTGGACAGGCAACAAAGGTTGCATCTATAAAACTATAGATGCATTTATGCCTCCTCATAGAACCTATGTAGAACCTTGTATGGGTAGTGCGGAGGTGTTTTTACGAAAAGCTCCTGTACCAAAGGAAATAATCAATGACTACAACGGTGACCTTGTAAAGTTCTTTAGGGTTTTGCAGAGAAGCGAAAAGTTAGCATATTTACTTGGAAGACTTTATTTGTCCTTCAATTCCGAAGAAATCTTCAGAGCTAACAAGGCTCTCCTTGCGGATGTACCCAATGTACTTGATGACCTTACTGAAACAGCAGTCATGATTGAAAATGCCGATTGGCAGGACATAGAACTTGCGGTTGCGTTCTTTGAAAATCAGACTTTTAGCTTTTCCTCAACTGGAAAGACATTTGCTATTGCAAAGAAGGATATGACCAAAAAGTTCGGGCGACTTGTGGCAGCTTGTAGCAGGCTGAGAAATGCGATTATTATGCATCGTGATTACAAAGACTGCATCGATTATGCCGCAGGCAAAGATACTTTTATTCTCCTTGATCCACCCTACAAAGGTACGGAGAATTACTACCAGAAGGCAAATTTTGATTCCGATGAACATGCACAACTCTTTGAGTTTATGAATGGAGTCCATTTGAAGTATGGTGGCGAATGTAAGTTTCTAATTACTTACAATAACGATCCATATTTTCACGAACTTGCAACTAAGTATGGATATTTTACTTATGTTCAGGAGCGTTTGCACAATATGGCTCAAAGTTCAAAGCCAGGTGAAATGTTTGAAGAATTGCTTATTGGTAACTATGACCTTGAAAAGCAGGCAAGGGAAAATGAGAAGTATCTGAAAGAGCAAAATAGACAGCTCAATCTATTTGACTATAAATACAATTATTAAGGAGAGATTTTTTATGATTAACAAATTTGAAAGCAGAAGCATTGCTATCCCCACCGAGCTTATTAAAGCCTTATCCATCGCAGGCGAAGATACTGTTGTTGTTCGTTTCGAGGACAACAGAACAGTTTACTGTTACCTTGACGATGGCGAGGTGATTATTGCGGAAGATATTATCGACACCGATGACGATGAAGACGAAGACTGCGATACAGAGTGTGAAGAAGATACATACTCTGAATGTCCCCACCACTGTCCCGTTTGCGGTGAGTGCTTAAAAGATTAAGAAATAAGAGGTGAATGACATGGATAAGAAGATTTTCAGAGTCCTTGGGAAAAAAGGCAACACAACAATTCCCTACAGATTAAGAAAAGCGATGGACATCAAGGCAAATGAGGTTATCTCTTTTACACAGGTGGATGAGAATTCAATTCTCTTAACAAAGGAGAAGATTTGTAACGGATCAGTACACAAATGTGTGTCTGAACACGGAAACAAAGTCATTGAAAAATACCTTGAGAATCTGACGCCCGAACAGCAGCGTAGAGCTTGTGTATACTTAAGTGTTCTGGTGGGTAGAAGGGATGGCAAACTCGGTGGCAGATAAACATAAAGCAGTCTATCCTTGGTCACTTAAGGATGCCAAGAAAAGTGGTGAAGAAGACTTATGGCGCGATAGCTACAAAGAGAATTGTGATTGTGCAAGAGCTATTGAAAGAGCAATCAGAGATAACTTTTCGGATAATAGCTTAAACACAGATGCAGTTAGTGGCATAATCGCAACTTACGGATTTGATCGAGTAAAATTCGTGTTATCCAACACAATTCAGAGGCGTTCTGAGGATGGAAGAATAAGTGCTGAAAACAAAGAATGGGCTAAAGGTGTATATATACCTAAGGACGATATTTGTTGGCACTATGAGGTGGACTCACACTCAGGACTTACAAATCTTTTTATAGACCGTGTCAGAAGCGAATGGGATAAACTCAAACTTTTTGATAAGTCTCATTGTAGTGATGAAGGATATTATGAGGATAAAGTCCTTGTGTTAAAGCCTTCCACCTTGAAAGATGAATATAAAACTCCCGATTTTCAGTTGTTCTATGCCCAGAGTGGATTCGGTTGTGATCCCACAAAAATAGGAACTTCGATTTCGGGAGTTTTTCTGTACGATGATGAGTATGCCCATTTCAGACGAGGAGATTTTTTAGGTGTCATTAAAGATGAACACCTCCCCGATTGGGCGAAAGAGAAGCTCCAGAGTATGAAAGAAGTAGCCTCACAAACAGAGTCCCCCATAATAACAATGCAAGGAGAGTAATTATGAGAATCAAAGTATATCAGATAAACCCCGACAGAGATAAAGACGGTCTCAAGTTTATGTCAAGGGCAACACTCAATAAACTCAAAGGAATTGATATGGCAGATGAGAGCCTCTATGACGAAGTGTTTGACGGAGATGTAGACTGCTCGAACTTAGAGGAAATCTTCCGCAAGTTCAACAACAGTCCCAGCATCTATCACGCAGGACATCCGTTGTTCAGAGGACACTCTATCTCAGTATCCGATGTTATCGTCATGAACGGTAGAGCGAACTGCGTTCAGCCCGTGGGTTTTGATGAGGTGGAATTTGATGTATCAAAGACTCAGAAACCCGATGATTTGATGAGGGTTGTATTTGTAGAACCTATGAAAGCTCCCGTTGTAGCCGAGATAAGAAACAATCTCGCAGGCTTACAGCAGGCAGTTGACGGACTTATAGAACCTGTATATATGGATGACAATACAGTCCTCGTGTGTAACGAGGAAGGAAAACTCAATGGTATGCAGGGAAACCGAAGGATTGGTGATGGCAGGACTGTCATTGCTGGTCCTTTTTTTATTTGCGGAGATGACGGAGAAAACTTCAGAGGACTCACCGATGAGGAGGTGGAGAAATATATGTCTGAGTTTGAAGAGCCTGAAGAAATCTCTCAGGCAGAGGTAGAAGCTGATATGGGATTTACCATTATCAGTGGCTATTAAAGAGGGGGTGGTTTCATGAAGGATGACAGTAAATGTTCTAACCCATATATAAAAGTCAAAATCGATAAGTTGCTATTCGACGAGGATTCAAAACTGAAAGCATTTGCTACTGTAATTATCGGTAATTCCTATGCCGTTCACGGTCTTCGCATCTTCAAGTCAGATACAAAAGGCTTGTTTGCGGCAATGCCTTCAACTGCATATATAAACAGTAAAGGCGAAACAGCATATAGGAATGAGTTCCATGCGATTACTAAAGAAGCTCATAGGATTCTTACAGAAAAAGCATTAGAGGCATACCTTGAAGCTTTAGAAGGAGCAGATGAAGAAACCGAAGAAACTCCGACCTCATCTTATGATTTTGAGGAAGTGGATCTTCTTGATCTTCCCTTTGACTAAAAATGAAAGGACGAAAAAAATGAAATTAATCAAAAAGGTTAAGAGTAAAACAGTAGCTTTACTCTTAGCCGTAATTCTTACTCTTACAGTTGGCATTACATCCGTTAGTGCGACACCGTCTACAGTTGACGAAATTGCACCTATTACAACAACCGAGTGCGTAACTGAAAACACGAACACTACAACTCCTGATGAAGCAGATGAATCATCAGGCAGTAAAAACTATGGCTTTTGGTTGGGTATCGGCGCAGTTGTAATTGGAGGTTTGGTTGCGACTGCTGTAATTGGCATTAAGGCAAAGAAAGATGAAGACGAGGAAGATTAAGTGATGAAAAAGGTGTACATTTGTGCGCCCCTTTCTGGTGACATCGAGGGCAATATCGAGAAAGTAAAAAGATATGCCCGATTTGCACTACTTTCAGGAACAGCTCCCGTAGTTCCTCATTACTATGCCTATAGCCTTGACGATACTATTCCAAAAGAACGAGAGATCGGTATAACAGCCGGACTCGGAAAACTTTGGTTCTGTGATGAACTCTGGATCTTCGGTGACCAGATTACCAAAGGAATGGAAACTGAAATCAGGTTCTGTAAGAACCTCAATATTACGATTAAGAAAATCGATGAAGAAGATATTAGAAAAAGACTGGAGGAAGATAAACTTGAATAAGAAAATCCTTAAAATTGTGCTCTGTGTAGCACTTGTTATGTTGTTTGCCACAGCTTTTTCTGTGACAGCTTTTGCCGCAGGCGATGTTTCAGGTGCTATTGAGGGTACATGGAATGAGGCAAAAGGACAGGTTCAGACAGTTGTGAATAATGTTGTGTTCCCCGTGGTCGATATGATTTTGGCTATTTTGTTTTTCGTAAAACTCGGTACAGCATATTTTGACTACAGAAAACACGGACAGTTTGAGTTTGCGGCGCCTGCGATCTTGTTCGCTTGCCTTATCTTTACATTAACTGCACCTATGTATATCTGGACAGTTTTACCGTCTTAAAACACCAAGAGAAATATAGCTCGGAGATGAATTGCTCGTCTCCGAGCAAATTAATAAACTGGAGGTGAAAATAAATGTTTGATTGGCTTGGAGGTATCCTTACTGGCATAGGCGACTTTGTCGGAGGTATTTTCAATGTTGCAACAAGCAGTATAACTCAAGCAATATTTGATATGATGCTTCAATGGATATATGAAGCAATCTATGGTGCAGTTGCAGAATTTTTTAATCTCATGGGAAGTATGGGATCAGATATATTTGAATTAGGTTGGGTAAATGCTACAGTTGAGCTTTTTACATTGTTCGGATGGGCTCTGTTTGCTGCAGGCTTAGTGGTTGCAGTATTTGATGTAGCCGTTGAATACCAGAATGGTCGAGCAACTCCTAAAACTACAGCAATAAATATCCTTAAGGGCTTTTTTGCTTGTTCTCTCATTGGTGTATTGCCTATTGAACTGTATAAATTCTGCATTACATTGCAAACAACATTTTCACATGAGCTAGCCTCATTAGCAGGCTCTGTAGTCCCTCAATACGATTTGACATCAAGGGCAATTGGTGTGTTAACAGGTAGTTTCGGCGCAGGCAATGTATCATCACAGATCGGTCTTATGACTTTACTATGTTTGATTGCTTTTGCATATTGTGTGGTAAAAATATTTTTTCAGAACATCAAGAGAGGCGGTATCCTCCTTGTTCAGATAGCTGTTGGCTCACTATATATGTTCTCTGTTCCGAGAGGATATACAGATGGCTTTGTACAGTGGATAAAGCAAGTAGCAGCTCTTTGTCTTACAGCCTTTATGCAGACAACTCTTTTGTATCTCGGACTCATAACCTTCCCCTTGAATATGCTTTTAGGTCTCGGAATTATGCTTGCGGCAAACGAAGTGCCAAAAATAGCACAGCAATTTGGCCTTGATTCAAGTGTTAAGGTGAACATGATGAGTGTAGTACATGCATCAACTACAGCAGTAAATCTTACTCGTGCTTTGGCACATGCAAAATAAGGTGCTATATGAAGAACAAGATATTAGAATCAGATGATATTCGTATAGATTGGGAGATGGATGTTGATTGCGATATAAGTCAAGAGATAACTTGTTATGTTGAAACATGGTTTGATGTGGACAGCAAATTTCATGTGAACACAGATGATGACGATATATGGCTTAATATGTTCGCAAAATTTAATCCATTTACCGACACCCTGAGAATAGAGTGTGAAATCGATACTGGTGATGAAACACAATGTTTCGATTACTTCCCCACCAGAGAAGAGTCTCGACTCATAAAAGATAAAATTACTGAAAAGATACTTGAGGTGTATGAGATGACACCTCAGGAGTTTTGTGATCAATTTGTAGATGAGTCACAATCAATAGGAGGTTTACAATGACAAGATATTTGTATCCGCAGAATCTCAAAGCTTCTGCCAATCTGTGGCTTTGGAGTCTTAAAGATTTCTGCATACTTGGAATTGCCGCCCTCCTCTCAATAGTCATACTCGTCAACACTCGCTTTCTGGTGCCTGCTGTAATAACCCTTTGTTATGGCTTTCTCACCATAAGGCTTGATGAAACAACAATACTTGACTACCTTAAGTACGCTGTAAAGTTTTTTATAACAACACAGCAGTATTTTGAGTGGAGGTAAAAATGGCAAATACTAAAAAAAGAAAAGGTCGTTCAGTTCAGGAGTTACTTGGTATAAAAACCTTTACTAATTATGGACTGAAGACATCTAAAGGCGAACTGCTTTTCTATCAAGTAGTTCCTACAAACATTTCGGTGTTATCAAGTGTCAACATCGAAATTAAAATCAGACACTTAATGCAAGTGCTCTCAACCATACCCGATTTGGAGATTACTTGTACAGACTCTTCTGAATGCTTTGATGATAATAAGGCATATCTATCGGAGAGAACAAAAGAAGAACTCAATCCAAAAGTCAATAAGATCATTAAGAAGGATATTGAATTTCTGGACCACATTCAGATGGAAATGGCAACTGCTCGTCAGTTCCTCTTTATTGCAAGGTGCAAAAATATGAAAGCACCTCAGGTATTCAATACGGCAAACAGAGTTGAAAAAGCAATATCGGAGCAAGGCTTTGAAGTTCACAGACTTTCAAAAAGTGAAATCAAAAGATTTCTTGCTTTGTTTTTTGATGCTTCACTTAATGGTGAACATATGCCCGATATAGATGGTGAACAGTTCTTTGATACAGAAAAACTTTATGAACAGGAGGTGGAATCTGATGGGAAGAAAACCTAAAGTAATGACACCCGAACAGGTCGAGGAAATCCGTACTAAAGATTTTTTCGATTGTATACTGCCTGCTACCATAAAGTTTTTATCCGACTATTACATTGTCGGAGATAGCTACAGAAGTGTTTGGGTAGTGAGAGAATATCCTCCGTCAACTGAAGAACAGGCGATACTTTCTCAGCTTGCAGACAGAAATGGAGTAACATTGAGAATTTATCATCGTTTAGTTGACGCTATTGAGCAAAGGAAGATCATTCAGAATGCTACTCGAAGAAACAAGATGAAATCCGGTGGCAATGATATGAATGAAACAATCGAAGCTGAAGGTAATCTTATGGATGTTATTGATATGTTAGCCAATCTTCGAAAAAACAGAGAATGCCTTTTGCATTGCACAGTGTTTATAGAATTGAGTGCTAAAAGCAAGTCGGCACTTCGAGAACTTCAAAGTGAAATATCGATGGAGCTGACAAGATCGAAAATATCTGTTGACAGATTAACCTTAAGGCAAAAAGAAGGTTTCCTTTCGGTTGTTCCCACAGGGTATAACTGTTTTGGCTCTCAGTATGAACGTGTGTTGCCTGTATCAAGCGTTGCAAATCTCTATCCCTTTAACTTCTCAGGTAAAACCGACCCCGAAGGAATCTATATAGGCAGAGATAAGTTTGGTACAAACATCCTCGTAGATTTTGACCGTAGAGCTGAAGATAAGACTACAAGTAATGTTTTGATTCTCGGTAATTCAGGTCAAGGTAAATCTTATCTGCTGAAATTGTTGTTAACAAACATTCGTGAGTCAGGGAAAAGCATTATTTGTCTCGATCCCGAAGCTGAGTATGAAGAATTATGTAACAACCTTGGTGGTTGTTATGTGGATTTCCTTTCAGGAGAATACACCATCAATCCATTAGAACCAAAGGCATGGTCTGATGACAACAGCGAGTATGATCCTTTTGCACCCGATGCTTTTAAGAAAGCAACAAGGCTTAGTCAGCACATTGCTTTTCTTAAAGATTTCTTTAGAAGTTATAAGGACTTTTCAGATACGCAGATTGATACTATCGAAATCCTCCTTGCAAAACTTTATGCGAGATTTGGTATAACCGATAGTACAGACTATTCTCAAAAGAAAGCAACAGACTTTCCTATAATGTCAGATTTTTATAAGTTGTGCGAAGAAGAATTCAACACATATGATCATAAGAGAAAATATCTATACACAGAAGATACTCTCCAAGAAGTGTGCCTTGGCATTCATAGTATGTGTGTTGGAACAGAAAGCACATACTTTAACGGCCACACCAACATTACTGATGATCAGTTTTTGTGCTTTGGCGTAAAAGGACTTATGGATACTAATAAAAGGCTTAAGGATGCAATGCTTTTTAATATCCTTTCTTATATGAGCAATCAGCTCCTCGGTAAAGGTAACACGGCAGCTTCCATAGATGAGCTTTATTTGTTCCTCACGAATATGACATCAATTGAATACATACGAAATGCTATGAAACGTGTTCGTAAGAAAGACTCCTCAATAATTCTGGCCTCCCAGAATATTGAGGATTTTTTAATTCCTTCAATTCGTGAATTTACAAAACCTTTATTTAGTATTCCTACACATCAATTTCTCTTTAACGCAGGACAGATAAATCCGAAGGAATACATGGATGCCCTTCAGGTAGAGCCGAGTGAATTTGAACTTATCAAATATCCCGAAAGAGGAACATGTCTATACCGATGTGGTAACGAGAGATATCTGCTTCAGGTCATAGCACCTGAGTATAAAGCTGAATTGTTTGGCAAAGCGGGTGGTAGATAATGGCGGCTCCTGCTGTTGCTGTTGCCGCCAAGAAGATTGCGGCAGTCGTACTGTCAGATAAAAAAGGTAGAAAAGTTGTCGCAACAATAATAGGTGTTGTTATTGCAATACTTCTGTTGCCTTTATGTGTGCTTATGGGTTTGAGTCAAACCGATTTAAGTTTTGATACAGAGGCACTCGTAGAGCATGCACAAGCGAATATGAGTGAAGAAGATATTGCTGTACTGCAATTATTTGAAGACACAGCTCTTGAAATTGAGGATCAAATGAGAGAAGCAGGATACTCAACAATGAGAACCAGAGAAGCGCTTGTACTTTATGTGCTGGCGCTTTCTGATTTTGCTTCAGATACGGATTTTGTAGAAACTCTTGTAGGGTGCTTTGAAGAAAACCAAACAGATGAAGAACTTATAGTAAATGTAAATTCTGCATTTGGTACGGAAATAACCGTTGAGGAGTTTAGTAATCTTATGGGAACAATGAGAAGCACCTTCATTGATACCTCAGACTATACGGATATAGATAGCAAAAACAATCTTGATTTAGTTATCTGGGCAAAGAACGCATCCTCCACCCAATGGGGATATGTTTACGGAACTTTCGGAACTGTGCTCGATGAAAACATGCTTACATATAAACTCGAACAGTACCCAGAAGATGTTGTTCCCTACGAGGAATTCATTCGTGAAAATTGGATGGGCAAACGATGTGCTGACTGTGTAGGTTTGATTAAAGGCTATGGTTGGTACAACCACGAATCAGGAGAGGTTGA
The DNA here is from genome assembly GCA_045593025.1 of Ruminococcus sp. Lineage (GTDB taxonomy): Bacteria > Bacillota > Clostridia > Oscillospirales > Acutalibacteraceae > Ruminococcoides. Next base: position 10,604 of record JAZNVW010000028.1, on the reverse strand, counting down.
GTATGGTGCAAATGGCATGGCTGATGTAAGTGCTGACGGAATGTACGATGCAGCTTCTGAAAAAGGAATCCTTTCAACAATGCCCGATATACCCGGTCTTGCAGTATGGCAGAATGGTCACATAGGCATTTATGTTGGTGACGGAAAAGTGGTTGAAGCCATGACTACAACAGTTGGTGTTGTAACAACCGATCTCAACAACAGAGGTTGGACACACTGGTTGAAAATACCATATATAAATTACATTGAAGAACAGGAGAGTACAACAAATTGAAATTTGGAAAATATTATGTATCCGCAATTGTGGATAGAGGCATAACTCATGAAAATGAAGAAGGCGACCTTGAAGTTTGTGGCGGTTACTTTTGTCAGGTTTTTGCAGACGAAGAAATGACAGAACTGCTTGATGATTTTTGCTTACCAATAGGTTATGCCATTGAAGATGAGTCCTTTGAGTCGCTTGAAGAAGGAATCAGAGAATACCTTGGAACAGAACTTACCGAAGCAAGAAAAGATGAGATTATTGATAAGTTTCTTACATGGATGATTGAGCATCATCGTAACGATGAAGACTTATTCTATGTGTTGCATAAGCATATAGGAATGAGTAAGTCGGAACTGCACCAGTATTCCATTGACTCACTCGATAAGTTCTTTAAAGCAAACAATCCGAAGAAGGATGTTACAACGGATTTGATAACCGCTGAGGATTTAGCACAGCAGGCTATTTATGCAGCTAACGCTCCTAAGGGTGCAACAGTACACGAAAGAGCCTCTGCAATGCTTGGTATGCTCGGTGCAAATATCAATAACGAATCTGTCTTTGAAGATAAAGGAAAAGAAATACCGTTGGAACAGGAGCCAACAGATTTGCCTGAAACTTTTGTTATCACTGGTGCAACAGGGACTCTTGTTGAGCTGACACCCGAAGTAGTTTTGTATAACAGCATTGACTATATGGGTAAACCTCAGTTTAACCTTGGTATTCGTCTTTACTGTAACGAATCCGGTTCGGTAGAACCCTATGCAAATTTAACCGTAAACTTTCATGAGTTTATCGGAGCAAAGAATTGTGCGTACATAGATACAAACAATTGTCCTTTTGCAGATGAAATACTTAAAACAGGTATTGCAAAGGACACAGGACTTACCAAGAGAAGTGGATATTGTGAATATCCTCTGTGGCAGTTTGATGAAAACTACTTAAAACTAATTGGTGGAGAAACTTACGAGATGTACTCCTCCAAATACGATGAGTGTATGTCTTTTGAAAACGATGATGAAGAAACAGAGGTTACAGAAGAATCAGATGACGAGGACTTCGATGAAGAACCTTGTTTTGGAATGTGAGGTGGGATAAATGTTTGACATTGATGCAGTAATGCGAAGAAAGGATTCAGAAATAGAGTCTGATCCTTGTATGGTAGCAAAAGTCTTTGAGATACCAACAAACGACTTTTTCTATTTCAAAAATCATTTGCTTGAAGACTACTCTTTTCTTATGGACAACAATGACATTATGGGTTTTGACGATGATAACATCAGAAGATGTGTTCTCGTTCTTGGTGAAGGATACGATGAAGGTATCCTTGTAGATACTCAAGGTTGTAACTACGCAAGATATACAGCACATGTCCCAAATGGCAGACAGCTTGCAGAAATAAATCAGTATCAGTCATTGAATGACTTTGCAAAGCGAATGAGAGATGTGACAGAAGAAGTTGTCCGTAGAGTGTTGGATAATCATCAGGACGGATACTACTACGTGAAAGATAGCGACATTCCAATTTCTACAACTGATCCGATGTTCAGTTACTCATTGCTTGGTGAAATGCTTTCAGAACGAGAAGAATTTGAATCCGTTGAAACATTCAATAATGAAATTGGTGTGGCTCTCAATCCTAAATATTTCTTATCGACACTTGGTAATGGTAAAGGCATTGTTCTTTCAGAAGATGATGTTGACATCATGCTTGCAAAGCACATGTTGCATCTCAGAGATGCAGGCGGAGAGCAGGCAGATTTTACAAACTGTGTTGTAAGAAACATGAATCTTTCTCGTGCAGTTCTTAATAGTTCCATTTTGACCGAGGCGGTGTTTGTCGACTGCGACTTTACCGATGCAGAACTCTGTTTTGCAGATGCAACAGGAGCTTCGTTTATCAGGTGCAAGATGCCATTCATGGTGTGTGAGGAAGCAGACTTTTCATATTCAAAATTTACAAATTGCGATATGAAAAAGGTAATGGCAACTCACGCTTGCTTCGTTGGTACGGAGTTCAGTCATTGTAATGTTGAAGGTGCATCTTTTCAGAAATGTTGTATTGACAGATCTGAATGGAGTGGAACAGAACTTGCAACTGCTAACACTCGTGACATTTCTACTTCATACGAGGAATGGAGTTCAGATAATGAACTCAAACCTATAAACTTGGAGTGATGATATGAAGAAAATAAATGTTATCGTTCACTTTGATGATTATAAAATCAAGGCTCTCCAAATCTATCTTGAAAAGAAAGGTGCAACGATTGAAGATTACCTTGTAGAAACACTTGAAAGTATGTATGAAAAAAACGTGCCTTCTGGTGTGCGTGACTATCTGCAGATGACAGAGGGTTCAAATCCTTCTGAATCAAGTAGAGTAAAAAGGAAATCTAAAGAAACTCCACCTAATATTACAGATGATTCAGAGGGTGTCGTAGCAACATAAGCTGTTGCCACGACTCGTTGCCCCGAAATTGCCTCGTGTGCGACTTTTGAACAAGGTTGGGGTAAACACCCGAACAAAACCAATCGGGCGAAATCGGGGCAAATTCGCCCTCATTTGAAAGTAGAAAAACATTGCGGTTGAGGGCGTAAATCGGACTGCCTTCGCTGTCCGATTTTTTTGCAGGAATAAGCGAGGGTAGCGTAACCGCCCTCCTCGCAGACCACAACGGTCGGCAGTGCCGACCGTGAAGGGCTTTTTGAGTAAATAAGGCTGGGTATCGTAAATTAGGGCTTTTTCGGAAAATTACTGCGTGAACCCCGTGAGTGCCGATAAATACAAGCATTTTGAGGGTAGCGTCATCGAATAATCAATTATGAAAGGGAGTGACCTATATGTCGGAATTTGAACAAAAAGAAAAATATATGATCTATGTCAAACCGGAAACAATTCAAAAAGCAGACAGGCTTTATGAACTTGAAGGAGCCAGAAGTCGTTCTGAGTTCATTGAGAACGCTATAAATTTTTACTCTGGATTTGTCTCAGCCAACGATAGCCTTGAGTATTATCCATCTGTAATAGTTACAGCGGTGCAAGGTGCTCTTGATAGTTTGGAAAACAGAATCGGAAGACTTTGGTTTAAACAAACAGTGGAGCTGGCAATGATTATGAATATCATTGCTGCTATGACAACCGTAGATGATGATACGTTGGCCAAATTAAGAAACAAATGTGTAGATGAAGTAAAGCGCCTGAACGGCAAAATATCCTTTGAAGATATCCTTAAATATCAGAGAGGAGAAGACTAGTGGCACGATTTATATTGCGATGGAATTACAATAAAGCAGGCGAAACCATCCACAATAGAAATTATATTAAGTACATGGGTACTCGTGATGGCGTAGAAAAGTGTGACGAATCATGGAAATTTGAGAATGTAACTACGGATCAAATGAGATTTATAAAGTTACTTACAACAGATTTTCCATGGGCAAAGAACTCATTCGAATACGAAGATTATCTTAAAAATCCCACGAAATACACAGCATCAGTTTTTATTGCAGAAGCATTGGATGAGAATATTCATCTGATTGGCAAGCGCGAAAACTATATAAACTACATTGCAAAGCGACCTCGTGTTGAAAAGATGGGAACACATGGACTCTTCACTCAGGAAGATAAAGCTATAAATGTCGAAGATGTTGCAAATACAATTGCACAACACCAGGGAATTGTTTGGACAACTATACTGTCCCTTCGCAGAGAAGATGCAGAAAGACTTGGATATGATAACGCAAAAGCCTGGAGAGGTATGCTCAGAGCCAAGTCGGTATCTTTGGCAAAACATATGAGAATTCCGTATAGTGATCTTAGGTGGTATGCGGCTTTTCACAACGAAGGGCATCATCCTCATGTGCATTTAGTTTCATATTCAGTAGGAAAATCTCCGTACATAACTGAAAAAGGTCTTAAAAAATTCAAAACAGAGTTTGGTAATGCGATTTTCAAGGATGAATTGTACTATGTATATGAAGAAAAAACTGCTCATCGAGATCAGCTTAGAGAGGAAAGCAAAAAAAGAATTGAAGAAATTGTTGGACAAATTCAATCTGGAACATTTCAGACAGGAACAGTTGAAATGTTATTACAGGCTTTAACAACTGAGCTTGATAATTACAAGGGAAAACTTGTATATGGTTATCTTCCCAAGAAAGCAAAGAATCTCATCGATGGTATAGTAGATGAAATCGCAAAAGACAAAAGAATTGAGGAACTATATGACCTTTGGTATTCTCGTAAGGAACATCTTATAGCGATTTATCAAACAAAAATACCCGACAGAATTCCGTTGTCAAAAAACGAAGAATTCAGACCAATACGAAACGCTGTGCTGAAAGAAGCAATAAAATTGTCCAGAACTTTGCAAACAGAAAGACCTAACCATTTTTCTATCGAACCCATAGCTGACAGTGATGATCACGAAGAAGCATCAATTCTATGGAAAGGAACTGAGGTGCAAGTTCGTTCTACAAGTAGTAAGACAGAGGAATCAGATAGAGTTGTAGCATCAGCAGGAATGGCTTCGTTACGTTTGTTTGCAAGAATCACTCAAATGTTGGGTGATAGTCTTGATAACAATGTTGACTTATTTGAAGATACAGCAGACAGTAAACTAAAAGAAGCAATCCGTGAAAAAAAGAAAGCTCACGGTTTGAGGATGTAATAAGAAAAGAGGTGTAAACTATGATAGGATCAATTAACTATTCAAAAGGAGCAGTTAAATTAGCGAGTCAATCTAACATAGCTGAACTGTTAACAAAGCAAGGTGAGCGTGTGGTTAGAGATTATAATGGCCATGTATGGACTCATGATGGAGTTAAAGTACACTTACACGGCAATGTCTGGTATTGCCACTATGAAAAAACAGGTGGAGATACAATTGCTTTTGTGAGAAAGTTTTATGGTCTGAGTTTCCAAGATGCAGTAACTCTTATTCTGAAAACTTGTGAACAGACAGTTCCTATAGTTATCAGAGAGGAGAAACCAATCAGAGGGTTAGCGCTTCCTCAAAAGTTCAGAAACTATAATACTGTATTCGCTTACTTAATGAAGAAAAGAGGAATCAACAGACAAATAATACATGATTTTGTCCATGCTAATATGATCTATGAAACTCCCAATTATCATGATATCGCTTTTGTTGGATACGACATAGAAGGTAATCCTCGTCATGTTCAGTTGAGAGGAACGAGAAACGAAAGCGAATTCAGAGGGAACACAGTCGGAAGTGATTGTGATTTTTCCTTTCACTGGTATGGAAAGAGTAATAAAATATTCTTGTTTGAGGCTCCGATTGACATGCTTTCATACATAACAATGAATCCAAAGGAATGGAAAAAAGATAGTTATGCGGCGGCTTGTTCTGTATCCGACAGAGTGCTTACGCAAATGCTTAAGGATTGCCCATGGATAGATGAGATAAACATTTGCTTTGACAATGACGATGCAGGCAAAAGAGGTGCTTATCGAATCGCAAAAAACCTTAAAGAAAAAGGATATAAGTGTAACATACTTATGCCATTTCTTAAAGATTGGAATGACGATCTGTTAAGAATCAAATCGGGAGTGCATGTTGCATGAACAATTCTTATATGATAATTATTGTTGCCGCTGTGATGTTTGCTGTCATAGGCGGCATTACTTTAGTTTCGCATATATACAACTTAAATGGAATTAAAAGTAAAACCGTAGGTGATGGACAGCACGGAACTGCCAGATTTGCTAACAGAGGCGAACTGTGGAGAACATATAAACATATACCATTCACTCCAAATGAGTGGAGAGAGAAAGCAAAAAAGAAACCATTAGATTTGCCTCAAGGCGTTGTTGTAGGTGTTAAAAAGAAAAAAGGTATTGATCATGCGTTAGTCGATACTGCAGATGTTCATACGATGATGATCGGTGCTGCTGGCTGTGGTAAGACAGCATATTGGTTGTATCCTAATCTGGAATATGCATGTGCTTCAGGAATGTCATTTCTGACAACAGATACAAAAGGTGATCTTTACAGAAACTATGGCAACATTGCTAAAGACTATTATGGGTATGATGTTGCTGTAATTGATTTGAGAAATCCGACACGATCTGATGGAAACAATCTATTGCACCTTGTAAATAAATATATGGATGCATATAAAGAAAATCCAGACAACATTGCTTTAAAAGCAAAGGCTGAAAAGTATGCCAAAATAATCGGCAAGACTCTTATCTTCAGCGAGGGTGACGCTTCATCTTACGGTCAAAATGCTTTCTTCTACGATGCAGCTGAAGGACTAATAACGTCAGCCATATTACTTGTATCTGAGTTTGCTGAGCCAAATCAAAGACACATTGTTTCAGTTTTCAAGTTGATTCAAGACCTTATGGCTCCTAGTGGAAGGCGAGGTAAAAATGCCTTCCAACAGCTCATAGAAATGCTACCTCCCGATCATAAGACAAGATGGTTCGCCGGAGCAGCTCTTAATACAAGTGAGCAGGCAATGGCTTCTGTTATGTCAACGGCTCTTTCAAGGCTTAATGCTTTTCTCGATTCAGAACTTGAACAAATACTTTGTTTTGATACTGCGATAGATGCAGAAAAATTCTGCTCAAGTAAATGTGCTATCTTTATAGTATTGCCCGAAGAAAATCCATCAACTTACTTTATGGTATCTCTACTTTTACAACAGTTGTATCGAGAAATACTCACAGTAGCTGACGAACATGGCGGTGCTCTTAAAGACCGTGTAATGTTCTATATGGATGAGTTCGGCACTCTGCCTCCCATAAGTTCAGCAGAAATGATGTATTCAGCATCCCGTTCTCGTAGACTCTCACTTGTAAGTATTATTCAGTCATATCAGCAGTTAGAGAAGAACTATGGCAAAGAAGGTGCAGCTATCATTCAGGATAACTGTCAGATTACAATAGCAGGCGGTTTTGCACCGACCTCAGAAACAGCTGAAATAATATCAAGAGCATTAGGTACTCGTACTGTAATGACGGGCTCTGTTTCAAGGAGTAAGAATGATCCATCACAATCCTTGCAGATGACTGAACGACCATTAATGACAGCCGAGGAATTGAAATCCATGAGAAAAGGTAGCTTCATTGTGATGAAAACAGGTACACACCCATTTGTTTCAAAACTAAAGCTGTTTTTCAAGTGGGGTATTAACTTTGATAAGCCACCCTATGTCGTTGAGGATAAGGGTGCAAGAAAGGTTGAGTATACAAGAAAAGAGAAGATAATTGATAAAATCGTCGATGCATTCCCACACCAGGTAGTATCAGAAAAGACAGTTCCAAACGGAAATGGTGCAACTGACACAACAAAGGTAATCTCCCAAAGCAATAAGCCGTTTGAAAAAAAGGCAGAACAAACAGAAAGCCCGGATAAGCAAAGCAATGAGGATACATCTTCGCAGGCAAAGGGCAATCCAGAAACCGAACAAAGTGAATCGACAGTAAAAATTGTAGTTGCTGAAAATCCGGATAGTAAGGTTCGTATTGTGTGAGGTGAATAATGGCATACTTTAGAAAACTATATGAATGCGATGACTTACCTCACAGAGCAAAAGCTGTCTATATTTACCTTTATGATAGATGCGACAAAGAGAAAAAAACTTGGCCAAGTGTTAAACGCATTGCAAAAGATCTATCTCTGTCTGAAAATACAGTCAGGAGAGCAATTAAGGATTTAGAGAAGGTGAATCTGGTCATAAAGGTATCTGCATTTAGAAACAATGGTTCTTGCACGAGCAACCGATACTATTTAAACAATTAACCCATCCACCAAGGGGGTAGTGCGTCTATTAGGTGGCAGTACCCCCCTGCCATGGTGGAAGGGCAAAGAAGTACCAAGTATAACTTAGTATATCTATTTGAGGGAAAAACATAACATTACTAAAATATTTAGCAATATATATATTAAATATATAATTAAACATAAGAGAATTCGACTGATGTTTAACGAGGCTGAATTTCAGAAAAGGAAATCGCTTGCGTTATTGATTTAGCATTCATGGTTTTTCTCCCAAACAGATATATTCAGATGTTTTATTAAAAAAGTGTTGAAAAATAAAAAAGTTTGTATATATAATGAGATATAATAAGATGTGCTAAACTTTTACACAATCCGTTTTATTGGACACTCAATGATTTATAATAGAATTGAGGTGATAGAATGAAATATATATTCTGTATTGATGACAAAAAAGGCATGATGTTCTTTGGAAAAAGACAGAGCCAAGATAGTGCATTGAGAGAATGGATACTCAATCACATTCAAGGCTCAAACCTCTACATGAGTAGTTATTCTGCAAGACAATTTGAAGGTGCGTCTGGTTTTATATCAGATGACAACTACGAAAATACTATGTCTGTTGGTGACTATTGTTTTGTTGAGGATAAAGGATACTCACTGAATCTATGTAGCGAAGTCATTATCTGCAAATGGAACAGAAAATATCAAGCTGATAAATTCTTTAATGAGGACTTAAAAAGCGAAGGCTTTACAAAAGTTTCATCAGAGGATATCACTGGTTCGTCTCACGAAAAGATCACAATTGAGATTTGGAGGCGAATGTAATGAAAGTATTTGGAAAGATTGTTCAATGGTTCTTTGTTGCATTCTTCCTCATATTAGTTATTTACACCGGAGTACATATTTCAAGTTTCTTTTTCCTTCAAGCAGCTGTTCTCATGGCCCCTATAACTCCTTTGAGAAACTTATTGAAGAAAATAAAGATTAAAACATGGCTTGCTATTTTGATTTCTGTTGGAATGGTACTTACTGGTATCATGCTGACACCCGTGGATACGGGAAGTCCGTATGACTATATCAAAGAACCGAGCTACACGGATTCGGACTATTCGCAAGACGAAGATAAATATCTTCCAACGAGTACGAAGATTGAATCATCTACAATTGCTACGGAAACAGCAAAACCAACAACAGAAGAACCGACAACCACAATCCCAGAAACAACTGTTGTAAAGACAGAACCGAATGTTGTTGGAAACGGAGAAGCAGAACAAGCAGATCCTTCAGAATTGCCATCCTATTCAGGCAATCCCTATACGGTACTAAATAATAACATTCCCAACTTTACATCTGCAGAACTTACGACAAAGGGTTACGAAAAATACAGTAACTTGGATAGTTACGGAAGATGTGGAGTGGCTCTCGCTTCTTGTGGAAAGGAAATCATGCCAGGCCCCGATGAAGAACGAGGAAGCATTAGTAGTATAAAACCTTCAGGATGGGTGCAAGCAAAATATGATGGTGTGTCCGGAGGGTACCTTTGGAACAGGTGCCATCTCATTGGATGGCAATTATCTGCAGAGAATGCAAACAAGCAGAATCTCATTACAGGCACACGATATATGAACACAGAGGGTATGTTGCCTTTCGAAAACATGGTTGCTGACTACATTAAAGAAACAAATAACCATGTAGCATACAGAGTAACACCAATATATGAGGGATCAAATTTAGTATGTAGCGGAGTCCAGATAGAAGCGTATTCTATTGAGGACAAAGGTGATGGCATTTGCTTCAATGTCTACTGTTACAATGTGCAGCCAGGAATCACAATATACTATTCAACAGGAGAGAGTTCTGGACCTCCCGTAGAGGAAAAGACAGAACCGCCAGTAGTTGAGGATACACCCGATGATAATGCTCAGTCAGGAAACTCGACAATGGTATGGATATCTCAGTCTGGTAGTAAATATCATAGCAGAGCAGGCTGTAGCAATATGAATAATCCTTCTCAAGTAACAAAAGAAGAAGCTGAAAGCATGGGTTATGAGCCGTGCAAACGATGTCATTAAAGCGATGATAGTTAAAGGCGGCAAAGTATATTTGCCGCCTTGCTATTTTTTATTGAAAAAGTCGCCTTGTAGTGCTATTATTAACTTAATAAACTAACTACCTCAGAGGAGATTAGTGATGAGAGATTTAGAGCAAAGAACAGCAGCAAAAGCATTTGCTGAGTTTTGGAAAGATAAAGGATACGAAAAAGGAGAAAGCCAGAAGTTCTGGCTTAACCTTTTAAGAGATGTATTGGGCGTAACTCAGCCCGAAGGTTTCATTGTTTTTGAAGAACAAGTAAAGCTTGATCATACAAGTTTTATTGATGCCTACATACCGGATACCCATGTTCTTATTGAGCAAAAAGGTAAAGGGAAAGACCTTACTAAACCAATCAGGCAGTCAGACGGTACGCTGTTGACACCTTTTGAGCAGGCTCGCAGATATTCTGCAGCTTTGCCTTACAGCCAAAGACCACGATGGATTGTAGCTTGTAACTTTGAGCAAATCTTGGTTTATGATATGGAAAAACCAAACTC
>JAZNVW010000027.1:0-90580 GCA_045593025.1 Ruminococcus sp. | reverse complement strand
CTCCGACTTGCTGCTGAGGTCGTATACCATAATCTTCTGGTCGTCTTCCTTATCAAGACCATAAGCAAGAGCAGCCGCTGTGGGCTCGTTGATGATACGCTTTACATCGAGGCCTGCAATTCTGCCTGCGTCCTTTGTAGCCTGACGCTGTGCGTCTGTAAAGTAAGCGGGAACAGTGATAACAGCTTCTGTTACTGTTGTACCGAGATAGCTTTCAGCGTCTGTCTTCAGCTTCTGGAGAACCATTGCGCTGATCTCCTGAGGAGTGTAAGCCTTGCCGCCGATTGTTACCTTATAGTCTGTGCCCATCTCTCTTTTGATAGAAGAGATTGTGCCTGTGGGGTTTGTGATTGCCTGACGCTTTGCAAACTGACCTACAAGTCTTTCGCCTGAAGCTGAGAAAGCAACAACGGAAGGAGTAGTTCTTGCACCTTCTGCGTTAGCAATAACTACAGGCTCGCCGCCTTCGATAACTGCTACGCAGGAGTTTGTTGTACCAAGGTCGATACCGATTGTCTTTGCCATAATAAATTCCTCCAAATATGAATTGTTTTATATATTAATTGATTGAAAGCTGATTGATTTGAAAAGTGATTGGTGTCACGCCTCGTTGCTCTTCGCTGTTCCTCGGATTTTCGTCGGTCTCCTCTGATTTGCCTATGCAGATTTTTGAAGTATCAAATCTGCATTAACAGGCAAATCCGATGCCGCCCTCAAAAACCGAGGGCTACGAGCCTCGGCGCTTCTATCAACCGCAATTTGCAACCTGTACCATTGCAGGACGGATTACTTTATCTCCGATTTTGAAGCCCTTCTGGAAGACCATTGCAATGGAGTTTTCGGGAAGGTCGGGGTTGTCGGTTCTTGCAACTGCGTTGTGATACATAGGGTCGAAAGCTTCGCCTGTTTCGCCGAAGGCTGTAACTCCCAGCTTTTCAAGGCACTTTGCAAGCTGATTGCCGATAAGCTCAATACCCTTGCGCTGTGCATCGTCCTCGGGGGTTGACTCCAGAGCAGCGGTTACCGAGTCTGCCATGGGGAGAAGCTGTTCAACTGCCTTTGCTGTGGCGTCGGCGTAGATAGAAAGCTTTTCTGCCTGAGTGCGTTTTCTGTAGTTATCGTACTCAGCGGCAAGTCTGAGATAGTTTTCTTTCTGTGTTTTCAGTTCCTCCTGCAGTTTTTCTTCTGCAGTAGGTTCTGAGGCTGTTTCGGTTTCTGTTGTTACGTCTTCGGTTTCAACAGTTTCTGTTGTTTCTTCCACAGTCATATTTTCTGGGTTTTCTTTTTTCTTGCTCATAATAAGCTCCTTGTTATATATTCTTTGATTTTTTCGTTATTATATATCTACCATCTCATCAAGCAGATTTCCAACTGTCTTTGCAATGTAGCCTACAGCTCCGGCACACTGGGCATAGTCCATTCGCATAGGTCCGAAGAGTGCCACCGAGCCTGCAACCGAGCCTGTGATTTCGTATCTTGCAGAAATCAAGGTGCATCTGAGAAGTTCTGCCTGTCTGCATTCTGTGCCTACAAGTATTCTCAGTCCGTTTTTGTGGGAGAAGAGAAGCTTTGCTACCTGCTCCGAGTTTTGCTGAAAACTCAGAAGTCCCCGTGCTGTGTGTACATCAACGTCGGGCATAAAGAGGATTCTCTGCTGTCCTGCAGTGCACAGCTGAATTTCCTGTGCCTGCTGTGCAATGTCCATCAGAGCCACAAGTGCTTGTGGAGTGAACAGCAGAAGCTCGCCGAAGGAAGCTGCTACTGTCTGCATAAAAGGCTTTGTCATTTCGCTTAAGGGAACTCCCGACAGCGCTTTGTTAAGTACCTTCTGCAGAACCTCGGTAATCTCTGAGGTTACCACAAAGTTGCATCGGAAAAGCTTGCTCTTAACCATACCTGTGTTGGTGACAAGCACCGCCATTGCTGTGTGCCTGCCAGTGCCCAGAATGTGTATCCGATGAATACGCGCACCGCTTGGCGGAGGAGTGGTGGTAACGGCACAGAAGCCTGTGTAGTCCGAGAGAAGCTCTGCGGCACACCGCAGAAGGTTTTCGGGAGTGTCAGCGGCGGCTGACAGCTTTTGGTTGATATAATCGCAGGCACGCTGAGAAGGGCTTTTGAGCTCCATCAGATTGTCAATGTAATATCTGATACCTGTTTGTGTGGGGGCTCTTCCTGCTGAGGTGTGAGGCTGATACAAAAAACCTTCTCTTGTCAGGTCTGCCATATCGTTTCTTACCGTAGCGGGAGAAACCGAAATGCCTGTTTCCTGAAGTAAGGTTTTGGAACCTACCGGTTCACCTGTAGCAATATACCCTTCTACGATGGCACGGAGTATTTTCTTTTTTCTTTCTCCAAGCTCCATTCCATCGCCTCCTTATATCTTGTTAGCACTCTCGCGTGTCGAGTGCTAACTCTACTATTAATTTACACCCGATATATGGAAATGTCAAGTATAATTTGTATAAAAGATTTGTGAATTATTTGTGTATGAAGCAGATTTTATCCCGAAAAAATGCGGATTTGCCTATTTATATATAGTATAATGGTCAGCTTTGTTGATATGTATAGTGTATGGCATAATCACAAACATCTATATCTTGTGGGTGGCAGAGATTATCAGAATTTTTTCAAAAAATTTCTGTGCAAATGCAAGAAAATGCTTGCATTTTTCAAGTGTTAGTGGTATTATATATCAGCACGATTGTGAAAATAGGACTTTTATGGGTCCCTTTTATAAATCTCACGGTTATTCGTGTTATCGCTTTTTGAAGGAGGTGGGACAATGCCTAATATCAAATCAGCAAAGAAGCGCGTTAAGGTTATCGCAACCAAGACTGCTCAGAACAAGAGCATCAAGTCTGCTCTCAGAACAGCTATTAAGAAAGCTTACTTCGCTATCGACACCAACGCCGACAACAAAGCTGAGGCGGTTCGTCTTGCTGTTAAGAAAATTGATCAGGCTACCGCAAAGGGTATTCTGCATAAGAACACTGCCGCAAGAAGCAAGTCTAATCTTGTGAAGCGCCTGAATGCTACAGCATAATTTTTCTTAATAAAACCTTAAAAGCAGAGCTCTTCTCTGCTTTTTTTGTTTTTCGGAGATTTTTTTCTGCAATTTGGTTCAAAGCCGTTGACATTTTATTGTGTGACTGTTATTATTTTAGTGTATAGAAATATCTGTGGTTTTTTGCACAGAATATTATGAGAACAGTCAGGAGGTACGTAACATGAAAAAGAACAGTTCTTGGGGTTGGATTATTGCTCTGCTTTCTGCTATGGTAGCAGTTGCTGCAGCAGTTACCACCATTATGGTTGTCAAGAAAAAGAAGGAGAAGGACAACGAGGAGTTAGAGGAGTATCTCGATAACGCAATCGTTTGATTGTTCTCCGCATAAATCTTAAAATTGCAACAGACAGCAGAGGGTAATTTTGCCCTCTGCTTTTTTGTGCCCTTAAAAGTCTTGTATACAACCTGTATCCACTTTGGATACACAGTATAGGTCAGGATAGTATAAGTATAGGTAAGGTTAGGATAGTATAGAGTTAGTATAGAGTAAGTATAGTATAGGACACACACATAAAGGTCAGAATTTTTGTGTGTGAGTCTGAATTGTGTATCAGAATATGAAAAAGGACATCACTGCAGGTTATGCAGCGGTGTCCTTTTGTTGTGTGTGATTATATTGCAGTAAATATTCAGATAAGACCTGCGATTAACTTCTGGATAGCAGTTGCGTCTTTGATTGTGATGACACCGTCGGTGTCATAATCGGCAAGTTTCTGTGCTTGTGCAGAGAGAATCTCAAGCATTGCAATGTGTTTCTGAATAGCGGTAGCATCCTTGATGTTGATATCGCCGTCCATATTTGTATCGCCCAGGTCGAAGTTTCTCTTGGTTTCGGTATCGAGAAGTGTTTCGTAGATTCCGTTGTTGTCGGTATCCACCATAACTCCGATGGTGACTTCGTCAATTTCGTAGATGAAAACACTGTCGCAGTCAGTGCTGAAGGTGGTGTGGATTTCTCCTTTTTCGCCTTTTGCGGATAAGATGACGTTCTTAAGATTGGATGCATCAAGAATATAGCCGTTGTCTTCAATGGAGAAGGTAACATTGTCAACATCCTTACCTGCTGCTCTCATAGAATGCCAGTTTGTAACACAGGCAACATCCTCGGTGATGATTGTGATGTCGTAGTCAGCATCCGAGCCGAAAACATCAATTTTTCCACTGGGCTTGAACTGTGTGTAGGATGAATTTGTCAGGTCTGCGTGGTATATGACATCTTTGTAGTCCATCTTGAGATTGTAGTCGGAAGGAGTATCGTAGGACACAAAGTAACTTGCAGTGCCGTTCCACAGGGAATAGAGCTCGGTGTTGCTGTTGACCATATAGATGTCGTCCAGATAAATGTCATAACGGGCTATTCCGTAACCGTCATTTCCTGCGAAATCCAGGGCGGGGTTTCCGGAGTTTACAATCTGTTCAACGTAAGTTGTGTTGTTGCTCAGGTTGTCAATCTCAAGACCTGCCAGGTAGTGATTTACTGTGTAATCGGCCATTAGGTCAACCATGTTGTTTACAGTGTTGTATTTTGAGATACCGTTGATTTTACCGTTGTAGGCATCGGTGCCTGCGTTCCAGTAGCATCTGCGCATAGAGGATGTGGAAGTGTAATTCCAGTAAGGGATAATCCAACTGTGGTCGGAAGAACGATAGTAGATGCAAGCATCGTCATACACGCTTGTATATGCAGAATAGTTAGGGTCTGCAATCAGAATTCGTTTGTCGTAGGTTTTGCCTGTAAGTTCGGATTTGTAACTGCAGTTTTCAACTCCGTAGCCTACAACAGCGTGATATCCGTAATTGGAAGCACCGGTGTACAGATTTGTTGTAGAAATACCATAGGAGATTTTTATCATACTTTTCTCGGTGGTGAGAGTTTCTTCCAGTTTGCTTATGAAACTGTCCTGTGTGTAGCTGTTGGGGTTGTGGGCTGTTTGGCGGATGGATTGACAGAAACGGCCGTTAAGCTGCATAACCTGAATAAAGTTGATAAGAGAAATCATATTGCTTGAATTGGTGTTTTTATACACCACATCGTTTCCGCCGAAATCAGAGAGTTTCAGGTCGCCCTGTTTAACAAGAATTTCCGACACAGCCATACCATAGCAGGAGCCGCCCCAACCGTCGGCGTTCCAGTCTTTGATGTTTTCTTCCAGGTCTGCGATGGTTGCGTTGCTCAGATTCAGATGGTTTTGCATCTTCTTCTTTATGGTTGAGTTTACATCGTAACTTGAAAAATATCTGTTTGTATTGTTGAAGTTCCAGTTATCCTTGCCCCAGATGAAGTTGGAGGTGTCAGCCACAATAGCAAAATACAAAGTCTTTGTGCCGGTGTAGTCGCCCTTGCCTGTTGCTGTGACTGAAGCTGTGCCGATGTTTTTGTTGTTTGCGTAGGAGAGAGTATAGTCTGTTCCGTTTACAAGAGTTTCGCTTCCGTCCTTGATGGTGACAGAGGGCTTTTTCTCGGTGCCGTCATAGGTGTAGGAAGAACTGCTGAGGGTAAAGGTACAGTCGGTTATTGGTGTTGTGTTCGCAACGATTGTATAGTGTTTGGTGGTACTGCCTGTGTATCTGCCAAGACCTGATATGGAGACGGAAGCGGTACCTACACTTTTGTTGTTATAGTATGTCAGGGTGTAGTCGGTTCCTTCTTTGAGAGTTGTGTTGCCGTATTTAACAGTAACCGTGGGGGTTTTGGCTTTTCC
Organism: Ruminococcus sp.; assembly: GCA_045593025.1. Classification (GTDB taxonomy): domain Bacteria; phylum Bacillota; class Clostridia; order Oscillospirales; family Acutalibacteraceae; genus Ruminococcoides. The sequence continues at coordinate 84,808 of JAZNVW010000027.1, read as the reverse complement.
GTCATATATGTAGGAATCTTTGCTCAGAGTTATGGTACAGCCTGATACAGGAACAGTTGCAGAGGGAGCAGAGGAAAAATGCAGAGCAGCACCTGTCAGGGGTTCGTTGTTGTCATCTATATCGATTTGGTTCCACTGAGCCTCAGTGCCTGCATAGTACACATCCTTGATGTTCATTTTCCATGCGTATGCACCGCCGAAGGCATTACTTCCGATAGTGGTGATGGAGACGGGAAGGTGAACCGTTGTCAGGCTGACACAATAAACAAACGCTCCTCCGCGTATTGTCTTAACACCCTCTTTTATAGTTGCTTCTTTCAGGCTTACGCAGTCTGAAAAAGTCTGGTAATCAATCATTTCGACTTTGCCCGGTATGGTTATTTGCTCAAGAGAGGTACAACCTTTGAATACCCACTCACCTAAATATTCAAGACCCTCGGGAAGTGTAATGGATTTAAGAGCAGTGCAATCTCTGAATGCCCAGTCCTCAATTCTTGTGACACTTTCGGGCAGAGTAATGTTTTCCAGGCTTGTGCAGTTGTAGAATGTAGAACTGTCTATAACGCTGATGTTACCTAAAAGCAGTACAGATTTCAGATTGGAACAACCGGAAAAAGAACCGGAGCCTAATTTAGTAACGTTTTTGGGGATAACAATACTTTCGATGTTGGTATTTCCTGCTATTAGTTTTCCTTCAATGGTTGTAAGGCTGTCGGGCAGTGTAAGTTCAACAAGATTAGTACATGTGGATATGGCACCATCGGCTATGGTTTTTACACCCTCGGGCACAGCAAAGGAGGTTTTTATTTCTTTGGAGAAAGATAAATACAGGGTGGTCATATCCTTACTGTACAGTATTCCGTCTGAAACTGTGAGATAGGGGCTTTCAGGGGATACAGTGATGGTTTCAAGTGTGGAAGTATTAGCAAATGCAAGTCCGCCAATCTGAGATACACCCTTGCCGATGTTTATTTCTTTCAGAGCATAGCAGGAGTTAAAGGCGCTTTCACCTATGCTTTGAACACTGTCGGGTATGGTTATCTTCTCCAGTGCATGACAATGAGCAAAAGCCCATGCATTTATAGAAGTAACGCTGCTGGGAATTGTAATGTTTTTTGTAATTTCGTTGTCTTGAAAACAGTTGCGTCCGATTGCGGTTACGGGAAAGCCGTTTATTTCAGAGGGAATGGTGACGCTTGCAGCGGTGCCCCGATATTTGGTGATTGTTATTTCCTTAGCCTGCCATTCCTGAGAGTAAGTGAAATCTCCGTAGGTTTCGGCAGAGACCTGAACCATAGGCAAAATACTTATAAGCATAAGCAGAACAAGCAGCAAAGAAATTATTTTATGGCTTCGTTTTAGCATAGAAACTCCTCCTTTTTTATATTTTTATAGTACATCAACAAATTGTGCAAGTCAACAAAAAACCTGTAAAAACAGGCGGTTTGTTATGATTTGATACATAATTATCAGTGTGTTAACAGTGTGCAGAATCCGTATTGATAAAACAAAAACGCAGAGACTGAACATTACAGCTTCTGCGTTGTGTGTTGTTATAGGGTTATTGTATTACAGATGATAAAGTTTTTTGCTCTGGTAGATGGGCTCGCAGGTCAGGTTCATGCCGAGCTTCTTGAACATTTTTTCGTCGGTATTGGCAAGAATAACCGTTGCGTGTGCTTCCAGTCCCTTGAGCTTGTAAAGCTGGTCCAGAGCTTTCTGTGCAAGAGAATCGGTAGCCGCACAGATGGAAAGTGCTAAAAGCACCTCGTCAATGTGAAGTCTGGGGTTGTGGTTGCCTAAGTGACCTACCTTGAGCTTCTGGATAGGCTCGATGATTGTAGGGGAGATAAGGTGAATTTCGTCATCAATACCGCCTAAATACTTGAGTGCATTGAGGATTGCCGCAGAGGAAGCACCCAAGAGGGAAGATGTCTTGCCTGTGATGATGGTGCCGTCGGGCATTTCAATAGCGGCGGCAGGTTCGCCTGTTTCTTCGGCTTTTTTCAGCGAAGCACCGATTACAGGTCTGTTTTCTGCAGAAAGCCCTGCCTGTTTCATCAGAAGTTCAAGCTTGAACACAACTTCTTTGTCTGTATTGCCCTGACGCTGAGAGCACATAGCAGAGTAGTAACGGCGGATAATCTCCTGCTGAGCGGCGGCACATACGGCATCGTCATCAAAAATGCAAAGTCCTGCCATATTAACGCCCATATCTGTGGGAGATTTGTAGGGAGAAGCACCTAAAATCTGCTCAAACATAGCACTGAGTACAGGGAAAATCTCTACGTCGCGGTTATAGTTAACGGTGGTTTCACCGTAAGCCTCAAAGTGATAGGGGTCTATCATATTTACGTCGTTAAGGTCAGCGGTTGCGGCTTCGTATGCAACATTCACAGGATGCTTCAAGGGAAGATTCCAGATGGGGAAGGTTTCAAATTTTGCGTAGCCTGCCTTGACACCGCGTTTGTGGTCGTGGTAAAGCTGAGAAAGGCAGGTTGCCATTTTGCCTGGACCGGGGCCGGGAGCGGTGATGATTACAAGCTGTTTTTCGGTTTCGATGTATTCGTTTTTACCAAGACCTTCTTCGCTAACAATCAGGTCGATATCGGCAGGGTAGCCGGGGATGGGATAGTGGCGGTATACCTTGACGCCCAGCGCCTCCAGACGTTTCTGGAATTTATTTGCAGAGGGTTGGTTTGCGTAGCAGGTGAGCACCACGGAGCCTACAAAAAGGCCAACCCCGCGGAACACGTCAATAAGGCGCAGAGTATCCAGGTCGTAGGTGATGCCTAAATCGCCGCGAACCTTGTTTTTTTCGATGTCTCCTGCGTTGATGACGATAACGATTTCTGCCTGGTCCTTGAGCTGCATAAGCATCTTAAGCTTGCTGTCGGGCTCAAAACCGGGAAGCACCCTTGAGGCGTGGTTGTCATCATATAATTTACCGCCGAATTCAAGGTACAGCTTACCTCCGAACTGGTCGATTCGCTCCTTGATGCACTCTGACTGCAGGCGCAGATATTTATCGTTGTCAAAACCCTTGGCTATCATGTAAAATACCCCTTTGGCTAAAACTTAAAAACAATCTAAAGTTAATTATACAACGGCAAGAGTTAGTTTTCAAGGGCAATTTATACTGTTTCTCGGCAATATTTAACTGAGTTTTACTTTTTGAAACGGGATTTGCCAATAAGGCTTGCGATGAGACCGAAAAGTATAGCGGCTGAGATGCCTGCCGCGGCAGATGTGAGCCCACCTGCGAGGATTCCTAAAGCACCCTCTGAATCTACGGCTTTTTTTACACCCTCTGCCATAAGGTGGCCGAAGCCTAAGAGAGGCACCGTTGCACCTGCTCCTGCAAATTCTGCAAAAGGCTTGTATATGCCGATTGCAGACAGTATTACTCCCAGTACAACGCATCCTGTAAGAATTCTGGCAGGAGTGAGTTTTGTAAAGTCGATTAGTAACTGGCAGATAACACACAAAAGTCCTCCGACCCAGAAAGCGTGTAAGTATTCCATATTTGTCCGTCCTTTTTGTAATGTTTTTTGCTGTATATTTGTATTATTTTTACAATATGCATTTTGACTTATATTTTCTATTGAAAAAAAGCGGTGTGAATGCTATAATTATCATAACTGTAAAATGGAGAAATATGCATAAGTTTATATTTGCAAAAAATCCTTTAAGGAGGATGAATATATGAGTGATAACGGACTGAGATTTCCAAAGCGCCCTTTTTTTACACCGGGCGGTGCAAAGGTTCCTCACAGAAAGCATACTTCAGATAAGCAGAGTGTGATTATGCCTTCGCCTTCTGAGGTTGTTATTCCTATGAGCCAGCATATCGGCGCACCATGTAAGGTGCAGGTAGCAGCAGGTGAGCAGGTTTATGTGGGAACGGTTGTAGGTGATTCAGAAGCTTTTGTGAGCGCCCCCATACATTCAAGTGTCAGCGGTATTGTAAAAAGCATCACCAAAATTACTATGCCCTCGGGTGCACAGGTTGATGCGGTGGTTATTGAGTCAGACGGCAATGACACTCCCGACCCCTCAATAAAAGCACCTGCGGTTGAAAATCTGCAGGATTTTCTGAAGGCGGTACGTGCAAGCGGACTTGTAGGTCTTGGCGGTGCAGGTTTTCCTGCTCACGTAAAGCTCAACGTTCCTGCTGATAAGAAGATTGACACCCTCGTTATCAACTGTGCAGAATGCGAGCCTTATATTACTGCTGATAACCGAGAGGTTATAGAGAATTCCTGGGCGGTTATGTCAGGTGTTTATGCGGTTTCAGAGCTTTTGGGCATTGAGCGTGTAATTATCGGAATTGAGGGTAACAAGCCCGAGGCTATAAGAATTCTCAAAGAAATAGCAGATAATCCCAAATATGACCCCGAAGACAAGGTAAGGGTTTTACCCTTAAAAGCCTCTTACCCTCAGGGTGCGGAAAAGGTGCTTATTAAAGCCTGCACAGGCAGAGAGGTGCCCACGGGTAAGCTTCCTGCTGACGCAGGTTGTGTTGTAATGAACGTTACCTCTGTTGCGTTTCTGAGTGACTACCTGAAAACAGGTATGCCTCTTACAAAGAAACGTCTTACTATAGACGGAAGTGCTGTAAAGGAGCCTCAGAACGTGATTGTTCCTATCGGTACTCCTGTTTGTAAGGTTATAGAGTTCTGCGGCGGATATAAGGAAGAGCCTAAAAAGCTTCTTATGGGCGGACCTATGATGGGTATTGCCCTTTCTGACGACAGCCTGCCTGTTCTCAAGCAGAACAATGCAATTCTTGCTTTCTCAGAAAAAGAAGCAAGGCTTTACGAGCCTACGGACTGTATACGTTGCGGACGTTGCGTATCCGCTTGTCCTATGAGGCTTATGCCTACAAGGCTTTGTGCTGATGTAAAGCTTCAGGATTTTGAAGCTATGCAAAAGCATCAGATTATGACTTGTATGGAGTGCGGAAGCTGTGCTTTCAGCTGTCCTGCACACAGACATATAGTACAGACCATTCGACTTGGCAAATCAAAGCTCAGAGCGGAGCTTATGAAGCAGAAAGGAGACAAGTGATATGAGTAAATTTTATGTATCTTCTTCTCCTCACTTAAGGTCTGCTGCCAGCACAAGAAAAATAATGCTTGATGTTGTTATTGCACTGGTGCCTGCCTGTGCGGCGGCGGTAGTGTTCTTTGGTTGGCGTGCACTGATGCTTCTGGGTGTATGCGTGCTCACTTGCGTGTTCTCTGAGTATATATGCAGAATCGTTATGAAGAGAGAGCAGACCATCGGCGATTTGTCTGCGGTTGTTACAGGTGTGCTTTTAGCTTTGAACCTGCCTGCAAACCTTAATCCTCTTATGGCGGTTTTCGGTTCTGTTGCCGCAATAGTTGTAGTTAAGCAGATGTTTGGCGGAATCGGAATGAACTTTGTAAATCCTGCTTTGGCGGCAAGAATTATTCTGACGGTTTCGTTCCCAACAGCAATGACAAACTGGATTCCCACAGCTTTCCAGACCGTTGATGCGGTTTCCTCTGCAACCCCTCTTGCCTCAGAATCGGGTGTGTATTCATATATGCAGCTTTTCCTTGGAAACCACGGAGGCTCTATGGGTGAAACCTGTGCCCTTGCAATTCTTCTGGGCGGTATTTACCTTGTTGTGAGAAGGGTTATTGTTCCTACAATTCCCGTAGTTTACATAGGCTCCTCGGCGCTGATGGCTTTGGTGTTGGGGCTTGACCCCTTAGAGCAGATACTCTCAGGCGGTATTATGCTGGGCGCTGTATTTATGGCAACGGATTACACAACCTCTCCCATCACAAAATGGGGCAAGGTTATTTATGCTGTAGGTTGCGGTGTGCTTACCATGCTTATCAGAACCTTTGCAAATCTCCCCGAGGGAGTTTCTTTCTCCATTCTTATTATGAATATTCTCACTCCTCTTATTGAGAGTGCTACAGCTCCCAGAGCTTTTGGTGAAAAGAAAGAGAGGAAGAGTGCAAAATGAAAAAGATAACCTTTAAGGACATTTTTGTTCCTACAATTTCACTCTTTCTCATCTGTATTGTTGTGAGTTTTCTCCTTGCAGGCACAAACGAGCTTACAAAAGGTCCTATTGCTGAAATACAGGCACAGACTGCCGCCGAAGCCATGAAGGCCGTCTGCCCCGAGGCACAAAGCTTTGACGGAGGAAAAGGGCTTGAAGCTGAATTTTACCGCGGACTTGCAGAAAACGGCGAAGTTATAGGCTATGCAATTCCTTCTTCCTGCAAAGGCTACGGAGGAGATATTGAGGTTATGGTGGGCATAGACCTTGAGGGCAAGGTTACAGGTGTTGAGATTCTCTCTCAGTCTGAAACCCCCGGACTTGGTGCAAACTGCACCAAAGAGACCTTCAAGGATATGTATAAACAGTCTTTGCCGGAAGGCTGCTTTACAGTTGTGAAGGACGGCACCGGTGGAGAAGGCGGCAGAATTGATGCTCTCACAGGTGCAACGATTACCTCTATGGCTGTAACTCAGGCTGTGAACAACGCTGTTGATATATATAATTCCCTGGAAGGAGGCAAGGGCTGATGGCTGAAAAGAAAAAGTATAACTACTTAAAAGAAGTTACAAAGGGTATTATTAAAGAAAACCCTGTGCTCTGCCTCGTTTTGGGAACATGTCCTACTCTGGCGGTTACCACTGCCGCTTCCAATGCAATCGGTATGGGACTTGCGGCAACAATTGTTCTGATTTGCTCAAATGCGGTTATCTCCGCTATGAGAAAAATCATTCCCGACAAGGTGAGAATTCCTGCCTACATAACTATTATTGCTACCTTTGTTACTCTGGTGCAGATGATAGTCAAGGCGTATGCTCCTTCCATTGATGAAAGTCTGGGAATTTTCCTGCCTCTGATTGTTGTAAATTGTATCATCCTTGGCAGAGCTGAGATGTATGCAAGCAAAAATTCCGTTATTCCCTCTATGCTTGACGGCTTGGGAATGGGTATCGGCTTTACGGCAACCTTGCTTCTGATGGGTTCTGTCCGAGAGATTCTCGGAAACGGCACCTGGTTTGGTATGGATTTGCCCGGTGAGCTGCAGATACTTATCTTCCTGCTTCCCCCCGGCGGATTCTTTGTTTTCGGTATGCTTATAGCTCTTGCTTCAAAGATAAGCGGCAAAAAGCCTCCCAAGGCTGCAGGCTGTGCAGGTTGTCCTCTCGCAGGCAAATGCTCTGTGCAGAAAGCAGACGGCGAGAGTAAATGCGAAACTCTTACCGAGTGTGCTGAGAAAGGAGGAGACGCTGTATGATTAAAGCTTTGGTTGCAGTGTTCCTTGCGGCTATCCTCACAGAAAACTATGTTCTCAGCAAATTCCTCGGTATCTGCCCCTTCCTTGGTGTTTCCAAAAAAGTAAACACTGCTTTGGGTATGAGTGCGGCGGTTACCTTTGTTATGGTGCTTGCTACAGCGGTTACATATCCCATCTATATGTACCTGCTTGTTCCTGCTTCTCTGGAATACCTGGAAACAATAGTTTTCATTCTGGTTATTGCAGGCTTGGTTCAGCTTGTAGAGATTGTGCTGAGAAAGTACATTCCTGCTCTATATAATTCCTTGGGAATTTATCTGCCCCTTATTACTACAAACTGTGCGGTGCTTGGTGTTACAATGCTTGTAATCGAGAAGAGCGGTCCCCAGTTCGGTTATCTTCACGCAATGGTAAATGCCTTGGGTGCAGGTATCGGTTTCCTTGTGGCAATGGTTATGTTTGCAGGTGTGCGTCAGCGTCTTGAAACCTGCGATATACCTAAATCTCTCAAGGGACTTCCCATTACCCTTGTGGCGGCATCCCTTGTTTCTCTGAGCTTCTTGGGCTTCTCGGGACTTGTGGACAATATGTTGGGCTGAAGGAGGGTACGATTATGGATTTCACTATGATTCTGATTGCCGTGTGTATTGTAGCAGGCATAGGACTTGTAATCGGACTTATTCTTGCTGTTGCATCTGTGCTGATGGCTGTGCCCAAAGACGAAACTGTAGAGGCTGTTACCGAGGCTCTGCCCGGAGCTAACTGCGGTGCCTGCGGATATTCAGGCTGTTCGGGTTATGCTTCTGCACTTGCAAAGGGAGAGGCAAAGCTTGGTGCTTGTTCTCCCGGCGGAGAGGAGTGCGTAAAGGCGATTGCCGAAATTCTGGGTGTAGAGGCATCGGAAGTTGACAGAAAGGTTGCACTTGTGCACTGTATGGGAAGCTGTGACAACACAGATACAAAAGCTCAGTATCAGGGCATAAAGTCCTGTGCGGCGGCTATTGCGGCAGGTGCCTCAGGCAGTTGCTCCTTTGGCTGTGTAGGTCTTGGGGATTGTGCCGAGGCTTGTCCCTACGGTGCAGTAAGTATATGCAACGGTGTGGCACGTATTGACGCTGATTTATGCAAAGGCTGTTCAATGTGTGTTAATGCTTGTCCCAGACATATTATTTCTTTCGTTTCTTACAAACCTCAGACAGTAGTCAGATGCTCAAATTCTGACAAGGGTGCTTTGGCACGAAAGGCCTGCAAGTCTGCTTGCATCGGCTGTAAAAAGTGCGAAAAGGTTTGCGAAAACGGTGCGGTTACGGTTGTAAACTTCAAGGCGGTTGTGGATGCCGAGAAGTGCACAGGCTGTAATCTTTGCGTTGAAGCCTGCCCTCAGGGATGTATCACTGAGTTTAAGGTTTGAGCAGCAGAATTCCCTGAATGTGTCGGTTGTTTGAATTTGTGTGACAAAATGATGATAATTTGACGTTTTGTGTAGCGGATTCTATAACCGCTGTTATATAATGATTGCGTTTATACATTTGCAAATATGCAACAAGGAGTGAGTAGTAAATGGTAGAGGTTAAAAACCTCAGAAAAAACTACGGTGACATTGCCGCAGTAAAAGACATAAGCTTCTCTGCTCAGAAGGGAGAAATCCTCGGATTTCTGGGCCCTAACGGTGCAGGAAAGACCACAACAATGAACATAATCACCGGTTACCTTTCTGCTACAAGCGGAACGGTTACCATTGACGGTTACGATATTCTTGACAACCCTATGGAGGCACGTGCCAGAATCGGTTATCTGCCCGAGCTTCCTCCTTTGTATCTTGATATGACGGTGGAGAAGTACCTTGAGTTTATCTATGAGCTTAAGAAGGTGAAGCTTACAAAAGGGGAGCACCTCAAGGAAGTTATGGAGCTTGTAAAGATTTACGACATCAAGGACAGAGTTATCCGCAATCTTTCCAAGGGTTACAAACAGCGTGTAGGTTTTGCACAGGCTTTGGTTGGCAATCCTCCCGTGCTTATCTTAGATGAGCCTACTGTAGGTCTTGACCCCAGACAGATTATTGAGATGCGCTCCATAATCAAAAGCCTTGGCAAGAAGCACACAGTTATTTTTTCATCCCACGTGCTTTCTGAGGTTTCTGCAATCTGCGACCGCATAGTTGTTATCTCAAACGGACAGATTACTGCAGACGCAAAGACCGAAGAGATTTCAAACATTACAGAGGAGACAAAGAAGCTGTCTCTGATTGTTGAGGGTAATTCTTCTACCGTGCTGTCGGTTTTAGGCGATGTGGACGGTGTTGTTAAGGTGAGAAGAATCGCCCAGGAAAGCGACACTGTCTATCAGTATTCGGTGGATTACAAAAAGACAGTGGATATCCGCCGCAGTGTGTTCCGTGCTCTTGCAAAGGCTGACTGTCCCATCCTTGAAATGAAGGATGCAGGAATGTCCCTTGAGGAAAGCTTTTTGCATCTTACCGGCGCTACTCAGGTTGAGCGTACAAAAAAGAAAGGAGGAGCTTACTGATGTTTGCCATATTCAAAAGAGATTTCTTTTCTTACTTCACATCTACTCTGGGCTACATAGTAATTGCCCTTTATCTGCTCCTTTCAGGTTTCTTCTTCTGGCTTATCTGCTATTTCAGCCAGTATAACAGCCTTGTGGATGTAATCAACAATATGCTTTACGTGGTTTTCTTTCTGATTCCTCTTATAACCATGAAATCCTTTGCAGAAGAAAAACGTCAGCGTACAGACCAGGCTCTGCTTACAGCTCCCGTAAAGCTCTGGGAGATTGTTCTTGGAAAATATCTGAGCGCTTTTGCGCTTTATACAATCTGCAATCTTGTTTACTTCTTCTATGCTCTGGTAATGCTTATTACCATTGACTCGGTTGTAATCCAGTGGGGCTTGCTTTTGTCAGGCTGGCTCGGCATTATGTTGCTGGGTGCGGCGCTGCTTTCTGTAAATATCTTCTACTCCTCTCTTACCGAGTATCAGATTATTGCTGCAGTTATCGGTTTGGGCACAGGACTTGTGCTTATGCTTTACGATTCTATCATTAACGCAATCTTAAGCTTTATCAACACACTTTTCTCAACTTCCTACGAGCTTATGGTGCTTGATAAGCTTTCGCTTACCGCTCATTATATGAACCTTGTCAAGGGTGTAATCAACCCTGCCGACGTAGTGTTCTACTTAAGCTGGGTGGTACTGTTTATGTTCCTGACTGTCAGAGTTCTGGACAAAAAACGCTGGAGCTAAAGGAGGTAAAATAAAATGAACAAAGAAAAGAACAGCAACACAGAAGCTGTAACTACAGAATCTGTGAAAACCTCCGCAAAGCGTATGACTACAAAACAGCGTAAGCTTTTCAACACAATCTTTATTGTTATCTTCCTTTTGATTTTTGCAGGAGTAAATGTGTTTGCAACCTTCCTTGTAAACAGATTCCCTCAATTGGAGCTGGACTTTACCTCTAACGGTGCATATTCTCTGAACAATACAACAAAAGAATATGTTGAGTATATGGACGTAGAGGTTGATATCAAGGTTCTTATGGACGAGGAACAGCTTCTTGGTATAGATGCAACCTACGGTTATCAGGTTAACCAGCTTCTGCGCGAACTTTCCAAATACAAGAAGGTAAACCTTGAGTATATGGAGATAGAGGCAATTTCTATGAAGGCGATGTCTGAGAAATATCCCGATGTAGACTGGTCCTCTGCCGACAATCTTCTTATTGTAGAGGACAAAGCCACAGGTAAGTACGAGTGCCTGGGCATTTATGATGTGTTCGCCGCTAACTATGATAGCGAGTATAATATTGTGTTCTCAGGCCAGTATCTGGAGCAGTGTGTGCTGTCTGCAATTCAGAAAATCACAGCCGACAAGGTTGTTAAAATTGCACTTTCCACAGGTAACGGAGAGTTTTTCAACGAAAACTCCGATTTGAAGAGTTACTGTGCATATCTGCCTATTGTCCTTGAGGATAATGCCTACGAGATTGACGAGGTTAACCTTCTTTCTCAGACACCCTCTGATGATACAGACATCATCATTATGATGGCACCTTCCGTTGACCTGACAAGTGAGGCTGTTGACAATCTTTCAGCCTGGCTTAATAACGACGGAAACTTTGGCAGAACCCTGGTGTATATTCCCTTTGACCACAAAGAAGCAGAAACTCCCAACACTGACCTGATGCTTGAGCAGTGGGGAGTAAAAGTTAAAGAAGGCTACATCAGCGAAAACGATTTGAGCAAGGGACTTGCAATGATGGGTGACGACAGCAAAATGTATTCTATGGTGGATTATGCTGACGAAACCTACACAGAGGGTCTTACCGACAAATCTCTTTCTGTACTGATGCCTTACTGCCTGCCCATAGAGATTCTTGACGAAAATATGGCAAAGCCATTATTGCAGTCCTCTTCTATGGCAGATGTTGTTATTCCTTCCAAGAACGATGCAACGGAGCTTCAGTATGAATACAGTAACGGCGAGCCTTTGAATGCTGCAGTTATTTCTACAAAAACAAACGATAACGAGGAATCTTCACACGTTGTTGTATGGGGTTCTTATGACGGTCTGAGCGACAGATGGACATACTCTGCATACAGCTCAAACTTCAACAATACCACATACTTTATCAATCTTCTCAACATCTTAACAGATAACGACGCTATGGTGATTGTTGAAAGCGTTGATGTTGGCGGACAGTCAATTATTGTTACCTCTGCTCAGCAGGTAACTGTGTTCGTTCTCTTTGTTATTGTGATTCCTGTTCTGCTTGTTGTAATCGGTCTTATTATCTGGAATAAGAGGAGACATCGCTGATGAATAAAACAATGAAAAGAAATATTATTATTGCAGGCATTTCCCTGGTGGTTGTTGTAGGTCTTATCCTTGCTATTGTATTTATTCCCTGGGGAGAAGGCAAAAACACTCCCTTGGAAATCGACTCAGGTACAGAGATGATTTACGGCGTAAACGACGACGGTATGCATACCGCAGAGGTTAAGCTTAATTCCAAAGGCAAGCTTGAGAACAACTCCTACGGCACCCTTATAAGCTACAGACCTGCGCAGATTGACAAAATCTGCATGAGCACCGATGAAGGTAACTATACTTTCCTGCTGACTACGCCTGTGAACGCAGAGGGTGAAACCGAGGCGACGGTCTTTACTCTTGAGGGATTTGAGGATTACAACCTTGAGGCAACAAACCCGTCCCTCCTTGCAAGCGCTGTGTGCTTTGCAGAGTTCACAAAGGTTGCCGATGTTACAGGCGAGAAGGCATCAGAATACGGCTTTGACAAGCCCCGTGCACAGGCAGAGGTTTATTACAACGACGGTACTTATTCTGTACTCAGACTTGGCGACGATGCTCCCGGCGGAACATCCTGCTACATTCAGTTCGGCGACAGCAAAACAGTTTACGTTGCAAATCTTTCCGAGATGGAACCTATGCTTATGAGCATTACTGATTTGTTCAGCACAGCAGTCAACACAGATGCGGCAACTGCCGCTGACGACAGCTTTGATAAAATCACTCTCGGCGGTACACATCTGAGTGAAGAGGTTGTTATTGTAGACAACGAGGACGGCTCCCTTGCTTGCTATTACCTTATGCAGTCACATTCCGATGCCCCCGTAAATGTTAACGAGGGAAGTAACATCATAGGTTCTATCAGAAATCTGACAGCTACTGAGGTTGTCTGCGTAAATCCCGATGCAGATAATCTGAAGGAATATGGTTTATCCAAGCCCTTTGCAACAGTAAAAACAACTTATACTTATACAAACACCGAGTATGACGAAGCAGGCAACGAAACTTCAAAGGAAGATGTTAAAGTGCCCATCTCTCTTTGGGCTTCCGAGGCTGATTCAGAGGGTAACGTTTTCCTTATGGAAGAAAACGGAAAGCTTATATATAAGATAGCTACATCAAGTGTACCTTGGGCTGTAACCACTATGGAGAAGCTTCAAAGCGAATATGTGCTCAATCCTTCTTATGACTCACTGGAATCCGTAGAGATTGCTTCTGAAGGCAAAACCTATAAGTTTGTGCTTTCTTCCGAGGCAGTTACAACAACTGATGATTCGGGCAACGAGAGTGTTGCTTACGAAGCAAGGGTATCCCTTGATTCAAAGAGCATTGATGCTGACCAGTTCAATATTCTTTATCAGGATTTGGCTTTAATGGAGAGAGCAGGTGCAGACGAGAGCACCAAAGCAGGCGAAGCTGTGCTGACTGTTACCTACAACTACCTTACAGACAGAAAGGCAGACACCGTTGTGTTCTCTGCAACAGACACACAGAAGGTTATTCCTCTTGTAAACGGTGTGCGTGCGGGCTATGTATACAGCGCTGACGTTACCGCTCTTGCAAAGAACGTCCAAAAGCTTGCAAGCGGACAGGAGATTTCTCACATTGGCTGATAAAGCTCTTACAGCTTAATAAAACACAAATATCCGACTGCTCTTTTTTAGGAGCAGTCGGTTTTTTGTGGCGGAAACATTGACAAAACACACACTAAATGCGATAATAACAATGTATATTCCCTTTGCGACAGGAGGAATTGTTTATGGCAAAGGAACTGGCAAAGTCCTATAACCCCAAAGAGGTTGAGGATAAAATATATGATTTCTGGATGAAGGGCGGCTTCTTCCGTGCAGAGGTTGACCGCAGCAAGAAGCCCTATACTATAGTTATGCCCCCTCCCAATATTACAGGACAGCTTCACATCGGACACGCGCTGGACAACACTCTGCAGGATATCCTTATCCGCTACCGCAGAATGCAGGGCTATGCCGCATTGTGGCTTCCCGGTACAGACCACGCATCCATTGCAACCGAGGCAAAGATTGTTGAGGCAATGAAGAAGGAAGGCATCACCAAGGAAGATATCGGCAGAGAGGCTTTCCTTGAGCGTGCATGGGACTGGAAGCGTGAGTACGGCGGACGCATCTGCGAACAGCTCAAAAAGCTTGGTTCCAGCTGTGACTGGTCAAGAGAGCGATTCACCATGGATGAGGGTTGCTCTGATGCAGTTAAAGAGGTGTTTGTACGCCTTTATGAAAAGGGCTTAATCTACAGAGGCGAGAGAATCATCAACTGGTGTCCCCACTGCTGTACCTCTATCTCTGATGCAGAGGTTGAGTTTGAGGAGCAGGACGGCTTCTTCTGGCACCTTCGCTATCCTCTTTCTGACGGCTCAGGTTTTGTGGAGCTTGCTACCACACGTCCCGAAACACTTCTGGGCGATACTGCTATTGCTGTTAACCCCGATGATGAAAGATACAAGGATTTTGTCGGCAAGACAGTTACTCTCCCTCTTGTAGGCAGAGAGATTCCCGTTGTTGCTGACAGCTATGTTGATATGGAGTTTGGTACAGGTGTTGTTAAGATTACTCCTGCCCACGACCCCAACGACTTCGAAGTAGGACTTCGTCACAACCTGCCCATTATCAATGTAATGGACGACACTGCCCATATGAACGAGCAGGCAGGTGAGAAGTATCAGGGTATGGACCGCTACGAGTGCCGTAAGGCAATTGTAAAAGACCTTGAAGAGGGCGGCTTCCTTGTGAAGGTTGAGCCCCATGCTCACAACGTTGGCACCTGCTACCGTTGTTCCACCACCGTTGAACCCAGAGTTTCAATGCAGTGGTTTGTTAAGATGCAGCCTCTGGCCGAGCCTGCAATCGACTGCGTACGCTCAGGTAAAACAAAGTTCGTTCCCGAACGTTTTGAGAAGGTTTACTTCCACTGGATGGAGAACATCCGAGACTGGTGTATCTCCCGTCAGCTTTGGTGGGGCCACAGAATCCCTGCTTACTACTGTGCTGATTGCGGCGAGATGACAGTTTCCAAGGATAATGTCACCGTTTGTCCCAAGTGCGGCAGTACTCACGTTCATCAGGACGAGGACACCCTGGACACCTGGTTCAGCTCTGCTTTGTGGCCTTTCTCAACACTCGGCTGGCCCAATAAGACAGAGGAGCTTGATTTCTTCTATCCCACAAGCACACTGGTAACAGGCTACGATATTATCTTCTTCTGGGTAGCCAGAATGATTTTCAGCGGTATGGAGAATATGAAAGCGCAGCCCTTTGATACCGTATTTATCCACGGTATTATCCGTGATGAGCTGGGCAGAAAGATGAGTAAGTCTTTAGGCAACGGTGTTGACCCCCTGCTTCTTATAGAGCAGTACGGTGCAGACGCACTGAGATTCTTCCTCGCTACAGGTAACTCACCCGGAAACGATATGAGATTTTCCGACAAGCGTGTTGAATCCTGCCGTAACTTTGCAAATAAGCTATACAATGCAAGCCGTTTTGTTCATATGAACATTGATGATTTCAACGTTCCCTGTGAGCTTCCCAAAACACTCACAACTGAGGATAAGTGGATTATTTCCGCTGTTAACACAGTTGCAAAAGAGGTTTCTGATAACCTTGATAAGTTTGAGTTGGGCATTGCTGTTCAGAAGCTTTACGACTTCATCTGGGACTGCTACTGCGACTGGTACATCGAGCTTACAAAGTCAAGACTTCGCGAAGAGGGCGAGACTGCTCAGAATGCACGTCAGGTACTCGTTTGGGTGCTTGAGAGAACACTCAGACTTCTCCACCCCTTTATGCCTTTCATTACCGAGGAAATCTGGCAGACTTTGCCTCACAGTGCAGAAGCAGAGGGTGAGACAATTATGCTCCAGAAGTATCCTGAGTTTTCTGCTGACCTTCACTTCCCCGCAGAGGTAGAAACAACTCAGAAGATTATGGAGGCAATTACTGCTATCCGTACAAGACGTAACGAGATGAACGTTCCTCCCTCAAAGAAGGCAAAGGTTTATATTGCAACCGATAACAAGGAAACTTATGAGTTAGGTGCAAAGTTCATTGTTTCTCTTGCCTCTGCAACAGAGGTTGAGATTGACAGCGAGTTCGACCTTGAGGGTGCGGTTACAATCGTTGTTTCCGATGCAAAAATCTACATTCCTATGAATGAACTTGTAGATAAGGAAGCAGAGCTTGCACGACTTCAGAAGGAACTTGCTCAGGTTGAGAAGCTCCTTGCTCAGGACGAAGGAAAACTGGGTAATGCAGGCTTTATGGCAAAGGCTCCCGAGGCTGTTGTAGAGAAAATCAAGGGCCAGGCTCAGCGTGAGCGTGAGAAGATTGCCCTTATCAAAGCCGCAATCGAAGCTCTGCAGTAATCTAACAGGTTTTACATTTAATATAAAAACTCCCCGAGTGAAAATCGCTCGGGGAGTTTTGTGTTTGTTTTCAGATTTTCTTTTTGCAGAAGGCTTGCATACAGCATTCTTCGCATTTTGGTTTAGGAGCTTTGCAAACAGCTCTGCCGTGAAGTACTAATCTGTGGCAGAAATCATTGCTTTCCTCCGGGGGCAGAAGCTCTCTGAGGATTTTCTCTATCTTAGTGGCGTCTTTTTCTTCGTGAAGCCCCAATCTGCGTGTGATGCGGATGCAGTGGGTGTCTACAACCACTGCAGGCTTTGAGTATATGTCGCCCACAATAAGGTTGGCGGGTTTTCTGCCGATACCTTGCAAAGTTGTAAGCTCCTCTATAGTATCGGGGACTTTTCCGCCAAAATTGTTTACGATTGTTTTGGAAAATTCCACCAAGTCCTGTGACTTTGTGCGGTAGAATCCGCAACTGTGTATGAGGCCTGCAACTTCTTCCACGTCTGCCTGTGCCATACTCTGTGCATCAGGAAAGCGTGCAAAAAGAGCAGGGGTCACAAGGTTTACCCTTGCGTCTGTGCACTGTGCCGCAAGGCGGGTTGCTACAAGCAGTTGCCAGGGATCTTTGTAATCAAGAGAGCAAAGTGCCTCGGGATATTCTTTTTTTAAGGCTTCCACAGCCAAATTCGCGATTTCTTTTTTTCTCATGGTAATTCTCCTTTCGTTGAGGACAAGCGGGGTAATTTTGTGTTAAATCTATAAAACGTTATCTCGTCACATCATAATTTATGATGGGTAAAATTTATGATTGTTCTTAAATTTTATGATAAAGATAAGAAAAAGCCTTTAATTTCCAAAAAAAGTGTGCTATAATTAATCCCATAAACTTAGTGGAAGAAGTGTTTGTATGTTCAAGAATTACATTTTTGATTTGTATGGAACCCTCATTGATATTCGCACCGATGAAGACGACAAAGCGCTTTGGGAGAAAATGGTGCTGTTTTACGGTTACCGCGAAGCAGAGTACACTCCATATGAACTCAGATGTAAGTATCAGGAATTTTGTGCTTTGGAAAAAGCCGCTGTTAAAAAAGCCAACCCCACCCACAAGTATGTGGACATTGACCTTACAAAGGTTTTTCAGGATTTATATGCATTCAAAAAAGTGCAGGTTTCCCGCGAGGTTGCGGCTCTTACTGCTAACACCTTCCGTTGCTACTCCACAGAGTTTATCCGCCTTTACAAGGGTGTGCCCGAGTTTTTGCAGGCACTAAAAGCCAAGGGCAAGAAGGTTTTTCTTCTTTCCAATGCTCAGCACGATTTTACTCTGCCCGAGATTAAGATGATGGGACTTGAGAAATACTTTGACGATATAGTAATCAGCTCTGATGTGGCTTGCAAAAAGCCCGACACTCATATGTATGAGATTCTTTTCAAACGTCATAAGCTCAAGAAAAGCGAAACCATTATGATTGGCAACGATTTTCTTGCAGATATAAAGAGTGCTTACGAGTTTGGTATTCAGAGCCTTTATATTCATCAGGAGATTTCTTCTCCCATTACAGAAAAGCTCAGAAGCACCTGGTCTGTTATGGACGGTGACTTCACAAAAATTAAGCCTCTGGTGCTTAAATAAACAGATTGCTTCAATACTGATTTTCAGGACACGGTAATTCACTGTGTCCTTTTTTATTTGCAATAACAGCTTTGTGATTAACTTTGATTTTCAAGTCTATAATAACATAAATACGGGAGGTTTTCAACTTTCAAAGAAATACGCCGATGTTGACTTTGACATCGGCAGAAAGGTGCATAAACACTGGGTATTCTACTGGGAGTAGAGTTGCCTTTTTTGCGGTTTACAGGGGTGTTTTAACAATAGAGTTCAAAACCTTAAGGTTCTGTTGACTTGTCAACATCCTGCAGATATAATATTTGCGTTAAGAGGGGCGCATGGTCTTTGGCGCCAAAAATCAGAAACATAAAATTCTATAATAATTTAACGGAGGAAGCTTTATGTCTTACAATTACATTCTCAGTTGCTGTTCTTACACAGATTTTTCTGCACAGAAAATGAAGGACCTTGATATTAAGTATATCTGCACACCCTATATTATGGATGGTAAAACCTATATTGACGACTTGGGTGAAACAACCTCTTACGAGGAGTTTTACAAGGCAATGGAAAACGGTGCAATGACAAGCACCTACCAGCTCAATCAGAATGACTTTGCAGATTATTTCAGAGAACTGCTCAAAACAGGTCAGGATATTATCCACGTGAGCCTTTCCTCAGGACTTTCAGGTGTTTCAAACTCTGCCCGTCTTGCTATTGAGGCTATGAAGAAGGAATTTCCCGAGAGAACAATCTACCTTGTTGATTCTTTGGCTGCGGCTGCAGGTCTGGGACTTCTGATGGAAACCGCATCCAGTCTGAGAGCAGGCGGTATGGGTATTGAGGAGCTTTACAACTGGCTTGAAAGCAACAAGCTGAAGCTTCACCATTGGTTTTTTACTACCGACCTTACCTATTTTGTACGCGGCGGCAGAGTTTCCAAAGCAAGCGGATTTATCGGCGGTGTTCTGAACATTTGTCCTCTTATGAATGTAAGCAACGAGGGTAAGCTTATTCCCCGCCAAAAGGTAAGAGGAAAGAAGAAGGTAATGGCAGAAATCGTTGAGCGTATGAAAGAACACGCCCAGGGCGGCACCGACTATAACGGCAAGTGCTTTATGTGTAATTCTGCCTGCGAGGATGATGCAAAAGAGGTTGCGGCACAGATTGAGGAGGCTTTCCCCAATCTTGACGGCAAGGTGCAGATTTTCACCATAGGCACCACTATCGGAAGCCACACAGGCCCAGGCACAGTTGCTGTGTTCTTCTGGGGCGACGAACGTGTTGACTGATAATTAACTCAGAAAAGAGAAACTCCATATATTTGCACCGCAGTCGGCTGAGCTGACTGCGGTGCATTTTTGTTTTGGTGCTTTGTAACGGAATTATTTCAAAAGTAGCGGAAATAATGATAATTCTGTAAATTGACTATCATCTGATAATCCTATATTATATATGTATAATGAGGTCGTAGGCGTGTTTTTTGCCTTGTGGCTTTTGCAAAAGATTGAGAGGAGGAAAATCCTTGGTATTTTCCAGCTTGACCTTCTGGTTTTTTTATTTGCCTTGTGTACTGGCTATTTACTATGCGGTGCCCAAAAAGGCAAGAAATATTGCCCTTTTCGTTGTAAGCCTTGTTTTCTACGGTTGGGGCGAGCCTGTGTATATTCTCCTGATGCTTTTCACAATACTTGTAAACTACTTTGCAGGTATGCTCATAGAGAATTCTGCCGGCAACGATAAAAAACGGCGGATGTGGCTTGTACTTTCCGTTGTTGTTAACTTGGGACTTCTGGTGTTCTTCAAGTATTCGGGAATGATTGTGGATACACTCAATCTCCTGCCCTTTGTTAATATTAGTTTTACAGCTCCTGCTTTGCCCATTGGTATCAGCTTCTATACCTTCCAGGCTATGTCCTACACCATTGATGTGTACAAAGAGGATACTCTGGCACAGCACAATCCTATTGTTATGGGTACTTACGTAACCCTTTTCCCTCAGCTCATTGCAGGTCCTATTGTCCGCTACAAGGACGTTGAGGACCAGATGACAGAGAGAAAAGAAAATGTTTCCCAGTTTGCCTCAGGTGTAGTACTGTTTTTGGTTGGTCTTTCAAAGAAAGTCCTCCTTGCAAACCAGTTTGCGGCAATGTGGGAGAACTTAGGCGGTGCATCTGCCGAAGGGTTACTTGCCCGCTGGGGCGGACTTGCAGCTCTTACCTTGCAGATTTATTTTGACTTCTCGGGTTACAGCGATATGGCACGCGGTCTTGGCAAGATGTTGGGCTTTGAGTTTATGGAAAACTTCAATTACCCTTACATCTCCAAGTCTATCACCGAGTTCTGGCGACGCTGGCACATTTCTCTTTCCACCTGGTTTCGTGATTATCTGTATATCCCCTTGGGCGGAAACCGCAAGGGCTTCTTAAGACAGATATTAAACCTTTTTATTGTCTGGGCAATGACAGGTTTGTGGCACGGTGCGGCGTACAACTTCCTTTTGTGGGGACTTTACTTCTTCGTGCTCCTTGTTCTGGAAAAACTTTTCCTCGGAAAGTTGCTTCAGAAGCTCCCCTCTTTTGTAGGCCATATTTATGCACTGTTCTTCATTATGATTGGCTGGGCAATTTTCAACTTTGAAGATGTTTCCGCACTGTGGTCATACATCTGCGGACTTTTCACAGCAACAGACGGTGCCTTTACATCCGAGACAGGCACAGTACTCTTAAACTACCTGCCCGTAACACTTGCAGGTATAGTGCTGAGCACTCCTGTGCTGAGAATTATGCATAATAAACTTAAAGATAAAAAATTCTACGTTGTAGTGCTTGGTGTTTGCTGTGTTGCGGCAATGGTGCTCTGCACAGCCTCCCTTGTAAGCGACAGCTACAACCCCTTTATTTATTTCAGATTCTAAGGAGGCGGGAATATGAACAGTAAAAAATCACAGATTGCAATTATCTCCATATTCCTTGCCTTTACGGTGGCATTCTTCGGTCTTTTTCTGATACTTCCCAAGGCTGAATACAGTTCTTCTGAGAAGAGATACCTTGCAAAGGCACCCGAAGTAAGCTTTGAAAACTTCTTTGAGGGCAAGCTTACAAACGCTTTGGAAGGCGGAGAGAACGGCGGGTATATTCCCGACCATTTTCCTTTCCGCACTTTCTTTGTAGGGGTTAATGCTTACTGGAATCTACTCACAGGTTCAACTGCTTCAAACGGATATTACTACGGTGATGACGGCTATATTATCACAAAGCCTGCTGATTCAAACAGAGCTGAGAAGAATCTGGAGCTTATAAACAGGTTTTCTGCTTCCTTTGACGAGGTAGGGCTTATGGTTGTGCCCTCGGCAGGATATATGCTGGATTCAAAACTTCCAAAAGTTCATGCAGATTACCCCGATGAGCAGGTATACGAGAGCATAATTGCAAACAAAGCGGATAACATCAGATTCTATAATCTTTGCGAGGATTTCGGCGACCATGTGGTAAGTGACGAGCAGATTTACTACAAAACTGACCACCATTGGACCAGCCTCGGTGCCTTTACCGCTTACGGCAGATTTTGCGAGGATAAGGGTATTGAATACACTGCAAAGGATAAGTTCACAGTCAGCACCTTTGAAAACTTTTACGGCACCACTTATTCCTCCAGCGGATATTTCCTGCGTGACCCCGACACTCTGGAAATCTGGGAAAACAAGGAGATTTCTGACAGCATAAAGGTGACTATAACCGAAGGCACACAGACAGAGACCTTTGACAGTATGTACTTTGAGGAGCATCTGAGTGAGGACGATATGTATCCTGTGTTTCTTGACGGAAACCACGCTCTGGTGACTGTTGAAAACTCAAAGGCAAAGAGCGAGGACACAATCCTGCTGATAAAGGACAGCTTTGCTCATTGCACAGCACCCTTCTTTGCAGAAAATTACAGTAAGGTGATTATGGTGGATTTAAGATACTACAAACTGCCTGTATCGGAGCTTGTAAAGAGCGAAGGGGTGGATGAAATCCTGTTCCTTTACGGAATGAACAACTTCTGTACAGACACAAACCTTGCTTATTTAGGCTGATTGATAATACAAAAAGAAAACACTTCCGAATTATAAAGCTCGGAAGTGTTTTTTGTTTGCATATTTTCTCAGATTTTGTGTTCTCTGAGGTGCTTTCTCACCTTTTCGATAACGCGTTTGTCGTTGTCGTAGGTGCAGACGGTTTCAGCCTTTGAGAGGGAAACCCACAGGAAAGAGTCTATTTCGCTTTCCTGAATTTTGATGTTATCGCTCTTTGCTTTGGCAAGAAAGAACACAACCCTTTTGCGGATTTTACCGAAAGGACAGTAATCGCTGATTTCTCTGAAACCGTCAAGGATTTCTACGTCAAGGTTGGTTTCCTCTTTAACTTCTCTGACTGCGGTCTGCTTTTCGTTTTCGTGAAGCTCAACGTGGCCTTTGGGGAAGCTGTAAAAGCGTCCGTTATGGTTTTTGACCAGCAGGATTTTTATGTCGTTTTCGGATTTATCTTCGTAAAGAATTACCGCTCCGCAGGATTTTTCATAAAGACAGTTGATTTTTTCTATCTTTATCTGTCTTAAAGCACTGAGCCTCTCCATAATCTCGGGCTCGTACATAATTTCATTTTTTGGTGCAACAACAGGGCGTTCTGTACCGTCAGAAAGGGTAAGCATAGCGGTGACAATTCCTGAGAGCGTATCGCCCACAGGCTTCTTTGAGATAACATAGGCGCTTGAGCTTTTGATGCCCTTACCTGTCACATAGCCTGAATAAAGGCAGTCTGACAGGTTGCCGTAGATTGTTGCGGTTACATCTGTTGCCAGCATTTCTTAAAACCTCCTCGCAATGTACTTTGTAAGCGTCAGCTCAGAGCACTGCTCATTGAGTTGACCTGCGAGGTGCTGTTCGCAGACATAGTGTTATTCATTATAAGTACTTCGTCAATGCCGTTTTGCTTGAGGTAATCGTTTAAGTCGCCGCTCCAGTATCTGAAGTCCAGAAGGTGAACTTCGTCATAATGTGCACAGAGGAAGGGTGCGAAAGCGTTTCCGTAGGAATCCTTCACAACTGCAATCTTCTTGCCTGTGTCGGCATCTGATGAAATAACAAACTGAGCTGTGTCACCCCAGCAGAACACACCGTAAGTAAGTGTACCTGAGGTGGAAGCAGGGTAGTAAACATCGCAGTAGATGGTGTCGCTTCCCATACGCTCTTTCATTTTGGCTGAGGTATTAACAGGCAGGTCGTAGTAAACTACGGTGTCGGCATTTGAATAAAGACCGCTGTTGCCGGTTAAGGTGTAGAAGGAGCCTGTAAAGCCTGAGATGGAGTTTTTCTTAAGGCTTTGGATATCTACAGGAGTTTTGCCTGTCTGCTCGCAGAAGGCTGTGTAGCCGTAGTAAGCACCAAGGCTTGTCCAGTGGTGGTCAGTGTTGTAGTAGATGTACTCTGAGTTGTGGTTTGCCAGTGCGTTGTAGCAGTTGATGGGAGTAACACGTTTATCAAGAGCCTTGTAGATTGTGTTGATGTTGTCAGCCTGAGAAACGGTTTCAACCTCTTTGCCGATACGTGCGGGAAGTCCGAACTCGGTGTGATTGGGAACTACCATGTTGTAGACGGTAATTTTCTTGTCCAGACCTTTTGCAATGGAATTGATGGCAGAAGCGTAGTGCTGTGCTACTTTGTCGTTGCTGAAGAACAGGTTGTAGCCTGCATTGTTGTAAAGATACAAAGTGCTTGAATAAAGAGAGCCGTCTTTGCCGTCGTCGGGAATAACGGGGGTTACAAAGTCAAGGTTTGAAACATTAACTGTGGGGGCTTCTGTTGGCGGCTCGGTGGGTGCCTCTGTGGGTGCCTTTGTAGGAGCCTGTGTAGGGGGTGCGGTAGGGGCTTCGTCCTTGGTTGCCTCGTCTTTGGTTGCCTCATCTTTTGTGGCACCCCAGGAGGAGGTCCAGTTTTTCACAGCAGGGATTAAGAAGAAGTAGGTGCCTGCACCTATGCCTGCAATAATCAGAACGCACAGAGCAATCAGAAGACCTCTTTTAAGGTACAGTTTTGCTTTTCTTCTTTTTCTGCTTTTTGAGTATCTCTGGCTGGCGGCGAAGGTATCAACCATACCGATAAAATACTCGTCCTTCTTTCTTTTCATTTTATCGCCTCCGAATTGGCGTCCCAAGTTTTATCTCAGGACAGATATTATTACATAATAAAGTATAATATACATAGAAATCAAACGCAACAAAAGTAAAGAAATTGTGATTAAACTGGGCGAAATTTGTAATATTTCAAGGAAAAAATGTTTAAGTCCTGTTACATAATGGCAGAAATAAGAGCAAATTTATTGCACTGAAGCTTCAGTTGTGATAAAATAACTTTATATACATATTTTTCTTAAGAAAGCGTGATATAAATGGATTATACATTTGCAAACCGAATCTGCGGTCTGAAACCCTCTGCAATCAGAGAGATTTTCAAGTATGCCGCAGACCCTACAGTGGTGTCTCTTTCAGCGGGTAACCCTGCTCCCGATGCTTTTCCTTCCGAGGCTCTCAGGGAAATTTCCGAAAGACTTATGAAGGAAAACCCCGTACTTGCTTTGCAGTACTCAGTGACAGAAGGTTATGCACCTCTCAGAGAAGCTCTCAAGGAGTATATGAAGACGGATTACAACATCGGCAGGGATTTTGACGATTTGATTATTACCTCGGGTGCTCAGCAGGTTATGGATTTGATGACCAAGGCACTTGTCAACGAGGGCGACGAGGTTGTGTGCGAATCTCCTTCCTTTATCGGTTCGCTCAATACCTTCCGCAGTTACGGCGCAAAGCTTCTGGGTGTTCCTATGGATGAGGACGGAATGAATATGGAGGCTCTGGAGGAGGTACTCAGAACTCACCAAAAGGTGCGTTTTATCTACACAATCCCTACCTTCCAGAATCCTTCAGGCATTACAATGAGCTGTGATAAAAGAAAGCGTCTTTACGAGCTTGCTCTTAAATACAACGTGCTGATTTTAGAGGATAACCCCTACGGAGAGCTTCGTTACCGCGGTGAAACCCTGCCCACAATCAAGTCTATGGACGACAAGGGAATTGTGGTTTATGCAGGCTCTTTCTCAAAGGTGATTTCTCCCGGTATGCGTGTTGGCTGGTTTGTAGCTCCCAAGGAAATTGCACAGAAGCTTATTGTGTGCAAGCAGGGAAGCGACGTTCACACAAATATGTGGTCACAGGTGCTCTGTCACGAGTTTATGACAAAATACGACTTCAAGGGACATCTTGAGTATCTCAGAGAGCTTTACTCCAAAAAGGCTGAGTACACAATGGAACTTCTGAGAGAAAACCTCAAGGGCAAAATTAAATTCGGCGAGATTGACGGCGGCCTCTTTATCTGGTGTACTTTGCCCGAAAGTGTGGATATGCCTCAGTTTTGCCTTGACGCAGTAAAATCAAAGGTTTGCGTAGTACCGGGTACTGCCTTCCTCACCGACGAAAACGAGACATCTCACAATTTCAGAATCAATTTCTCAACTCCCACAGACGAACAGCTCAAAAAGGGCATAGAGATTCTGGGAATGCTTGCAGAGAAGCTTTAATTTGAATTTATCCTCAAAGGAGAATATATTATGGAACAAACAATTCAGGAGAAAACGAAAATAGTATACAGCGCCATTCAGCCTTCCGGCACCATTACTCTGGGCAACTACCTGGGAGCTCTCAGAAACTGGGTAATTATGCAGAACGAGGATGATAAAAAGTGCATCTACACTCTGGCTGACCTGCACACAATCACCGTGCGTCAGGAGCCTGCCGCAATGAGAAAGAACGTGCTGGATGCTTATGCTTCTATTCTTGCCTGCGGTATTGATGCCGAGAAAAGCATCTTCTTTATTCAGAGCCACGTTCCTGCTCACGCACAGATGGCATGGATTCTTAACTGCTACACTCAGTTCGGTGAGCTTTCGCGTATGACACAGTTTAAGGATAAGTCTGCAAAACATGCGGACAACATCAACGCAGGTCTGTTTACATACCCTGCACTTATGGCGGCGGACATCCTGCTTTATCAGGCAGATTTGGTGCCTGTAGGTGCTGACCAGAAACAGCACCTGGAGCTTGCACGCGACATTGCAGAGCGTTTTAACGGCAGATACTCAAATGTCTTTACCGTGCCCGAGGGCTTTATTCCTACAAACGGTGCCCGAGTTATGAGCCTGCAGGACCCCACAAGAAAGATGAGCAAATCCGACGAAAACGTAAATGCCTGTGTATCTCTGCTTGATACTCCCGACACTATTATGCGTAAATTCAAGCGCGCGGTTACCGATTCCGAGGCAAGGGTTTGCATCGGCGAGGGCAAGGACGGAGTGAACAATCTGATTGGTATTTACTCTGCAATTACAGGCAGAACACCTGAGCAGATTGCATCTGAGTTTGAGGGCAGAGGCTACGGCGACTTCAAGGCTGCCGTGGGAGAGGCTGTAGTGGAAGAACTCAGACCTATCAGAGAAAAATACGAACAGCTCATTGCAGACAAGGCATATCTTGAGCAGAGTTACCGCTCAGCCGCAGAGGTTGCAGACAGAATTGCACAGCGTACCCTTGACAAGGCAATGAAAAAGATTGGATTTATCCACAGATAAGAAAATGCAAAACCCCTGTATCAATTTCGATACAGGGGTTTTTTATGCCGTTTTGCAGATGTCTTTATCAGATATCTGTCTTCCAAAGACCATGGAGATTGCAGTATTCATACACAGCAAGGGGTTTTTCGTCAGTCAGTGCAAAGGAAGCCTTGGGTTCTTCCCCTGCATTGAGATACTTAAAGTGTGTGCCCTTGTCTGTTTCAAGGCAAATCCACTGAATGTAGTGCTCCTCAATCATAGGATGTTCTACAGAGCCGACCGCAACCTTTACTGTATTTCCCTCAATTTCAACAACGGGAACGTGCTTTTCAAGGCTTGCGTCAACGGTGCCGGGCACAAGCTCTGTCATTTTCTGTCCGCAACAGAAAAGGGGAACCTTTTTATCCCGGATTTTTGTAACAATATTACCGCAATGTTCGCAAATGTAAAATTTCATAATAATTACCTCCGTATATATTTTAGTATAATTTTATTTTTTTATTCTGTGATTTCCTCAAAATCTGCGGCACCGTGCTTGCACAGAGGACAGATGAAGTCTTCGGGAAGCTCTTCGCCCTCGTAGATATATCCGCAGATTTTGCACACATATCCTTTTTTACCCTCTGTCTGGGGTTTGGGTTTTACGTTGTTCAGATAGTAGGTGTAGGTCATTGTTTCCTTGTCTGTAAGCACCCTCGCTTCTGTTACCTCGCAGATAAACATTCCGTGAGTGTCAAGGTCAACATACTGCTCAACCTTTAAGGACATAAAGGAGTTGATGTATCTGGGCAGGAAGATAAGTCCGTTGTCAGACCTGAGAGGTTCGCAGTTTGCAAACTTGTCTGTGTTTCTGCCGCTTGCAAATCCGAAGGCTTCAAACACAGAGAAAGGAGCGTCGGTTGCAAGGCAGTTTACGTTCATCTTGCCCGTCTGTTTGATAATATGATGAGAGTAGTTTTGTTTGTTGATGGTAACAGCCACCTTGTTGGGAGTGTTTGTTACCTGAGTGACGGTGTTAACAATGAGGCCGTTGTCCTTTTTGCCGTCATTAGAAGTAACAACATACAATCCGTAGCCAATGTTGAAAAGTGCAGTCAAATCATTTTTATCAGCGGTGTCTGAGTTCTGGGCAAGATAGTCCCTGCAAAGCTCCTCGGACAAAGTTTCAAGCTGATTTGCGCTTTCCTCGTTAAGAGCAGAACGGATAGAAACCGTTGTGTCGGTAAAAGTAAGGTTTTTGCTGCCTTCAAGCATTTTTCTCATAACCTTTGCCGCCATAGGCGCCCAGCTTCCGTTTTCTATGAAAGCAACTGTTCTTCCTTGGAAGTTGCGCTCTGTCAGATGGCTTATGAACTCGCGCATAAAGGGGAAGATTTCGGAGTTGTAGGTGGTGGTGGCAAGGACAAGTTTTGAATAGCGGAAAGCATCCTCAACAGCTTCTGCCATATCACAGCGGGCAAGGTCGTTCACTACAACCTTGGGGCAACCTTTTGCTCTGAGCTTTTCTGCAAGCTGATTTACTGCTTTTTTAGTATTGCCGTAAACAGAGGTGTAAGCTATCATTATGCCTTCTTCCTCAGGAGTATAGCTTGACCAGAGGTTATAGAGGTTAAGGTAATAACCCAGGTTTTCGGTGAGCACGGGACCGTGGAGGGGAGCGATGATTTCAATGTCAAGTGTAGCGGCTTTTTTGAGCAGGTTCTGCACCTGAACGCCATATTTGCCAACAATGCCGATGTAGTAGCGTCTTGCCTCGCAAGCCCAGTCTTCCTCAACATCCAGTGCGCCGAATTTGCCGAAGCCGTCAGCAGAGAAGAGCACCTTGTCAAAACTGTCGTAGGTAACGATTACCTCGGGCCAGTGCACCATGGGGGCGGTTACAAAGGTGAGGGTATGTTTGCCGAGATTCAGTGTATCGCCTTCACCTACAACAATACGATTATCCTCAAATTCTTTGCCAAAGAAGTTTTTCATCATCTGGAAAGCCTTCTGGGAGGAAACGATTGTTACCTCGGGATATGCCTTCAAAAAGTTCATAATGTTTGCGGAGTGGTCAGGCTCCATGTGCTGAACAATAAGGTAATCGGGTTTTCGGCTTTCGAGTGCATTCTGAATGTTATCAAGCCACTCGTGAGTAAAGCCTGCGTCCACAGTATCCATAATTGCAATTTTCTCGTCAATGATTGCATAGGAATTGTAAGCCATACCGTTAGGTACAATGTACTGACCTTCAAACAAGTCTACCTTGTGGTCGTTGACACCGATATATTTTATATCTTTCGTAATGTTCATAGCTAAACACCTCTTGAATGTTATTTATATATTATTATATCACAAATTAACTGTTTTCAAATGTTTTTATAGAAATTATTCCAGAATTTTTCCGTCTGTGGTTATGGTGACTACCTGCCAGGGGATAAATTTACCGCTTGCCATAAGTGCTCGTTTCACTGCATTTTCAAGTCCACCGCAGCAGGGGACTTCCATTCGCACTACCTTGACACTCTTGATGTTGTTGTTTGTAATTATCTGTGTGAGCTTGTCTGCATAGTCGCCCTCGTCAAGTTTGGGACAACCGATGAGGGTAATGTGGTTGCGGATGAAATCATTGTGGAAGTTTCCGTAAGCAAAAGCTGTGCAGTCTGCGGCTATGAGCAGGTTTGCGTTTTCAAAGTAAGGAGCATTTACAGGCACAAGTTTAATCTGGCAGGGCCACTGTGAAAGCTGGCTTTGTACCTGTTGTGCCTTTGCTGAAACAGCAGTCTCGCGTCTTATGGCTCGGCTTTTTGTGCCCGGACAGCCGCAGGGTAGGGGAGCTTCCTTGTGTTTTTTAGCCTTGAGGACTGCTTCCTCGTTGTAGGCAGGAGCCTCACGCATTTCAAAGGATATTGCATCCACGGGGCAGGCAGGCAGACAATCCCCCAAGCCGTCGCAGTAATCCTCACGGGTAAGTTTTGCTTTGCCGTTTATCATTTCGATTGCTCCCTCGTGACAAGCACCGGCACAAGCACCGCAACCGTTGCATTTTTCTTCATCTATCTTAATTATTTTTCTCAGCATATGTTCGTACCTCCTTGATTTTATGGCTTAATTATAATATAATGTGACTTGAAAGAATGTTGAAATTTCAACAAAAGGTGATGTTATGGAAAAATATTTTGATGTGCTGAGAAAATGTCCCCTGTTTATTGGGGTTGCAGATGAGCATATTTTTAAGATGCTTAAGTGTCTTTGTGCCAAAAGAGAGTTTTTTGACAAGAAATATACCATAATTGCAGAGGGAAACCCTGCAAAGTTTATAGGAATATTGCTTTCGGGTTCAGCTCAGATAGAGCAGGTGGATTACTACGGCAACAGAACAATCGTGGGCAGGGTAGAGCCTTCACAGCTTTTCTCAGAGGAGTTTGCCTGTGCCGAAGCAAAGGCAATTCCCGTATCGGTAATAGCAAACGAGCCCTGCGAGGTTTTACTTGTTGATTGTTGCCACATCCTGCACACCTGCCACAACAATTGTTCTTTCCATCAGCAGATGATTTTTAACCTTATGAAAAATCTGGCACAGAAGAACATAGTTTATCATCAGAAGATAGAGATTACCTCCAGACGCACCACAAGAGAGAAACTGCTGGCATATCTTATGTTCTGTGCAAAGGAAGCAGAAAGCAACAGTTTTGATGTTCCTTATGACAGACAGGAACTGGCAGATTTTCTGGAGGTTGAGAGAAGCGGACTTTCTTCAGAAATCAGTAAACTGAGAAACGAAGGGGTTCTTCTGAGCACAAAAAATCATTTTGAATTATTGTAATTATCAGGCGGAATTTCCACAAAGGGGGTTCCGCTTTTTTGTTTTTGGGATAAAATATCGGTGTCTGTGCAAAATAACCTTGAATTTGAATTGGACGGGGACGTATATGTGCACAGCAGTCGGTGTTAATTTTGAAAATTTTCTTTTTGGCAGAACCTTGGACTATGATTTTCTGCATCCTTGTCAGGTGGTGATTACACCAAAGTATTTTCCTTTGCGTTATCGGTTCCTTAAAGAACAGAGCAGTCACTATGCAATGGTGGGTATGGCGTATGTCTGCAAAGACTATCCCTTGTATTTTGACGCGATGAATGATCACGGACTTTGCATGGCAGGACTTAATTTTACGGGTAATGCAGTTTACTCAAAGCCCAAAGAGAAGGCTGTGAACATTGCTTCTTTTGAGTTGATTCCTTTTGTGCTTTCTCAGTGTAAATCCGTGAAAGAAGCTGAGAGTTTACTTGATAATATAAATATTACCGAGACAGCTTTTTCGAAAGATTTGCCTGTGTCTCAGCTTCATTGGATAATTGCGGATAAGTGCCACAGCATTACCGTAGAGACAACAGAGCAGGGTGTAAAAATTTATGAAAATCCTGTTGGGGTGCTTACGAATAATCCGCCGTTTCCTTTTCATCTGATGAACCTTTCAAACTATATGAATTTGTCGCCAAAGCCTGCTCAAAACAGGTTTTCGCAGAAAATAAATCTGAAGGAATACAGTAGAGGTATGGGTGCTTTGGGGCTTCCGGGAGATTTTTCATCTCAGTCACGGTTTGTTCGGGTGGCATTTGTGAAGCTTAATTCTGTTGTGCCAAAAGGGGAAGCAGAAAGTGTCGGCCAGTTTTTTCATATTATGGATACGGTTTCTCAACCTGCAGGGTGTTGTGAGCTTGAAGAGGGCGTGTATGAAAAAACCTTGTATACTTGCTGTTGTGATGCCGAAAGAGGAATTTACTACTACACAACCTATAACAGCAGAAGCATAAACGCGGTGGATATGAAGTTTGAAAATCTCAAGTCCGAGGAGCTTGTGGTGTTTGAGCTTAAGGATAAGGAGAGGATTTTCTTTCAGAATAAGGCAAAACACACAAACAAACAGGGATAAGTTCTTAGAAAATTTCCTTAATATGTGAGATTGTTTTTGTCGGAATATAGTGTATAATGTACCTTAGTAAACTTGTGAGGTTACTGTGATGAAAAAAATGAAACTCTTTAACCTTGCCTGGCCAATATTTGTAGAAACCCTGCTGTTTATGTTTCTGGGTTTTGTGGATGTTTTTGTCCTCAGTCAGTATGACGACCTGGCGGCATCTGCCATAAATACGGCGAATCAGGCAATTTCCATTACAACAATAGTTTTTACTGTTATATCTACTGCAAGTGCGGTTCTGATTTCCCAGTATCTGGGCGCAAAGAAGCGGGCAGAAGCCTCCCGCATAGCAGCACTTTCCATTACCTTTCATCTGATTTTCGGTGTTGTTATCAGCGTTGTTTTTCTCTTTTTCAGCAGAGCTGTAATGAGCTTTATCGGAGCAGAAGGTAATTTGCTCGGTTTTTCCTCAGAGTATCTTACCATTGTAGGCGGTTTTATTTTTATGCAGGCTTTGCTCAGTGCGATGTCTGTCATAATCAGAAACCACGGAATGACAAAGGTAACCATGTTTGTAACTCTGGGAATGAACGTGATGAACACGGTGCTGGATATTGTTCTTGTGCTGGGACTTTTTTCTTTCCCCCGACTTGGAGTTAAGGGTGTTGCCATAGCAACCGCCTTAAGCCGTGCTGTAGGCGTTGTTGTACTGGCTGCGGTGCTTTTTACAAAAATCGAAAAACCGTCGGTGTTCAGACTTCTCAAGCCTTTCCCAAAAGAGGATGTAAGGAATATTGTAAAAATCGGAGTGCCTGCGGCATTTGAAGTTTTCCTTTACCATGTATCTCAGATTGTTATCACCGCTATTGTTCTTAATTGTCTGACTGAAACAGAGCTTATTACCAAAACCTATGTGCAGAATATAAGCTCCGTTTTCTACATATTCGGTGTGGCTATCGGACAGGCATCCCAGATTCTCACAGGCCATCTCGTAGGTGCAAAGGATTATGAAAAAGCAAACAAGCAGACCTACAGATCCTACGGCACAGCAATGGCGATTACTGCAGTTGCCTGCCTTGCAGGTGTGCTTGCACGCGGAAAGCTGCTGTGTATTTTTACCGATGATGCACAGGTGATTGCCCTGGGTGCAAATATTATTCTTATTAATGTTTTTCTTGAGTTCGGCCGTGCTACAAACCTTGTTGTTATCGCTTGTCTGCGAGGTACAGGAGATGTGATTTATCCTACAGCGTGTGCTGTTTTCTCTATGATTTTAATCAGCACTTTGGGTTCTTATATCCTTGCCGTAGTGTTTGATATGGGTATTTACGGACTATGGATTGCGAACGCCGCAGATGAATGCATTCGCGGAGTGCTTATGCTTATCCGCTGGAAGAGCGGAAAGTGGCGGACAAAGAGCCTTACGTAAAATTTACACAGGTGCTTTCCTTGAAGGAAGGCACCTTTTTTTGAGCTTTTCAGACAGCCTCGACGTATTCGGATAATTTTTGCAAATATTATTCGTTTTTTTTGAAAATATGCTTTTATATGGAGACGTATTGTGATATAATGGCTCTGTATAGTAATCTGGGTTTTTCAAAAGGAAGAACAACAATGACAGACCGACTTTTTCTTGAAATTCTTAAAACGGCAATAAATGGAGAAGACTTTTCTTGTAGTGGGATTTTAAGCCGTGAAGAGACGGAAGAAATTCTTAAAACAGCAGAGCTTCACAGGGTGTTTCCTTTGGTTTTTGATAAGGTTTGCAATTTTTCTCCCTATGAGGATAGTGAAAAAGAAATCCTTAAGAAGCGTGCCAAGCTGATGATTTTACAGCAGAGTTTAAGGGAAGACGGTTTCCTTAAGCTATACACAGAACTTCTCAGAAAAGGTCTGAAGCCTGTTGTTGTGAAAGGTATCGTTTGCAGATATTTGTATCCTAATCCGGAGTTCCGGGCTTCTTCTGACGAGGACTTGCTTGTTGACGCCGAGGATATGGAGCTTTATGACAAAATCTTAAACGAGCTTGGTTTAAGGAAACAGGAAAACGGAAAAGAAAATCCTTATGAATTCTCTTATTTCAGCGATGATGGACTGCACATTGAACTGCACATTTCCTTGTTTTCAACCAAGTCAGAGTACTTTAACAGATACAATGAAGTTTTGAAGGGTGCTTCTGACAGGGTTGTGTATACAGAGGCAGGCAAGGAAAAGCTTTGTACCCTTTCGCCTACCGACCATTTCACTTTTCTTATTCTTCATACTCTCAAACACTTTATCGGCGGCGGGGTTGGTATCCGTCAGGTTTGTGATATATTGCTTTTTGCAAGGCACTACGCAAAGGAAATTGACTGCGGAGTTCTTTTGCAAAGGCTTAAAGCTGTAAAGGCAGAGAAATTTACCGCAGGACTGTTTGAGATAGGCGGTACTTATCTCGGCTTTGAAAAAGAAGCAGAGATTTATCTGCCGTTATTTCCGAAGCTCAAAAAAGACACAAAGGCTTTGCTTTCCGATATTCTTTGTGCGGGTGTTTACGGCAGTGCCACAATGTCCCGCAGACACAGTGCAGGGATGACATTGTCTGCGGTGCAAGGTAAAAAAAACAGTGTTTTACGCAGATTGTTTCCTCCTCTGAGAAATATGGACAACAGATTCTCCTATGCCCGCAGATTTCCTGTGTTGTTGCCTGCGGCATGGGTACACAGAATGTTTATGTATTCAAATGAGGTCAGCAAAAAGCAGGACAACACACCATTGCA
Organism: Ruminococcus sp.; assembly: GCA_045593025.1. Lineage (GTDB taxonomy): Bacteria > Bacillota > Clostridia > Oscillospirales > Acutalibacteraceae > Ruminococcoides. The sequence continues at coordinate 50,379 of JAZNVW010000027.1, read as the reverse complement.
GGCATTGCAGGTAGCAAAAGAAAGAACAGAGCTTCTCAGAGGCTTAGACCTTATATCTGAATAACATATTCCCGAGTTACCGAGAAAGAAGGTAAATAAATGAAAAAAAGAAATATTTTCTGTTTAATATTGCTGGTGTTATCTTTTGGCTCTTTTTTCGGCTATAAGCAGTACAGAAAAGCAACAGATGATGTGATACCTCCCAGACTTACCTGTGAGGAGAAAACCATTACCGCAAGTGTGAGCGTTACAGATGAGGAGCTTCTCAAGGGAGTTAATGCTTACGATGACGTATCAGGGGATTTGAGTGATTCTCTATTTATCGAAGACATTTCCGATTTTGTCAGCGAGAATACACGTATAGTAACTTACGCGGCAATTGATATGAACAGAAACGTAAGCCGACTTGAGAGAACCCTTGTATATACCGATTACAAAGAGCCTGAATTTACTCTGACGGCACCGTTGAGTTATCCTGTGGGTTCCAAAGTAAACATTCTGGGAAACATCAGGGCGAACAGCACTCTTGACGGAGATTTGTCGGATAAAATCAGATACGGCCTAAACGGGGTTATCGATAATCTCATACCGGGTAAATACGATATAGAATACCGTGTTACGGACAGTTGCGGAAAGACAAGCTACCTGAACACGGAAATCGAAATCTATGATACTGTATACTCAGGAATCAAGGTTGAACTTTCCCGGTATATTGTTACCGTGAAAAAAGATTCCAAGTTTGACCCGAATACTTATTTCAAGGGTTCTAATATTGAGGGAGAGCTCTCAATCTCTTCAAATGTAAACACCAAAAAAGAAGGCGTTTACTATGTTGATTATTATGTGAACGGAATAAACGCAAGCGGAAAAAGCCGACTTGTAGTAGTAGTTAAGTAATTTTGCAGGAAGTGTTTGTTTATGGAAACAACCAACAAGCCCAGACATCTTGATACGATTTACATTGTAATCAGGGATGTTCTGAAAAACTGGTTCCCTATTCTTTGTATAGCTTTGTCAGCGGCATTGATTTCTTACATCGTTGCGGCTGTTACATACACACCTATATATACTTCCCGATGCACCATGGTAGTATCGGCAAAAGCCAACAGCACCGGTGTATACGCGGATACCACGGAAACCGAAAAACTTACGGATACAATTACAGCAGTTATGCAGAGTACGGTTCTTAAAGACAGAATAGCCGAAGAACTCAGCCTGCCGTATTTCAGCGGAGGTATCAGCACCAGAGTTGTGACAGGAACTAACCTTATTGAGGTTAGCTCCCGTGCATATTACCCCAAAACCGCTTTCATAGTGCTCAAGGTGCTTATTGATATATATCCTGAGTTTTCCAAGGATATTCTGGGAGATATTGTTATTGAAGTTTTTGAGGAGCCTAACCTGCCTTCAAGCCCTTCCAATCCCTTTAATCCCCGTTCTACTACTATGCTGTGCGCTCTGATTGCCGCAGCGGCGGTTGCGCTTATTATCGGAATACACTCCTTCCTTCTGGAAACCGTCAAGAACGAATGGGATGCAGCGGACAAGCTGGACGCGAAGCTTCTTGGCGTTGTGTATCACGAATCCCCTTATCGCAACCTAAAAGCAAGGCTTTTGCGAAAAAAGAAAAGAATGCTTTCGGGAGCGGCATCCGTCAGCTTCGGGTTCACCGAAACCATAAAGAAAATCCGTACAAATATCGGATATTTTCAGGATAAAAACGGCGGCAAGGCTATTCTGGTAACTTCTTATGACAAAAAAGAGGGAAGAACAACAATAGCAGTAAATTTAGCACATACCTTTATACAGAAGAAGCAGAAGGTACTCTTGATTTCGGGAACAGAGAATGTTTCGGATATGCTTGCTTTGCTCAATATAGACCTGCCCTCAGAGTTTTTGAGTAAAGAAAAGCTTTCGGTTGAAGACAGAGTATTTACCAAAGAAGACAGCCTTCTCAGTGTTCTTGCCGATACCGGCACAGATTCAGGATTTATCGGTTATTCCGATTTTATTGCTTCTCCGGAGTTTGCACATTTTTTTGCTGAGGCAAAAGAAGTTTATGACATAATCATTGTTGACGGACCTTGTGTAAACCGCAACTCTGCCACAGAAATTTTTGCACAGCTGTGTGATTTTTCAGTATTGGTTGTGAAGCAGAATTACACCAAGGTGCCCTTCATCAACGACACAATTGATATGCTTAACAGCTACAACAAGGGCCTTGCAGGTTATGTTTTCAATGATGTATACTCTTCGGCAACTGTAATCAATGTTGGTTATGGTTACGGCTATGGCGGATACAGTTACGGAAGCTACGGTAAGTATGCAGGCTACGGAAAATACGGTAAATACGGCAAGTACGGCAGATACGGCAAGTATGGCTACGGCGGATATGCAGGCTATGGCGGATACGGCGCCTATTCATCAGAGAAATCAGAGGAGGAAGGCAATAGCCGCCGCAGAAAACACGAAGCAAAGAGGTATAAAGATGAGCACTAAAGAAAAAAGCAGAGCAGAAAACTATGACACCCTGGACCAGTTGGCTGTCATTGTTGACTTTCTGCGTATGTTGCCCAGAATGTGGGTCTGGATACTGATTCTTGTTGTGGGATTCGGCGGCTTGTTTTACGTCAGAGCATATATGAATTATGTGCCTGTTTATACAGCTCAGGCCACATTTACCATAAACATCAGAAGGGAGCAGAGCATAAGCGGTTCAAACGCTTACTATGACAATGCGGCTGCAGAAAGACTGGCTCTTACCTTTCCTCGTATTCTGACAGGGGATTTGCTTCTGCGTATGGTAGCCGAGGACCTTGGAGAGCCTGTGACAGGTTCCATCAGGGCAACACAGACCCCGGATACCAACCTGCTTACTCTTTCTGTTACCGACAGGGACCCGCAGAAAGCATACGATACTCTGACAAGCGTAATTGAGAATTATCCTACAGTTTCAGAACGGGTTGTAGGCAAGGTTAATATGAACATTCTGGATGAATCGGGTGTTCCCAGAAAGCCTGACAATAAAAAAGTCTTTACAAAGAACGCACTTCAGGGTGCGTGCGTCGGACTTATTATCGGACTTGTGTGGTCACTTCTGGTATTTTTGATTAACAGGACTGTTCAGTGCGAAGCGGATATAAAGAAAAAACTTAGTATAAACAGTCTCGGCGTGGTTCCAAGGCTCAACAACAAAAAACGTTCTCAACAGGTTACGCAGTATATGCTGCTGACCGAAGAGAAGGCAAAGGAGATTTTGCAGGAGCCTTTCAGAATGATTAAGAATAAGGTGGAGTATCAGGCACAAAAGCTTTCCCTTAAGACCTTGCTTATAACAAGTGCTACTGCAGGTGAGGGTAAGAGCCTTTTTGCGGCAAACCTCGCACTTTCTCTTGTAGCATCGGGAAAAAAGGTTGTGCTTATAGACTGCGACCTGCGACACCCGACAGGCAGAATTGTTTTCGGTATGGAGGAAAATGCAGGTCTTGCCGAATACTTAAAGGATGAAACAAGCCTTCTTGATTATCTTGCCTGTGCAAAGGAAGATAATAACCACGGCTTTCCTAATTTCCTGTTTCTGCCCGGCGGAGCCCCTGTATCTGATGGTTCAAACCTGCTTTCAAGCCAGAGAATGAAGGAACTCATTATGTGCATGGAGGCAAAGGCTGATTATGTTATCCTTGACAGTGCCCCTACAGGTTTGCTTACCGATTCTGCGGTACTTGCAAAGTATGCAGACGGAGCAATTATGGTTATCAGAAAAGAAGTTGCACGCATTGACTTTATTATGGATGCTTTGGGACATTTGTCCGAAAGTGACATTCAGATTGTGGGCGGCGTGCTCAATGATGTGTAATGAAGATTGTTGAAACAGAAAGTTTCCTTACTGTGTTGTGTGAACTTGCAGAAGAGGGAAACCGAGTCTGCACGGTAGTGACAGGTTCAAGCATGGTGCCGTTTCTGGCAAGCGGAAGGGACTATGCGTACTTGGAAAAACCGAGAGGAAACTTAAAAAAAGGTGATGTTGTTCTGTTTCGCAGAAGAAACGGAGCTTTTGTTCTGCACAGAATAAAGTCTGTTAAAGGTTCTCAGTATTACCTGATAGGGGACAGACAGTACAGCACGGAAGGCCCTGTGAGCAGAGAACAGATTTGTGCAGTGCTTACGGGAGTAAGACGCAAGGGAAAAGAACTATCAGATAAAAGTTTTATCTGGTTTTTCTTCAGAAAAATCTGGATTAACACTGTTTTTATGAGGCCGCTTCTGTTTGCTCTTTATGATGTTTTCAGAAAGGGAAAACAGAAAAAAACATAAGTTTTTAGGAGCTTGTTATGGTTGATATTCATTGTCATATTCTTCCCGGTTTTGATGATGGTGCAAGAGATATAACCGATACATTAGAAATGGCAGCTATGGCGCAGGCAAGCGGAGTTAAGGTTATTGTTGCCACACCTCATTGTAACGTACCCGGTGAGCCGGATAACTACTACGATGAAAGATACAGAGAAGCCTTCCGCAGTGCTTGCAAAGCCTTGGAGGAAGAACGGATTCCTATAAGACTTCTGCCGGGTATGGAGGCTTTTACTACCTTTGACTTACCCCAGCTTGTTCTGGAGAAAAAGGTGCTCACCATAAATCAGAGCGGTTATCTGCTTATGGAATTTGCCTTTGACGAAGACCCCGAGTTTGTTGAGATTATGGTGGACAGAATCAAAGAAATTAACATAAAACCCATTATCGCCCACCCGGAGAGATATGAGTTTATAAAAGACGATTTGGAATTTGCAAGGTACCTTGTTAAGAAAGGTTGTATTTTTCAAGCTAATAAGGGAAGTCTTCTGGGCAGATACGGCACACGAGCAAAAGAGACGGTTTATGAGCTTATGAAAAGCAACCTCGTTAGCGTGGTGGCAAGTGACGCTCACAGTGCTGTGGTTCGCACTCCTGATATGAGAAGAGCGCGCACGGCGGCAAAAGAATACTGTGATGTTAAAAAGTTGTTTGAAGACAATCCGATGAAAATCTGTACAAACCGGCCTTTAGAAAAATAAGAACAGAAAAAGTTAAGCGGCATACACTTTTTGGTGTATGCCGCTTTTGCGTTGTGTTATGAGAATCAGAGAATTTCAAGAAGTCCTGCTACAAATTTCTGGATTTCGGTAGCATCGCTGATTGTGATTTCTCCGTTGCGGTTTGCATCTGCCAAGGGAAGTCCCTTTTCGCTGATGCTCTCAAGCAGAGCAATGTGCTTCTGAATCAGTGTTGCGTCTTTGATTGTAACAATACCGTCGGTATCTGCGTCGCCCATAATGCCTGCGGGGGAGTTGGTCGGGTTGCCTGTGACGATTATGTTGTTGATTACAAGCTCGCCGCCTGTGGGGTCATCAGAGGTAACTCCGCCGCTTACGGTTGCATCAGAAACGGCATAAAGTCTGAGGATAACAGTGTCTTTGTCTGCGATTTCTTCGGGCAAAGTAAAGTTGTCAAAGTATGCAATGGGGGTTTTTCTGTCTGCAAGAGCTATGGTGTAGGAGGCGTTTTCGATATCTGTGAAGGTTTCGCCGTCAAGACTGTATGCAAGCTGCCAGGATGCAGGGCATTTCTTTGAGCCTGCACTTGTCAGTGAGATTGCAAGGTCCTTGAAGCCCTTGGTGCTGAGAGTAATCTGAACATAAGGGTTTTCGCCCCAGGGGTTTTTGCCGCCTGCTGCCATAATGGGCACAATGCCTTCGTCTGCACCGTATTCTGCATCGGACCATTCAAGAGCTCTGTAGCCTGTGTCGTTAACAGAAGCAACAAGTGTGCCTTCGCCGAAGGTAGCCTTGTAACCATCTTCCTTAGTGCCGTATTCCTCGAGTTTGTCGCCTGCGGTTTTGCCTGTGGGGTCAAAGCAGAATGCTGTGATGGTGTTATCGGGGAGTGTGGGGATTGAGGGTGCGGAGGTAGGCTCCTCTGTGGGAGTAGTGGTAGGATTTTCTGTGGGTGCCTCAGTAGGTTTCTCTGTGGGTGCTGCGGTTGAGGGCTCAACAGGAGCAGTAGTGGGTGCCTCAGTAGGCTTCTCGGGTTCAGTGAAGGGCATGGTCTCTGTATTGTAGTAAGGCATACCCGCACCGTTGATTCTGCCTGATTCATCTGTTGTGTAGTAGAGCACACCGTCAATAATATCTGTGGATGCGGTCTGAGCTCCGTCTGCACCGTTGTTGAAGTTGATTCTGGATACATTGGGATTGTCAATTACTATCTTGTAAATGTCGTTGCCATACTCGTTTGTGCAGAGGTACTGTGCTTTTTCACCGGGCCACTGCATAGGAATTGAGTTGCCCCATACATAGTAGTGAACATTATCCCAATCAAGCTCGGTGGTGAAGTAAACTGTTGTGGAGTTGCTGTCAACAGGAGGCTCAACAGGGTTATCACCTATGTTGGCAAAGTAATTTGTCATCCAATTGCTTCTGGCTTCTGTCCATGCCTTGAGATAATCAAGCTCGCCTGCAACATCATCTGTGAAGTCCATCTGGAGGCTCTTGTTCTTGCTCTGACAAAGCCATGCGAAATCCCACATAATGTAGTTGATGTAGGTGGATTTTTCAATAGAAGCTGCGTAGTCGTCAATGCTCTTTACAAGGTCGCCTTCAGAAGGCTCTGCCTTGCCTAAGAGAATGTTTATCTTGGGTACGAAGTTATCGTTCCAGATTCGTGCGCAGAGTTGTTCGAAGGTCTCGCCTTCGGAGGTAGTGCCTCTTACGTTGAAAGCCTGACCGTAGGGGTTTACCATGCGGTTGTATGTTGCTGTACGTGTTGTCCAGCCTGTGTGGTCGATTGTGGTTGTCTGACAGCCGTCGCGCTTAACTTCAACTGCACCCAGGTCGGAGTCGCAGTCCCAGATGGGAGTTGCATAGAATTTACCATCTGTTGCGTTATAGGTAAAGAATGTGGAGGTGTAACCGCCGTCACAGTTTTTGCCGAAATCTTGGAGCAGATACTGTGAAGCAAGGCTTTCCATATCGCAGATTTTTTCAATATCTGCCAGAGTACCGTTGTAGAGTGCATTTTCAAGTTCTTGGTATTTGTTTCTGATGTAATCGTATCTTACCTGCCATTCGGGACTGTTTGTTTCGAAATCTTCCAAATCGGGAGTTTTCAGAACAACGTTGAAGCCCTTTTTGGATGTGAAGTAGACGTCGTTTTTGTAATTCCACACGTCAACCTCAACCAGGAAGCTGAAGTCTTTTTCTACATCTTCGGATTCATCCTTGAGAGGAATCATGGTGTTCTTGCCCAGGTCAACCTTCTGACAAGCGATGTAGGAACCGCGGTATACACCGTTTACAAAGAAGTCAATGAAGCTCTGGTCAGAGTAGTAGGGAGCGCCTACATCGTGAGAAAGGTCATACATAATAGAGTTTCTCAGCAGAGTGGAGTCCTTTGTGTTGGACACAAGAGAGAACTTCTTGCTGGTTGTATCGCCGATGGTTGTGGTGTTGCTGAAGTTGATATTAAAGGGCTTTTTGTCGTAGTCTCTCCAGTTTGTATTGCCTCTGCCTTTGATTTTCTTAAGGTCGCCATCCTGCACACCGTTTTTGTCAACGATGGAGTAAGAAGCTGTGGAGCAGTAGTTTTCTTTGTTCTGGATAAGGAAGGACCAAAGGTCGGTTTCCTGAGTGTTGCCGTCAACGTCAACGTAGGAGTTGGTTATATCGTTGATGTAAAGCGATGCTTCTGCATCGCTTTTGTAAACCTTGAAGGTGTAGTTTTTGGTTTCTCCCACAGAAACGGAGATTTCCTCGCCTTCTGTATAATTAACAAAAGCAGAGGTGTGGGCGGGGATGGTAACATCGCCTATAACAGCATCTTCTGCATAGCCGTTGTAGAGTTCAATCAGGCTGTCGTCTGAAGAAGCAGGCAGGAAGAAGTAGCGCACATCTTCTTCGGCATTAAAGCCTTGGTAATCCTTCATCCATTTCTGCCAAGCCTCGGTGCTGTCATCACCGGGGATTGCGTGAGCGTAGAGTGCCTCCCAGTTATCCAGAGCAAAACTGGGATAAGCCTCGGGGTCAGGGATAAGCTCAGGTGCAGTATCTGCTGCAAAAGCAAAGGGGACTGCGCTTATAAGCAGACACAGAACCATAACTAAGCAAGTAAGTTTTTTCATTTTTTTCATCTCCTGATATGTATTTATAGAGAGTGATATCATACAATTTTATCTTACCATTTACAGGCTTTTTTTACAATGCATAAACAACACAAATTGAGCTCAATCGAATTGTGGCAATTGCACAGAAAGAGGCATATTCACCACAATATACAGGTACAAAAAATCGGATGCCGTACTCAGCATCCGATTGGTTTATTCAGATATTTCGTTGTCGGTTTTTCTCAGAGGAATGTATGCGTTTAATTTTTTGTCGTGCCGTATGGGGCTATGACAGCAGGGACACTCTACGTAGCCCTTGATGAACCAAGGGCGGAAAGCAAGGTCAGAGCGTTGATAGTCAAACATTGTACCGCAACCTGTGCACTGCACCGAGTAAAAAGGCTTGTCGGGATTCTGAGGAATCGCTGTGTTTTCGGGTCTTGTGGTTACATTTTCGCAGGAGTTTTTTGTACGCAGAGCAAAAAACAACAGCAGAAAGATGATTGCCGCAAAAACAGCAGAAAGCAGAAGCGGCGGCAGAAAATCTTCAATCTGTCCGCTTACAAGAAAGCTTAAAGCGAGGATAAATAGTACTGTTGCAGGCAGCGAAAGGATTATGCAGGCAAATATTCTTTTGGGTACGTTGTCGGGAATTTCGGGTGTGATGTTTTTGTTATAAATCTGCTTCATAAAGTCACCTTGAGTTTTATTTGTTGGTGTCAGCCTTTGCAATCTTTCTGACTGTATCTCTGAAAGTGCGGTTGACTTTGCACATATATTCGGGTTTGCCGTCAAATCTGCCTGTTTCTGCAAAGGTAACGGCGGCACAGTTCATACAGGAGCCTTTGTCGGGACAGTTGGTGCATTCTTTGCAAAGGCGGATTTGTGAACAGATTGATTTGAGCCTCTCCCAGGCACAGGCGAAGTTTTTCTCTGTCAGCAGGTCTACCCAAGGTTCACTCATCATTCCGCAGGGGGTGAGCTTTCCGTGCCAGTCAAGCCAGAACTGAGAACGTCCTGCAAGACACTGGATAGGGTCGCCTGTGTCAAGTTCACAACCGTGCTGGACAGGCATATCGATATATCTTTCACGAGCTTTGATAGCCTCAATACCTTCGCGGTAAAGAATGTCAAGGGCAGTAAGTTCCCCTGTCTGCTCAGCGGTAAGACGGCTGAAATCGGCACAAGGGTCGCAGCTGTAGCGTCTTGTGGGGGGGAAGCAGTAGCAGGTCATACGAAGCTCTGCCGAACGCTTTTTTGCAAAGTCCTCTATTTCCGTCCATTTGTGGAAGTTCACAGGGGTGATGGTGGTGTTGAGATGCACCAATATGCCTGCCTGTGTGAGCCAGTCCACAGCCTCGCACATTCTGTCAAAGGCAGAGCCGTCACCGCAGAGAGCCTCGTAATCTTCGCGGCATACACCGTAAAGAGTGATGTTTACCTGAGCAGGAGGTAGCCTGAGCCACAGCTCTCTGATTTCATCTGAAAGCATAGTGCCGTTTGTATTTATACTGATGGAAAGTCCCATCTTGGTAAGTGCTTCGTAAATTTCGCAGAAATCTTTGCGGATAGTAGGTTCGCCGCCGGTAAGAAGCAGGAAAACAAGACCTGCATCAACACATTCCTTGCCAATGTTAATCCATTCCTGAGCTGTGAGCTCTCTGCCTATGGGAGCCATCTGCTCGGGGGTAAGGCGGATATAGCACATTTTGCATCTCAGGTTACATCTGGGAGTAAGCTCAAAGATACCGCTTGCAGGAATACCCATGGTTGCACAGCGGCGGGTGATAGTTCTTTTGATATTTGCGGATTTATCAGCTTTCATAAAGGAAGCTCCTTTGAAAAGATAGTTTTGTAGGCAAGGTTTACTGCGTCACGGCTTACGTCACAGGTAAGTTCCCACACAGGAACGGTTTGGAGCATATCCTGCAGAATATCTGTTACTTTGCTCATAAATTCCTCGTCCCAAGGGTTGAGGGTGATGTGGCTGTAAAGAGCAGAGAAAGCCTCTGCGCCCAGCCTTCTTATGGTGTTTTCGTTGCCTTTTTTCAGGGTGATGATACCTGCAAGAGGTGCTGATAAGGGGCTGTAAATATCTGAGGTGCCGCTCCACATAGAGCCGCCGCCGCAGTAAACACCATTTTGCTTTTTTATTACACAACGGTCTCCGTTGATTATTTCTGCTTTTGCGTAGGTTTTCCACAAATCAGCCTGAGTGGACTTGCCTGCACCCGACGCACCGCAGAAAAGCACAACCTTGCCTTCTGCAAGTACGACAGAGGAATGAAGAAGAAAGGCATCCAGATGCATAAGCAACATTTCGCCCCAGAGCAGATGGGCACAGTGCCAGTATTGGCGGTATCTTTCCCATCTTTTTGCAGGGTAATACAGAGTGTTTTTGCAGTTTGGGGCAAAAAGACAGGCCACCTGACATCCATCCTCCTCGCAAAGAGGGGAATAGACACGCAGACGGCCTTGGTTAGTCATATATATTTTAGAGTGTCCGTCTGTGTATTGGGGAGCGTTTTCGAGTTTCAAAGGGGCATCAAGCAAAGTTATCCTGTATTCTGCATCGTAAAAGTTGCAGTCGGGACATAAAAGCTCGGCAATACACGCGGGCAGGTTAAGGTCAGTAGGTGCAATGAACCTGATAGTTATTCCGGAAAAACGGATGCAAAAAGAGTATTCTTTTGACATATCAGGAGGTAAAGCAAGCGCTGACCTGTGTGTGCGCGCAGATGGAGTCGTAATCCTGAATGTGTGCGGCGTTTTCAGAGCAATCGGAGCTGAAATATTCAGGGAAAAGGTATGCGATACTTCTCATCTCAGGGGGAGTATCGTCATCATTTAAAACACAGGCATGGCTCAAAGAGTTAATCTGAATAGAGCAAGCCGCAATAGACTGACTGAGCTTGTAATGCTCAACTGCAACTATAGGCTTCTGATATTCCATTTTCATAATATATCAACCTACCTTTCAGGGACGGGGTTCGTCCGCTGTTATAACAAAAAACCACTCATTTTATGTTTATTCTATAAGAATTCCGTTTTCACGGAGAATCTGAAGAAACTCTTTTACGTCTGCTTCGGCTGTGGCAGGAGCAACGTTGTAATTTTGCAGGAGTGCATCCACAAGGCTTTGTTCGGTTTGCTCTTCTTTTAGAAGTTCAAAGAGAAACTCACCGCATCCGCCCAAAGCAACAAGACCGGAAAGACCCTTTGCGGCTTCCCCTGTGGGAATAGCAACGGTCTCGTCTGCAACCTGACGGATGATGAAGCCTGAGGGAATGTGCATTTTTTGCCTCCTGTTTTGTTGTGATAAAGGCAAAAACCCACACCACCACATATACTCAAATCTATTATAGCGAGTAGTGCTGTAAATTGCAATACTTTTTTGCATAAATTTTTTACATTATTTGCCTAAAAATTATTGACTATGTAAAGAGCCAATGCTATAATTTACTATGTATTATAATAGGATAAGTGCCTGTACCGTTCGGGGGTGATAGGGTGAAAACTAAAAACAGAATAATTTTTGGAAAGTTTGCCTTGAAGAAGGCAAGGGTGACAGCTTTGATGCTGGTTTTGCTTACTCTTTGCACCTTGCTTGCAGGTTGTAACGAGGGCAGTACAGACAGCACAAACGGTTACATCGGCGAGCCTGTCGGCGGTTACAAACCCACCTCGGCAGAGCTTTACTGTTTGGAAATTACCACCTACACAGGTCCCTTTGTGGAGGACGGAAAGAACGAACAGGTGGAAAACGTTGCCGCTATATTGGTAGAAAACCGCTCGAAGCAATTTCTGGACTATGCAACCGTAACTTACTACGTAGGCGGCAAGATTGCAACCTTTAACGTAACGGGATTGCCCGTGGGTACCAAGGCGTGGGTGCTAGAAAAAGACAAGCTGCAGCTTGACGGCAGTCACTCCTTTGAGTTCCTTGACTGTGAAAGTGTCTTTAAGCAGGATGCAATTGTATCTACAAAGGATATAAGCGTGCGCGTTCAGGGCAACGTCCTGACTTTAAGCAACAATACAGACAAAACCCTCAGTAACGTTTGCGTGTACTATAAAAACGTAAACGTAGACGGCAACTACTTAGGCGGCATCACCTATATGCTCAGCTTTGATACGCTGGCACCGGGTCAGAGCCTTAGCAAGCAGTCGGCACATTTTACAGACACCTCTCAGATTGTGCGCTTCAGTTACCAGTAACGGTAAGGCTTTAAGTGAGCCTCCCTTGTGTTGAACTCTTATAAAGGTTCAAAGATAATTTATTATATATACATTATTATATATAATATTTACATAGATTTTTCACACGGCAAGGATTTGCCAAGCAAGAAAGGAGTAATATCCATATGAAAAAGTTTAAGTTTTCAAGCAGAGTACTTGCGTTTGTGCTTGCATTTGTAATGATAGCCTCACTGCTTCCGCTGAGCACCTTGGCGGCAGTGTTTGACGTTGTTACAGAAAGCAACTATATAGGCACAGGCATCGATACAACAACTCTGAATAAGAAGGGTACCATCAACTGGCCTGTAAAGATTTACGACCATCTGGCGGACGGTATGCTGTTTGAGTTTTCTCAGCAGAATTCTAAGGAGTATCTTAACACTTCCCCTAAGGGTTCTGTATCCGGTGATATGCACGGCGGTCAGTATGTACTTGGTCAGCCTATGCCTTATGCACAGTATTGTACAGACTATACTGCTGACGTTGAGTATTCGGAGGACGGATATAATTTAGAGTACAATACAAATAACCGTGGTAAGAGGTATACAAGAACAGCGGTTGCTGCAGTAGACTATGTTTCTCCACGATATCTGAGCCTTAAATACAACAGCGCTAACTCAAGTGCAAACAGAAACTACGAGCTTACTTGTTTCTACAGGGATTATGGCGGATACATCGCTAAAGCTTCTGCAAGATATATGGTTGTTGTGTATCGTGCAAGCGGTTTGGCAAACGGAACTGTAGATTTTCTTATCAATACAAATGGAGATAATTCAACTGCACTCAGTACCGCTGGCTATTACCGAGTTGCTAAAACTTTAAAGAATTCCTCCGTGTGGATTTACGAGGTTTTTGATTTACAGAGTATCTTTAGTGCCAACTGGGGAAACTTCACCAATCTTTACGAGACATTTTTTTCTATAAATCAAACTGATACAGCCTGGAAACTGGATATTTCTCATATTGGTTATTTCAGTACATCGGATGCAGCTAATACCTACGGTCAGCAGTGTCTTGCTTTTAATGCAGAGCCCGGTGAATATATACATGGTTATGGTGGTCTTCTTTGGAACCCCGGTAACAACACAGGCTTTGGAATGTTTCATCCTTCCAATAATGCAGCGCTGTGGAGCAATACAACTGCAGGCGGTGCATACAACACAAGTGCAGGCGGTGCAGCTTCCACAGGTTATTACACACACAGAATCGGTTACGCTATTCCAGACTACGGCGGCAGTACTGCCAGTAATGCCGCCCGTAAAACGGGTAAAGATGCTAACGGCAGATTTAACGGTTCCGGTACAGAACAGGGCGAAAATGGTATTTACTATATTACTTCTTCGTACTACAAATCAACACAGTATCAGACTGAGAATCCGGGTGCCACATACTTTGATATGTCCAAACTTAAGCTTGGATACACACTTTTTGGACAAGGTACAGAGGGTGGATGGACTGCAGGTCTTCTGCAGAATAAACTGGGCAGTGACGGCACACTCCAGTACAAGCAGGAAACTGTTGAGTACATTGCCGATATGCTCAGCAAAACTCTGACAATTCCTCAGTATGCGTCAAGTGACCCTGCCGCAGGATATCCAAACTACAACTTTGTTGCCGGTGTTAAGAACAGAGCTCAGTTTGGTTATTCTACCGTTAACGGCAAAGAGGTTCCAAACGACCTGGCTCAGGCACTGAGAAACCTTCTGAATATCTATTTTACAAAAGGTCAGTCCAAGGGCTCAACCCCCAAGATGGGTACCTATGAAGAAACCCTTGCCAAGGCAGATAAGCTGAAGGGCTCTTTCAGGGTTGTAGCAGGAATGGATCCAAATTCAGAGGGTAAATATGTTAATCAGATTACCAGCTGTATGGATGCTGCTTACTACCTGCTTCACAACACATTTGTAGCAAACTCCTACAACCAGGTTCAGGATGACTTCTCTTACCTTACACTTTCAAGTGCTGTAACTGACGAGGGCGAAGAAGTTTATATCTTTGACGGCGGCTTCTCTCAGGGTGCTGAGATTGAAGACCTTATCAGCGGTAAATTGAATCAGACACAGTACAAAGAGCAGACTCAGTCTGCGGTTGAGTACGACGGCTACAATAAACCAAACGGCAGCGGTACAATTTCTCACAGTGTGGTTAACGAGAAGGACTACTTCTATTATAGCAATAGCGGCGTAACTACCAAGTATCCTTTCTTGCCGGTAGTTGATGCTGACGAAAATACTGTATATGAAGGACAGACTGATTCCTACTACTTTGCAGAAGATGGTAAACGTAGTTTTTATACCGAACACGATACCTATTATGGCAGAAACTTCAACTACACTATGGTTTCCAATGGTGAGTTCGTATATCACAAGGACGACAACCTCTTCTTCGAGTTCGAAGGAGACGACGACGTTTACCTGTTCATCAACGGTGAGTTGGTACTCGACATTGGCGGCGGTCACTCGGTTTCTACTTGTAGATTTAACGTTAACGACTATGTAAACTGGGCAGAGGGCGTTCTTGCCAACCCCACAGCTTACACAGAGACTGATGTTGCCCGTGCAAACGCTCTCAAGCTTGAAGACGGCGAGATTGCTTCCTTTGACTTCTACTACATGGAGCGTCACGGCTACGGTGCAAACTGCCGTATCGTTACCAATATGCATATCACCGACCCCTCCCTGCGAGTTGAGAAGAAAGCTTACCAGGCAGGCAAGGAAATCGAGTTTGGCGGATTGGTAGACGGCGCAACACCCATTGAGTACAGATTCGTTGCCAACAACGGCGGTAACACAAAGCTTTACAACTTTACTTTTGACGATGCCGACATCGGTGTATCACTTACATACGAAAACGGTCTTACTGTAAAAGAAGGAAATAATAAATATATTGTTTCGGATGCACGAATGGAAGAGCTGGATGCTCAGGACCTGACGGCTACGGTCAGGGGCTACAAGAAGGTGGGCACCGGCGGCGACTATGACTACGAATATCTTACCAAGACATACAACAAGGTTGCAGCAGGCACAGGTGAGTTTATTTACGCTGAGGCGGAAGTAACCTTTACTGACAACGAAGCTCTCAAACGCTTCCTCAGAACTCTTGAGGCAAACACAACAGATACCTCACCTTCTGACGAAGAGTTAACCCAGACAGGTTCAGGTCTGTGGAAGGATGCTTCCCTTGAAATCGGCGGTATTTACTACACAATGACCGATACACAGAGAGACGAGGGCCTCTTTGAGAACCGAGTATACGTTACTGCTACAAGCAAGGCAAATCTTACTGATAACGGTTGCGAAACCAAGCGAAGCGACGACAACCACCGCGTATACATCACAGCTATCCCCGCTTACTATCAGTGGAAGGACCATGAGCTGTTCATGTCTGAGGCAAGAATCTTTGATGATGCTTCCCGCGAATCAGGCAACACGAACAGTATGCTTTATGATTATCACGAGTTCTTTACAGATGTTGTGAATAAAGCAAATGAAATAGGCGGAAAACCGATAGATTGCATTGTTACCTGCTTTTGTGATAAAGATGGTAATTATCTTAATTCAAACACAGCCTATGAGCACGTCAAAACTACTAATGCTAAAGATGGAACATTCGGATTCAAAGCTGATTATGATACCACGGGTATTCATGAGTTCTACATACATATGCATAAATACAGTGGCGCGTTTGGTGACGAGGGTAAGGATGCCTACTTCAGAGATTTTGCATCGCTTAAGCCTAATGAGCATGCTGTTATCCGAGTAATTGTAATTGTTTCTGACACTAAGGATGCTACCTATGTTCTGGACTACGGCCTTAAGACAGAGAACCTGGATACTAACGGTATACTCTTTAAGGACGACGAGCTTCTCGGTAAGCTCGGCGGCACAGAAGCAAAGCTTATGGGTATCAATACCACAGGCGGCTCCTATGCCGAAGTTTCTCAGCAGAAAGATTTCTACAACCGTCTTGACTTTGAGGCTATGCCTCTTGACGCTCATAACCAGATTTATGTAAACGGTGCCGACGGCAAGACAGACGGCTTGTATACCTTCAATATGAATATTGATGAAGACGGTAAGGAGATTACATACAACGCAGTTTCCGGCTTGTACTCTCTTACCGATTCGGGCACAACCACTGTTCACGCAGAAGTACCGACAAACTGGGAAGAACTCAAACTTTACTATAGGTATGATGACGGCAGAAACAACGGTTGGCCCGGCGAGGATATGACAAGAACCAGCTGGGGTAACTTCAGTATAAACATCCCCGGTAACGTTCCTCATATTGTCATTACTGCCACAACCCCTGACGGCGAAACCAAGCAGTCGGTTGACCTTACAATCAATCCCGGTCACGAGGTTTGGATTGACTTTGGCGACGGCACCTCTATGTCCGGTGATAAATACCTTGCTGAGGCAAAGTATAAGTCCAGAGAAGGCATTGTGCATACAACGGTTCCCGAGGACTGGGGCGATGTATACTACTACTGCTGGGATGCTTTTGGCAACGGACTTGAAGCTTGGCCGGGTACAAAGGTTGAGGCAAAAGACGCTAATGGCTACTATACATTTGAAATTCCCGGCGATATTACAAATGTTATCATTAATAACGGCGACAACGGAAAACAGTCCTTTGACCTGGTAGTTTTTGCAGGTGAGGAAACCTGGATTACCGTTGATAATGAACCGGACAATTCTTATGATAATAAAGACTACTATAACGCTAAGACCTCCCGCTCACAGGAAAGCGTTACCTTCCACGCAACTGTTCCCGATGATTGGGAATCTGCTTTCTTCTATTACTGGAACAGTAACAACAGTTCAACTAAGGTTACCTGGCCCGGTCTTGAGATGACCAAGGATGCAAACGGTGTTTATTATCTGGAGAATGTTCCTGCAGATGTTAACAACGTTATCATCAACAATGGCGGTAAGGGCAAACAGACAGTTGACCTGCTGGTTACCCCCGGTCTTGAAACATGGATTTCGGTTAATGATATAAATACAACCCAGTCCCTGTTTATTACAGCACCTGCAGATTGGGAAGACGTAAACGTTTACTTCTTCAATGATAATGGTGACGTAGATGAATCATGGCCCGGTAAATCGGCAATCAACCTGTATGGTAACCAGTACTTTATAACTGTTCCTTTCGGAGCTACAAAGTACATAGTTAACAACAATAATAACGGACAGCAAACCCAGGATTTGTTGTTGATTCCCGGCAAAGACACCAGAATTAACGCTGCAAACCAAAATGCACAGGCAGCAACATCTTCCAAGGTTACAATTACAGCTCCTGATGATTGGACAACACTGAATGTTTATGCCTGGAACGGCGGTACTAATGCAAAAAACGCAGAATGGCCCGGTGTTGCGGTTGAAAAGAACTCAGACGGCAAGTTCGTGTACACTCTTGACAAGAACTTTAATAAGTTCATTATCAACGGCAACGGCGTTCAGACCAGCAATATCGAGATGTTCTATATGGGCGATGAGACCCTTGTTACTGTATACGCAGACGGCGGATACACATTGACATCCCCCACAGCTACAGACAACAAGTTTACTGCAAACATTGCATACGGTGTTGATGCAGAACAGGAAGGCTTCAGCTTTACTCCTCTTGACTTTATGGATTCTGAGTACAGCCTCTATATGGCACTTACAGTTCATGAGGTTGAGCTGGCTCGTCCCACTGCCCTTGGCAATGACATTAACATTGGCAAGGAAGTTCAGATGATGAAGAAGGTTACCGTTCTTCCTGCTTCTGTAGTTTACTACGAAGATGACTTCGCAGGTATTAAGTATAACTACACAACAGGTAACGTTGTTACCCATTACTCTGAGGGTTCAGGCAGTCTGTCTCAGAGCATTGACCAGAATCAGCAGTATGGTAACGACAATGCTTACCAGACCACTGATAACGGCGAAATGACCGGTGGTTCACTGACTGATGTTTATATCAATAATACCAATGAGTTTGCAAGATTCTCCTTTACAGGTACCGGCTTTGAGGTTATCGGTCATACCCACGCTGTAAACAGCGGTACACTTCTGGTTGAAGTGTATGATAAAGAAGGCACCCGCATAAAGAGACTGCCTGTTATCTCAGAGTTTGATAACGGCGCAGACGGAGGAAAGGATACTGTTGCTTCCTTCCCGCTTATCCGTGTAAGCGGTCTTGAATACGGCGAGTATACCGTGAAGCTTTCCGGTGTTCCTGTGTATGACTTCAGTAATTGGACTGATAAGACTCAGGCACCTCCCGTTGCACAGTCTTATCTGTGTATTGACGGCTTCCGTGTATATCAGCCTCTTAAGGGAACCAACACCCGCAATCTGTTAAATCTTGATACATTAATAACTGTTAGCACCTGGGATAATAGCCATTTTGCAGACCCCGCTGACGGCATCATTGTAGAAGGCAACAACTGGGAAGCAGGCGATTGGTTCGGCTTTAAGCAGGGCTTAAACGTTGACGAACATGGTCAGGGCGTATTTAGTATTGACCTTGGCGATATTTACACTATCACCGATTTGAGAGCACACGTATGCTCCACATTCCAAGATGCAAGCATCGGTAATCCCCAGTGGATTGAGATTTACTATGCAAATAAAGAGACTGAACAGTTCAAGTGTGCAGGTACCCTTGATGTAACAGCACAGCCCGGAGAAATATATTGGGCTGAGTGGAAGAAGGATAATGGTGTTTCTGAATTTGATGCACGATACCTTAAATTCAAGTTCGGTCCCGGATGGGGTCCGAATGAGACCAGAAGCACCTGGGTACTGGTTGACGAAGTTGAGGTACACGGCCACGAAACAGTCGGCGGTCACGACCAGTATATCAAGGAAGAAAGTAGCGCAACCTTTACTGAGGTAAGAAACCTTATCGCTGAAAGACAGGCATTCGCTATTAAGTATGACGACACAAACGGTCTCTCTGTATCAGGCGGTACAAGTACATGGACAGAGAACCGTAACAACGTTCGTCCCAGTGACCACAACACCAAGTGGGTGAACAATACTGTAAACAGCATTGCTGATTATCTGCTTGCAGGTCCTAACAACGAAGTTTACGTTATGGAGTCCACAGATGCAGAGAAAACAGCTATTGCATTCTACGTAACTGAGTCTGATAAAGCAGAAGCAAGTACCAGAACAATGCAGATTGGCATCAGAGCTATGGATTATAATAGCTTTGTTGGCGAACTCAATACAGGTAAGCTCAATGCTGAGATTCAGTATGCCGTTGCAGGAGAAGGCGGAGAGATTGTATGGAGAACTCTTACAACATCTAACTCCTCTGCAGAGCAGTACTTCACAATTCCTTACACCGAGTGTCCCTATGATGCAAACCTTAACAGATATCAGGTTGTGCTCAGAGTAGCGGACACAAATCCCACAGGTATGGCATCGTTTACCACACTTAAGCACAAGGGAATTGAGCTTCTCACTCTTAACGAGTCTGAGATACCCGATGTATCTTACGGTGAGGATATGGGCAATACTCTCCTCGACAGTTCAGGCAACACTCTGGATTCCTCCAAGTTCACAGACTTTATCGGACTTGTTGACACAATGCTGGGTGTTAAGGAGCCTGAGCAGGGCGGTTCAGAAGGCGGCACAACAACTCCCACTGAGCCCGAGGAAGTAATCGTTGGTACAGACACAAGCGCTATGGGTGCTCTGTATGATACCTTCACAAAGGATTCAAATTCCAACTTCGGTCTGAGAGATACTTCCAAGATTTACATCGTAACTGATTCTGAGGCTAACGAGCCTTCTGATAAGATTATTCAGACTGCGCAGCTTGCACAGCAGCAGTTTGCTTCAGATACCTCAGAAACTTGGGGCGGTTGCGATATGCAGGTTGTATGGGGTCTTGAGGAGTATGCAACCAAGGGCGATATCATTATCCGCACAGGTTCTACAGCAAATGGTGACGAAGGCTACAAGCTTACAGTAACCGACAGAGCTGTGCTTGAGTGTAAAGACGAGAGAGGCCTCCTCTATGGTATCAATACCCTGCAGAAGCACTTCCGTGCAGCAGGCACAAATGCAATCAAGGGCTTCACAATTGTTGATGCACCTGATACCAAGGAGCGTGCAGTTCACCTTGACTGTGCAAGAAAGTATCTGACTCCCGAGGCAATCAAGAACTACATTGCTGAGATGTCGTGGATGGGTTACAACGCAATTGAGCTCCACATGTCAGAAGACGGCGGCTTCCGTATGGACTTCTGGGGTGATAAGGCACTCTCTGAGGTTCCCGGCATGACCGGCAACGACTTCTCTTGGGTTTGCGGCAGTAATCCTGCTCCTTGGGTATTTACTCAGTTCCAAGACAGCAACGGAAAGGTTAACGACAAGGGTAAGTACCTGACAACAGAGGAAGTTATCGAAATATGCGAAACTGCTAAGGAATACAACATTGAGATTATTCCTTCCTTCGATACACCTGCTCATGTTGGCTACATGACAGAGCTTTACTACAACACAGTAAAGGCAAACTCCAACTCACCTATCAGAAACTTCACATACAAAGGTACTAACTATACACTGCCTACTCAGATTAACTACAGAGAATATACCGGTTCAACTGATACAAGATACGACTTCTCCGTACTTGACCTGAGCAACACAGCAGTTAAGAACTTTGCTTATGCGATGTATAACGATATCGCAGCATTCTTCAAGTACTATTCCGGCTCTGATGACTTTAACATCGGTGCTGATGAAGTTGGTCTTATATCTACAGACAGATGGAACTATAATACACACTTTGTAAACTATGTTAACGATGTTAACAACGTATTGAAGTCTTATGGTTACAAGACAAGAATGTATAACGACTTCTTGTACAACACTAACTATTCATCTATCACAACAGGTATCTCCAACGATATCGGTGTTGTTTACTGGCTGCCCACATCAAGTTCCAGAAACTATCTGAGAAGTGCAAGCTTCTTTGCAAATCAGGGCAGACAGGTATACAGCGGTGTAAACTTCTGGACATACTACGTTCTCCGTATTGCACCTGCCGCCATTGATAAAAACACAGGCGTACATACTAATGCCGGAATACAGGATGCCCGTGACCCCAATAACAGACAGTGGGAGTTCTACAGAAATCAGGAAGACCATATCTACAACGAGTGGAACGCTTCCCAGTTAGGTGCTTATACTGACTCTAACAAGGGTGCGGCAAACAACTACTCAGGCGACAAGCTCGCAGGTGCATACTTCATGATCTGGAACGACTTTGCAGGCCTTAACACTGAGGTTGAGGTATGGAACGGTTGTTACAATGAGTATGGTACAAACAATGAGAGCACAGGTGCTCACTCAGGTAACGGTCAGTACTACAGCATGATTGAGCGTATGTGGTCCAGTGGTATCAAGCAGTGGAATGCTGATATCAACAGCACTCTTTCCTTCAAAGACTTTGAGTCTCTCCGTGACGAGCAGGGCTTCTTCCCCGGCTATGTGGCAACACCCAGCACAGAGAAGTACGCAAGAGCTATGAACCTGCCTGCTAAGCAGGAGGTTGAAGGCCAGTACAGAACCTACCACACTGTAACCTTCAAAAACTGGGACGGCACAGTTCTTCAGACTGTATCCGTTAAGGAAGGTACAGACGCGGTTTATACAGCTGCAACTCCCACAAGAGAAGCTGACGTATGGAAGACATACACCTTCTCAGGTTGGGATAAGGAGCTTACAAACATCACAGGTCCTACAACTGTTATTGCACAGTTCTCAGAGGCTGATTCCGCAGCAGGTATCACAGGCTATCTCGAGCTTAAGTCTTCAGGCGGCAGCAACATTGAGCTGAGCGTTGACAACGCTGCATCCAAACCCGTAGGTCTCCGCTATACTAATAAGTCTATGAAGTTTGGTAAGGCTGTTACCGTCAAGGCAATTACAAACAACAACGATTACGAGTTTATCGGTTGGGTAAATGCTAAGACAGGTGAGATTGCAAGCACAAGTGAAACCTACAGCTTCTATACATCAGGTAACGATGTATTTATTGCAATGTATGCGGTTGACGATGCCGAGGGCAAGAGCCTTGTAACCTTCAAGAATGACAAGACTAACCAGATTATCGATATGCAGTACTTTGGCACTAATGATATCGGTATGATGACATTCCCCAATGACAAGGTTGCAGATTATCCCGGCTACGAACACACAGGTTGGGACCACACAGAGGCTCAGATTCTGGCGGCTGTTCAGAACGGCGAAAATATCACAATTACCACCACTTGGACAGCTAAGGCTGTATACTTCAAGGTTGCAGTAAACAACGGCAGCGTTACAGAGTTTATAAGCGGCGGCGTTGATGATATGTACAGAGGTTACAAAGCAATTACAGTAACTGCTGATAAAGCACCTGCAGGCGAGAAGTTTGCTTACTGGACCGATGAGCAGGGCAGAATTGTCAGCTACAAGGAAGCTTACAAGATGTTCCCCCACAAGAATACAGAGCTTACCGCTGTGTATGTTCCCTCAAGCCAGACAGTAAGCGGTATCGTTTCTACTGCCTATATTGATGCACAGACACTTGGCGATGCTAACACAGTATTCTTCTCATGGGATGCTACAACTTCAGAATATGATATTATGAACACAGGTGTTCTTCTGGCTAAGAAGCAGCATTATTACGCAGATACCTTCAAGGTAGGTACAATTAACGAGAATGTACTTCAGTTTGTTCCTGCTATCAACCACAAGAACTCTAAGACAGGTTCCTATTCAGTTACACTTCCCGACGTGCTCGAGGGTGAAACCTGGGTAGCAATGAGCTTTGTTCAGTACAGAGATTCAAGCGGTATAGTTCGTTTTGTATACTCTGAATTGACTGAGGCTACAAAGTAAGCATAAAGCTTTACAAAGAAAAGGTCTGTTAATTCAGGCATAAGAAAATCCCCGACAATGAGAATTGTCGGGGATTTTTGTTTTTGTATTTATTCGGTGCAAAGCTCGGCAACTATAACCTCGGGCGGGTTAAAGAGCCTGATTGGGAATAAGGAGTTGCCTATTCCTCGGCTGACAATAAGATTTTTGCCGTCTTCGGTGTAAAGACCGCTGTCATATTCGGGAAACAGCCATTGGTGTGGAGCGTACAGTCCGCCTACAAAGGGCAGTCTGAACTGTCCGCCGTGGGCATGTCCCGAGAGTGTAAGGTCGATGTTGTTTGCTTTGTAGGTTTCAAACAACTCCGGACGGTGAGAAAGTAAAAGGGTAAATTCGCTTTCATTTTCGGGAGTTATTTCTTTGAGAACCATGTCTGCAATAACACTTTGGTTGTAAGAGTAGCTCATTACCGTAAAGTCAGGGTCGTCAATTCCTATGAGGGTTATACTGTCGTTACCCTTTGTTATTGTGGCGGTTTCGTTTCGAAGGACGGTTACTCCTGCGTCTGCTAACCCTGAAAGCAGAACCTCAAAGTCTGCAGGAATTCGTGCTTCGTGGTTGCCTGCAACGTAGTAGCAGGGTGCGATTTTTGAAGCCTCAGTTGCAAAGTCTATGGCAATATCCGTGTCTGTTCTGTGGCAATCCACAATATCTCCTGTAATGGCTATAATATCGGGCTCGGCTCTTTTCAGCATACCCAGAAGCCGTTTGTTGTCTTTTCCGAACTCCGCGTTGTGCAAATCGGATATGTGTGCAACTTTGAAGCCTTCAAAGCTTTGGGGCAGGTCGGCACTTGTCACCTTTATTTCGTGAAGTTTAAGATTCTTGTTGCAGATTAATCCGCTTATTAAAAGCCCTGAGCACAAGGCAAATAACACACAAAGTACAATCAGAATAACAGGCATTTTCTTTTTCCTTTTCATAAAGTTTATTCCTTTCAGTTTACAGGCAGTTTTTAAGTTTTTGCAGATTTTCAATCTTGAACGAGCTCTTGTAGTAGCTTATAATCCCCTCAGTTTGCATACGGCTGAGCTCTCTGCTCAGAGCCGGGCGGTTTACTCCAAGCAATGATGCAAGCTCCTCACGGGAATATGGTGCGATAAAGGTCAGTGAGGAGTGGCGTTTGTACATATCAAGGAGAAACATTGCAATTTTTGCCCTCATCCGGTTGCAGGAAAGATAAGCAATCTTTCGGTTAAGAAACCAGAATTTATCAGCCAGACCGTGGAGAATGTTTACAAGAACCCGCCTGCACAAAGGGTTGCAGGATTTTTCCATAAGCTCGTTAATATCCAGAAGAAGCACCTTGGAATCCTCTCTGACAATGGTGCTGACAGGGGTTGGGTCGTGTTCTGAATACATCAGCACGTCTCCGAACAAATCACCGGGAGAGAGAGTCTGTATAACACGCCTTTCTCCCGAGTAGGATACACTTTCTGCAATAACGCTTCCTTCAAGGAGTATACCCGAACGGGTGATTTTTTCGCCTTGATTAAAAATTGTGCTTCCCCTGGAATAATTCACAGCTTTTGCGCTGAGGAAGCCGAGCACTTCTTCGAGCTCCTCTGTACAAAACCCCAGAAAAGGCTGGCTTTTCAGCAGTGTTTCGTAATGAATCTTCATTTATTGTTCCTCTGTTTTCAAGATATGTTGCTATGGCAACGAAGTTTATGAGGATATTGTAATATAATATATATGAAAAATCAAGAGGAGGTTCTGAAAATGAAAAGAACTATTTCAATTTTATCAATTATTATGGCCCTTGTGCTGATGCTTACAATGGCAGCATGTACAGGCAGTACCAATAATACTACACCCGATGTAACTGACCCTACCGAGGTCAGAAAAACTCTGCCCGAGGGAGAGGTTATGAATGTTTATACCCTCAAAGGCCCCACGGGTATGGGTATGGCAGAGATGATTGCCGACGAAGCGGACGAAACAGACAAAGACCGTAACTTCTCAGTTGTTTCCGCTCCCGAGGAGATTACTGCAGCAATTATCAACGGGGATGCCGATGTTGCCGCTTGCCCTGTAAACCTTGCATCCGTTCTCTACAACAAGACAAATGGCGGAGTTAAACTCCTTGCCCTCAATACTTTGGGTGTTACCTATATTCTGACAAACGGAGTTGAGGTTAACTCCATTGAGGATTTAAGAGGCAAGACTATTGTATCTGCAGGTCAGGGTGCAACCCCCGAATATATCCTCACCAAGCTTCTTTCTGACAGCGGTCTTGTTGTTGGCGAGGATGTAACCGTTGAGTTTAAGTCTGAACACAGCGACGTAGCATCGCTGCTTTTATCAGGTCAGGCTCAGATTGCCCTGCTTCCCGAGCCCCAGGTAACAACTGCTGTGATTAAGAATGCAGATATAAAGATAGCACTCGACCTTACCAAGGAATGGGAGACAAAGTACGGCACAAAGCTTGTGCAGGGCTGTGTGATTGGACGTGCCGATTTTGTCGATGCTTACAAGGGTGAGGTTGACGAGTTCCTTGAGGAATACAAGGAGTCTGTTGACTTTATCAACACTGCATCAATGGAAGCTGCACAGATGATTGTTGATGCAGGTATCATTCCCAAGGCACCCATTGCAAAGAAGGCTATTCCCAACAGCTACATCACCTTTATTACAGGCGATGAGATGATGAGCCTTACAAAGGAAAACCTGCAGGTGCTCTTTGATGCTAACCCTGCATCCGTAGGAGGAACACTTCCCAATGACGACTTCTACTACAACTACCGTGATTGATAAAAAATCAGAAAAACGCAGAAAATCTCACCGTGAGATTATAAAAAGAATACTCATAACCGCAGGAGTGTTTGCCTTCTGGATTGGAGTATGGCAAATAATTTATATGGCTGTGGGGATGGATGTTATTATTCCATCCCCTTTGGGCGTTGCAAAGAAAGTTTTGGAGCTTGTGCTGACAGGTGATTTCTGGGTGATTACCGCCTCATCTGTGGGCAGGATTCTGCTGGGATATTTTTGCGGAGTGGTTCTTGGTTTGCTTCTGGCAGGAGTTACATACGCATCTGCCTTTATGTATGACCTTTTGAAACCTATAATAAACATTGCCCGCGCCACCCCTGTAGCATCCATGACTGTTATTATCATAGTATGGGTTACAAATAAGGCGGTGCCTTTGTTTATTGTGGGGCTTATGGTTTTTCCCATTATCTGGGGCAATACCTACGAAGGAATAAAAAACACAGATAAAAAGCTTCTGCAGATGGCAGACAGTTTTTCCGCAGGATTTTTCTCAAAACTTCTGTATATCTATGTGCCTTCGGTGTATCCTTACTTTATCGCAGGAGCATCCACCGCTCTGGGACTTGCCTGGAAATCGGGGGTTGCCGCAGAAATTTTAGGTTCAACCCAAGGCTCTGTGGGTCAACAGCTCAACACCGCAAAGGTTACTCTGGATTCCGAGGGGAAGTTTGCGTGGACTGTGATAGTCATTGTGCTGAGCATTATTTTTGAGCGTGCCTTTGTAAAGCTTCTTTCCCATACTTCTCTGAGATTCAGAGTAAAGCCTAAGGAAAGTGTGAAAACTGCCAATCTCACAGAAGGTTTGCTTAAGGCAGAAGGTATCACCAAGTCTTACGACGATTTGAAGGTTCTTGATGACGTGAGCCTTGAGGTGAAGTCGGGAGAAGTAGTAGCTGTGAGAGGTGTGTCCGGTGCAGGAAAAACCACTCTGCTTATGATTTTGTCGGGACTTATGAAGCCCGATGAAGGAAAAGTAAAGGCAAAAGGCGGGGTGAACCTCCTGTTTCAGGAGGACAGGCTTCTTAATTGGCTGAGTGTGAAAGACAACATACTCTTTGCAAACCGCACAGCTGACACGAAAGCTCTCTTGGAACTTGTAAGTCTTGAAGGATGTGAGGATATGTATCCCGAGGAGCTTTCAGGAGGAATGAAACGCAGGCTTGCCATTGCAAGAACTCTGGCAGGGGACGCTTCTTCGGTGCTTCTTGACGAACCTTTTACAGGACTTGACGAGGACTTGCGTCTGCAGGTTTCTCAAAAGGTTTTTGATAAACTTTCAGACAAGGCAGTTGTGCTTGTAACTCACGACAGTCTTGAAGCAGAGCGATTTGCACAAAGAGAAATCTATATAAACTTATAAAAAAACACCTGACAGGTAACTAGGCTTGTCAGGTGTTCTTGTCTTAGTATGTGATGATTTCTGAGGAGTAAGCAGGCAGGTTTACCTCAAAGTGTCTGCCTCTGAAGTCAGCATAAATAGTTTTTGCCTCGGGTGCGATGTTCAGAAAAACAACAGCGGTCTCTTTGTCGCTTATACGTGCAAAGGCATACTGTTCACTCTGGATTTGCACCTGTTCGTAGGCACCATACATAAGAGCGTGGGAACTTTGGCGTTTTTCTGCCAGAGTTTTCAGATGCTCAAGTAGTCCGCGGTCGATGATATCAGGGTTGTCCACATTGATTGAAGGTCTGAGGGGACGGTCGTTGTGGTGTTCTTTTTTGCCCTCAATTGCCCATTCGCTTCCGTAATAGATACTGGGTGTACCCGGCATTGTATACATAAGGGTGTATAGGTTTTTGAGGTGGTTTCTGTTGCTTATCATATTCACAATGCGGTTTACATCGTGGTTATCAAGGAAGTTGTAAAGGGTGATGTCCTTGTAAAGCCCCCAGGGACCAAACTGCCTTGCAATGCCGTGGGCAATCTCAAACATATTCTTTGAGTTAACAGAGGAGTAGAGACCTTTGTAGCACTCATAGTTTGTAACAGAATCAAGCATTTCTCCGTTTGCCCACACACGGTAGTCGCTGGAGTTTGTAATCTCACCCATAAGCCAGAAATCGGGATTCTTTGCTTTGGTGCGGCGTTTGAGCTCACGGAAGAAGTCGTGGTCAATGCAGTCTGCCGCGTCAAGACGAAGGCCTTCAATGCCGAATTCGTCAATCCACATCTCCACCGCAGAGAGCAGATGCTCGCTTACCTCGGGGTTTTTCAGATTAAGCTTTACAAGCAGGTCGTGGCCTGCCCAGTTGTCATAGCGAAGATTGTCGTTGTAGCTGTTGTTCTGGTCAAAACGCAGTCCCGAAATCCAACTGCAGTAAGGAGACCGCTCGCGGCTTTTAAGCACATCTTCTACTGCAAAGAAGCCTCTGCCCACGTGGTTGAAAACTCCGTCAAGTACAAGGTGGATGCCTGCTTCTTTGAGTGCTTTGCAGACTTCCTTAAAATCCTCGTTACTTCCAAGTCGTGTGTCGATTTTTGTGAAATCGTGGGTGTCGTAGCCGTGGCTTCCCGATTCAAATATGGGCCCCAGATACAAGGCGTTAATGCCGATTGACTTCATGTGGGGTATCCACTTGGCTATAGCTTCTATACGGTTTACTGCAGGCTCATTTGTATTGTGGTAGGGGGCACTGCAGAAGCCGATGGGATAAATCTGATAAAAAATACATTCTCTGGGTTCAAAAGTTTTCATAAGTTCTCCTTTATATACTGATTGGTATAGTGTAGGTCAAATAAAAAGGCATTAAGAGTAAATGCCGTATAAGAACTGCTGGCGCAGACGGTAGATAGTGTCGTCTGATATAAGAGCATCGTCGCCTGTTTGCAAATAGGAGCTGATAGTAGCATTGATGGTGCCGATAAAGCTTATGGTGCACAGGATTTCTTTGCCCCGTATATTGCCGATATGCTGAGAAGCCTTGTTGAAAAAGTCGGTGATAATACGGCTTTCTTCCACAATGTATTTTTTTGCGGCGATGTAGGCAGTGTCTTCGCCATCGCGGAGTGTCAGTCCTGCACGAAAACGGAAGAATGCCACATTTCCCTGAGCGGTGTCAAAGTAAACCTTTGCAAGGCGGAAGAAGGTAAGAGGGATATCCTCGGGCAAAGTTACTGCTTTCTCCAAATCCTCAATAAATCTGCCGAAGTAAAGCCTCAGCACGTCATCAAGGAGTCCTTCCTTAGAGCCGAAATAATGGTACATAGTGGGTTTTGTAACCCCTGCTGATTCTACAATCTCAGCAGTAGAAGTGCCGTCAAAGCCTTTTTTTGAAAAAAGCTCCAGAGCGCAATGGATAAGGTTTTGTTTGTTGTCCTTATTTTCAACCATGTTTTCACCTCCGATAACCCTATTATACCGAACGGTATACAAATGTCAAGACTTTTTGAAAATAAAAATTCCCCGACAGAAGGAACTGTCGGGGAGGAGAGTTTAGTCAGGTATATATTCGGCTATTTCCTCAAGTCTGCACTGGAGCACTGCACAGAGTTTGGAGAGGGTTTTTGTTTCGATGTTTTCGTTTGCCTTAAGGCGGCGGATGGTTTTGCTGTCTATACCGCATTTTTCGCGTAGTTGATAGGTGGTAACGCCTTTTTCTCTCATAGTAACCCATAATCTGTCAAAAATAATCATATCACTAATCCCCTTGTCGTATACTTGACAATATAAATTATGGGGATTATAATCTGTTTCATTAAGGGGATATAATCCCCATAGCAAGAAAAAAGAAAGGCGACTGAGTGTGTCAGTCGCTTTCAGTGTTTTTGCTGCGCAAAATATTCTTTGTTGTTTTTATTACTTCTGTCAAGGCTTTGAGCTCATCAGCAGTGCAGTCGCTCAGTAGCTCATCTATGATACCGATTGATATATGAGTGCTTTTGATAAGACTTCCGTACACCAATTCGTCAAGAGTTGCATCTAACGCGTTTGCAAGACCTATAAGTGTAGGCAGACTGAGTTTGGTTGCCGCACGTTCAATGTGCGAAATATGGGAGGGCTCTACTCCTGACCTTTCTGCAAGCCGTGCCTGTGTCCAGCCTTTTTCTTTCCGAAGAGTTTTTATTCGTTCGCCTATGCCAATATAATCAACCAAATTTCTCACCCTTTCTTAATAATGTTATTGTATATCCTATTAGGATATGATAAAATAATACAAATATCCTAATAGGACACACATTAATATTAAGGGTGAGT
Source organism: Ruminococcus sp. (assembly GCA_045593025.1). Taxonomy (GTDB): domain Bacteria; phylum Bacillota; class Clostridia; order Oscillospirales; family Acutalibacteraceae; genus Ruminococcoides. The sequence goes on along the minus strand of JAZNVW010000027.1, from coordinate 20,107 downwards.
GAGTTACTTTGATAACGGCAACAAATAGTAATATGCAGCAAAACAGAAAACGGAAATAGAAAGTAGCAAAATAGAAAAGCAGCAAAAATAAGAAAAGCATCGCGTTTGTCTTAATACACAAATGCGATGCTTTCTGGAGCTGGTAGCGTGATTCGAACACGTGACCTTCTCATTACGAGTGAGATGCTCTACCGACTGAGCTATACCAGCAAATCATATTATAATACATTATTATACAGCATAATTCACCCGAATTCAATAAATACTTCTGATAAAAATCTTTATTTATTTTTTAGAAAGATAAAGAATTTATAAGGTGGTAAGATTTCACAAAAACGTGCGTGATGGGAATTCACGTGCATAATAGAAGTATAAGGTACTTTGAGTACTATTTATGGGGTGGTAATATGTCAAAGGAATTGGGTGCTGTTTTCAGAACATTGAGAACAAACAGTACTCTTACACAACAGCAGGTGGCAGATGTGTTGCACATTGACCGCTCAACCTATGCTTATTATGAGCGTGGCACAACTGAGCCCGATTTGAAGGCTCTCAAGAAGCTGGCATCTGTTTTCAATGTAGACCCGACACTGCTTTTGCCTGATGAAGATGGAAAGGTTGCTGTGCGTATCAGCGATGTTACCGAGCCTGATAAGGGTAAGGAGAACGCTAAGACGAAGGAAGAGGAGATTTTTGACGCAAGAGATGACAGAATCTATGCTCTTTCTAAAGAAGAAAAGACTTTTCTTTCTTATTTCAGAGTGCTCACCAGGGAGCAGAAAGAGCGTCTCAGCGAATTTTTTGAGAATCTTGATGAATAATATAGTTATCTGACACAGTATTATTGATATTTATGTATAGTAAAAAGGACTTTACTTTTTAGAATATGTATGATATAATACTGATGTTTTCGCCCCTTTCACGGATTCGGGAGTATGCCGCAAAGCGGATTCACCGTCCCGTCCCTGTGTTTGAGGGTAATATTAAAAAAAGGTGGTTTACACAATGCTTAAAGAAGAAAAGATTGCTATTATCAACGAGTATGCTCTCCACGAGGGTGACACAGGTTCTCCCGAGGTACAGATTGCTCTGCTTACAAAGAGAATCAACGACCTCACCGAGCACCTCAAGGAGCACAAGAAGGACCATCACAGCCGCAGAGGTCTGCTTAAGATGGTTGGTCAGAGAAGAGCACTTCTCGCTTACCTGACAAAGGTTGACATTGAGAGATACCGTTCTATCATCGCAAGACTTGGTATCCGTAAATAATCACAAACAAAAGGGGCAGACGGCATTTTCGCCGTTTGCCCTGTATTCCGTTTATAACAGGGATTTTATTGCTTAAGTTTAGCGGTAAAACGAATGGTTCAGGGTGGCTTGAAAGTTTTGATTAAAGCTTAACCGTTACTTGTTTGGACCCTTGGTTTTATTGCTAAATCAGCGAAAATCCCTGTGAATATAAATTTATTTTTACAGGAGGATTTATTATGGCAAACAAAGCTATGACTTTCGACAAGTTCAGAACTTTCGAAACCGAATTTGCAGGCAGACCCCTTGTTGTTGAGACAGGTAAGACTACTCAGCTGGCAAACGGCGCTTGCCTTGTTCGCTACGGCGAGACCGTAGTTCACGTTGCTGTAACAGGTGCAGCAAAGCCCAGAGAGGGTATTGATTTCTTCCCTCTTTCTGTAGATTTTGAGGAGAAGCTCTACGCAGTAGGCAAAATCCCCGGCAGCTTCTTAAAGCGTGAGGGCAGACCTTCTGAGAAGGCTATCCTTACAAGCCGTGTTATCGACAGACCCATCCGTCCTCTTTTCCCCAAGGATATGAGAAACGACGTTTCCGTTGTCTGCACAGTTATGTCTGTTGACCCTGACTGTCAGCCTGAAATCGTTGCTATGGTAGGTACTTCCATTGCAATCTCTATCTCCGATATTCCCTGGAACGGTCCTATCAGTGGTGTTTCTGTTGGTTACGTTGACGGTGAGTTTGTAATCAACCCCACAGCTGCACAGCGCGAGGTTTCCGAAATGGCAACAACAGTTGCTTCCACAGACAGCAGAATTGCTATGATTGAGGCGGGCGCTAACTGTGTAAGCGACGAGGTTATGTATAACGCAATTATGGCAGGCCACGAGGCTAACCAGCAGATTATCGAGTTCATCAAGGGTATTCAGGCTGAGATTGGTAAGGAGAAGTTCTCTTATCCCTCAAACGAGCCCGATGCTGAGATGTTCGAGGCAATCAAGGCATTCTCTGAGGAGGATATCAAGGTTGCAATGGATACAGACGACAAGACTGTTCGCGACGCAAGACTTCAGCCTATCTACGAGGCTGTTCACGCAAAGTTCGACGAGGTTTATCCCGACTGCGAAGCAAAGATTGACGAGTGCCTCTACAAGGTTCAGAAGTACATTGTTCGCCGCTGGCTTTTAGATGAGCAGAAGCGTGTTGACGGCAGAGGTATGAACGACATCAGACCTCTTGCTTCCGAGGTAGCAATTCTGCCCAGAGTTCACGGTTCAGGTCTTTTCACACGCGGTCAGACACAGGTTCTCACAGTTGCTACTCTCGGCACTGTTGCTGAGGGTCAGCTCCTTGACGGTATTGACGAGGAAGAAACAAAGAGATATATGCACCACTACAACTTCCCCAGCTACTCTGTTGGTGAAACAAGACCCAGCCGCGGTCCCGGCAGACGTGAAATCGGTCACGGTGCTCTTGCAGAGAGAGCTCTCGTTCCCGTAATTCCCTCCGTTGAGGAGTTCCCTTATTCCATCAGACTTGTTTCTGAGGTTCTTTCCTCTAACGGCTCTACTTCTCAGGGCTCCGTTTGCGGTTCTACACTTGCTCTTATGGATGCAGGTGTTCCCATCAAGGCTCCTGTTGCAGGTATCTCCTGCGGTCTTATTACCGAGGGCGAGCGTTGGATGACAATGGTTGACATTCAGGGCGTTGAGGACTTCTTCGGCGATATGGACTTCAAGGTAGCAGGTACACACGACGGTATCACAGCTATCCAGATGGACCTGAAGATTTCCGGTCTTACACCTGAGATGGTTAAGGAAGCACTGGAGAAAACTCACGTTGCAAGAAACTACATCCTTGACGAGATTATGCTCAAGGCTATTGAGGCTCCCAGAGCAGAGCTTTCCAAGTATGCTCCCAAGATGCTCACAACTACCATTCCTGCAGACAAGATTTCTGAGGTTATCGGTAAGGGCGGCAAGGTTATCAAAGAGATTCAGGCTCAGTGTGAGGTTAAGATTGATATTGAAGAAGACGGTGAGAACGGTCAGGTATTCGTATCAGGTATCGACATTGAGCAGTGCCGCAGAGCTCTTGCAATAGTTGAGACTATCGCTATTGACCCCGAGCCCGGTGCAATGTACCTTGGTAAGGTAACACGCGTTATGGACTTCGGCGCATTTGTTGAGATTGCTCCCGGCAAGGAAGGCCTTGTGCACATTTCTCAGCTTGACGTTAAGCGTACCGACAAGGTAACAGACGTTGTAAACGTTGGTGATGTTATCCGTGTTAAGGTGATGGAGATTGACGATAAGGGCAGACTTAACCTCAGCCGTCGTGATGTTCTCATTGAGGTTGACGGTCTTACACCCGAAAACGATGTAAACGCTGACAGACCCCGCAGAGAGGGCAGAGGCGGCAGAGACAACCGCCGTCCCAGACGCAACTGATTACAATAGTTTTATATACTATGTATAATGAAACCCCGACTTTTTACAGAAGTCGGGGTTTTGTGTTGTGTGGCTTTGCGGTTGTGATTATAAAATTAAAGCAACTCCAACAAGTTGTGGTGCAGGTCAGAGGAGATTACCAAATATCGTTGTTTTTGGTGATTTTTATGTCAAAATAGTATCAAGTTATACCATAGAGCTTTAGTATTTTGTTTATTATTACTTGTAAAAATGTAGTTTCCAAAACGATTATCTCGTTAATATCAGCATTATCTCCTGTAATTTTGTATAATGAGTAAATAAAAATGCGACAGGTGCGTATTTGAAATTCTATTACAAGGAACGGGAACAAAATGGACAAGAAATTTCTCTATTACATATTGAAGAGAGCCGTGCTTGCTGTGATTACCATTTTTCTGGTTATCACTATCACTTTCTTCATAATGAACTTTATCCCCGGCGGCCCCTTTATGAGTGAAAAGTCGGTAACACCCGAAACTCTGGCTGCTCTCAATGCTAAGTTCGGTCTGGACAAGCCCCCGATTGAGCAGTACTTCAATTACCTCAAGGGTGCTATCCGTTTTGATTTTGGTCCTTCTATGAAGATGGACGGCAGAATGGTAACAGACGTTATCATGGAAGGTTTTGCTACCAGTGCCAAGATGGGTCTTATTGCAGCTGCAGGTGCACTGACTTTGGGTCTTATCTTCGGCTCCCTTGCTGCAGTATATCACAATAAGCTCATTGACCGTATCATCATGGTTATGTCTACAGCTTTTGTTGCCATGCCTTCCTTTATTGTGGCAACCCTTCTTTTGTGGCTTCTCTGCGTAGAAACAAGGGTGTTCCCTGCAAACGGTCAATCTGCAGGCGGTCTGGTGCTGCCTATTGTATCTTTGATGCTGTATCCTATGGCATATACAATCCGTCTTACACGTTCCAGTATGCTGGACGTTCTGGGCCAGGACTATATCCGTACAGCTCGTGCCAAGGGTGTTGCACCCTCCAAGGTGCTCTTCAAGCACGCACTCAAAAATGCAGTTACTCCTGTAATCACCTATGCAGGTCCTATGATTGCCTTCATTCTCACAGGTTCGCTTGTTGTTGAGAAGATTTTTGCCGTTCCCGGACTGGGCAAATATTTCGTTTCCAGTATTATCAACCGTGACTATACTATGATTATGGGTACAACCATCTTCCTTGCTATTATAGTCGTAATTATGATGCTTCTGTCGGATATTCTTTATAAGCTGTTCGACCCGAGAGTAGACTTGTCTTAAGGAGGATTTTGTGATGAGTAATAATTCAATGCCCAAGAAAAATCCCCTGAGCTTTCAGCTGGATTTGTCAAAGTGGGAAAAGGCTTCAGCTGCTGAAAAAGAACAGCAGATTATAGAGCGCGAAAGCGTTACTTTCTTCAAGGACGGTATGAGAAGACTTTGGAAGAATAAGGTAGCTATTACCTGTGCTTTCCTGCTTATTTTCATCATCCTTGCGGTTATCATTATTCCTATGGTTTATCCTTACACCTACAGCCAGCAGTTAGGTGTAGCACTGAAGGGACAGGTTCCCGATTCAAGCTACAACAGCTTAAAGCCTATGGAGTACGGTGCTACAGAGCAGGCAAGAATTGCCGCAGGCGAAAAGGTATTCCCTCATTTGCTTGGCACTGACTCTCTGGGACGAGATTACTTTATCCGTGTTGTATACGGCACACGTATCTCTCTTTCTGTTGGTCTTTTTGCTTCTATTATCGTTCTTATTATCGGTACACTTTACGGTTCAATCTCCGGTTACTTCGGCGGCAAGATTGACCTTATTATGATGAGAATTGTAGATATCATCTATTCTCTGCCCGATATGCTGATGGTTATTCTGTTCTCTGTTGTATTCCAGCAGACACTGGCACCTCTTATTGAAGGCACCTTCTTTGAAAAACTCGGTACAGGTATGATTAGTATCTTCCTGGTATTCGCATTGCTTTACTGGGTATCTATGGCACGTCTTATCCGCGGTCAGATTCTCACAATCAAGCAGCAGGAGTTTATCCTCACAGCCAAGGCTCTGGGTGCAAAGCCTGCAAGAATTATCAGAAAGCATCTGCTTCCCAACTGTATCAGTGTTATGGTTATTTCTACAGCACTTCAGATTCCCAACGCTATCTTTACAGAGAGCTTTCTGAGCTTCCTGGGTTTGGGTGTTTCCATTCCTATGCCTTCTCTGGGCTCTCTTGCATCTGAGAATCTTTCATACATTTATTCTGATGTTTACAGACTTCTGGTTCCCGCTCTTACAATCTGCGTAATTGTTCTGAGCCTGAACCTCTTCGGCGACGGTCTTCGTGATGCCTTCGACCCCAAGCAGAAAAAGTAAGGAGGTAAAGAAATGAGTTTATTATCAGTAAAAAACCTTAAGACCTCCTTCTTTACACCTGCAGGTGAGGTCAAGGCTGTAAACGGCGTTTCCTACAATGTTGAGAAAGGAAAGGTTCTCGGTATTGTTGGTGAATCCGGTTCGGGTAAATCTGTTTCCGCTTATTCCGTGCTTCAGATTCTTGCCGGCACAGGTAAGATTGTGGACGGCAGCATTCTCCTTGAGGACCAGGAATTGGTAGGAATTAAAGAAAAGAATATGGCTAAAATCCGCGGAAATAAGATTTCTATTATTTTCCAGGACCCTATGACAAGCCTTAACCCTGTATTTACCATTGGCGACCAGCTTATGGAAGCCATTATGCTTCATACAAACCGTAATAAAAAAGAAGCTAAAGAGCGTGCTATCGAGATGCTCAGTCTGGTAGGCGTTAATGAGCCCGAAAGACGTATCAAGCAGTATCCCCATCAGTTCTCAGGCGGTATGCGTCAGAGAGTTATGATTGCTATGGCGCTTGCTTGTGAGCCCGATATCCTTATTGCAGACGAGCCTACAACAGCTCTGGATGTTACCATTCAGGCACAGATTCTGGATTTGATGAAGGACCTTCAGAAGAAGCTGGGTATGGCAATTATCCTTATTACCCACGACCTGGGCGTTGTTGCTGAGATGTGTGACGAGGTTATCGTTATGTATGCAGGCCAGGTTTGCGAACAGGGTACAGCTGAGGAGATTTTCTACAATCCCAAGCACGAGTATACTCTGGGTCTTATGCGCTCCATTCCGACTGTCAGCGACGAGCACACAAAGCTTCAGCCCATCGGCGGTTCTGCAGTTGACCTTCTTAATCTTCCCGCAGGTTGCCCCTTTGCTCCCCGTTGTGATGCGGCTATGAAGGTATGTCTTGAAACAAACCCTGCGCTTATCAGTGAGGGCGGCACCCATCAGGTGCGTTGCTGGAATCATGTCAAGTCTATGATTGATGAAGGCAGAGTGTCAAAGGAAGAAATTGAAGCACTCTACAACACCAAAGAGGAGGCTTAACCTATGAGCGAAAACAAGTATTTGCTGGAGGTACGCGACCTCAAACAGCATTTTAATATTCCCACAGGTCTTTTCGGCAGCAAAAAGCTCAAGGCTGTTGACGGTGTTTCCTTTGCTATTAAAGAAGGCGAAACCCTCGGACTTGTTGGCGAGTCCGGTTGCGGTAAGACCACAGTCGGTAGAAGTATTCTGCATCTTTACGAACCCACCGCAGGCGAGGTTTACTATGACGGCCAGCTTATCAAGGGTAAAAAGGCTGTCAATGAAATGCGTAAAAAGGTTCAGATGGTTTTCCAGGACCCTTATTCATCCCTCGACCCCAGAATGACAGTTGCCGACATTGTAGGCGAACCTCTGGATATTCACAACCTTTGCAAGACAAAGGCAGAGAGGGACGCAAGAATTGCTGAACTGCTCAAAATTGTAGGTCTTAACTCTGAGCACGCAACACGTTATGCACACGAGTTCTCAGGCGGTCAGCGTCAGCGAATCGGTATTGCCCGTGCTCTGGCTGTTAACCCCAAGTGTATCATCTGCGACGAGCCTGTTTCTGCTTTGGACGTTTCCATTCAGGCACAGATTATCAATATGTTTGAAGAACTTCAGGAGAAATTAGGTCTCACATATCTGTTCATTGCTCATGACCTGCTGGTTGTAAAGCACATCTCCGACAGAATCGCAGTTATGTATCTGGGACACATTGTTGAGATGGGCCCCGCTAACGAGATTTACAATAATCCCACACATCCTTACTCAATTTCTCTGCTTTCAGCAGTTCCTATTCCCGACCCCGACTACGCAAAGAACCACAAGCGTATCGTGCTGGAGGGCGACGTACCTTCACCTCTGAATATGCCTTCAGGCTGTCCTTTCAGAACCCGTTGCCCCAGAGCTACAGAGAAGTGTGCACAGGAAATGCCGCCTCTTGCTGAGATTGCACCCGAGCATTTCTGTGCTTGCTGGAATTTATAAGCGCCGAGCACCGTAGCGTTAATAATCGAGGCGTGACATAGTACGCTGATGCGTGCGGTGATGTATCGTCTTCGACGATGTGATATTCGGCTGAAGCTGAGTGATATAACACCTTCGGTGCGATTTGTAGGGCAGGGGCTTGCTCCTGCCGAAAAAGCCTTCCTCACAGAGGGAGCCCTAAACATCAAAATCAATTAAGTTGATTTATATTCAGTCTGGTTTTGTCTGGTTGCAGATAAAACACAAAATTTGACAGGAGGAAATTCCATGAAAAAGTCACTTGCGTTAATTCTCGCAATCGTTATGGTACTTTGCCTTGGTCTTACAGCTTGTACTGATAACGGCGGCACAACAGCATCCGAAATGACAGTCTGTGTTGGTCCTTATCCCGACACAATCGACCCCGCACTCAACTCTGCAGTTGACGGTGCATCTTATGTTATCCACGCTTTCGCAGGTCTTGTAGGCTACGAGCAGGCTGAGGACGGTTCCCTCAAGCTCGTTCCCGACTGTGCAAAGGCATTCCCCGAGGCTGTTGAGACAGCTGACGGCAAGGTTTCTTACACATACGAGCTCAAAGACGGTCTTAAGTGGTCTGACGGAACAGACCTTACAGCTGCTGACTTCGTTTGGGCTTGGAACAGAGCTATCGCTCCCGAGACAGCTGCTGACTACGGCTACATGTTCGACTGCATCGACGGTTATGCAGAGGGCAAGCTCAACGTAACAGCTTCTGAGGACGGCAAGTCTCTCACAATCGTTCTTGCTAACGATGTTCCTTACTTCAACGAGCTTCTCGCATTCCCCACATACATGCCTGTTAAGCAGTCTGTAGTTGAGGGCAACGATTCCTGGGCTATCGACGCTGCTACATACATCGGCAACGGTCCCTACAAGGTAACTGAGTTTACACAGGGCCAGATGATTATGGAGAAGAACGAGTACTATCACAATGCAGACGCTGTTAAGACAGAGAAGATTATCTTCCCCTTCAACGAGGACGACAGCTCCCTGTATGCTAACTTCCAGAACGGTTCTTACCTGTTCATTGACTCTGTTCCCAACGATCAGATCGACGCTATCGAGGCTCAGTATCCCGATGAGTACAAGGTAACAGGTCAGCTGGGTACTTACTATGTATCCTTCAACGTAAACGATGAGGCACTCAAGGACTTCACAGAGGTAGAGAAGATTTCTATCCGTAAGGCTCTTGGTCTCCTTCTCGAGAGAAACTACATCTGCACCGATATCGGTAAGGCAGGTCAGGTTCCCGCTAACACATTCGTTCCCATGGGCCTCACTGATGTTGACGGCGTAACAGAGTTCAGAGCTAACGCTAACGGCGGTAACGGCTACTTCAGCGTAAATGCTGATGACTATCAGGCAAACTGCACAGAGGCTCTCCAGCTTCTTGCTGACGTTGCTAAGTCTTCCGGTAAGTTCACAGTAGACGGCGATACAGTTACAGGCTTCCCCACTCTCACATACATCACAAACGAGGGTACAGCCCACGAGCAGATCGCTACTTACATGAAGGAAGTTTACGAGACATACGGTATCACAATGAAGATTGAGGTTCAGGAGTGGAACACATTCCTTGATACACGTAAGGCTGGCGACTACTCCTTCGCACGTAACGGTTGGCTTGCTGACTACAACGATCCTATCTCCTTCCTTGACATGTGGCTCACAGAGTCCGGTAACAACGACTGCCAGTTCGGTAAGGGCGAGCACGCAACATATGCAGGCTACTCCTATGACGGCAAGGACGGTCTCACATGGGCTGAGTCTTTCGATGTAATCATCGCTAAGATTAAGGCTTCCAAGGACCCCGCAGAGAGATTTGAGCTTATGCACCAGGCAGAGGATATCCTCATGTCCACAGGCGCAATTTGCCCCATCTACTACTACACAGATCAGTTCATGTGCTCCACAAGCATTGAAGGCAGCTTCGTAAGCCCCCTCGGCTACAAGTACTTCATGTATGCAACTGTTGCTGAATAATATAATCTGTGAACTCTAAACAACCAGAAAACTGACTGATGTCCGCCGCTTCTCTTATGAGAGGCGGCGGTGTTTTATTTCAGGCGGAAAGCACGAAGAAAAGACTTTTTTGCAAGCTTTTACAGCAAGGATTATATGAAAGCGGCTGATTTTTCCGCATAAGTAGTGCAAGTTTCCGAAAACATAGTAAAACACTTGATTTTTTGAAATTTGCGTGGTATACTTTTTACAGTTGAATAATGTATAAAAGTAAGGAGTGGGTCAAAGGCGACCCGCTCCTAACTTGTTGTTATGGAGGGATTTAATTGGCTAAGGAAAATAAATCAAAAAGCAACGTCTGTGAAGCCGTCCGAGCCATTGCCGAGCCTGTGGCAGAGGAGTGCGGTGTGCAGATTTGGGACGTAAGATACGTCAAAGAGGGTGCCGAATGGTATCTGAGGATTTTTATCGACAAGGAAGGCGGAGTTTCCGTTGACGACTGCGAGGCGGTTTCCCGTGCTATTGATGAGCCTCTGGATAAACTGGACCCCATCAAGGATTACTATATCCTTGAGGTAAGCTCCCCCGGGCTTGAGCGTGAGCTTACAAGAGCAGAGCACTTTGACCGCTTTATCGGAGCAGACGTTATGGTGCGTCTTATCCGTCCTATGGAGGTTCTGGGCAGGGACTTCTCGGGAGTGCTTACTTCTCACGATAAAGACACGGTAACGATCACCGACCACTCGGGAGAGAACGTGGTTACCATCAACAAAAAGGATGCAGCTTGGATAAAGCTTGATGACTTTGACTGATATTGGTTAAACTTACACATTAAAATATACAAACTACAGACAGTTAAGAAAGGAATGGTTAAGAAAATGGTTAACAAGGAGTTATTTGAGGCTCTGGCACTGCTCGAAAAGGAAAAAGGTATCCCTGTTGAGTATATGATTGACCAGATTAAGAGGGCAATCGTAGTAGCTTGCAAGAACCTCTACGGCAATGAAAATGTAGAAATCGTAATGGACAGAGAAAAGCACACTTTCACAGTGAAACTGATTAAGCTGGTTGTGGCTGAGGTTGAGGATGAGGCAACAGAGATTTCTCTTGAGGATGCAAAGCTTATTTCCAAGCGTGCATCTGTTGGCAAGGAAATCGGAATTTCCCTTGACCCCAGAAAGTTCGGCAGAATTGCAGTAAGTGCTTCCAAAAACGTAATCCACGGCGGTATCCGTGACGGAGAGAAGGGCCAGGCACTCAAGGAGTTCCAGTCAAAGTACAAGGAAATCCTCACAGCTACAGTAGAAAGAATCGACCCCAAGTCCGGTTCAGCAACTCTCAAGTTCGGCAAGACAGAAGTAGTGCTTCCCAAGAGCGAACAGCTTCCCGATGAAATCCTCGAAGAGGGCGACAGAGTTAAGGTTTATGTTGTTGACGTTAAGGTTGGCGACAGAGGTCCCAGAGCTATTATTTCACGTACACACCCCGACTTTGTAAGAAAAATGTTTGAAACAGAAGTTCCCGAAATTTTTGAGGGAATTGTTGAGATTAAGTCTATTTCCCGTGAGGCAGGCTCCAGAACCAAGATGGCTGTTATCTCCAACGATGCTGAGATTGATGCAGTAGGTGCCTGTATCGGTACAAGAGGTGCCAGAGTAAACACCATTGTTGAGGAACTCGGCGGTGAAAAGATTGATATCATCGTTTACGATGAAGACCCTGAAAAGTTCATTGCAGCTTCACTTTCTCCTGCAACAGTTGTTAAGGTTGAGCTTGCACAGGACGGCTCAAAGAGCTGCAGAGTAACTGTTCCCGACGGCCAGCTTTCTCTTGCAATCGGTAACAAGGGCCAGAACGCCCGCCTTGCTGCAAAGCTCACAGGCTGGAAAATCGATATCCGCCCCGAAAGCGGATTCTTTGGCGAAGATACCGAGGACTGATTTGTCCCTTTGATATATAAAACCGAAGGAGGGAAACTATGAAGCAGAAAAAAACACCTATGAGAAAATGCACAGGATGCGGAGAGATGAAACCCAAGTTTGAACTTATCCGCGTTGTCAAGGCTCCTGATGTGGTGGACGAAAATGGTGAGGTTATAGAGAAGGGTGAGATTTCCCTGGACCTTACCTCCAAAAAATCAGGCAGAGGTGCATATATATGTCACAGCATAGAATGTTTGCAGCAAGCACGAAAAGCCCGCAGACTGGAAAGAGCCTTCAGCTGTATGATTCCCTCTGAGGTTTACGACTCCATGGAGAAGGAGCTGACACAGGATGAATGACAGGCTTCTGTCTCTTTTGGGGCTTTGCCGCAGAGCAGGCAGGCTTGTGATTGGTGCTGACCCCGTAAAAGAGGCGGTGGAAGGTGACAAGGCTTTTCTTGTTCTGAGTGCTTCTGATATTTCTCAGAACACAGAGAAGAAAATCCGTGCGTCGGCTGAAGCAAAGGGTAATGTTGAGTATCGCATTATTAAAAGAACAAAGGATGAAATAAGTTTCAGTCTCGGCAAGACCTGTGCCACTCTTGCGATTATTGATGAGGGCTTTGCCAAAAAGCTTTTGGAGCTTATAAGTGCAGAGCAATAAAAGGAGGAAACTAACATATGAAATATAAGGTACACGAGCTGGCTAAAGAGCTAGGCGTTTCAAGTAAGGCTGTATCTGAGGTTGTAGAGAAATATTGCAAAACCGTCAGAAAGTCTATGACCTCTCTTGAAGAAGAAGAACTTAACGTAGTATTTGACTACTTCACACAGGAAAATGCTGTGGAGAATTTCAATGCATATTTTGCAGTACGCGACAAGGCAATTGCCGAGCGTGATGCAAAGCAGGAGGAAGAGGTTAAGGAGGCTCCCAAGAAGGCAGAAGATGCTAAGAAAGCAGAAGCTCCCAAGGAGAAAACTCAGGCTCCCCAGAAAAAGGAAGCAGTAAAGAAAGCAGAGCCCGCACAGGCAGAGGTGTCACAGGGGGCTATCAAGTCCAAACGCGGTGAGGGTAAGGTTGTTGATACCCGTGCAGGCTACGTTGACGTAGAGCGTTACAACGAAAAATACGACCGTATGGCATACGATAAAGGCCGTTCCGACAGCAATATGTCTACCCAGAAGCAGAAGCTCAGACAGCGTTCACAGCAGAAGGGTAAGCACCGCTCAGGTAAGCGTGAGACAGAACAGCAGAGAATCGACCGTATTGCTCAGGAAAGAAAGTCAAAGCCCCTGACAATCAAGATTCCCGACGAGATTACTGTTCAGGAGCTGGCTTTAAGACTTAAGGCTACCGCTAAGGAAGTTATCACAAAGGCTTTCCTTATGGGTACAATGGTTACAATCAACGATACTATTGATTTTGACACCGCTTCTCTCATTGCTATGGAGTTCCATGCAAGAGTTGAGAAGGAGATTGTTGTTACAATCGAAGAAAGAATCATTGACGACAGCCAGGACGATGACGAGAACCTTAAGATGCGTGCTCCCGTTGTAGTTGTTATGGGTCACGTTGACCACGGTAAGACTTCACTTCTGGACTATATCCGCCACGCAAACGTTACTGCATCCGAGGCAGGCGGTATCACTCAGCACATCGGTGCTTACAGAGTAGATGTTAACGGCAGAGACATCACATTCCTTGATACTCCCGGTCACGAAGCTTTCACAACCATGCGTGCAAGAGGTGCACAGGTTACAGATATTGCAATCCTCGTTGTTGCCGCTGATGACGGTATCATGCCCCAGACAGTTGAGGCAATTAACCACGCAAAAGCTGCAGGCGTTTCCGTAATTGTTGCTATGAACAAGATGGATAAAGAGGCTGCAAACCCCGACCGTGTAATGCAGCAGCTTACAGAGCACGAGATTATTCCCGAGGAGTGGGGCGGTGACACACCCTGTATTCCCATTTCCGCCAAGACAGGTATGGGTATTGATGACCTGCTTGAAATGGTAACTCTCGTTGCAGATATGAAGGAGCTCAAGGCAAACCCCGACCGTGCCGCTAAGGGTACAGTTGTTGAGGCTCGCCTTGACAAGGGCAGAAATCCTATTGCTACAATCCTTGTTCAGAACGGTACTCTGCGTACAGGCGATATTGTTGTTGCAGGTACAGCAGTAGGCCGTGTCCGTGCTATGACAAACGACCGCGGTGAGCGTGTTCAGGAGGCAGGTCCCTCAGTTCCTGTTGAGATTACAGGTCTTGCAGAGGTGCCCGCAGGCGGCGACACCTTCAATGCTGTTTCTGACGAGCGTCTTGCCCGTGAGCTTGTAGAGCAGAGAAAGTCTCAGAAGAAGGAAGAACTCTTCAATTCACGTACAAAGGTTAACCTTGATAATCTCTTTGACCAGATGAAGCTGGGTGAAATCAAGGAGCTCAAGATTATTGTTAAGGCAGACGTTCAGGGCTCTGTTGAGGCTGTAAGACAGTCTTTGGAGAAGCTCTCAAACGAGGAAGTACGCGTTGCAGTTATCCACTGCGGTGTGGGCGCTGTTAACGAGTCTGACGTTATGCTTGCAAATGCTTCCAATGCGATTATCGTAGGCTTTAACGTTCGTCCCGATTCCGTTGCCGCTGTAAACGCAGAGCGTGACGGTGTTGATATGAGAATGTATACCATCATTTACGACTGTATCGAGGAAATCGAATCAGCTATGAAGGGTATGCTTGCTCCCAAGAAGCGCGAGGTACAGCTGGGTACTGCCGAGTGCCGTAACGTTATCAAAATCAAGAGTGTTGGTACCATTGCAGGTTCTTACGTTAAGAGCGGTAAGATTACCCGTAATGCTCTTATCCGCGTAGTACGTGACGGTATTATCATTGCTGATGATAACATTGCTTCTCTCCAGAGATTCAAGGATAGCGTTAAGGAAGTTGCAGAAGGCTACGAGTGCGGTATCGGTCTTGAGAGATTTTCTGACCTTAAAGAAGGCGATATCTTCGAGGCATACATCATCGAGGAATACCGCGAGGATTAAAAATCTCATAACCGAGAGGGTTATACAAATAATAAAACAAATCCACAACAGACCATACCCACTGTCAAGCGGCGGTGGGTAAGGCATATGTTGCAGGAGGAATGAAATTTGGCAAATCATAAACTTTCCAGAACAACAGAAGATATAAAAAGAGAGCTCACAGCAGTATTCCGTGAGCTTAAAGACCCAAGAGTACAGGGTGCGTTTATCTCTATTATCCGTGTTGAGGTTACAAACGACCTGAGCTATTGCACAGTATATATCAGTGCAATCGAGGGTATGGACAGAGCGAATGAGGCTGTTAAGGGACTTAAATCTGCCGCAGGCTTTATCAGAAGTGAGCTTGCACGCAGACTTTCTATCCGCCATGTGCCCTCTTTGATTTTCAAAGCTACTGATTCTATCGAGTACAGTGCTAACATCTCAAAGATTCTTCACGACCTGGACAAAAAACGTCCCCAGGCAGACGACAACGAGGAGGCAGGAGCAGATGAATAATCTGTTTTCCATTGGTGAACTGCTGAAAGAAAAAGATAATATAGAAATTCTCACTCACCACTATCCCGACGGTGATACCTTAGGCTCTGCCTATGCTCTGTGTCTTATTCTCCAGTCTTTAGGCAAGAAGGCAAGGGTTATTACAAGCGGCACCGTTGCCAGAAAATACGATTTTCTCAAAAACGGTGTAGAAATTCAGGAGTTTGAGCGTGAGTTTGTTGTAAGTGTTGATGTGGCGGCACCTTCGCTTCTTGGTGAAAATCAGGAGGAGTACGAGGGTATTATTGATTTGTGCATTGACCACCACGGCACAAACTCCATTGTTGCAAAGCACTCCTACATCGATGCAAAAGCTGCCGCAACAGGCGAGATTATTTATGAGCTGAGCAAGGAAATGGGCATAGGACTTACCCGTGATATGGCATCCTGCATTTACACAGGTATCTCCACCGACACAGGCTGCTTCCGCTATTCCAACACTACTCCCTGCACTATGCTTGTTGCCGCAGAGCTTATGGCGGTAACACCTTCTTGGCACGAGATTAATACCGAGATGTTTGAGGTTAAGACAAAAGAGAAGTTAAACCTTGAGCGTATGGTGTATGAAACCTTGGAGTATAGCTGTAACGGCAAGTGTGCACTTATCTATACAACCCTTGAAATGCAGGAAAAAGCAGGCATCGGCGATGACGAGATGGAAGGTCTTGCTTCCATTCCCCGTCAGATTGAGGGGGTACTTCTCGGTATTACCATGCGAGAAAAAGCAGACGGCACTTTCAAGATTTCCGTTCGTTCAAACAAGGATGTAAGTGCATCTGATTTCTGTGCGCGTTTCGGCGGCGGCGGTCACAAGGCTGCTGCAGGCTGCACCATAGAGGGCACCCTTGAAAGCGTAAAGGAAAAGCTTCAAAAAGCCGCGTGTGAAATGCTATGAACGGAGTTATAGTTGTTAATAAGCCCGAGGGTTTTACCTCCTTTGACGTGGTGGCAGTAATGAGAAAGCTGTGTTCTGAGCGGAAAATCGGGCACTGCGGAACCCTTGACCCAAACGCCACAGGAGTGCTTCCTGTGCTTTTAGGCAGGGCGGCTAAGGCTCAGGATATTTTGCCTAATCACGACAAAACCTACAAAGCAGAGTTTGTCCTCGGCAAGGTTACCGATACCCTTGATATATGGGGCAAGGTGCAGGCAGAGGAGAAAACTCAGGTTACAAAGGAAGAACTGCTTTCTGTAATCCCTGAGTTTACAGGTGAAACCGAGCAGATACCCCCTATGTACTCTGCTGTGCAGATAGACGGCAAAAGGCTTTATGATTTGGCTCGTCAGGGCATAGAGGTGGAGCGCAAGGCACGCAAAATCACAGTTTATTCCCTTGAACTTCTTTCTTTTGATGAAGAAATCCAGAAGGGTGCACTCAGAGTTTCTTGCTCAAAGGGCACGTACATCCGCACTCTTATTGACGATATAGCAAAGAAGCTTTGCATAGGCGGATGTATGACCTCGCTTGTGCGTGAGGAAGCCTGCGGATTTTCTCTCAAAGAGGCGTATACCCTTGATGAGCTGAGAGCTATGTCAGAGCAGGGTGAAATAGAAAAAGCCCTCCTCAGTACAGAGAGCCTTTTTGTTATATATAAAGAGGTGAGAGTTTCAGCCGAGCAAGCCAAGCGTTTTGCAAACGGAGGAGCACTGAGTATTGACAGAATCCGCGAAAAGCCTGAGATGATTGATGGCAACGTTTATCGTGTGAAGTCCCCCAAAGGTGTTTTTATGGGACTTGCAAGGTTTGAGGGAAAAAGCCGAGAGCTTAAAATCTACAAGCAGTTTGCAGATTATTCCCAGTTTAACTGACATATATAAAATTAACCGCCGATTATTCAGTCGGCGGTTTTTGTTTGCATTATTTGCGTTGTTTGTAAGATTAGGATTGTTGGTTTTGTTCATAAAAACACTTCATCCGTCACAACTGTGCTGTGACACCTTCCTCTCAAGGGGAAGGCTCGCTGTTTTCTTTAGGTACAGGAATCCCTGCAAGGAAACGCAAATCACGCTCTATTGCATCTTTACTGTTGCCCCAGTCTGCGTCGCGGTTGCGGTAGTCAAACATATTGCAAAAATGTGTGGTGTCAGCAATCAGCAGTTCAAGCTGTTTTTTTGCAAGGTCGGCAGTATCCTTGTGGAAATCTGCAAGGTGCTTTGCGGGTACACCCTTGAGGCTTATGGTGCTGATTTGCTGATAGTGTTCAAGGCAGATAAACTCCTGCTCTTTGTAGAGTTTGCGAAATTCCGGGTTTGTTTCCCATTCCTTGAAAACTGTTCTGAGAAAATGCTCAACGTCGTTCCGGATTCTGTCGCAGATATAGCAGGTGTGAAGCATCTCGTCAAGGGAAGCAAGCTTCTTTCTGTCGGGCTTTGAGTGGGTATTTTTTGGGAAGTAATTATCCAGAATATACTGCAGATGTGTCTGAAGAATAAGTGCGTTGGGAAGTCTCTTGCCAACTTCGGTAATCTTCTCAAAATGCTTTTTGCAGAAGCCTTTTTTGTTGGTGGCAACTCTTGTTTCAGGGTCCATCATTGCAGAGCCTGTGATGAATGTGGCATACTGATTTTCCAGCATATCATACATTCTGCAGAAAGGACAGCCTTCCTTCTCCATAAAAATATCATTAATCGGTATGGTGCAGATGGTTTCTTTCATTTTCTCACCTTGTTCCAGAATTTTTTATAAGTATATCATAGCATAAATTTCTTTAATATGCTATGATATTTATATATTTATTTTGGTGGGATTAGTGTGAGTGATAAGAATATAGTAAGAGTTGAGAATGTGGGAAGTCTTTCTTTGTCCGATACTCTTTGCTGCGGACAGAGTTTCCGCTGGCGGGAGTGCGGGGAAGGGTTCAAAGGCACAGCCTTTGGCAAAACCGTAACTGTCTGCAAGGACGGCGAGGCTTTGCTGATTGCGGGTGCTACCGAGGAAGATTTTGAAAATATCTGGAAGCATTACTTTGACCTTGATACGGACTACATAAGGCTACGCGGTGATTTGGCAGAAAAACATCCGATACTCAAAGAAGCCGCTAAGTTTGCACCCGGTATTCATATTCTCAGACAGGAGCCTTTTGAGGCACTTGTCTCCTTTATTATTTCACAGAACAACAACATAAAACGCATTGAGGGCATAGTGGACAGGCTTTGCGAAAATTTTGGCGAAAAGCTTTCTGACGGCTCCTACGCTTTTCCTACAGCTGAACGGCTTGCATCTTTATGTGAAGATGATTTAGCACCCCTCAGAGCAGGTTTTCGCAACCGCTACATACTGGATGCCGCAAGAAAGGTGCACTCGGGAGAAATTGACCTTGAGGCATGCCGTACACTGCCTTTTTGTGACGCAAAGGCACAGCTTATGACAATAGTGGGAGTAGGCTCAAAGGTAGCAGACTGCGTGCTCCTTTACGGACTACACCGCACCGAGGCTTTTCCTATGGATGTGTGGATGAAACGTGCTATGAGCACCTTATTCCCCGATATTGACCCTGCAGACTTTGGCGAATACGCAGGAGTAGCCCAGCAGTATATATTCCATTATTCCCGTATGCACCCTGAGTTGTTTGAGTAATAGAGTTTTTATTTTTTATATATTGTGGTATTGCAATTATTTGTCGTTTGATGTAATATAAAAGCAGATGGTGTGAAAGTTATTCAAAATGTGGTTGTGGTATGGTTTTCTATTGGTTGCATAGGGTGATTGATGGTGTTGTTTATGAAAAAACTATTAGATAAAATACATAAAAAATTCCCATATCTTGATTCTGTTGTTTCATTGATATTTGGAGCTTTGGTGGGTTTTTTATTGCAGGAATTTATTGTATCTTGGAAAAACAATGGTTTGTTTGTTATTAATACAATAGGTTTGGGTGTGTTGTTGATAGTGGTTTTGATATTTGCCGGTTTTTACTATAAATCATACTATACTATTGATGAACGAAAAAAGTCAAAGGTGGAAATTGAACAAGAAAAATCTGAAATTAAAAGAATAAAATGTGATAGAAATATGATGGATATAATTTTTGAACAAGTTCAAAAAGAGCTGGAAAATGATGATAGGACAATAGAACAAAAAATTCGGTTGTTTGAAAAGATTACAGCAGTAGTAAATAAAAGAGAGTAAAAGGTATGTTTATACATACCTTTTTGTTTTTATCTAGGTGAATTATAATATCAAGTGCAACACTTTAAGAAAAATAAAGAAGTTCATACAAATCTCTGGTAGAATGAAGTTACCACACGCCAAACAACCGAAAGGAGATCTGTATGAACTACCGCCATCTTAGCATAGAAGAGCGCAGTTGTATACGAAAATATTACGTAGAAGGGCTGAGTTATAGAAAAATAGCGCAACTAATAGGGCGCAGCCCGAGCACGATATCGCGTGAAATACGCCGAAACCGGACACACATGTACGACATACCAACCTACTATCCTCACACCGCTCAAAAGAAATATCTACTGCGCCGTTCATACTGCCACAGAGGAATGTATTGGAATGAAGATGTAATAGCGTATATCGAAGAAAAGC
>JAZNVW010000026.1:0-25359 GCA_045593025.1 Ruminococcus sp. | reverse complement strand
CTTGTAGGAGACGCAGATATGGATAACGAGGTTACCATTAAGGATGCTACCGCAATTCAGAAGTACATTGCAAAGATTGCAGGGGAGCATATTCTTGTTCCCGATTCAGGCTTTCGGGCTGTGGATATGAATGGCGATATTGCGGTTAACGTAAAAGACGCAACAGCTATTCAGAAATACATCGCAGGCTTAGATGTTTACATTCACGATTCTGTGGTCTGATGTAATTTAATACGAGATAATAAAACAGGCACGCAGTGTAAAAACTGTGTGCCTGTTGTGTTTGTGTTTTTAGTTGTTGTCTTTGTTCTTTACATTGTGAACATAAGTCTGCCGTAAGAGGGGTAGGGCCAGTACTCGGCGGAGGTGAGCTGTTCCATTTCGTCAGAAACTTTTCTGAGCTTTCTCATAACCGTGAGCACTTCGTTGCAGTACATACGGGAGATTGTGAGGGCGTCTGCCTTGGTGTTGTGAACCTTGTCTTCAGCGTTCTGAAGTTCTGTTGTGTATTTGTCAAAATCCTGAAGAAGAGAAGAAAGTCTCTTGATAAGTGTTACTTCTGCATCAACAGGGATATCTGCACAAATCTGACGCTTGTAGTATACATCCTTGGAAAGGTCGCCTACAAAGCGTGACACTGCAGGGAAGATGTCTTTCCTTGCCATATCAAGCATAGTGAGAGCTTCGATGTTCACAGTCTTTGAGTAGCTTTCAAGCTGGATTTCACATCTCGCACGGATTTCGTCAGCATTGAAAATTTTGTGCTTTTCAAAGAGTGCAACGTTCTTTGCGTCTGAGTAGTGCTGCATAGCCTCAGGCATGGTACGCAGGTTCATAAGCCCTCTTGCTTCTGCCTCGGCAATCCACTCCTCGGCATAGTTGTTGCCGTTGAAGATGATGCGGTGGTGGTTTTTATAAACATCGCTTACTATAGTGTCGATGTCTTTGTCAAGGTTTGAGGAACCCTCAAGAATATCTGCAAAGAGAGATAACTGCTCAGCAACAATAGTATTGAGCATAATGTTGGGGCAGGCAATGTTAAGAGCAGAACCCAAGCTTCTGAACTCGAATTTGTTACCAGTGAAAGCAATGGGAGAAGTACGGTTGCGGTCAGTTGTGTCCTTTTTGAACTCGGGCAGAACTGTGGCGCCCATACCGATTTTAACCTTGGAAGCGGCTGAGTATTCCTCGCCGTATGCCTTTGCGTGGAGAACGTTTTCCAAATCTTCGCCAAGGAAGATAGACATAATCGCAGGAGGTGCCTCGTGAGCGCCCAGACGATGGTCGTTGCCTGCAGTTGCAACAGAGATTCTCAGCAAATCCTGATACTCGTCAACCGCCTTGATGAACGCTGAAAGGAACAGAAGGAACTGTTTGTTTTCAAAAGGCTTCTTGCCGGGCTTTAAGAGGTTCTCGCCTGTATTTGTGGATAGTGCCCAGTTGTTGTGCTTACCTGAGCCGTTAACTCCCTCAAAGGGCTTTTCGTGCAGAAGGCATACAAAGCCGTGACGCTGAGCCACGTTCTTCATAACCTCCATTGTGAGCTGGTTGTGGTCGGTAGCAAGGTTACAGGTTGTGAACACGGGAGCAAGCTCGTGCTGGCAGGGAGCAACCTCGTTGTGCTCTGTTTTGGCATAAACGCCAAGCTTCCACAGCTCTTCGTCAAGTTCCTCCATAAAGGCGGCTACTCGGGGCTTGATAGCGCCGAAGTAGTGGTCGTCCATCTCCTGTCCCTTAGGAGGACGTGCACCAAAGAGGGTTCTGCCTGTATACATCAAGTCCCGTCTCTGGGTATACATATCCTTATCAATGAGGAAGTATTCCTGCTCAGCACCGACGGTAACATATACGTGGCCGATGTCCTCTCTGCCGATAGCTCTGAGCAGTCTTAGTGACTCTGCAGAAATACGCTCCATTGAACGCAACAGAGGTGTTTTTTTATCAAGAACTGCACCTGTGTAGGAGCAGAAAACTGTGGGGATATACAGGGTGTTGCCCATAACAAAGGCGTATGAAGTGGGGTCCCAGGCTGTGTAACCTCTTGCTTCAAAGGTAGCACGGATACCGCCGGAGGGGAAAGAGGAAGCGTCAGGCTCACCCTTGATAAGCTCCTTACCGGAGAACTCCATCAGAACTCTTCCGCCGTCAGCAGGTGTAATGAAGCTGTCGTGCTTTTCTGCTGTGATACCTGTCATAGGCTGGAACCAGTGGGTGAAGTGTGTGCAGCCTAAGTTCATTGCCCAATCCTTCATTGCGTTTGCAACCTCGTTTGCAACGGACAAATCCAGGTGGTCGCCGTTTTCGATTGTACGCTTCAAGGCAATGTATACTTCCGCTGAGAGGCATCTTTTCATTGCCTCATCATTAAATACCAAAGAACCGAAAAATTCGGGAATTCTCTTCATAAAATCCCTCCGCAAAATAGTTTTACAGATTAACTATATCACATTGAAAACCTATGTTCAATATAAGATTTGCAATATGCAAAACTTTCAGAATAATTCTTATTTTCCTGTATTGATATCGGTAGTTTTTTGTGATATTATATAATAAATACAAAACTTGAAGCTTTACAATAATTATACAAATCGGAGGCTTAAGTATGTTAGTTGCTTTTATAATATTCTTTGTTGTTTTTGTTGTCTTTGCAGTGCTGGCCTTTATGGGCAAGACGGCATCCCTTGTCACAGGCGGCAAAAAGGACGCAGAGGGCAATCCTATCTATGACGAACAATCTCTCAGTAAATTTCTGGGTGTAATAATGTGTCTGCTTGCAGTGTCTGCGCTTATGGGTTTCTTAGGATACATAATCAAGGGCGCAACCTGGCTGATTATTGCGGCTCCTGTTATGTTTATAGCAGTGCTTCTGTTTGCTCTGGTGTTTGTCAACACAGGCAACCGCTTTGTGCTCAAGGCAAAGGGCAGAAGATTCAGAAAATAATTTGTGTTTTGTTTCAGCTTTCTCTTGTGAGAAGGCTGATTTTTTTGTTTTTGTGCAAGGTGTACTAATTTGAACGTTAAACATTGTTGAAAATACAAACTGTAAAAATTGCACAAAAGTATTGCACATTTCAAAAAGATATAGTATAATATAGTTGACAAAAGGAAAGGAAATAAATCAACTGAATAGATAAGTAAAAGGAAAGGAGGAGATTCCGATGATTGAAAGTTTTAACTGTCCGGACTGTGCTTCATCAGTGAAAGCAAGTTCGGCAGAAATGAGCAGTTATGCTGATTACAACTTCAAAAAGGAAGGCTCTTCCGATTTTTGTTTTTAACCGCGAACGGTAAAACAAAAAGTAAAAGCAGAAAGCATAAAAATAAATCCCCTGTAATCTGCCTGTAAAAAGCAAACTGAAATCACTGTAAACATATATCAGGAACATAAACCGACGGCACAGCCTTCGGAAACTTAACAAAAGGTATAAGCCAATGTACAATTAAAATAAAACCAGACTGAAAAATCTTAAATACGAGGTACGGTCCGATGTACAATTAAAACAGAACTCGATTATCTTAAGAAACGCGAGGTACAAGCCAAAAAGAACTTTAGCTTAATCTGAAACCGAACATAAACCTATAACTTATAATGAGGTATAGTCCAATGTACAGTTAAGATTTTAACCGACCAATCTAAGAAACGCGAGGTACAGGCCAACAAAGACTCTAACTTAATTTCGAGCCGAATATAAACAAAACTTATATTGAGGACAGACCAATGTACAGTTAAATTTTTAATCGACCAAATTTAAGAAAGGCGAGGTACAGGCCAACAAAGACTTTAATTGAATTAACAGAACAATAACCTCCCGCAGTGTTTTGCGGGAGGTTTTTTTGTGCACTATAGGCTCCCTCTCTGAGGGAGCTGGTTTTACCACAGGCAAGACTGAGGGAGTATATCATCAATATGTATGCTCGCAGATTTCCTCAATCTTATCACGCAGTGTAAGGAAATCCTGAAATGCCTCGGGCTTGCGTCTGGGGTCGCGAAGTATTGCGGCAGGGTGAAGCATAGGCATCATCAAAACACCGTTTTTCTCAAAGAATTGTCCGTGCTCCTTGGTGATTTTAATATCCTCCTTGATAAGTCTTGCGGCGGCGATTCTGCCCAGGCAAACTATAATCTTCGGCTTCATCAGAAGAACCTGATTTCTCAGCCAGTCAAGGCAACAGGCAACTTCGGTAGGGTGTGGGTCACGGTTTTTCGGGGGTCTGCACTTGACCATATTTGCTATGTAAATGTTCTTGTTTCTGTCAAGGTCAACTGCCAGAAGCATCTTGTCCAGAAGCTGACCTGCTCTGCCTACAAAGGGCTGTGCAAGCAAGTCCTCGTTTTCTCCCGGACCTTCACCGATAAACATAACTTCTGCGTTCTTTGAGCCCGTGCCGAAAACCACATTTGTACGCTCGCGGCATAATTCACATTTTGTACAACACAGACATTCCTCTTGCAATTCATCCCAAGTCTGATACATAGTAAAAACTCCTTTGTCTGAGTTTTTTGGTAAAAACTCTTTGAATTAATTATAAAACAGTTGAAATTTGCGGGGTTAGGGTGTAAAATAATAAAGTAAAATTTTTGAAGATAGGTGGTATACATTATGAAAATAATGGTAGAAACTTCTGCACGTCATATCCACATCACTCAGGAAACTCTTGAGGCTCTGTTTGGTGAGGGTGCAACTCTTACTAACAAAAAAGACCTTTCTCAGCCCGGTCAGTTCGCTTGTGCAGAAAAGGTAACGGTTGTAGGCCCCAAGGGTGAGCTTACAATGTCTGTTCTCGGTCCTGTTCGTCCTGCTAATCAGGCAGAGGTTGCTTTCACCGATGCAAGAAAACTCGGTATTGTACCTCCTGTTCGTGAGTCAGGCGATGTTAAGGGTGCTCCCGGTTGTATCCTCAGAGGTCCCAAGGGTGAAGTTGAGGTAACAGATTGTGTTATCGTTGCAAAGCGTCACATTCACCTGACACCCGAAGCAGCTGCACAGTTCGGCGTTGAGGATAAGCAGATTGTTTCCGTTAAGGTAGGAGAAAGTGGCAACCGTGAGACAATCTTCGGCGATGTTGTTGTAAGAGTAAGCGACAAGTTCTTCCCTGCAATGCACATCGACACCGACGAGTCAAATGCTGCAGGTCTTTCAGGCACAGTTGACGGCGAGATTATTCTTTAATCTTTCATATTGTTTTATTAAGAGCAGTACGTTTTGTACTGCTCTTTTTTTACCCCTCCGACTTTGCTTTGGCAAAGACACCTCCCTTCAGGCAAGGGAGGCGATTTGCAAGTTGCGTTTTGTGTTACTTTTTGAGAAGCTTCAAGTTGTCGGGATTTGAAAAGTCAAAGCCCATTCCGTCATCAGTATAAAGCTGATATTCTTCACCTGTGCCGATAAGCTCAAGGTCCTTTGTGTTAAGTTCAAAGGTGCTTTCTGCCGCCTTGCACAGAGGAATGCATTTTCCTTTACGGATAAAGAATACAACCTCATTTTCGGGAATTTCAACAAAGTGATGACCTTTGTTTATTTCAGTAAGTGTAAGCTCACCGCCTGCCATTCTCACAGCAGTCATATCCTCAGGCAGATATACGTATCTTCCCACTGCGTTCTGAGTATATACGGGAGCAATCATAATCTCGTTGCCCAGAATAAGCTGGTCTTCTGTGTGTCTTGCAATCTCATCCTCAGGATACTCAAAAGCAAGAGGCTTGAAGTACATATCGTTGTTTATAGCTGCCTTCATATACTCGCTGTAAAGATAGGGGATAAGGCGGTATCTCAAATCAATGATGTGCTTGAAATCCTCAGGGTTTTCAAAGCGGTAGCACTCCTGATATCTTGTGCCCAGAGCTGAGTGATTACGCATAAGGGGTGTGAAGATGCCAAGGGAAAGCCATCTAAGAAGTAAGTCGCGGCTGCATTCACAGCCGAATCCGCCAAGGTCTGCACCTACATAAAGGAAACCGCACATATTAAGTCCGGGCAGAACACGAAGTTCAGCCAGAATGTGTGACCACCAGGAATGGTTGTCGCCTGTCCAGATACCGCTGTAGCGATGCATACCGATGTATGATGCACGGGAGAACAGCAGAAAACGCTTGTCGGGTTCTGCTTCTTTCAGACCTTCTGCGGCACTTCTTGTCATATTGTAACCGTAGAGGTTGTGCACATCTTTGTGGCAGTATCTGCCTTGAGGTGTGTTGTGATAAAAGCCGCTGTAATCTTCTTCACAGTTTTGTCTGCTTGAGAGGTACCCCTGAAGCTCTCTGAAATCATCAATAGTGAATTCGTCCTTGCTTGCTTTTTCTTTGACTAGCTGAGCAGTCTTGTCAACGGAATTCTGAGAGAAGAAAATAGCAGGCTCGTTCATATCGTTCCAGAAGCCTTCCATTCCCATATCGGTGAGAATCTTGTACTTTGCACCAAACCATTTCCTTGCGTCCGCATTGAGGAAGTCAGGAAAGTGTGTCATACCGGGCCATACGCAGGCTTCAAAGGGTTTTCCGTCTTTGTCGGTGCAGAAGTAACCTTTTTCAACACCTTCTTCGTAAACATCGTAACCTTCCTCAATCTTGACGCCTGCGTCAATAATAGGAACAAGGCGGATACCCTCTGCTTTCATTTCCTTTGCAAAGCCTTCAAGGTCAGAGAAGTTTTCTTCGTCTATGGTGAAGTCTTTGTATCTTTCCATATAGTCGATGTCAAGGTATACGGCATCAAGGGGAATGTGAAGTTCCCGGTGACGTCTTACAACCTCACGGATTTCATCTTTTGAAAGGTAGCTCCATCTGCACTGGGTGTAGCCGAATGCCCACATAGGAGGCACATAGCTCATACCGATTGCCTCTCTGAACTGTCTTATTATCTCATAAACAGTACTGCCGTCAATAATATAAACATACATATTAGTATTGTCGGAAGTTATGAGAAGCTCGTCTGCCTTTGTGAAAGCAACGTCGAAGTTAACGGTAGAAGGACAGTCAAAGAAAGCGCCGAAGACACGTTCTTTTTGCTCAACTATAATGAAGTTGTGTGCGCCGTAAAGTGAACGTGTAGCCTCTGTGTGGTTAGGTTCATCAGCACAGAAGGTACTGTATGTGTATCCTCTTTTGTTGATGCCTCTCACACTTTCTCCCAGTCCGTAAACAGCATCGCTCTTTTCAAGGCTAAGGGCAAACTTAAGACCGTTTTGTGTATTAAGGTCAAAGTATGGAACTGTCCCTTTTTCTGCAGGAATATCTGCAATTACAGCCTCGGTTTCAAAAGGGGTGCCAAAAGTAAACTTTTTAATCATAAAATTACAACCTCGCTTGATAAATACTTGATTTGTTTGCAAATATAATATATAATTAGTTACAGTGAGAATTATATCACAAAACAGCATTGTTTACAACTGCTAATCTTTGACTTGAAACGAAAAAAGGAGTAGAGGATAATGAATAATAAGGTAATACTTTTTGCTGACAGTTCTATCGACCTTACCAAGGAACTTTGTGAGAGATACAGTATCCACACTGTTCCCATTCACGTTATTCTCGAGGAGAAAACCTACGAGGACGGCGTTGATATTACAACAGAAGAAATCTTTGAGCATTATTACAAAACCAAGGAGCTTCCCAAGACTGCCGCTATCAACATAAGCGATATCGTTGAAGCTTTGAAACCTTATGTTGACGACGGTTATGAAATTGTATATATCAGCTTAGGTTCATCCCTTTCTTCAAGTTATCGCAACAGTTGCCTTGCTGCAGAGGAACTCCAGGGTAAGGTTTATCCTGTTGATTCCTGTTCACTGAGCACAGGTGCAGGCTTACTTGCTATTGAGGCTGCAGAGCGTATTGCCAAGGGTATGTCTGCAAAACAGGTTGCCGAGGAGGTAACAGCTCTGAATCAGAAAAACCACGCAAGCTTTGTGCTTGATACACTGGAGTTTTTGCGTGCAGGCGGCCGTTGTTCAGCATTGGCCGCGTTCGGTGCAAATCTTCTGGGCCTCAAACCCAGCATCAAGGTTTTCAACGATCAGCAGGGTGCTATGGGCGTTGGCAAGAAATACCGCGGTAAATACGAAAAAGTAGTATTTGAGTATGTTGATGATACTCTCGCTCAGTACGATAACATCAAGACTGACCGTGCTTTCGTTACATATTCTTCTATGGATGATGACATCGAGAAGAAGGTATTTGACTATGTAGTGTCAAAGGGTATCTTCAAGGAGGTTTTCCTTACCCGTGCAAGCGGTACAATCTCCAGCCATTGCGGCCCCAATACTCTGGGTGTACTCTTTATGACAGAGTAATGCATCAATTATAAAATAAACAGCCTTTCCTATTTTTGGAAAGGCTGTTTTTGTTATTGTTTCAGTTAAGTGCAAGTTCTAAAGTGTGTACGTTCTTTTTCATAAGGGAAAGGTAGGTTTCGCCTTTTTCAAAATCTTCCTTTGATATATTGTGGCAGGAGTAGAAGGTGAGCACTTCTGCTCCTGTTTCCTTTGCGATTGTAGAAGCGATGCTGTCAGAACTCAGCTCGATTTTCAACACAACAGGTATGTTTTCTTCTTTTACCTTTTCAATGAGGTTTGCAATGGTAGAAGCACTTGCTTCGGTGTCGTCCGAACAGCCTGAGAAAGCTGCCATGTATTCAAGACCGTATTCTTTTGCAAAATATATTAGAGGAAATCTGTCGCCGAAAACAAGAGTGTCGCGTTCAGAGTTTTCTGTTACTGTTCTGAATTCCTTATCAAGGACAGACAATTCATCAAGATAAGTCTTAAGGTTTTCTTTGTAACTGTCCGCATTTTTCCTGTCTTTTTCACACAGAGCATTGCATATAGTTTCGCAGATTTTTATAGCATTTACAGGCGAAGTCCAAACGTGCTCATCTGTCTTTGAGTGGTTGTGAGCATCACTGTCAGAGTGCCCGTGTTCATCTGTTGATATTAATTCAGGAATACAATCTGCAAGGGAGATAATTGTCATATCCGGATTGTCTATATTTTTCAGTATGTCGTCAATCCAACTGTCTGATTCGCCTCCTGTGTAAATGAAGATATCACAGGTGCTAAGCTCTAAAATGTCAGAGGTTGTAGGTTCAAAGCTGTGACTTTCTGCTCCCGGGGGAATAAGCATATTGACCTGAGCATTGTTTTTTGCAATGGCTCGTGCAAAGTCATACTGGGGAAAAATAGTGGCAACAATTTGTATTCTTTCGTCTTTCGGGAGGTTAATCTCTGTGCAGGCTGTCATGCATATAAGTATAATAACTGCCAATATTAATGCTGATAATCTTTTCATTTTTTACTCCTTTGAATAAAGGTAACCTTGCAGTTAATGATACCACAAAGTATACGCAAATGTAAACTAAAGGGACAAAAATTCTTCGGCAAGTTCAGGTACGTGCACAGGCAAGGCACAGTTATCTGCAAGTTTCTTTGCAAAGCTGTGTGCTTTTTCACTGATAGTTGTGAAATCTTTTATTACACAGTTAAGCTCAGGGTCCTGAGAATCTCTGTGATTGCTAAAATAAACATTTATGCCGTAGGATTTTTCTTCTTCTGTTACCTCGTAGCAGATGACAGGGGAGTGGTAGACTTGCTTTGTTTTCACAGTTGACACCTTCTGTATGTCTGAGTATTACAGATTACGATAATTAACGACGTATCGTTTCTGCTAAGATTATATTATATTTTGTGTTAAAAAAGAGGCGAATTATGGAAAATACTGCACCTTGGCGCAGATTTTACGCAGATGAAAATATACAACTTGCTTATCCTGAGATAACCCTTTGGGATGCGGTGTACAGCGTTGCATGCAAATACCCGGAGTATACAGCTCTGATTTATATGAACCGTAAAATAACCTACAAGGAAATGATAGAGCGGATTATAAAAGTTCAGGCAGGGCTTGAAGAGTGCGGAGTGAAAAAAGGAGACAGAGTAATGGTTTGTCTTCCTAATATCCCTCAGGCGGTGTATATTCTGTATGCGCTTAACAGGATGGGAGCTGTGGCTGCCTTTGTGCATCCGCTTTCAGCTTTGACTGAGATTGAGGAGTGTGCAGAAATTGCTGCTTCTAATTTTGTTGTAGTGCTTTCGTCCTCTGAAGAACTCTTGGCAAAATCCAATGCACTGAAAAACAAGGTGATTATTGTGACTTCACCTGCGGATGAACTAAAAGGCGTAAAACGTATTGTCGGTGGGATTTCACAGCATAAAAAGTTTTGGGTAAAAAACAGATTTGTTTTATGGCGTGACCTTACAAGAGGAAAAGGAAGCTTTGCTTGCACCTCTGCACAGATTTCTCCCTATGAACCTGCAGTGGTTCTTTTTTCAGGAGGCACCACAGGAAAACCCAAGGGTGTGCTTATTTCTTCCTTTGCCTTGGGTGCAATGGCTATAGGCACAAGAGCAATGAGCTGTTGCAGTGTTGAGGGTAAGTCAATGCTTTGCGTTACACCGATGTTTCACGGTTTTGGGCTGGGTGTCTGCGTTCACACAACACTGGTTTTTGCAGGTTGCTGTATACTTGTGCCTCGGTTTTCTAAAGAAGCCTGTGGAAAAATAATAAAAAAATACCGTCCAAGCTTTATTGCCGGGGTACCTGCTATGTTCGAAGCTCTTACAAAAAGTAAAAGCCTTTCAAATGCAGACCTGAGCTTTCTTGCCGGAGTGTTTTCGGGGGGAGATGCTCTGCAAGAACAGCTTAAATCAAAGCTTGACGGATATCTGAAGGAACGCGGTGCAAAGGTTAAGGTCAGGGAAGGCTATGGACTTACAGAGTGCATAGCTGTCAGTTGTCTTACTCCCGCAAACCGAGAGAAAAAGGGGAGTGTAGGAATACCGCTTCCGGATACTTATTATAAAATTTGTAAAGAGAATACAACCCATGCTTTGCCCTGTGGTAAGGTAGGTGAAATCTGCATCACGGGACCTTCGCTTATGCTTGGGTATTTAGGTGAGGAAGAAGAAACCAGAAAGGTGTTGAAACTTCATCCTGACGGCAGAGTATGGCTCCACACAGGGGATGCAGGGAAAATGGATGAGGAGGGCTTTGTTTACATCAAAGACCGGATTAAGAGATTGATTATCACCAACGGGTATAATGTGTATCCTTCGCAGGTGGAGCAGGTGCTTTCACAGCATCCTGCGGTGGAGACATGCTGTGCTATAGGTGTAAGAGACTTGTACAAAATGCAGAAAATCAAGGCGGTTGTGGTGCTGAAAACTCCTACTGCATCAGAGGAAAAATTAAAAGCAGAGCTTGTATCTTATTGCCGTATATATCTTGCTGTTTACGCGGTTCCATCACAGATAGAATTTGTGAAAGATTTGCCGTTGACCAAACTTGGCAAGGTGGATTATCAGAACTTAGAAAGGGAAGAAAACAAGAATCTTGGTACCTGAAAACTCGGGTTTTAGTGCATATTTTCGTTGATTTGCAGAAGAGTACGTACTTTTTGTGCTTCCTTTGTTTCATCGGAATGAACAGACTTAATGCGTTTGTTTTGCTCGGAAATAGCCTCTCGCTTAAAAAACAGAGTGCTGAAACCTCGTCTTATCCAGTAGAGTGGCAAAAGAACAGGAGCTTTTTCAAGCAAAGGATATCTAATCTTAAGTTCCTTTGCAGGAGGAAAAAATATCTGAAGAGTAAAACGTATTCTGCTCCAGAATGACAGACGAGATTTTCTTGAAATAGACATTGCAAGATGTCTGATGTTGTCGTTTCCGTGGTCTCCGCACTTAAAAATAAAAGCAGCGATTTTAATTTGTTCTTCGCTAAATGGTGCTCCTTCAAAAAGACAGGAGTTGAGCTTGATGATATTGTTATAGAAATCTTCCATGCCATATTCAGCAAGCAGACTGCGGACAAGTTTTTTGTCAAGATGCGGATGTGCTTTTTCAAAAATATATATGTCGCACAGAAATCTTATGCCGCAACCTTCGACAACGAAATGTTTGTAAAGGTGAGTTACGATATGAAGATAAAAATACTCATCTGTGAACACATACCCGATATTATCCTCGTCAGGTTTTACTTTAGAGAAGGGGTCAGAGTAAAGCTTTGAAAATGAAAAGGTGGTTGAGATTTTGGAATGCAGTTCATAGTAGAAAAAATCATCCTTTTCATATACATCTGTGTTTTCGTTTTCAGAGTGTGATTTATATCCCAGTTCTTTCATAACGGGTGCAAAAATCTGTCTGTTTTCTCTGCTCATGCAAAGGTCAACGTCAGCCTGACTGCGCATATATGGCATAGGGTAGTAGTTTTTCAGAACAATACCCTTCATTTTGATGAATGGTATGTTTTTTTCTTTTAGTAAGAAAAAAATCTTTTGCGCTTCAATTTCCTGACGGGCTTCCCGTGCTTTCATACGATGATTGCTGTAGGTGAATTTGCTGAGAATATCCTCAGGAACCTGTAGTTTGCTAATGGTAGGAAAAACGAGGGCTTCTGCCTTGTGAAAACATGCAAGACGATACAGCTGTTCCCAGTCCATTCCCTCAAAGGGAGCGTTGGGTTCTGTATTGTTCAGTGTACATGATATAAGATGAGTCAGGTATTTTCCGTATTCAAAGATAGTATCTCTTTCCATAATTGATTTCCACCGCCATTTCTCTAAAATACAGTATATCACTAAAATTGTAAAAAAGCAATGAAACTTGCAGAAATGACGATGTTTTTGTAAAAACGTATAGAGTTTTTTGTTTTTACGAAGTAAAAAAGCCTGCCGAATACGACAGGCTTTTTTATGTTCTGATTATTTTTGTATGCTTTACTTGTTGAGTTTTTCTCCAACAGGATAATCAACGGAAAGCCCTGCAACAAATTTCTGGATTGCTGTTGCATCATTGATGTTTACATCTGCATCTTTACGTACATCTGCACAATCAAAGGCAAGTCCCTCAAGAATTGCAAGCTTTGCGGCGTGCTTCTGAATTGCAGTAGCATCCTTGATGTTGACAGAAAGGTCAAGGTCTGCGTCACCAATAATCGCAGTTTCGGGTGTTACCTCGGGAGCGGTGGGAGTGTAGTTTTCATAGAACTGTGCACTCAGCCAAGCGCATCTTGTATTGAGCCAGTCGATGGTGTATTTGTACTGGTCTTCGAATTTTGTGATGTCGTAGGATGTATCCTCTGAAGCCTGAGTGAATTCCCCTGTTGCGCTGTTAAAGGAACCTGTGCGCAGAGTTGAATGGTCGCAAATCCAACTGCCTGTTGTGAGGAGCCAACCCATTGTATAGTTCATATCGGCTGTGCCTTCAAGGAAGTTGAAGTAAACATCGCTTGAGTAAAGCTCACCGAAATCAACGTTCTGTGAATTGAAGGTTTCCATAGCGGGCATAAATTCCTCAAACCAGACTGTAGCAGCGTGGTTCATAATGGTTTCATTACGTGCTGCCCAGCTGAGGATATTGTATTTAGCGGCTTTGCCTGAGCCGGCGCCGGGTTTGTACATTACCCACCAGCCTGTGGGTTCTTCGTAATCGGTTACTCCCATTCTCTGCAGGTCACCCTTGACGCCTGTGGCGTTGCCCAGAGAGTTGTCATAGTCCCATACAGGAGAAGCAAAGAACTTCCAGGAGCCGTCTTCAGCCTGCTTATATACGAAGTAGAGGGAAGATACGCCTACGTCCCAGTTTTTACCGATTTCGTTGATAAGGTAAATTTTTGTAAGGGAATCAATGTCTACAAGTTCGCCCATATTGGCGGAGTCTGTACGCACAGCGGTGAACATTGCATCAAACTTATTTTTAGCAATCTCAAGAATCTCGTTGTAATAGGGGTCACCGTTTTCAAGCTCAGGTCCCTTCAGAGTAAGCTTGCAACGTGCAACAGATGTCTGAATGTAGTAGTCTTCGCCTTTCGTAGCACTTGCGTCAACCTCACAGATAAAGGGGAACTCCTCTTTGAGGGTGCCGTCTTCATTAAGGTGTGTATCGTCATCAATTTCGGGAACAAGGTTGTTTTTGCCGATATCAACCTTCTGTGTAATCTGATAAGAACCTAAGTACACACCATTCATATATACGTCAACAAATCTGGAGTCGGAAGCATAAGGCATATTAACTGCATCGGACAAATCCTGGAGGAAACGGTTTCTTATAAGAGCAGAGTCCTGATAGTTTGCCAAAAGAGAAAGCTTCTTTGTTTTTTGCATACCGTCAATGGATACTGCACTGTCGTAGGTAACGTTAAAAGGCTTCTTTGTTTTCAGCCAGGTGGTGTTGCCTCTGCCCTTGATTTTTTTAATGGGAGTGTTGTCTACGTTACCCTCGTCATCAACAATGGCACCGGTAGCTTTGGCATCGTTCTCTTTGTCTGCACTCAGATAAGAGAACAGGTCTGTTCCTTCGCCGTCTGCATCAGGATTGTTGATATAGATGGAGGCTTCGGCAGATGAACGCATAAAAATCACGGTGTGGGTTTCTCCACCTGCTTTTACTGTGCAGGCTTCTCCTTCAGTGTAGCTTACCTGAGCAGTACCGCCTGCAGGAATAACAGTTGAGTTTACTGTAACATCCTCAGAATAAGTGTTCATCATCACAACTTTGTCTTGGGGAGTGGATGAGGGCATAAAGAAATACTTTTCCTCGGAAAGACCTTCGCCTTCTTTAAGTCCCAGCTCTTCCATATCCTCTTCGTCATAGTCAATGTAGGCATCTGCGTGTTGCCAGTGATGCCAAGCTTCGGTTTCTGTTTCATCGTCTACAGCGTGAACATAAAGCATATTTTCCTTGATGAAACTCTGGTCTCCTTCTGCGGCAAAAACCTCAAAAGAAAGTATGCCTGTGCTTACAATGAGAAGCAAGCAAAGAAGTAAACTGATTGTTTTTTTCATAAGATATAACCTCCTTGATTTATTGGGATTATCTGCATTTTCAGCATAACATAAAATTTGATTGGACGCAATGTTTTTTTGCCTGAAACTCAAATATTCTTGCAAGTTTTTTTCCTTAGTGCTATACTAATAATACAATATAAGAGAGGAAGTTTAGTTTATGTTTCTTTATAATAAAGAGGTAGTGCTTCAGGATATGGAAGAACTTGTGTCAAGAGAGTATGTACCTTATGAAATGCTCCGTGATAAAACAGTTCTTATCACAGGTGCCACAGGTATGCTTGCATATTATTTTACAATGGCTCTGATGCATCTTAATCTCACAAAGAATTACAATATAAAGGTTGTAGCATTGGTGAGAAACGCAAAGAAGGCAGAGGCTAAGTTTGCAGGCTTTCTTGAGGATTCACGGTTTGAGATTCTCTCACAGGATGTTTGTGCACCAATAAACTATGAGGGAGATATCGACTATATTTTCCACGCCGCAGGTGCCTGCAGTCCTTACTTTATCAAGCACGACCCTACAGGTATTATCTCTGCAAATACCGCAGGAACCGTAAATGTACTTGAGCTCGCAAGGGAAAAGAAAGTTACTAATATTATCTATCCTTCCACCCGAGAGATTTACGGCAAGGTCGAGGGAGTGGAGTTTATCAAGGAAACCGATATGGGTGTGTTTGACCCTCTTGAGGCACGCTCCTGCTACCCTGAGAGCAAGCGTATTGCAGAGACAATTCTCAGAAGCTATAACGTTCAGTACGGTGTACCTTTCACAGTGCTGAGAATTGCACATTCTTACGGCCCGGGTATGATTATTGAAAGTGACGGCAGAGTTATGTCGGACTTTATCAGCGACGCAGTAAATTCACGTGATATTATTCTCAAGAGTGAGGGACTGGCACTGCGTGCTTTCTGCTATGTTACCGACGCGGTAGCTGCAATTTTTCTTGCAATGCTCAAAGGTGAGTGCTGTGAAGCATACAACCTTGCTAACGAAACCGAGCCTACACCTATCCGTGATGTGGCTCAGATGCTCGCAGATTTATTCCCTGAGAGAAATATCAAGGTGATCTTTGATATAGCACAGAATACAGGTGCATATTGCAACTACGCCCGCGTGGGACTTGATACCAAGAAGCTTGAAGCTTTGGGTTGGAAACCTCAGGTTAAACTCCGTGACGGACTTAAGAGAACAGTTATAAGCTTTGATTAAGTGTATGATTTATTCCTATTAAAGGTGGTGGAGTTGTGAGTCTTTACAGCAGAGCACGAAACAAACTGTTTCCAAAATCCCCTGCGTCTCAAAGGGAGAGGTATGCCAAAAAGCAACATCCTGAGCTCAGGGTGCTGTTGGCAGGACTTATGATGAGCACTAACTTGGGAGACGGTGTTATCAGCGATTGCGTTCAGTATCTGATACGTGATATTGCAAAGAAGAACGGAATTAAAAAGGTTAAAATCACTACCCGTGATGTACGCAAGGAAAAAACCAAATCTCAGCTCGCCGCTGTCCGCAACAGTGATATTGTTGTGTTCCCCGGCGGAGGTATGATAAAGTATCAGGTTGAAAATCTGCCTGTTGCTATGGAGCGTGTTGTTTCCAGGGCGGAGCACTATGGAATACCTGTGGTATTCAATGCTGTCGGCGTTGAAGGTTTTGATAAATCCGATGACGGCTGCAGACTTTTGTGTGAACTGTTGTCTTGTAACTGTATAAAGGGCATTACCTCCCGTGATTATGCTGATTTTCTTAATGAGAATTATTTCTTTGGAGAAAGCAAGGCTTATCGTGTCAGCGACCCTGCTGTCTGGGCGTCACAGGCTTATGGTGTCAGCAGAGATAATCGGTCGCAGACAGTAGGTCTGGGAGTTGCCCGTGCAGGACTGTTTGAGGATTACGGAATACAGTTTTCCAAAGAGGATTTGTTGGAGCTTTGGAGCGGTATTATCGACTGTCTTGATGAGAAAAATATAAAATGGAAACTGTTTACAAACGGATTTGCAAAGGATGAGGAGTTTCTTTGTGACCTTGTGCGATATATAGGCAGAGAGGATGACTTGGAGAAAATATCTGTGCCTAAACCCGAAACTCCCACAGAACTTGTGCACAATATTTCTCAGTTTAAGGGAATTATAGCCTGCCGTATGCACGCAAATATTATTGCGTATTCTATGGGGATTCCTTGCGTTGGCTTGGTATGGAATGATAAGCTGAGATTTTTCGGAAAAAGCATTGGCTGTGAAAAACAGTTTGTAACCTATGATAAGCTTAACCCCGAATATGTAACCGATGTGTTCTTCGAAGCCCTTGAGACAGGTGTTGATGAAGATACACTTCAGCGTGAACGTGAGAGTTCTTATCAGGGAATAGAGGATTTCTTTGTGCCCTTTTCAAAGGAGCTTCTTTCTTGCCGAAGACGTGACCTTACAAATGTAAAGTTTGTATGCTACGGTTTGCCTAATCTTAATTCACCTAAGCTCAACACAGAGCTTTTTGAAACTCAGGTGGAATACTATGTTTCTGATGATAAGGAGCTTGTGGGAACTCAGTGCCTGGGTAAACCTGTCTATAGCTCAAAGAAGCTCAGAAAGCTGTTGGGTAAAAAGCCTTTTGTAATCATCAGCGAAACTATAGATTACTACCCTGCTTCAGAGACACTGAAAAGCTACGGCTATAAAGAGCGGTACGACTTTACCAATATGCACGCATACAAACGGTATGTGTTCAAAAAAGGCGATGTCTTTGTAGATCCACCGCAGGTTGCCGCAGAAAAATAATACAGAAAAAGCAACAGCCTTCCGCATTAAACGGAAGGCTGTAATTGTTATATGGGGAAGTCGGTGTATTCTTGTTCTGAATTACGGGGGTTGCGTTTTCTCTTTACTTTGGGTTTGTAATTTTCCGGGGTTGCACCCTCAAATATTACTTTGTTCTTATCTACGCTGTGGTTTACTCTTTCTTCTTCGGGTGGAAGTTTCATGTAGTCTGAGAACATATGAGTAAGAAGGGTGTGATACTCTGAGGGAGCTCTGAAAGTGTAACCTTCAAACTCTACGTCACAGCCGTCACCCCACCACTTTGCAGGAGCAATCTCCATAGGGTAGCCGTGAAATCCGCTGAAAGACGCCAACAGCTTTTTGTTTGAGAAAGCAGAGGAAAGTTTTGCAAGCAGATTCCTCATTGCAAGTAGCAGACGCTTCGGCAGAATGCTCTGCAGGAATCTGAACAGGACGAAGAAAGGCAGGTTTGCGTCCTTGTAAAGATATTCGCTTGTCTTTTCTTTTGAGCATATAAAGCCCGACAAACAGCTGAAACCGCGGAATAAAAGTTTTTGCACAGCTTTTTTTTCGGGAATGTAATCCAAAGGAAAAATATCCATAAATATTCCTTTGTGCATAGGGGTATGTTCGAACTTTTCCTCCGGGAAGCAGGTGCCGTTTTTGCGAAGCTTTGCGTAGTAGAAATAGCAATTCTTATCAGTTTTGCGGGTTTGCAGAAAGAAAGCTTTGTCAAATTCTTCTTTTGCAAGAGAGCACAGTTTGTCAAAGTCTTCTCTGGGCATAGATACGTCTATGTCATCGTCCCAGGGGATAAAGCCTTTGTGTCTGACGGCACCAATCAAAGTTCCTCCTACAAGGTAATATCTGAGATTGTGTTTTTTGCACACACGGTCAAACTCTCTGAGAATTTCAAGCTCTGTAAGCTGAAGCTTCCTCAGGACAGAGCTGTCTTTATTACTGTTGTCATTAAAGGGCACGTGTTTCACCACCCGAAAACAAAGTTTATCAGTATGTTGACGTAAAAATACTGTTTACGTTATTGTAGCGTTTTCAGAGGGATAAGTCAATCTAATTATATGCATAAAGGAAAAATATGACGGTTTGACTTTTGATGTGTGTTGTAGTAAAATATCAAAAGAAATTTAGGAAGGAGATGGGTAAATATGTCTTCAGCCTTGAAATCCGCATTGATACAAGGCAACTTTCTTCTTACAGTAAGAAAAAAGATCGATGATTGTATTGGTAAGGCTTCACGTAAGCTTTGTTACCGTAAAGGTAAGGTTAAGAATAATAAGCTGTTTGTTATGACCTTTGACAATGGTTATAACTGCAATCCCAGTTATATTGTTGATGAAATTATAAGGCAGAAGCTTCCCATAGATATTGTGTGGGCAGGCGATAAAAATAGTATGCAGTCAGGTGCTTTTCCTCCTCAGGTAAGAGTTGTAAAGCGTAAGAGCTTTGAAATGTACGAAGAGCAGGCAAGCGCTAAAATCTGGCTGGATAACGGACTGAGCTGTCTTTGGTACGGTATGCCCAAAAAGAAGAACCAGATTTTAATAAATACCTGGCACGGCAGTATGGGTATAAAAAAGCTCCACGGCGATTCTGAATGGATGGCACTTGCAAAAAAACTCAAGAAGACTACCGACTATGTGGTTGCAAACAGTACCTTTGAAGAGGACGTGTTCCGCACTACCTTCTGGCCCGATACGCCTGTATGGAAGTTTGGCCATGCCAGAAACGACATTCTCTTTGAAAAGGATATGTTTGAGCAGCTCAGAGCACAAGTGGCTGAATATTTTGGAGTGGGAACTGATAAAAAGTTCCTTCTTTATGCTCCTACCTTCAGAGATTCAGGTGATGTTTCCTGCTTTAATATTAACTACGAAGCTCTCAAAAAATCTTTGGAAGAAAAATTCGGCGGAGAATGGATTATTCTTGTGCGTATGCACTTCAAAAACCGCACAGGAACAGCTGCCTTTAAGCCCAATGATTGGCTTAAGGATGCAGGTCAATATCCTGATATGCAGAAACTTATTGCCACTGTAGACTTCGGTATCACCGACTATTCAAGCTGGGCATATGACTATGTACTTACACGCCGACCTATGATACTTTATGCACCTGATGCAAAGCAGTACCAGAAGGGCAGAGGGCTTTATTATCCTTTGGAGGAAACCCCATTCCCCATTGCTCACAATAATAAGGAACTCGCAGAGGCTGTGCTCTCTTTTGAAGATACTGCATATCAGCCGAAGGTTGATGCCTTCCTTGAGGCAAGAGGTTGTTATGAGCAGGGAACAGCTGCAAAGCAGATAGTTGAAAATATCAAAAAGATTATGAATATAGCTGAATAATAAATCAAAAGGAAGCAAAGACCTTACGCTTTGCTTCCTTTTTTTGTTCGTTATTTCTTGTTGAGGGATTTCAGAATTTCATCGTAAATTCTCTGACAGTTGTTGAAATCATCAAATTCAAAGAAATCATCTGCTCTTCGCTTGTATTCCTGCAAAGCTTCACAGGAGTTTTCAATGAATTCACATACAGTATCCACAAGCTCTTTGTGCTCTGTGCAGATAGGGCCGAAGCCTTGGGTGGGATAATCTATTCCGCCTGATTCATAATGAGGAGGAAGACTATCAGGGTGGTAATAAACAATGGGCTTTCGCATATATGCAAAGTCAAACTGAACTCCTGAGTAGTCTGTAACCATAAGGCTTGCCTGCGTGAGTATTTCTTCATAGTTCATATCACCTGAGGCAGCAATTACCTTAACGTAGCCTGTGTTGTCAAAATCTTCAAGCTGTGGACTCATTGCAGGGTGTAGCAGATAGGTGATTTCATATCCGTGAGCCTTTGCGGTTTCAATGAGCTTTTTGTCGTGAATAAGCTCGTTGTAAAGACGGAAGTATTCTGTGAATTTGAACTGCTCGTTGTAAGGTTTTTTCTTGAATGCACTGCCCTGAGCAACTATATTTCTACGCCAGGTAGGAGTGATAAGAATGAACTTTTTATCGTTGTTTCTAAGTCCGTCATATCTGGCAAGACCGTTAAGTTTCAGCATGCTTTCCTCGTAGCCGTAGATTGGGTGCATAAGGTTTTGCTTTTCGTATTTTGAGGCAAGGCAGTAAAGTGTTGTGTTGTCATAGGTTCTGCGTTGATACTGTGCAAGCTGCTGAACAGTAAGTCCGTGCTGAATACAAATTACTTTTGGATTCCACAGGTCAAGGAAATAAGCGTGCAGGTCCTTTGAAAACCCGCAGAACTGCATGACAAGGGTGTGGGTTGCGGCGATTGCCTCCATATTGAGGGCAAGAAGCTTACATCTGAGGGAGTTGTGAACAACTAAGTGCTTCTTGTCGTATTCTCTAAGGCGTTTGTAGTCAAGTGAGGTGTCAGAAACAACATAGTAGGTTTCTACGTTGTCATCTACAGAGTTTGCGTATTTCCAGAAGTATTCTCCGTTGTCGCCTGCTTTGTAGAGTTTGTCAAAGGTGAGAATGATTCTTCTGTTTTTGTAGAAGGGACGTGTCAGTCGGTAAATAACTCTAAGTCCGATACACTTAGTAGCTAAGACACGGTCTTTGGAATTTTTGAGCATAGAAAGGTAAAGTGAAAGTTCACGCTTTATATGACGAAGTCCTGTGCACTCAAAGATATTAAGTGTGTTCCCCTTCTGTACTTCCATAGCAAGTTTGTCGCTGAACTTCCAGTAAGACTTGCCGAAACGCATCCTAAGTCTTGAAAATTGACCTGCAAACTTCAGCATAGGAGTATGATACGTTCCGCACAGATTGTATCCGAATTTTATATCTTTAAGGTTTTTGTCAACAGGCACAAAGAAATGCAGATTATACTTTTTTGCATAAGTAAGACCGAAGCACTTTAATAGAGGATAAACAGGATACTCCTGAAGCTTTACCTTTTTGCCTGCGTATTCAACAAACAGTTCTACCTCTTCGGATTTCATAAAATCCTTGCCTGTAAATTCTGCATCAAATTCAAGCATACCGTCACTGTAGTTGATAGAATTAATGATGACAGCTATGCTCTTGAGAGTGGTGATGCGTGCGTCACAGTTGCCCTCTGCTTGCATATATACAGATATGTTATTTTCTGATTTTGTACCGTCACTGTCGTTTACTATAGCCAGAGTATGGGGAGTTTCTGATTTTTCAAGCTTTCCGTATAAAAGCTGAGACCACATAGAACGGGGAACATATCTGCACTTGATGGCGGCATCTGTAAATGTTGCATTGTCTATATAGCCGAGCGCTTTGCAAGTTACATCGTAGAACT
Organism: Ruminococcus sp.; assembly: GCA_045593025.1. Taxonomy (GTDB): domain Bacteria; phylum Bacillota; class Clostridia; order Oscillospirales; family Acutalibacteraceae; genus Ruminococcoides. The sequence continues at coordinate 3,448 of JAZNVW010000026.1, read as the reverse complement.
CGTATGCTTCTTTTTCTGAGAGGATTCCTTTGTCGTTTTCATAGTAGTTGTTGGCGTATTTTGCAAGAATAAGCTGAGAAAGTGCGAACTGTACAAATGGGGGAACCTTGCCCTGTTTTTCTCTGAGTTCCTCCATAAAGGGAATGATAAAATTCTCAAGAGAGGGTGTGTAGTACCATTTGTTGAACTGAAATGGATTAAGGTCGGTGTCGTTTTCCAATGCATTTGTATAGAAGCAGGTGTGCTTTTCTATAACATAAACTAAAGGCTTTTTGCACAGAGCTTCAAGAACAAACTTCTTTCTGGATTCATCGAAGATAGTTTTGTCGAATTCTATTCCCTCTATGTCTTTGGTTACAAAGGCGTATGAAGACAGAGCAGTGTGCCCGAAGCAGGGAAGCTCCTCCAGATTAATAACGCCCTGTCCTTTAATAGGAAAGTGTGCATATTTCAGCTCCTTTTTATCCTTTGTGAGAGCGACTGCACCCATTGTAAGATGAATGTGAGGTTGTGACTCAGAGATTTCTTTCAGCGCGTCAAAGGATTCCTTTGAGTAGAGAACTCCCTCTTCTGCAAATATGGTGTATTCACCCGGAACTGAGGGAAGAGCTTTGTTGAAAGCATCTGCTTCGCATAAGCTTTTGCAGTCAACCAAAGTAACATTTTCATAAGCAGAAAGCTTCTTTGTAGTGCTTGTGGTTTTATCATTGCAAACTGTATCGCACAGAATGAGCTGTGTGTCTGTAAGGTTTGCTGTAGCTTCAACAATACTGTAGACAGTTTTTGCAAAGTGCTCGCCGTTTACAGCTACAGTGATGATTGTAAATTTGTAGTTTTTCATATTATACCTCCGTTCCTTTAGGAGAAGCTGACAAATAAATATACACACTGATTATATCACAAGGACAGGTGTAATTCAAGATTTAAGAAAGTCTTGGGTTGCACTTTATCTTTTGTTATGAATAACAAAAAACACCTCTGACAATAATAAGGTCGGAGGTGTTATCTTTATGAGAAGATACAGTTATCAGAAAAATAAAAAAAGCCGTAAAGAAAAAATCGGTTTCTTCACGGCATTTTCGGTTTGTATGGTTGCGGTGGCACTTGCTCTTTGGTCAACATACGCAAGTATTGGCGGGTTTGATAATCAGAATGTAACAGAGCCGACCTACATTGCCACAATGGCTCCTGCTACAGAGGCAGTGAATAATTATGTTCCGAGGGTGACGGTTACCGAGTATGAAGAATGCGAAACTTTGCCCGAGGAAGAAAGTGTAGTCAATACAGAACCCGATGAAGAAGAACCCACACAGCCTTACAGCGGTGAAAACTCTTCCTTGCAGACCGTACTTCAGGTGTCTGCAAGCCTTGATTATCCTGTAGTTTCCCGGACTGTAAAGAGGGAGTATTCGGAAGAAGCAATTTACAACAAAACCATGGGTGATTACAGAGCTCATACAGGAGTGGATTTTGAGGCAGATGCTGATGAAAATATTACGGCTATGTCAGACGGTGTGGTAGACAGCATATATAAGGATGATATGTACGGCAATGTGATTAAGGTTACCAATGGCAACTTTTCTGTTTACTATTGCGGAGTTTCGGACACTGTGTATTGTTCCGAAGGCGGTCAGGTGAGCAGAGGAGATGTCATCGGTAAAGTAGACGAGATTCCTTGCGAAAAGGAAGATGGTGAGCATCTTCACGTTGAAGTCAGGGTGGGGGACAAAACTATCGACCCGCTTATGGTTATTTCCAACGACGAGTGATAAAGCAAAAGCGGAATTAATATATATGTAGAGCAAATTAATCAAGTATTCCTGCCCTCGTTTCGCTCAGGGGCAAAAAAACACGGCTGTGGAAATCTTCAATCCACAGCCGTTGTTGGTTGTTAAAGGCTCTTGATACAATCAGAGTTGTTTGACATAAAAATCAGAAGCCGTTTCTTGCCCGAAACGACTTCTGAATAAAACTATCTTTCGCTATGATGCCATTCTTCATCGGCAAAAATCATATCGTCAATATCACCGTAGCATAGAAAACTAATATACATCATCTGTGAATTCACACCTCCGAAAAACAAAACTTATATAGTATATGTATTCTTTGGTGCGAAAATGCATTAATCCTCGCTATGAATTTCCATATAAGCCCGAATCAGCTTAACGATTTTGTTTGTGCTCAGTTTGGAACTGTCAAGACAGAGGTCGTAGTTATGTGCATAACCCCATTTCTGACCGGAGTAGAAGCTGTAGTAGTTTGCTCTGACCTTGTCGGTTTTGTTTACAATCTGCTCAGCTCTGTTCTTTGCAACACCGTGTATTTCAATAGCACGCTTCTTGCGGTATTCCATATCAGCATGAATGAAAACACTCAGGGTGTCATCTCTGTCTTTGAGAACATAGTCAGCACATCTGCCTACAATAACACAGGGACCTTCCTCAGCAAGCTTCTTGATGATTTGGTGCTGAAGGATATAGAGCCTGTCGTTAACGGGCAGGTCGCCGTTAGAGGAGAAGTTATTGCCAAAACTGTACAGTCCCATAGAAAGGGAATACAGCAGGCTGTTCGTTGCACGTTCATCAACGTTTTTGAACACATCGGCATCCATACCGCTTTCTTTAGCTGCAAGTGAAATAAGTTCTTTATCGTAGCAAGGAATTCCCAGGGATTCAGCTAAAGCTTTGCCAATCTCTCTGCCGCCGCTGCCGAATTGTCTTGCAATAGTAATTATGTATTTACGCTCCATAAAGCACCATCCTATATACTAAAGTTATAATATAAATATATTATCATATTATAATTAAAAAATCACTACTTTTGCGTGATAAAATTGAAGTTTGTAAAAGGTGGACAAAAACAACGTTCAAAAATTATGTAAAGAATATAAGAGTAAAACGTGTTAATAATGGTAATAATAAAAATCAATGGCAGTTACAGGAAAAATAATTGAAAACTTAGAAAAAGTTGTATTAAATAAGCATTGCCTGATAGAATTCTTATAATGTTAATTACTCAAAATGCCAGTATTTATCGCAGGTGTGAGGTGTTCTGAAAAATAATTCAAAAAAAATTGAAAAAAATGCTTGACTTTTGAGGAGCGATGATGTAGAATAACTCTTGCGCCAAAGAGAGCGGCACCAAATAACGGGCCAATCGAATTGGTCAAAAGGACATTGAAAATTGAACAACAAGATTAAAGAGAACCCGTAATTAATTTGAGGAATAAGTACTCAAAAAGTTACAGTGAAGATGACACAACAAACATCAAGTAAACACGCAAGTGTTTTAATGAGCAGACACAAAAGCTCTGAAATAGGTTTTAACACCTTCGGGTGTTAACATACAGATTTTAGAGAGTTTGATCCTGGCTCAGGACGAACGCTGGCGGCGTGCCTAACACATGCAAGTCGAACGGAGTGAAACGCTGAATTGATAGCTTCGGCAG
>JAZNVW010000025.1:0-34088 GCA_045593025.1 Ruminococcus sp. | reverse complement strand
CTTTAATGTATATGCGAAAACAAAAGAAGAATGTGAAATCAAGCTTCAGAAGATGATTGCTGAAAAAAGAGCAGAAATAGCGGAAGCAAAAAGGAAAAGAAGTAAACAGAAATCTGCATAAATAATAAAGGCAAGCACATGAAATAAACCGTGTGCTTGCCTTTTTTCTTTGTGTAAGAAAAATTGTGTACCTAATTGTGGACAAATGAAGAAATTCGCAATCAAGTCAATTGATACAAAAACGGAAAAATCACAGATGAATACTGATGATTTTATGTGATTGACTAAGTTGATTTGAACCTTCGACATCATAATCGCATAATAGGTGTGCAGTAAAGATTGATAACGAGGTGTGTATCGCCATTTTCTCCTTTAGAATTCTGCTCAGGAAGGCAGCTTTTTTGTTTGTTTATAGCAGCCTTCCTTGAGTGGAATATCATTATTTGAGTTCACCTTCTATAACCATCATCTCAACATAATCATCGTCAAGAGAAACTGTCAGGTCGCATTCAAACTCATCAAAACGCAAATTGTTTGTTATATCGTCTAAAAGTTCTTGCCAATAAGTATCAAGAGTTTCATCAGAGAGTGATAAGTCAAATGCTTTTGCAAATTGAGTGAATAGCTGATAACAATCATCAAAGGATATGTGGTTGGCCCCCGTAACAACAAGTTTTATTCTGTTACCGTAACTATTAGTAATAACGAACTCGTTACTATCGAGCCAAAATATTATTTGATCTTCATGTTCAGTCCCATGATGACTGTATACACTAAAGACAGATGAATCTATAATACAGTCATTGTTAAGAGTGTTATATCTAGTGAGGTACTCGTTGATGGTTTCGTTCTTATCGTAATAAACAGGTGGTTTTGTGTATGGAACAGTCGTTTCGATTGCTGAACTTGTTGTGATTTCTTCAGATATAGATTCTGAGGTGGCTGTTGGTTCATTTGTGGTTTCTTCTTCAACAGAACACACGTGCGAAGTGGTAGATTGCGTTTCGGTAAGACTGATATTCTCATCAGAACAGCCAACTAAGAATAAGAGTAATATAACAGTGATAGACATGATACGTTTCAAAAACATCACCCCGTATTTTTTTATTATTATAGCACATATTTTGAAATAAGTACAACTAGCTATTTTTAGAGTGCGATATTATGATTTGTCCTTTGTACAGTCAATCAAAAAAAAATAAGAAAAGCACTGAGGTGATGAAATCACTTCAGTGCTTTTTGGTGGGAACAACAGGGCTCGAACCTGTGACCCTCTGCTTGTAAGGCAGATGCTCTCCCAGCTGAGCTATGCTCCCATTTATGAGGCAGAAAACATGATGTTATCCGCCTTAAATGGTCGAGGCGACAGGACTTGAACCTGCGGCATCCTGGTCCCAAACCAGGCACTCTACCAAACTGAGCTACGCCTCGACATTGTAAACAACTATTTAATTTTGTAATAGACGATAACAGATGATAATAAACGATAACGAACAGAAAAAATCTGAAATAGTGGTCAAAATTGTGGTCAAACCAAAAAAAATCTAAACTCAAGGGCTGAAAAACCCAGTGTTTATGCGGGGTTCGGGATAGGGGTATAAAATCGGCACCTTATTCCCAAACCACCCGCGCTCCCAGCTGCGCCACACCCGGATATCTATTCGATTTTTCAGGTTTTTGCGTGGAAGTGGGACAAACTGTGGTCAAACGCAAATTCCACGCGGGTTTGCGTTTTTATTAAGTGCCGAAAGTCCGCACCGTTAAAGGCTTTTCGGGACTTCTGTAAAATCTCAGCTATAACTGCTGGGCACGCTCCCAAACCAGGCACTCCACCAAACTGCGCCAAGCCCCGATAGGTCTTTTTGGAATTCTACCGAGTTTGCTATTATGTTGTTTGAAAAATAAACCGATAGTTGTAAACAACTCAAATATTATACTAAATGACAGGAGTGTTGTCAATACATAATTAGCGGGAGGGGGCAGATTTATAGCGCTTCCTGTCCTTATGAGGTGTTTTGTTGGTTTGTGTTGTTTTGAGATTGATTTGTATGCACAGATATGATAAAATTCTATGTATATTAGGCACGAAGAGGTGTTGTTATGAAGATTAATTTGAATTCTTTTTTGAAAAGCCTGATGGCAACTTTGATGTCATTGCTTCTGATTATGTCTGTGTGCTTTGGTGCAGGGGCGGTTGCAGAGACTTCCGCCGATTCTGTACCGATTAGTTATGACGGAGAGTTGGTAACGGTGCTTTTTACCCATGACCTGCATTCAAACTTTTTGCCTGTTCCCAATGAAGATGGGGGTGAGGACGGAGGCTACGCCCGACTTATGACTGTTATAAAAGAGCAGAGAGAAAAATATCCTGATGCAATCTTGGTTGACGGCGGAGATTTTTCTATGGGCTCTCTGTTTCAGACCTGCTATAAAACCGATGCTCTGGAGCTTCGGCTAATGGGCAAGCTGGGTTATGATGTTACTGCTTTTGGCAATCACGAGTTTGATTATCTGCCCGAGGGACTGGCTTCAATGCTAAGAAGTGCTGTGGACAGTGCAGATACTCTGCCTGAAATAGTAAACTCAAACTACCTGCCTCCTGAAAAAGGACAGGAAGGTTACAACAAGGAGATTTCTGAAGCCTTTGAATACTATGGTGTTAAGAAATATACAATTCTGGAACGAGGCGGAGTTTACTTTGCACTCTTCGGAATCACAGGTTTGGATTCTGATGCCTGTGCACCCAACTCAGGTATGATTTTAGAAGATGCAAAGGAGGTTTCTCAGCAGATTGTAAATGATGCGGTTGCCGAGTGTAAAGCTCTTTACGGCAAGGAACCTGTTGTTGTGTGTCTTTCTCACAGCGGTACCGAGGACGGCAAGGGTGAGGACTACGAACTGGCTCAAGAGGTTGAGGGCATAGACCTTTTGGTATCTGCCCATACCCACACAACCTTGAAAACTCCTATCGAAGTCAACAATACAGCTATTGTTTCTGCAGGGAATTACGGAAAATACCTGGGTGTGGCACATCTGGATTTTAACTCGGATGAAGCAAAACTTGTAGGATATGAGCTGATTCCTGTGGATGAGAATGTTAAGGAAGACGAACATATTGCACAGCTTGTACAGGAATATAAAGATAAGGTTAACAAGAACTACCTGGCACCTTACGGATTCACCTTTGATGAGGTTCTTCTTTTCAATAACTATAAATTCCACACCGTAAAAGAGGTTAAGGCTAACCAGCACGAATCGACCTTGGGCAATCTTTTCTCTGATGCATACAAAGTTGCGGCTGAAAAAGCACTTTCAGAGAACGTGGATGTTGCTCTCACTGCAACCGGTGTTATCCGCGGTACCATACCCACAGGTGCGGTTACTGTAAGAGATGTTTTCAACGCGGCTTCTCTGGGTGTGGGTACAGAGGGTGAACTCATAAGGGTTTATCTGACAGGCAAAGACCTTAAAAACGTTTTTGAGGTAGATGCCTCTGTCCAGCCTCTGATGAAGAATGCACAGCTGTTTGTGTCCGGCGCCAATTACAGCTTCAACACAAAGCGGATGATATTCAACAAGGTTGTGGATTGCAGTCTTGTTGATAATAAAGGTAACACGGTTGAGATTGAAGACGACAAGCTCTACTCTGTTGTAACCGGTATGTATGCAGGTCAGATGCTTGGTTCGGTCAAAGAAAAATCCTTCGGACTGCTTACAGTAGTTGCAAGGGACGAAAAGGGAAATCCTATAGATATCAAGGATTTTGGAAATTACGTTATCCGTGACGAAAATGGCAACACAGTCAAGGAATGGTATGCTATCGCGGCCTATCTTGATGAAATGCAGAACGATGAAATGGATGTGCGTTACGCTGCTCCGGACGGCAGAAAGTTTGTTTATTCAAGCTTGAATCCTCTTTCCCTTGTACGCAATGCTAATGTGTTTACTTACGTTGTATTGGCATTGATACTGGTTATTCTCTGTGCCTTGGTGCTTGTAACAGTGGCAATAGTCCGCAGAATAAAGAAAAAGAAATCAGACAAAACCAAATAAACATAAAGAAAAACGACCGTAGTGCAAAACTGCGGTCGTTGTCTTTTGCTTTTTATTCAAGCTCGAAGGCGCCTGTGTAAAGGCGGTAGTACTGGCCTTTTTCTGCAATCAGGTCTTCGTGGGTTCCTCGTTCTATAATCCTGCCCTTGTCAAGAACCATAATCACATCAGAGTTCTGGACTGTTGAAAGTCGGTGGGCGATTACAAAAACGGTTCTGCCCTTCATAAGTGCATCCATACCCCTCTGTACCAAAGCTTCTGTACGGGTATCGATAGAGGAGGTTGCCTCGTCCAGAATCATAACAGGCGGGTCGGCAATAGCCGCTCTTGCAATGGAAATAAGCTGTCTTTGTCCCTGAGAAAGGTTTGCGCCGTTGTTCTCAAGCACAGTGTCATAGCCTTGCGGCAGACGGCTTATAAAGCCGTGAGCGTTTGCAAGCTTAGCGGCGGCAATTACTTCTTCTTCGGAAGCATCAAGCTTACCATATCGGATATTATCCATAACAGTACCTGTGAACAGGTTTGTGTCCTGCAGAACAATACCCAAGGAACGTCTCAGGTCGGCTTTCTTAATCTTGTTGATGTTGATTCCGTCATATCGGATTTTGTCGTCCTCAATATCGTAGAAACGGTTAATCAGATTTGTAATGGTGGTTTTGCCTGCACCTGTGGCACCTACAAAAGCAACCTTCTGGCCGGGCTCTGCGTAAAGACTTATATTGTGAAGTACGGTTTTGCCTTCAACGTAAGAGAAGTCCACATCAAAAAATCTTACTTCGCCTTTAAGCTCGGTGTATGTGATTGTACCGTCTTCGTGAGGATGCTTCCATGCCCAAAGCCCTGTGTGCTCGGTAGTTTCGCTAAGGATGCCGTTTTCGAGCTTTGCGTTGACAAGGGTGACATAACCTTGGTCATCCTCCGGCTTTTCATCAAGGAGCGAAAAAATTCTCTCGGCACCTGCAAGCGCCATAACCACAGAACTTGCCTGCTGAGCAACCTGGTTTATAGGCATTGTGAAGCTTTTTGAATAAAGCAGGAAGCTGACGATTACGCCTAAAGTAAGGCTTGGGTCAAGACCTGAGATTGCAATGAGCCCGCCTACAACAGCAATAAGAACATACTGGAGATGTCCCATATTGCCTGTGATGGGGCCTAAGATGTTGACAAATTTGTTAGCCTTGTATGAGGTTTCGCAAAGACTGTCGTTAAGACTGTCGAATTCCTCCTCGGCTTTTTTCTCGTGGTTGAATACCTTTACAACCTTCTGTCCGTTTATCATCTCCTGAATGTAACCGTTTTCTTTGCCCAGAGCCTGCTGTTGAACTGAGAAGTACTTTCCGCTTTTGCCTGCAACAGAGCCTGTGACCATAAGAGTCAGAGCTACAAACAAGAGCACAAAGAGGGTAAGCCAGATGTTGGTTTTAATCATAAAGATAAGGTACACGATGATGGTGATAACAGAGGACATAAGCTGAGGTATACTCTGAGATACCATCTGTCTTAGGGTGTCTGTATCGTTGGTGTAGTGGCTCATAATATCGCCGTGGGTGTGGGTGTCAAAGTATTTAACAGGCAGACTCTGCATATGAGAGAACATATCATCCCTGATGTCCTTCATAAGTCCCTGTGTGATAAACAGCATAAGGAGCTGTTGGAGCAGTGTAGCACCTATTCCGCACAGGAATATAATTGCCATGCGGATAATTGCACCCAAAAGTGCTGAGTAGTCTGTGCTCTGGTTTGCAAGAAGCACAGAGATGTAATCGTCAAACACTGTGCCGATAAAACTGCCGCTGGCGGCACTGACAATGGAAGTTACAATGATGCACAGAAAAACAAGAGCGTATCTGAACTTGTATTCCTTCCAGATATAGCCTAAAAGTCGCTTGAGGGTTTTAGCCTGGTTTTTGTTCATGGTGGGCTTTTTGCCTGCAAGAGCAGGATTGTGTCTCATAGGACCTGCCATTATGATAACCCTCCTTTGTTCTGAGATGTATAAACCTCTCTGTAAATCTCGCTGGTTTTAAGAAGTTCAGTATGTGTGCCTACAGCAGAGATTTTACCTTCGTCAAGAACAACAATCTTGTCAGCGTGTTCAATAGAAGAAACACGCTGAGCAATGATAATCTTAGTGGTTTCGGGGATAAACTCCTTCATTGCTTGCTGAATGAGTGCGTCGGTGCGGGTGTCTACAGCACTGGTGGAGTCATCAAGAATTAGAATTTTAGGAGTTTTCAGCAAGGCTCTTGCTATGCAAAGACGCTGCTTCTGACCGCCCGATACATTGGTGCCGCCTTCCTCGATGTAGGTGTCGTAACCTTCGGGGAAGGTGCTGATGAATTCATCGGCACAAGCAAGCTTACAAGCTTCTTTGATTTGCTCGTCGGTGGCATTTTCGTTACCCCAGCGGAGGTTTTCTTTGATAGTGCCCGAGAAAAGTACATTCTTCTGGAGCACCATTGCAACCGCGTCACGCAGAGTAGTAAGGTCATACTCACGGACATCTCTGCCGCCAACAAGGACAGTACCTCCCGTGGTATCGTAAAGTCTTGGTATAAGCTGAACAAGGGTAGATTTGGATGAGCCTGTGGAGCCGATGATACCAACGGTTTCGCCTGAGTTAATCTTAAGGTAAACATCAGAAAGGCAGAGTTTATGCATATCACCGGAATAACTGAAATCTACATCACGGAACTCAATGGAGCCGTCCTTGACCTCATATACAGGTTCTGCGTTGTTGTGAATGTCGGATTCTTCGTTTAGCACCTCTGTGATACGCTCTGCAGATGCTCTGGACATAGTAATCATAATGAAAATCATGGAGAGCATCATAAAGTTCATCAGAATCTGCATTGTGTAAGTGAACATACTTGTAAGCTCACCCTCAGAAAGCTCGGTGCCCCCTGAGTTTACAATCAGATGTGCACCTATCCATGATACAAGAAGCATACAAGCATATACACAGCCCAGCATTAGAGGAGAGTTGAAAGCGACGATGGTTTCTGCTTTGGTTGCGATGGAATAAATAGAGTCGGATACATCAGTGAACTTTTTCTTTTCAAAATCTTCGCGGACAAAGGATTTTACAACACGGACACCGCGTAGGTTCTCCTGAGTAACTCTGTTTAAGTTGTCGTAGATTCTGAACATTTTCATAAACAGAGGAAAAGCAAACTTCATAATGAGAAGCAGTCCCAGTAAAAGCACAGGCACTACACACAGGTAGATACTGCCAAGTTTGGGGTGAATGTAGAACGCCATGATGAAGGAGAAAATTATCATCAAGGGACTGCGTACCGCAATGCGTATAAGCATCTGGTAGGAGTTCTGCACGTTTGTTACGTCGGTGGTAAGCCTTGTTATAAGAGAAGATGAGGAGAACTTGTCTATATTGCGGAAGGAATAGTTCTGGATTGAATAGAACATATCATGCCTCAGGTTTTTTGCAAAGCCTGTGGAGGCTTTAGCGGCAAAATCTCCTGCCAATGTGCCGAATATCATTGAGATAATACAGCAACCCACCAGAATAAGACCAATCTTAATCAGGTTATCAGTGTTGCCTACAATTTCACCTGCGGCATTTTTGTAGTTAATGCCTTGGTTTATAAGCTCGGCAACAATCAGGGGAATTATAACCTCCATCGCTACCTCGCCTGATATGAACAGAGGAGCAAGAATTGAAGGGAGCTTATATTCCCGAACACTTTTTGCAAGTTTTCGAAGCAATTTTATATACCTCCTTGAATTTCATTGAGCAAAATTAATTCACAATGATTATATTATAGAATTGAGACTTTTTTATGTCAACAAAAAGAAAAGAAGTTGACAGAAAGTTAATATTTGTTCTCAAATTTATGATTAAGCAGTAAAATATACGACTATCCATTGCTAAAAAACACCGACTGCAAAAAGCACTCGGTGTTTAGTGATTGTGTGTTACTTTATTTCTGTAATATCGTAGGGTGTGGTCTGATACACAAAGTAGTTGAGCCAGTTGGAGTAAAGGAGATTTGCGTGGCTTCTCCAGGACACAACGGGAGCTTTTGTCTCGTCGTCGTTCGGGAAATAGTTCTTGGGAATTTCAATGGGCTTTCCTGCAGTTTTGTCCCTTACATACTCGTTCTTCAGGGTTTCTGCATCGTACTCGGAGTGGCCTGTGATGAATATCTGTCTGCCAAGCTTTGTGCCTACAGCATAGACGCCTGCTTCCTCGGAGGATGCAAGGATTCTTAGCTCAGGAACTGCCTCGATGTCTTCGCGTCTGACGGTTGTGTGGCGTGAATGAGGCACCATGAAAACATCGTCAAAACCGCGGAAAAGGATAGACTGCTTGTAGTCGGCAGTGTGGGGATAAACACCGAAAAGCTTTTTATCAAGGGGCAGTTTGTTGATACCGTAATGGTAGTAAAGAGCTGCCTGAGCTCCCCAGCAGATGTGGAATGTGGAGGTAACGTGAGTTTTCGTCCACTCCATAATCTCGCACAGCTCATCCCAGTACTCAACTTCTTCAAAGGGGAGATTCTCTACAGGTGCACCTGTGATAATCATACCGTCAAATTTTCTGTCCTTTATCTCGTCGAAAGTTTTGTAAAATCTCAGCAAATGGTCAGAGGAAACATTCTTCGACTCATGAGTTGCTGTGTGTATAAGCTCAAGCTCTACCTGCAAGGGAGAGTTGCCAAGAAGTCTTACAAGCTGAGTTTCTGTGGCAATCTTTGTGGGCATAAGATTAAGAATTGCAATCTGCAGAGGACGTATGTCCTGAGTCATAGCCCTTGTCTCTGTAATAACGAAGATGTTTTCGTCATTGAGAGTTTGAGTAGCAGGGAGCTGGTTCGGAATTTTAATCGGCATAGGGAGTTCCCCTTTCGTCGGTTGTTTTTTGTGTATTATGCGGCATTGTAGGGGGCGGCGCCTTCGACGCCCTGTAACCTCGCCTCATAGGGAAGTCTTTCGGGCAATTCGTGAATTGCCCCTACAATCAGGGGGAGATTTTATCAAACTGCTTCCAGAGCATTGTCAATATCTGCAATCAGGTCTTCTGCAGCCTCAATACCGCAGGAGAAGCGTACAAGGTCAGGAGATATACCTGCAGCCTCAAGCTCCATGTCGTTCATCTGACGGTGGGTTGCGTTTGCAGGGTGCAGACAGCAGGTGCGTGCATCTGCAACGTGGGTCTCGATAGCGGCAATCTTAAGGTTCTTCATAAAGGTTTCTGCGGCAACTCTTCCGCCCTTTACTCCGAAGGATACTACACCGCATCCGCCGTATTTCAGGTACTTCTTGCCGAGCTCGTAGCACTCGTCGCCCTCAAGTCCCGAGTAACGTACCCAGGCAACCTTGGGATGATTCTGAAGGTGTTTGGCCACAGCAAGACCGTTTTCGCAGTGACGCTGCATTCTCAGGTGCAGGCTCTCAAGACCGAGGTTAAGGTAGAAAGCGTGCTGAGGCGACTGGATACATCCGAAGTCACGCATAAGCTGAGCGGTAGCCTTTGTGATGTATGCACCTGCAAGACCGAAACGTTCTGTGTAGGTAACACCGTGGTAGCTTTCGTCAGGAGTGCAAAGTCCGGGGTACTTGTCAGGATACTTAGTCCAGTCGAACTTGCCTGAATCTACAATGCAACCGCCCACAGAAACACCGTGACCGTCAATGTACTTTGTTGTGGAGTGGATAACAATGTCTGCACCCCACTCAAAGGGACGGCAGGTAACAGGAGTAGCAAAGGTATTGTCGATAATAAGGGGTACACCGTTTTTGTGTGCAATGTTTGCAAAGCGTTCAATGTCAAGAACTACCAGTGCAGGGTTTGCGATGGTTTCGCCGAAGAGTGCCTTTGTGTTAGGCTTGAATGCTGCCTGTATTTCCTCGTCAGTTGCAGTAGGGGAAACAAAGGTGAAGTCAATGCCCATACGCTTCATTGTAACAGCAAAGAGGTTGTAGGTGCCGCCGTAGATTGCACTGGAGGCAACAATGTGGTCTCCTGCACCTGCAATGTTGAATATACTGAAAAAGCTTGCTGCCTGACCTGAGGAGGTGAGCATTGCAGCAGTACCCCCCTCAAGCTCGCAGATTTTCTTTGCAACGTAATCGTTGGTGGGGTTCTGCAGTCTGGTATAGAAATAACCCTCGGCTTCAAGGTCGAAAAGCTTGCCCATATCTTCGCTTGTGGCATATTTGAAGGTTGTGCTCTGCACAATGGGAATCTGTCTGGGCTCACCGTTTGAGGGTGTGTAGCCCCCCTGAACGCAGGTGGTGTCTAAGTTTTTGTAATTCATAATCTTACCTCCTGAGGTATAGTATAAAAGGGCAGTTACCCAATAGGGTATCTGCCCTCAAAATTCATCGTAACCGAAAAGTCGGTGCTCAATGATTTCTGAAGGCACAGTTGCACATCATATAAGTTTTATCGTAATTGATGTACATGAGAGTTGCTCCTGTCTTTCAAAATTCAAGTCAATTATACAGTACAGTTTGTTCCCTTGTCAACAGTTTTGCACTAATTAACAAATACTTACTTGTAATGTATCAATAAATTCTACTTCTTTTTTACATATATATGCAAAAAAATCTTGTATTATGCAGTCGTATTTGATATAATAATCGAATAAACTTAAAAAGGAGGGTTGCTCCGATTTCCTGTTCAGAAGGTATAACAGGAAATGAGAGTTCGGAAAATGTTTGTTAAAATACTCTTTATTGTGCTGTTTCTGGTTGTTACAATCGGTGTCGGTATATATTGCCGCAAAAAAGCCACCGATGTGAACGGATTTGTACTGGGCGGTCGCTCTGTAGGTCCCTGGCTTACTGCTTTCTCCTTCGGTACTTCCTATTTTTCAGCCGTAATTTTTGTAGGCTATGCAGGTCAGTTTGGCTGGAACTTCGGTCTTGCTTCTACTTGGATAGGACTTGGCAACGCCCTTATAGGCTCCTATCTTGCATGGAAGATACTTGGCAGAAGAACCCGTGTTATGACTCAGCACTTAGGCAGTGCTACAATGCCTGACTTCTTTGAGAAAAGATACGGTTCAAAGACGTTGAAGATTGCGGCGGCGGCAATCGTGTTTATCTTTATGATTCCTTACACCGCCTCTCTTTACAACGGTTTGTCACGTCTGTTTGAAATGGCATTTAACCTTGATTACTGGGTTTGTGTTGTGGTTATGGCGCTTGTCACAGCTCTTTACGTTGTGCTCTCAGGCTATGTGGGCACAGCTCTCAACAGCCTTATTCAGGGCATTATAATGCTTATCGGCATTGTAGTAGTAGTTGTTGCGGCTATGAATGTTCACGGAGGCTTTGTTTCTTCTGTGGAACTGCTCTCTCAGGTAGAGCCTGTAGGAGATTACACCTCAATCTTCGGCCCTGACCCTGTAGCACTTCTTGGCGTTGTGCTTCTTACTTCTCTGGGCACCTGGGGACTTCCTCAGATGATAGGTAAGTTCTATGCTATCAAAAGCGAAAAATCCATCAAAACAGGCACAGTTGTTTCCACCTTGTTTGCAGTTGTTGTAGCAGGCGGTTGTTACTTCTTAGGCGGTTTCGGACGCATATTTATGACAGCGGAGGAGGTAAACGGCCAGTTTGACTCTATCATCCCCGCAATGCTTGAGAAGATTAACTCCGACGTAGTTGTAGCCCTTGTTATTATGTTGGTGCTTGCAGCTTCAATGTCCACACTTTCTTCCCTTGTGCTTACCTCAAGCTCTACTCTTACTCTGGATTTCATTGTTCCCCTCAGGAAGACAAAGATGTCTGAAAAGAGCAAGATGTCAGCTATGAGAATTTTCCTTGTGTTCTTCATTGTTGTTTCTGCGTTTATCGCTATTGTTCAGGCTAAAACAAAGGTTGCGTTCATTACTGACCTTATGGGTATCTCCTGGGGTACAATGAGCGGTGCTTTCCTTGGTCCCTTTATGCTGGGCCTTTACTGGAAACGTGCTACAAAGCCTGCGGTCTGGGCAAGCTTCATTTTCAGTGTAAGCATAAATGTAACATTTATGATATTTAAGCTCAGCGGTAATATTTCTATGCTTCCAAAGCTTTTGCAGGCATCCTCAAACGTAGGTGTTATTGCAATGCTCTCAGGTATCCTCCTTGTGGTGGTTATAAGCCTTATAACAAAGAAGCCTGACGAGAAGAAGGTAGAAGAAATGTTCAGCTGTTACGAAAAGAAAGTTACGGTTTCTCAGAAAGAAGCTTTAGAATAATACATATTTACTCAAAAATCTATTTCCATCAGGAGAGTTGAAATTATGAAAGAATTACTTATCGGTAACGCGGCAGTTGCCAGAGGACTGTACGAGGCAGGCTGTTCCATCGTGTCCAGCTATCCCGGTACACCCAGTACAGAAATTACTGAATTCGCTGCAAAATATGACGAAATCTACTGCGAGTGGGCACCTAACGAGAAGGTAGCAATGGAGGTTGCTTTTGGTGCATCCGTCAGAGGCAAAAGAACCTGCTGCTGTATGAAACACGTAGGTCTCAACGTTGCCGCAGACCCTCTCTTTACACTGTCCTATACAGGTGTAAACGGCGGTCTTGTTATCTGCGTTGCAGACGACCCCGGTATGCATTCCTCTCAGAATGAGCAGGATTCCCGTCACTATGCACAGGCTTCAAAGGTTCCTATGCTGGAGCCCTCAGATTCAAAGGAAGCTTTAGAATTTACAAAACTTGCTTTTGAGCTTTCCGAGGAGTTCGACACTCCCGTATTTATCAAGATGTGTACCCGTGTTGCTCATTCCCAGAGCATTGTTGAAACATCAGAGAGAGTTCTCCCCGAGGATAAGCCCTACGAGAAGAACCCTCAGAAATACATAATGGTGCCTGCAAACGCAAAGCTTCGCCACCCCATTGTTGAGGAGAGAACACGTAAACTCACAGAGTATGCAGAAACTGCAGAGATAAATTGCGAGGAGTATGCAGACAGTGAGTTTGGTATCATCACAACAGGTACCTGCTACCAGTACGTTAAGGAAGTATTCGGTGACAGTGTAAGCGTACTCAAGCTCGGTATGATTCACCCCATGCCTGTGGAGCGAATCAAGAGATTTGCTGATAAGGTAGGTAAGGTATATATCGTAGAGGAGCTTGACGGCATTATCGAAACCCACGTTAAGTCCCTGGGCATTGACTGTGTAGGCAAGGAGCTTTTCTCAAACATCGGTGAGCTTTCTCAGCTTGCAGTTGCAACTGCTTTCGGCATGGATATGCCTGAGTTCAAGTCTGTTGAGACTAATGTCCCTGCAAGACCTCCCGTAATGTGTGCAGGCTGTCCCCACAGAGGTATGTACTACACACTGGCAAAGAACAAGATTACTGTTCTTGGTGACATCGGATGTTATACTCTGGGTGCAATGCCTCCCCTTAATGCCCTTGATACAACCCTCTGTATGGGTGCTTCCGTATCAGGACTTCACGGCTACAACAAAGCAGGCGGCAAGGAGACCGAGGGAAAGACGGTCTGTGTAATCGGTGATTCCACCTTTATGCATTCAGGCATCACAGGTCTTGTAAATATCTCCTACAACGCTACAAATTCCACAGTTATCATCCTTGATAACTCCATCACAGGTATGACAGGCCATCAGCAGAACCCCACCACAGGCTATAACCTGAAGGGCGACCCTGCCGCAAAGATTGACCTTGAAACTCTTTGCAAGGCAGTAGGCATTAACAGTGTCCGTGTTGTAGACCCCTATAACCTCAAAGAGTGCGATACAGTGCTCAAAGAGGAGCTTTCTAAGGAAGAGCCTTCTGTAATCATTTCACGCAGACCCTGCGTGCTCTTAAAGAGTGTTAAGGCAAAGCCTGCACTCACAGTTTCTAAGGATGATTGTAAGAGCTGTAAAATGTGTATGAAGCTTGGCTGTCCTGCAATCAGTATGCATGAAGGCAAAGCAGATATAGACCCCACACTGTGCGTAGGCTGCGGTGTTTGCACACAGATGTGCAAGTTTGATGCTATTAAGTGAGGAGGCAGGGAAGATGACAAAAAGTATTATGATAGTCGGTGTAGGCGGACAGGGTTCACTGCTTGCTTCCACACTCCTCGGTAAGCTTCTTGTTACTGAGAGTTATGACGTAAAGGTTTCTGAGGTTCACGGTATGAGCCAGCGCGGCGGTTCCGTTGTAACCTATGTAAAATACGGCGAGAAGGTTTATTCTCCCATTGTTGAAAAGGGTGAGGCAGACTGCATCATTTCCTTTGAAAAGCTGGAGGCAGCCCGTTGGGTGCAGTATCTCAAGAAGGATGGTGTTATCATCACCAACACTCAGCAGATTGACCCCATGCCTGTTGTAATCGGTGCTGTAGAATATCCAACAGAGATTCTCTCAGAACTTTCAGAGAAAGTTAAAGTTGACGCCCTGGATGCACTGTCCCTTGCAGAGGAAGCAGGTTCTTCAAGAGCAGTTAATATTGTTCTTATGGGCAGACTTGCACGCCAGCTTGATATTCCCTATGAGAATTGGGAGAATGCACTTAAGAGTGTTGTAAAGCCTCAGTTTGTTGATATTAACTTAAAGGCTTTTTCGCTTGGATATAATTACGCAGAATAAATAATCCTAAAATCCAATAAACTTGACATTACAGGAGGCGATTGCCATGGCAGAACGCTACTGGCAAAAAGAATTTGAGACCGCATCCAGAGAAGAAATAAAAGCTATTCAGGATGAGCGTCTTGTAAAAACCGTTAAGCACGTCTACGACAATGTAGAAATGTACCGCAAAAGAATGGATGAAGCAGGCATTAAGCCTGAGGATATCAAAAGCATTGATGATCTTCACAGGCTTCCCTTCACCACAAAGCAGGATTTGCGTGATAACTACCCCTATGGACTTTTTGCAGTGCCCACAAAGGATGTAGTAAGGCTTCACGCATCCTCAGGTACTACAGGTAAGCAGATTGTAGTGGGATATACCCAGAACGATTTGGACGTATGGGCAGATATTGCTGCTCGTCAGCTCTATGCAGTGGGTGCAGACGAAAACGACTTCATCCACGTTGCTTACGGCTACGGCCTGTTTACAGGCGGTTTCGGACTTCACGGAGGTGCAGGCAAGATTGGTGCTACCGCAATCCCTGTTTCCTCAGGTAACACTGACAGACAGATTACAATTCTGCAGGACTTCGGCTCTACTGTTCTGTGCTGTACTCCTTCTTATGCAATGTATATTGCAGAGCAGATTAAGGCAAAGGGCATTGACCCCAAGACACTGCCTCTCAAGGCAGGTATCTTCGGTGCTGAGCCCTGGACAGAGGAAATGCGTCGCCAGATTGAGGAAATGCTCCAAATTAAGGCTTATGACGTTTACGGCCTCACTGAGATTATGGGTCCCTGTGTGTCCTACGAGTGCTCAGAGCAGAGTGGTATGCACGTTAACGAAGACCACTTCATTGTAGAGACCATCGACCCCGACACAGGAGAAGTGCTTCCCTACGGTACCCCCGGTGAGCTTGTGTTCACCTGTATCACCAAGGAGTGCTGTCCCTTTATCCGTTACCGCACCCGTGACATAGGTGTACTCACCATTGACAAGTGCTCCTGCGGAAGAACCTTTGTGAAGATGACAAAGCCTAAGGGCAGAACCGACGATATGCTTATTATCCGCGGTGTTAACGTGTTCCCCTCACAGATTGAAACTGTACTTCTCAAGATGGGCTATTCTCCCAACTATAAGATTTACGTTGACCGCGTTAACAACACAGACACACTTCTTATTCACGTCGAAATGAACGAAGATATGTTCTCTGATACAGTTACCAAGGTTAAAGAGAACGAAAAGGCTCTTGAGAGTGAGCTTCGTTCACTTCTCGGTATCGGTGCAGATGTTCAGCTTGTGGCTCCCGGCAGTATCGAACGCTCTATGGGTAAAGCCAAGAGAGTTGAAGATAAGAGAAAGCTTATAGGAGGTTAAGACTATGGCAATTCGTCAGATTTCAGTTTTTGTTGAAAACAAGCAGGGCTCTCTTGTGAAGATTACAGATGTTCTTGCAAAAGAAAACATCGACCTTCGAGCAATGAGCATTGCAGACACACAGGATTTCGGCATTCTGCGTCTTATTGTTTCTGATACAGACCGTGCTTTACAGGTGCTCAGAAAAGAAAACTGCATTGCAACCGTTACCGAGGTAGTAGGTGCAAGACTTAGAAATGAACCCGGTGCTTTAGCTACGGTTGTTCGTGTTCTTTCTGAAAATGGCATCAATATGGAGTATATGTATGCATTCAACGGTGCAACACCTCACCACGCTTACGTTGTTCTCAGAGTAGATGACAACGACAGAGTAGAGAAGCTTCTTCTGGAAAACGGCATCAAGTCAATTACAGAGGAGCAGGTTTCCGAAATCTGATTGTTAAAGTGTGTTTTTTCAAGAAAAATCGTTGACAATCGGCAAAAAATGCAATAAACTGATTACAGTATTTTGCACTTTATATTAATTTATAAAGTGATACATAACCTACAGGAGGTTTATATATGTTCAAAACTGTTAAAGAAGCACAGAAATTCATCAAAGACAACGACATCAAGATGATTGACTTCAAGATGATTGACATCGACGGTCGTTGGCGCCACATCACCATTCCTTCAAACAGACTTACCGAGGATACTATGATTTACGGTATCGGCTTTGACGGCTCCAACTATGGTTACGCTGCTGTTGAGAAGAGTGATATGGTGTTCATTCCCAATCTTGAGTCTGCTCAGATTGACCCCTTCGTTTCTCAGCCCACACTTACAATGACAGGCGACGTCTGCATTATCGGTAAGGTTGGCGAAGCTAACAGACCCTTCGACCAGTACCCCAGAAACGTTGCTATCCGTGCACAGGAATATATGAAGGAAATCGGCGTTGCTGACAAGATGGTTATCGGACCCGAGTTCGAGTTCCATCTTCTTGACCATATTTCTTACGAGGCTAAGCCCAACCGCGTTGCTTATGAGGTTGACACAGAGCAGTCCGAGTGGAATTCAGGCGAGAACGAGGTTCAGAACCTTGGTTACAAAGTTCCCGGCGGCGGCGGTTACCATATTGCCGCTCCTCAGGATATTACCTACGATATCCGCTCCAGAATGTGCCTCATGCTTGAGGACTGGGGCGTAAAGGTTAAGTACCATCACCACGAGGTTGGCGGTTCAGGTCAGGTTGAAATCGAGGTTGAGCTCGGTGAAATGCTTGAAATGGCTGACAAGACCATGATTATCAAGTACATCGTTAAGAACGAGGCAGTAGCAAACGGCAAGACTGCTACCTTTATGCCCAAGCCCATCTACGGTGAGGCTGGCAACGGTATGCACGTTCATATGCTCCTCTTTAAGGACGGCAAGCCCCTGTTCTTTGACGAAGCAGGCTACTCAGGTCTTTCCGACATTGCACACTGGTTTATGGGCGGTCTTCTCAAGCACGCACGTTCACTCTGTGCTATCACCAACCCCTCCACAAACTCCTTCAAGCGTCTTGTTCCCGGTTACGAGGCTCCTGTTACTATCGGCTATGCTACCTCTAACCGCTCTGCTGTTATCCGTATTCCTGCATACGCAAAGAGCCCTGAGACAAAGCGTTTTGAAATCAGAAACCCTGATGCTACATGTAACCCCTACTACGCTTATGCAGCTATCCTTATGGCAGGTCTTGACGGTGTTATGAATAAGATTGACCCCGAGGCAAACGGCTGGGGTCCCTATGACTACAACCTCTACAACCTCTCTGAGGAGGAGAAGGCTAAGCTTCAGCACCTTCCCACAACTCTTGACGAGGCTCTGGATGCTCTTGAGGCTGACTACGAGTACCTTACAAAGGGCGGCGTATTCCCCGAGGCACTTCTTAAGACCTGGATTAAGAGAAAGCGCGCAGAGGCAAAGAAGGTTAACCAGATTCCTCACCCTGCAGAGTTCGGTCTTTACTACGACCTTTAATAACTAAGTTTGCCCCAAGGGGCAAGTGAAGTTACTTTGTAGTGAAGTTGCTTTGCAGTGAAGTTTCGCCTATGGGCGAAGTGCTTCTTTGCAAACTTAACTTCATTTTGCACAGCAAAACTTCATTATGGCTTTGCCATAACTTCACATTTTGCGAGAGCAAAATACTTCACATAATAAACAGAACTCTATATAACCAATGTTTATTTTGGTAAATTGCGTGATGTAAAAATTAACACTCCGTCACACCTGTGGCGGGGTGTTTTTGTTTATCTGTCCGAAAAGCTCTGTAAATGGTTGACTTTTCCTGCCTGAGGTACTAAACTAAGCTTTGTAAGAGGGAGTAGTTTGCGGGAATATCCGCGGTGTTGCTCGTCATCACGAAGAAATTCCGGGCACACCCAAAACAACCTTTAGTTTTGTAACAAGACTTTTACTGCCAAAGGGGTAGTACAGGTCTTTTTTTTATTGCCTCAAAAGAAAAAAGGAGGAATGTAAATGTTCTGGAATGTAGTTTTATTGCTTGTGGGCTTTGTATTGCTTATTAAGGGTGCCGACTTCTTTGTTGACGGCAGTTCCTCAGTTGCAAAGCTTTTGGGAATCCCCGGTTTTGTAATCGGACTTACCATTGTGGCAATGGGCACAAGTGCTCCCGAAGCCGCGGTAAGTATCACCGCAGGCTTGCAGGGCTCTAACGAAATCGCAATCAGTAATGTAGTTGGCTCTAATATTTTTAATCTTTTGGTGGTTGCAGGTCTTTGTGCTGTGATAAAGCCCTATAAGATTGAAAAGGTTATGTTAAAGAGGGATTTTCCTGTAAACATCATTGTTAACGCCCTGCTTATCGGTATGATGTTCTTAGGTAAAGCTCTGGGACTTGTAGACGGTGTGCTTTTACTTGTGCTCTTTGCTCTCTACCTTTTCTTTGTTGTGTTCACAGCTTTCAAGGATAAGGATACACAGGATGAGGAAGACGGCATAAAGAAAATGTCACCTGTGCTCAGTGTTCTTTGTATTGTCGGCGGACTTACTGCCGTTATACTCGGCGGAAATTTAGTTGTAAACAACGCAAAGGAGATTGCCCTTGCTTTGGGTTGGTCTGAAACCTTCATTGGTCTTACAATCATCGCCATCGGCACAAGTCTGCCCGAGCTTGTAACAAGTGTTGTTGCCGCTAAAAAGGGTGAGAGCGGTCTTGCTCTTGGTAACGTAATCGGTTCAAATATTTTCAATATTATGCTGATTCTGGGACTTTCAAGCTCACTGAGCACCATTGCAGTTGACACAAGTGCTATAATCAATGTTGTTTTCCTGTTGGTTGTAACAGCTCTGGTGTATGTTGCCTGCCTTATTAAAAAGGGAATGGGCAGGGTTGTAGGTGCAGTTTGTGTACTTGGCTATGTAGCCTACACTGCATATCTGCTGATGACTACTATGTAAACCCTACCCCTTTTTAGGCAAGGGGCGTATAAGGCCCCCTTGTGCTTAGAGGCACCTTCCTTTACACAAAAGGGGACTGTCGGTGCTTATTGCTTGCAAAAAAAACCACCCAAAAAGTTCTGAGTAACTTTTTGGGTGGTGCTTTTATATGCGTATATTAACAGAAAATTCCTGTCTGCATTTGGGGCAACGGACGGTGTGCTTGCCCTTTCTGCGTTTAACTCTCAGCTGTGCTTTGCAATGCTTGCATTTTATATATCTGTGGGTTTTGATGTCTCTGATTTTGTTTTTCTGTCTGACAAAAAACGCCTTCACAGGGGTTTCGATTTTCATATACCATTGGTTTTCTCTGCCTCGGCGGTAGAGATTTTTTGAAAGGGTTCGAAACACTATATAACCTGCCAGCAGAAGCGCCACAAGGTAAATAATCAGCGAATGTATAAACAGATTTATAATAATCAGCAATGCATAAATTAAGAACAGGAATTTGTTGAAGCGGTCAATTCCGTTTCTGCCAATCATAAACTGTTGTATTTTATAAAGGAAATTGTTCATTTGAATCACTCCGTTTTTGATATTACTATTTTAACATCCAAAAGATGCAAAGACAATAGAAATAAGTAAACAAAGTGTAAACTATTTTTTTATTTTCTGATATTTGTTTGACTATCTGCATAGAGTTTTGTATAATGAAATCACAGAAAAGACTTAGGTTATTAAGGAGGAATATTATATGAAATATTGTTCAAAATGCGGTCAGGCTATCCCTGAGGGTGCAAAGTTCTGCTCTTTCTGCGGAGAGGTTCTCACAAGTAATGATGCAAAAAAGAGCACAACTTACTACGCTGTGCCTCAGACAGAAGAAAAGACAAAAACTTACAACTACACAAGAGAAGAGGAGCAAAAGCACCTTGACTCCCTTTCAAACCGTCTCAAATGGGAGCGTATTGCCTGGAAGGTGCCGGGTATTATCCTGCTTGTTTGCTCAATCATTCTTCTTTCTGTAAGCACTATTTTCGGTATTGTAGGTATTGCAGGTCTTGCAACTGCTGCAGATAACCCTCAGGTTAACATTGAGGAATACAACTTTGATGATTACGGATATCACTTTGAAGAATACGGCGGTTCCGACGATTACTATTACAACGAGTTTGATAATTCGGTAGATGCAGGAATTGTTGTAGCAGGTGGAATGGGTGCTTTCCTTTGGGGATTATACTTTGGTATGGGTCTTGCGTTTCTGCCTATTGCCATTGTAAACCTTGTAATGGCTAAGAAGGTTGGTAAGTACAGGGATAAGCTTTACACCGACTGTACCGACGCTGTAAATCACGCAACATCAGTGGGCTCCATTGTGCTGGGTGCACTTTTCAACGAATATGCTCTCATTGCAATTATTATCAACTTTATTCTCACAAAGAATAATAAAGAGCTTTTCGACAGTATCAAAGCAAACCAGAGTGCATATAATAACAGACAGCTGTAATTTACAAAAGAACATAGAATTACCGCATTGCTCAGAAACGGGCAGTGCGGTTTTTTTATTTGCTTCTCCCTTCGGGTGACTGCAAAAAGCCTTGACACTCACTAAGAATTGGAGTAAAATTATTAAGTTAAGAGTGATTTTTGTTTACTCTTGCATACTATAATAACATTGAGAGGTGAAAGTTAATGGACGCAGGAAGTAGTACCGGCACAGTTGACGGGCGAAGTTGCACTTACTTTATATACCGCAGTTTTACTGCGTACATTACCTTTGCACTTTAATTGTCCCTTTGACCGTGTCTTTTTACTTCCACCTATTAATTTTTAGGAGGAATAGACTATGGAAAGGAATTACGTAACTGTCGATGTTACCATCGGCAAGCTCCTTGATGAGAAAAAATACAAAACTCTCAAGGACATCCTCAGCACTATGAATGCATACGACATTGCTGTGCTTTTAGAGGATATGCACGACTCAAAAATTCAGCTTTTGTTCAGAATGCTTCCTAAAGAGCTTGCGGCTGACGTTTTCGTTGAAATGGACGACGACACCCAGGAGTTTCTCATCAAGGGCTTCTCTGACTCTGAGCTTAAGGCTGTTGTTGACGAATTGTCTGCTGATGATGCCGTTGACATTATCGAGGAAATGCCTGCAAACGTAGTAAAGCGTATTCTTCGTCAGGCAGACCCCGAAACAAGAAAACAAATAAACGAGCTTCTCAAATACCCTGATGACTGTGCAGGCTCCATTATGACCACGGAGTTTGTATCTCTCAGGCCCCATATGACCGTAGAGGAAGCAATCAAGCGTATCCGACGCACAGGTGTTGACAAGGAAACTATCTACACCTGCTATGTTGTAGGCTCTGACTCAAAGCTCATCGGTATTACCACTATCAAAGACCTGCTTCTTGCAGAAGAAGACGAGGTTATTGAAACCCTTATGGAAACCAACGTGATTTCCGTAGGCACTCTTGACGACCAGGAGCTTGTTGCCCAGACTATCAATAACTACGACTTCCTTGCACTTCCTGTTGTGGATACAGAAGGCAGGCTTGTAGGAATTGTTACCGTTGACGATGCTTTGGACGTTATGGTTGAAGAAACCACCGAGGATATCCAGAAAATGGCGGCTATCGGCTCTACCGACAAGCCGTATCCCAAGGTTGGCGTCTTCGAAACCTTGTGGCAGAGAGTTCCCTGGTTATTATTACTTATGATATCTTCTACCTTCACGGGCATAATAATCGCAAGCTATGAAGGAAGATTGGAAAGCGCACTCATACTTACTGCCTTTATTCCCATGCTCATGGGTACAGGCGGTAACGCAGGAAGCCAGTCCTCGGTTACCATTATCCGAAGTTTATCACTTGAAGAAATCGAGTTTAAGGATATCTTCTGGGTAATCTTCAAGGAATGCCGTGTTTCAATTCTTGCAGGTATAATCCTTGGTGTTGTTAACTTTGGTAAAATGCTGCTTATTGACGGCTGGCTCCTTCAGAATGACGAAATCAACGTTTGGATTTCTCTTGTTGTAAGCCTTACCCTTATGGTGACAATCATCGTGGCAAAGATTATCGGTTGCTCACTGCCTATGATTGCAAAGAAACTGAAGCTTGACCCTGCTGTTATGGCAAGTCCTTTTATCACCACTATTGTTGACGTTGTTTCTCTGCTTGTATACTTCTTCGTGGCCTCTTCAATACTTAATATTTAAGAAGGTCGTCCGCTTGAAAAAATCAATCATTTTACTTTTCATCGCCGCAGCGGTTGTATCACTCAGCCTCTGCGGTGTGTTTTTTTACGCACAAACACCAAAGGCTCAACCTGTGAAAGCAGAAGTCGCAGTTTGCAAGGGCTCGGCTTTTTCTCTTTCGGAAGCGAGAAAACACATTGCTTTATGCACCCTTGCTTATGATGAGCAGACTTTGAACGAAAAGCTCGTTCTGATGGGTTTTGAAAACTGCAGATATATAAGCCGTAACCAAAGCACTGCCTATGGAAGCGGAATTGCTTTTTCAGTCTGCGCAAAAAAAGAGGGGGACAGTGCCACAGTGCTCCTTGTATTCCGTGGTACTCACAAGGGCGAATGGTACTCAAACTTCAATATCGGAGAGGGGACAGAGCACGCAGGCTTTTCTGCTGCCACAGACTTTGCCCAAGCAAAAGCCGAAAGTTATATTGCTTCTTTAGGGGTTGACCTCTCCAGGCTGGATATTGTAATCACAGGCCACTCCAGGGGAGGGGCGGCGGCAAACTTGCTGGCAAAAAGATTTATTGACTGTGCACGGTACAAATCTGTTACGGCTTACACCTTTGCCTGCCCCAACACCACAACTGCAGATGATGCAAAAGCACCTGTTTACAGCACAATCTACAACCTAATAAATCCCGAAGATTTCATTTGCTACATTCCTCTTGAAAAGTGGGATTACACAAGGTACGGAACGGATATGGAATTTCTTTGCAATACCGAAAGCGGCTATGAAGAGAACTACTCTGAAATGGAAGAAATTTTTGAAGAACTGGCAGGTTATCCTCACACAGGCTACCCATTCGGTGCAAGCGATGTGCGGATTTTCCTTGATACGGCACACAAAATTGCCCCCACCATAAACGATTATTACAACAAAGAACTTACGGTTGTTCCTCACAGGTTAACCCTTTACGATTATATGCAGAAGGTCGGTGCCCTTTTGTGCGGTGACGATACCCTTGCAAACGGAATGTTTCTTGTGTCCAGCGGTGCAACCCCTCTGTTTGACAACCTGACAAAGTTTATGATGGAGGGCATCTCCCTTGAGGATATGGCAAAAGAGGCTGATATCACTGCTTCTGCTATAGGCTGTGCACACACATACGAAACCTACAAAGCCTGGCTTGAAGTACTGCCTGAAGAATACTTTTTGTCAAAAGCAAGTACACAACAGACCGAATAAATAAAACTCCCTCGGCAAGACTAACTAAAAAAGCGAGGGAGTTTTATTATGGGAACAAACAGCAGAAAGGTTGTACTTATCGGTACAGGTATGGTAGGAATGAGCTTTGCCTATGCCACCCTTAATCAGAATATTTGTGACGAGTTGGTGCTTATAGATATTGATACCTTACGTGCTCAGGGGGAGGCAATGGACTTAAACCACGGTCTTGCATTCTCACAGGCGAGTATGAAAATCCGCGCAGGTGATTACTCAGAGTGCAAGGACGCAGACATAGCGGTTATCTGTGCGGGAGTGAACCAGAAAGAGGGCGAATCCCGTCTCGAGCTTTTGTCACGCAATGCAGAGGTTTTCAAAAGTATAGTGACACCTGTCAAGGAAAGCGGTTTTGGCGGAATTTTCTTGGTTGCCACAAACCCTGTGGACATAATGACACGGCTTACCTGTGAACTTTCGGGTTTTGATGAAGGCAGAGTTATAGGTACGGGCACCACCCTTGACACAGCAAGGC
This sequence comes from Ruminococcus sp., assembly GCA_045593025.1. Classification (GTDB taxonomy): domain Bacteria; phylum Bacillota; class Clostridia; order Oscillospirales; family Acutalibacteraceae; genus Ruminococcoides. Next base: position 9,730 of record JAZNVW010000025.1, on the reverse strand, counting down.
TTCGGTATCTTTTGGGAGAATATTTTCATCTTGACCCCCGCAATGTGCACGCCTATGTGATTGGCGAGCACGGGGATTCGGAGTTTACACCCTGGTCTCAGGCTCTTCTTGCCACAAAACCTGTTCTGAAAGTCCTTGAAGACAATAAGAACAAGTTTTTTTACTCTGATTTGGAGAATATCAGTGTTGAGGTAAGAAACGCGGCACAGAAAATTATCAAAGCAAAGCGTGCCACCTACTACGGTATAGGAATGTCTATTGCAAGAATTGTCAGGGCAATCCTTGCAGACGAGCACAGCGTGCTCACAGTATCGGGCAGGCTCAGAGGTGAATACGGCAGGACAGATGTTTTTGCAGGCAACCCGTGTATCATCGCTCGTCGCGGTATTGACCGTTCTATTGAGCTGTCACTTACAGATGATGAACTTATGAAATTTCACGCTTCCTGCCAAGTGCTTGAAGAAAGCTATAAAGAATTAAAGATGTAATATCTGAAAGATATCAATATCAGTGTAAACAGTGCCCTGAGTTTGATTTTCAAAAAAAGAAAACTGCGTCGGATTTATTCCGACGCAGTTTGTTTGTTAAGTGTATTTAAGAATTACTCAATAACTCTTACTCTGATAACGTCCTCAAGTGCTTCTGTAGCACTCTTAACATTTTCTGTTGCACCTGTAACATCAATTACCATGTAACCGTAATTTCCGCGGCTCTTGCTCTCCATATTGTCAATGTTAGCGCCCTGAGAAGCCAGAGTGTTTGTAATGTTAGCAATAACAGAGGGCTTGTTGTAGTGGAGAATACAGAAACGTGTGTCGCCTGAACGTGCCATTTTAAGGTTGGGGAAGTTAACGGAGTTTACAATGTTACCGTTTTCAAGGTAATCCTTGATTTCGTCTGCAGCCATAACAGCACAGTTGTCCTCGCTCTCGGGAGTGGAAGCGCCAAGGTGAGGCATACAGATAACGTTCTCCTCGCAGAGGATATCGTCTGTAGCAAAGTCTGTAACGTACTTTGCTACCTTACCGGACTTAATAGCCTCGAGGAGAGCCTGAGAATCAACCAGACCGTCACGGGAGTAGTTGAGGATGCGAACCCCGTCTTTGCACATAGCAAGTGTGTCAGCGTTGATTGTGTGCTTTGTCTTGTCGTTTAAGGGAATGTGAACTGTGATGTAGTCGCACTCCTTGAAAATTTCCTCAGTGCTTGTAGCGTGAACGATGTTCTTGTTGAGCTTCCATGCAGCGTCAACAGAGAGGAAGGGGTCGTATCCGTAAACATCCATACCCAGATGTACAGCGGTGTTTGCAACTAAGATACCGATTGCGCCAAGACCGATAACGCCCAGCTTTTTACCCTTGATTTCGGGGCCTACAAACTGGCTCTTGCCTTTCTCTACCAGCTTAGAAACCTCGGCACCCTTGCCTTTGAGGCTCTTTGCCCAGTCGATACCGCCTGTGATGTCACGGCTTGCCAGGAAAAGACCTGCAATTACAAGCTCCTTAACTGCGTTTGCGTTAGCACCGGGAGTATTGAATACTACAATACCCTTCTCAGCACAAGCCTCAACAGGGATGTTGTTAGTACCTGCACCTGCTCTTGCAATAGCAAGGAGGCTTTCAGGCATCTCCATATCGTGCATAGATGCAGAACGAACAAGAACTGCATCGGGATTTTCTGCGTTATCGCTGATAGCGTATTTGTCGCCAAGACGGTTTGTGCCGATAGCGGCGATTTTGTTAAGTGTAAGAATATTATACATGGGCTTTCTCAAACTCCTTCATAACCTCAATAAGCTTCTCAACACCCTCAATAGGCATTGCGTTGTAGATGGAAGCACGCATACCGCCGACAGAACGGTGACCCTTGATGTTTACAATGCCTGCCTCTGTGCAAGCCTTGATAAACTCTGCATCCAGCTCACTGTCGCCTGTTACAAAGGGTACGTTCATAAGTGAACGGTCCTCGGGAACGACTGTGCCTTTGAAGAGCTTGGAGTTGTCAAGGAAGTTGTACAGAAGGTCAGCTTTCTTCTGGTTGAGCTCATACATCTTGTCAAGACCGCCGATTTCGTTCTTAACCCACTCAAGAACAAGCTTAGCCATGTAGATGGTGTAGCAGGGAGGTGTGTTGAACATGGAGTCGTTGTCAGCGTGTGTCTGATAGTTGAACATTGTGGGAGTAATCTCCTGAGCATTGCCGATAAGGTCCTCACGGATGATTACAACAGTGAGACCTGCAGGAGCCATGTTCTTCTGAGCACCTGCATAGAGTACGCCGAACTTGGAAACGTCAATCTTGCGGGAGAGAATGCAGGAAGAAATATCTGCAACCAGGGGAACGTCGCCTGTGTCGGGAAGCTCATGGTAAACTGTGCCGTAGATTGTGTTGTTCATGCAGATGTGGAAGTAGTCTGCATCAGGTGTAAATGTGGATTTATCCAGCTTGGGGATATAAGAGAAGGTCTTATCCTCAGAAGAAGCAACGATGTTAACATTGCCGTAGCGTGCAGCCTCTTTAGCAGCCTTCTTAGCCCACTGACCTGTAACAACGTAGTCAGCCTTGCCTGACTTTGTCATAAGGTTCAGAGGAATCATAGCAAACTGAGAGGAAGCACCGCCCTGAAGGAAGAGAACCTTGTAGTTGTCGGGGATTTCCATAACTTCACGCAGAAGAGCCTCTGCCTCTTTGATGATGCTGTCGTACACCTTGCTGCGGTGGGACATCTCCATAACGGACTGACCGCTGCCCTTGTAATCCAGCATTTCGTCTGCTGCAGTCTTGAGGACTGACTCAGGCAGAACAGAGGGACCTGCGGAAAAATTGTAAACTCTTGACATAAACTGACACCCTTTCGTATTTGCACAGCAGTGTGTAAGCCGTGCTAAAATTGATGTATTATAGATTATATAATAATAAAATATATTATAGACCTATGTTAAACTTTAGTCAAGTAAAAGAACAAAAAGGAGCCGTCAAAATTCCTTGACAGCTCCTGTGATTTATTGTGTATATTTACCTGTTTTTCAAAGCTTATTTGTCGCTGAAAACATCGTAATCTCTGGGCTTTCTGTGTTTTTGTGCTGATACTTTTGACTTTTTGCCTGTTTTTGGCTTTTTCTTATGTGTGCTTTTGTTTATTTCACGTTTTAAGTTCTGCAGAAAATAGCCTGCGTGGGTAAAGGCTTTTTTGGTGGAGCGGACTGCTTTTTTTGTTGCAACGTGGGAGGGGGACTGAGATGGCTCAGCACTCTTTTTCTGAGCACTCTGCTGAGCGTCAAAGCCTGTTTCGAAGTATTCGGCGCTTGATTTGTATCCGCCTAAATTTTCAGAAGTATGAGATTTTTTTGCGTTTTCAGCATTGCTCAGCACGTCAAAATCCGCTTTTCTTCTCTGTTCTTTCAAAGCTTCGCGTTTTTTCTCTGCACTCTTTTTGCCCATATAGTAGGAGAAGACAAAGAAGGCAACTGCAAGAACGAGAAGGACTAACACAATCCAGAGGAAAACTTTCCAGAAGGAAGTGGTGTTTTCTGTGGTTTTCACCTGAGTGAAGCGGATGCTTTCAAGGCAACCCTTGATAAGTGTAAGCTCATCAGATGTGAAGTTGTTTCCTGCAGACTGAGAGGTGATGAAGATGCTCATACCGTTTACAAGGGTAACACTCTGCTTGCCGTAAATATCAACCTTTGCTTCTGTGGTGTATTTCTGAGAAAAATCCAGAAAAGTCACGTCGGAGTAGGTTGCTTTTTTGCACTCTATGTATTCGTCGTTACTGAGAATGTTGTCTTTGTATTCCTCAAAGGCAGAGTAGGACATATTCTCAAAACTGTAAATCTCCTGGGTCTTTTCGTTTTTTATCATAGCCACAGAGATTGTGATTTCCTTGTCGGCACTTGTGGCTTCAAGGTAGATATTTTCAGCCAAATCCGAGCTGTTCTCTCGGGTTTTCACCGAGAAAGAGTCGGGAATGGAAATAGTCATTTTAAGGTCTTTGAGGTTGTATTTTATATCCTCTGCAAAGGCTGTGAATGTGCAGAAAACACCAAGCAACAAGCAGAGCAAAAGAGCCGTCATACGGCGAAAACACTTCATAATTATCACTCCCTGATAAACTGTAGGAAAATATATTTTATCCTATCAGAGGTTGTTTGTCAACGAAATATGTAAGTGATTGTCACTTTTTACGGGATTTTTTCTGCTGACGCTTATATTCTCTGACCTTACTTTTAAGGTGTGCGAAGGTTTCTTTTTCACCTTTTTCGCTAAGCATTGTAAGGAGTTCTTCCAGCTCGTCTGAGGTTTCAGCGTGGATAAATCTGGTTGCTTTTGCTTTGAGAAAGTAATTTAGCGGGTCGCTGTCTTTGTATGCTTTGCCGTTGTAAATCTTGCTGGCGGCAACCCTGTCGCAAAACATTTCTGCCAGGTAGTTGTAGGGCATCTTCACCGGCTCTACCACACGTCTTTGGGGGTTGTAGTCTGTCCAGTATTCAAAGTGGTGGCGGTTTCTGCCTTTGTGGTGCATCCAGGCTCTGGAGTAGCCGTACTTTGCACGCTCTTCCTCGTTGGGGCTTTTGTTGCCCTGATAGTATCTTGCCCCTGTGAAAAATTCAGCAGGTGAGTATTTTGATAAATCGTGAAAAAGTCCCTGAAAACCGATACCCGCCTTAAAGCAGTGTTCTATAACTCTGTGGCGGTGTTTTGTTATTGTGCTGAAATGTTTTAATGCTTTCATTGTATTCTGTCCTTGTTGGTTTATAAATTAAGTGCTGTGATTTTTTTGAGCCTTTTTGCCAGATGCAAAGCCAAAACAAGCTTGATTGTGTCCGGGATGGCAAAGGGCAGGGCACAGACAAAAAATGATTTTATAAAGTCGGTGTTTGTACTGAGCATAAACCAGAGAGTGCCCGCAGCATAGCACAGCAGGGTGCCTGCGCCCAAAACGGCAAAATTCTTGATTTTTTCTTTTGCTGCTGCTTCGGCAATTACGAAAAGCAGTGAGCACAGCACAAAGCCGAAAAGGTATCCGCCTGTAGGTCCTAAGATGTAGCCAAATCCCGAGCCTGCTCCTGAAAAAACAGGCAAGCCTGCAGCACCCAGCAGGATGTAAAGGAGTATTGAGACAAAACCTTTTTTACCGCCTAAAATCAAGAGCGAAAGGTAAACTCCAAAGTTCTGCAGAGTGAAGGGTACATAGGAGGGGATGGTTATCCATGCACAGACTGCGATGAATACAGTCATCAGAGCAATCTGCACTGTTTTGTAAATTGCTGATTTTTTCATATTCTTATCTTTTGCTGTTAATCCGCGTTTTTTGTAAGCAGTGCGATGCATTCTGTGTGTTTGGTGTACGGAAACATATCAACACCCTGCACTTTTCTGAGTGTATATCCGTTTTTGAGCAAAAATCGCACGTCCCGAATCTGAGTATCCATATTGCAGGAGATATACACAATTCTTTTTGGTGAAAGCCTGCACAGGGAAGTAAGAAAACTTCTGCTGCAGCCTGCCCGCGGCGGGTCAAGAAGTGCCACGTCAAGATTAAAGTTTTCCTCTGCCAGAGCTTCAATGTAATCCTGTGAATCTGCACAGACCAAGTTTACGTTTTCAATGCTGTTTAGTTTTTTGTTTTCCTTGGCATCTTTTACGGCGTTTTTGTTAAGCTCTACCGAGTAAACTTCTTTGCACTGTGACGCACATATCATACCTATGGTACCTGTGCCCGAGTAGGCGTCCAGCACCACATCGTCCTTTGAAAGCTCTGCCATTTTAACGGCGGTGGAATAAAGAACTTCTGTCTGCTCAGGGTTAATCTGAAAGAATGAGTTGTAGCCTATTATAAAGTCAAGGGAACAGATACGGTCTGTAATATGGGAGCTTCCGTAAATCACCTTGGGATTGTCGCCTTGAGTGAGGGTTGTACCTTTGTGGCGAGTGAGAATTATAGAACTTATATCAGGAATTTTCTTTACAAGCTCTTGGGCAAAGGCTTTGTCTGAGGGGAAGATACCCTTCTGGTCGCAGACAATTACCACCATTAGCTCCCCTGTGTGGAAACTCTGCCTTACAATGACACTCTTAACAAGTCCTTTTCTTTTGTGCAAATCATAAGGCTCAATTCTGAATTTGTCAAAGAGTGAGCACAGCACTTTTGCAACCAGATTCTGCTTTTCTGTATGCAAGGCACAACAGTCGGTCACAACTACGGTTTTGTCTGCCGACTGATAAATACCGCTTTGGGTTCTGCCTTTTACTTTTTTGAACATAAACTGAGCCTTGTTGCGGTAGTTAAGAGGGGTTTCGGCACCTATGATTTTCTCCGCTTTGCAAAGGCGGTTAAAGCGTACTCTTACCTCGTTTTGTTTGAATTTGAGCTGTCGTTCGTAGTCCATATTGGAAAGCTGACACCCGCTGCATTTTTTGCAGACGGCACAGTATTTTTTATCTTCCATAATTCCAGTCCGTTCCTGTTGCATACTTACAATAAGTATATCACAAAAATCTTTTCTTGTATATACTTGCTACTGCGTAAAAAATGGATTATAATAAATATATATGTCTTTGTAATAAAGGAGGACGGGATATGAAAAAACTCAGGAGTATCATATCTCTGCTAATGATAATAATGCTGGTGTTCGGGCTTTGTGCCTGCGCGGTAACACTTCCCGAGCCTTTGGAAATGTCAAGTGCAGATGAAGCTGCTGCTATGGGATTTTCCAAGGGAAATTTCAAAAGTGAATTGTCTGTAGGCGAGTATGCTTTCTTTGATGTGAAAATCAAGTATGATTATGCATATCTGGTGCAGTGGACTTCAAGCAATCCTTCTGTTGCCAAAGTTGACAGCAACGGCAGAGTGGACGCTCTATCTGAGGGTGAGGCTGTTATTACCGCAAGTGCCAAGAAAGCCTCTGTTGATTTTCAGGTGAAGATTACAAAGGCAAAGGCAGTTGCTTTGAGCAATACTACTGCTATATTTTCGGGCAAATCAACACTGGAGCAGAACATTCTGAGCGAGGATGAACGCAACCTGTATGCTTTGCTTGTAAATCCCAAGGAAGGCTGGATTAACGCTTATACTTACAATAGCAACGGAACATATAATGTACCTGTAAGAGCGATGGTGTGCTCCGCAGGCAGTGCAATTGTAGAGAAAAACTACTGGATTGAATCAAGACAGGAGTGGTCAAGTGATGACAAGTACAGTTATCACTACGCAACCTATTGCGGAGGACTTCGGATAAGCTCTGCTCCCTATAAAAATGAAAGTCCTGATACACTTGTTGCAAACGAATACAACAAGCTGGGAACACTCTGTACAGACGGCAATCTCTGGCTTGCCGCCTCAGATGCCAAGTGGATATATGATAACTGCAACGACACAACTCTGATTAAGGTAAGTAACACCGGAGAGGCTTACATTGGTATTCCTAAAAGCATTTCTCTGGGTGAAAACTCAAAGAGCAAAGCCTGGGACCCCACAGACCCGGACGGAAAAAACCCTTACAAGAATCTCACACCTTACTTTGAAGGCATTGACGATATGGTTGTTTCATTGGGCACAACCTTCAACCCGTTACAAGGAGTAAAAGCCTTTGATACCTGTTCCAATGAAGTCAGCGGCAAAATCAATGTTGAAGGAAGCGTTGTACGTGATAAGGTTGGAACCTATATAATTACCTACCTGTACACAGATGCGTTAGGCCGCACAGGCAGAGCAGACAGAACCATACGTGTTGTAACACCGGAAGAATTCAAAGAAATGAACAGTTGAAAAATTAAGAATAAAGATTAAAAGAAAAACGCCGAGGGACGTCCTCGGCGTTTTGTTATGCGTTGAGTTATTACTGGGGCAGTTGTGCATCTTCACTGAAGAGAAGTTTCAATGTTTCATAATCTGCAACACCTGTTGCGGAAAGTCCGTTGCTCTCCTGGAAGAGGGTGATTGCACTCTCTGTAGCGTCACCGAAGTAGGTGGTATAGGAGATGTTTTCGTCAAAGGTGATGTAAAGAAGCTCTTCAAGTCTTTGCTGAATAGCTACGATATCCTGATGCTCGTCGCCGTGCTGGTATGACTTGGAACTTGAAAGGTCGATGTTGTAGCCCAGAGTGTTGGAATTGGAAGCGGAAGGTTCTGTTGTTTCGGTTGTGCTTTCTGCAGGAGCTGTTGTGCCCTGTTCAATGTTTGCATCGGGAATAAAGGTAGAACCTGTTACAGAAAGAGTGGTTGAAAGGAAGAGCGTTTCAAGAGTTTTCTTGTCTGCAATACCTGTTGCATCAAGCCCCTGAGAGGACTGGAAGGACTTCACAGCCTCTTCTGTCATACCGCCAAAGTAGGTGGTAGTGCTGTCCTCAAGCACAAGGTAACCCAAATCCAAAAGCCTTTGCTGAATAGCCTTTATGTCCTCGTGGTCGTCACCTGCCTTATAAGTGGTGCTGTCGGTTATTTCAATTCCGTAAGCACTTGCAAGGGATTCACCGCGTGTAGCGTCGCTTACGGAGTTCGGGAACATCTTTGAAAGCATAAAGTTCTGGGTGTTTATCATACTGCCACCCAAACGCTGGAGAGAGGTTTTGGGCAGAATGTAGGTCTGATTCTTTGTAAGAGCAGTCATTGTGGAAAGCTCGCTTCTGGTGTTGAGATATTCTACAACCTTTTCGTTATCGCAGAAGATATAGTCGGGGTTTGAAAGACGCAGGATACTCTTGTCTACCTTTGCCTCGGGGAAGTTGGCAGCAACGTTGGTAGCACCGATAAAATCAAGAACAAGACCTTCGCTTGTGGTGTTGTTGAAGGAGCACAAAGCGTTGTTTTCGTCCAGATACAAATAGCACACAAGCTTTACAATGGAAGAACCCTGAACCTCTTTTTCAGCCTGAGAAAGTGTTTCGGTAAGTCTTTTGCAGGCGTTTGCACCGTTTTTTGCACCATCGGTGTTACCGCCGAAGATTTTGCCCAGAGTTGTGTATATGGTGGTAAGCTGAGCTTCGTTTGTAGGAAGCATCAGGTTGATTACCTCAATTCCGCTTTCCTTGAGCTTATCCTTTGTAACTGAAGAAACAGGAGTATCGGTAAGAACGAGTTCAGCGTCCGAATTAATTATTAAGTCTGTGTTTGGGGTAACCTCGTCACCTACGGAACTTATGTACTTTGTCAGTTCTTCCTGTGTGCAGGCATCGCTTATGGCACAAATCTGAGTGCTGTAACCCATATAATAGATAATGTCTGCCAGATTGTCAGAAAGTACTGCAACCTTTTTTGGCTTTTCTTTAAGTGTTGTCTGTCCTACGGTAACAGGATAGTTTGTGTCCTTTTTTGAGCAGGCACCCAGACAAAGTGTCAGGGATATTGTCATAAGCAGACATAGAATAATTGCAAGCGATTTCTTAAACATATTATATACCTCCGAAAAATGTTCTTGCAGAAGTTTGCTGATACATTTGCATATATACATATATATTACTCTTTTTTCGACATTTAGTCAATCATAAAGATGAAAACGGACATAAAATTCCTCAAAATTAACTTGTTGAAATTTTTTTGAAAAAACACTTGCAATTTATGAAACGAGAGTGTATAATAACGAAGTCGCTTGAAGAGAGCGACATAAAATGAATAGTTGGTGTTGATGACGTAGGGGGTCCACCTGTTCCCATTCCGAACACAGAAGTTAAGCCCTATAGTGCCGACAATACTTGGCTGGTGACGGCCCGGGAAGATAGGAAGATGCCAACA
>JAZNVW010000024.1:0-38015 GCA_045593025.1 Ruminococcus sp. | reverse complement strand
TCTGAATAAAAAGCCAAAAAATATGGTTTAAAACCGCAAAAAAACTCATTTTTGTTATGAAAAAACCTTTACATTTATTTAAAAAAGTGTTACAATTATGTGGAATGGGTAAAATTAATTATTAATATATATTTTTAGGAGGAAAAACCATGGCAAGAAAAAAGATTTCTATGGACGGTAACACTGCCGCCGCGCATGTGTCTTATGCTTTTACAGAAGTAGCATCCATATATCCTATCACACCTTCCAGCGTTATGGCTGAACTTACAGACAGCTGGTCTGCAACAGGTCTCAAGAACATTTTCGGAGATAATGTAAGAGTTATGGAAATGCAGTCTGAGGCAGGTGCTGCAGGTACAGTACACGGTTCATTGGCAGCCTGCGCTCTCACTACAACTTATACAGCATCTCAGGGTCTTCTTTTGATGATTCCTAACATGTACAAGATCGCGGGTGAGCTTCTCCCCTGCGTAATCCACGTTTCTGCTCGTTGTGTTGCTTCTCATGCACTCAACATTTTCGGTGACCACTCCGACGTTATGGCATGCCGTCAGACAGGTTTTGCTATGATGGCAGGCTCCAACCCTCAGGAAGTTATGGACCTTGGTGCAGTATGTCACCTTGCAACGATCAAAGGCCGCGTACCTTTCGTAAACTTCTTCGACGGTTTCAGAACTTCTCACGAAATTCAGAAAATCGAGGTTTGGGACTTTGATGACCTTAAGGAAATGTGCGATATGGAGGCAGTTGAGAAGTTCCGTAAGCGTGCACTCAACCCCGAGCGTCCCGTAATGCGCGGTTCTCACGAAAACGGCGACATCTTCTTCCAGCACAGAGAGGCTTGTAACAAGCACTACGAGGCTGTTCCCGGTATCGTAGAGGAGTACATGGCTAAGGTTAACGCAAAGCTTGGCACAAACTACCAGCTCTTCAACTACTATGGTGCAGAGGATGCAGAGCGTGTTATCATCGCTATGGGTTCTATCTGTGACGTAGCAGAGGAAGTTATCGACTATATGAACGCACAGGGCGAGAAGGTTGGTCTTGTTAAGGTTCGTCTTTACAGACCCTTCTCTGCTGAAAAGCTCGTTGCAGCAATCCCTGCAACTGCTAAGAAGATTGCAGTTCTTGACAGAACTAAGGAGCCCGGTGCTCTTGGAGAGCCTCTGTACCTTGACGTTGTTGCAGCTCTTGCAGCCTCAGGCTCTACTGCAAAGGTAATCGGCGGCAGATACGGCCTCGGTTCCAAGGATACACCTCCTTCAAGCATCTTCGCAGTATACGATGAGCTTGCAAAGGACGCTCCCAGACACAACTTCACACTTGGTATCAACGATGACGTTACAGGTCTTTCTCTTGAGGAGAAGCCCGCTCCCAACACAGCAGCAGAAGGCACAATCGAGTGCAAGTTCTGGGGCCTCGGCGGCGACGGTACTGTTGGTGCTAACAAAGACTCTATCAAGATTATCGGTGACCATACAGAGAAGTTCGTTCAGGCTTACTTCCAGTATGACTCCAAGAAGACAGGCGGTATCACCATCTCCCACCTGCGTTTCGGCGACAAGCCCATCAAGTCACCCTACTACATCAACAAGGCTGACTTCGTTGCTTGCCACAACCCCTCTTATGTAGAGAAGGGCTTCAAGATGGTTCAGGATGTTAAGCCCGGCGGTGTATACCTTATCAACTGCCAGTGGTCTGCACAGGAGCTTTCCGAGAAGCTTGACGCAGCATCCAAGAGATACATTGCACAGAACAACATTCAGCTTTACACAGTTAACGCTATTGACATTGCTGCTGAGATTGGTCTTGGTAAGCGTACAAATACAGTTCTTCAGTCTGCTTTCTTCTCACTTGCAAAGGTTCTTCCTCCTGAGGAAGCAATCGGCTACATGAAGGAAAAAGCTCAGAAGTTCATGAAGAAGGGTAAAGAAATCGTTGAAATGAACGAGAAGGCAATCGACATGGGTGCTTCCGCTTATGTTAAGATTGACGTACCTGCTGATTGGGCAACTGCTGAGGATACAACAGTAGCTACAGCTTCTGTTGGCCGTGAGAAGCTCGTTAAGATGGTTGACGGTATCATGGTTCCCGTTTCCAAGATGGACGGTGACTCTCTCCCCGTTTCCGCATTTATGGACCACATCGACGGTACATTCGAGCAGGGTGCTTCCGCTTATGAGAAGCGCGGTGTTGCAGTTCTGGTTCCCGAGTGGAATGCAGAAACTTGTGCTAAGTGTAACAAGTGTTCCTTCGTTTGTCCTCATGCTACAATCCGTCCCTTCGCTCTGAGCGATGAGGAAGTTGCAGCAGCTCCCGAGAACATGAAGGTTGCTCCTAAGCCCGTTGTTAAGACAAACTACAAATATACTCTGGCTGTTTCTCCCCTTGACTGTATGGGTTGCGGCGTTTGCGTTGGCGTATGTCCCACAAACTCCCTCACAATGGTTTCCCGTGAGAGCCAGGAAGCAGAGCAGGCAGTATTCGATTACTGTGTTGCAAATGTTACAGAGAAGCCCGAGACAACTGCAAACCTGAACCTCATCGGTTCTCAGTACAAGCAGCCTCTCCTTGAGTTCTCCGGTTCTTGTGCAGGTTGTGCAGAGACAGCATACGCTCGTCTTGTTACACAGCTCTTCGGTGACAGAATGTACATCTCCAACGCAACAGGTTGTTCCTCTATCTGGGGCGGTCCTGCTGCTACATCTCCCTACACAGTTAACAAGGAAGGTCACGGTCCTGCTTGGGCAAACTCCCTCTTCGAGGATAACGCAGAGCACGGTCTCGGTATGTACCTGGGCCAGAAGGCTATCCGCGACAGACTTATTGAGAAGGTTCGTGTAGTTGCAGCTTGCGACAAGGCTTCTGCTGAGCTCAAGGCTGCTGCTGACGAGTACCTTGCAACTCTTGAGGACGGCGACAAGAACACAGCTGCTACAAAGGCTCTGGTTGCAGAGCTTCAGAAGCTGGGTGAGTGCGATTGCACAGACATCAAGGATATCCTTGACAATGCTGAGTACCTCTCCAAGAAGTCCGTATGGATCTTCGGCGGCGACGGTTGGGCATACGATATCGGCTTCGGCGGTGTTGACCACGTTCTTGCAACAGGTGAGAATGTAAACATCTTCGTATTCGATACAGAGGTTTACTCCAACACAGGCGGTCAGGCTTCCAAGGCTTCTCAGATTGGTCAGGTTGCTCAGTTCGCTGCAGCAGGTAAGGCTATCAAGAAGAAGTCCCTTGCTGATATCGCTATGAGCTACGGCTACATCTACGTTGCTCAGATTGCTATGGGTGCTGATATGAACCAGACACTTAAGGCAATCAAGGAAGCAGAAAGCTACAACGGTCCTTCTCTGATTATCGGCTACGCTCCCTGTGAGATGCACTCCATCAAGGGCGGTATGCAGAACTGTCAGAAGGAAATGGCTCGTGCCGTTGAGTGCGGTTACTGGAACAACTTCCGCTTTGACCCCAGACTCAAGGCAGAGGGCAAGAATCCCTTCGTTCTTGACAGCAAGGCTCCTGTTGCTGATTATAAGGAGTTTATCCTTTCTGAGGCACGTTACAGCTCACTGACACGTTCCTTCCCCGAGAGAGCAGAAGCACTCTTTGAGGATGCAAAGGCAAACGCACAGGCTCGCTATGAGGAGCTGAAGAAGAGAGCAGAGCAGTAATTATTGCTAAGCTGTCAGCTTCTATACAAAATAAATAAAGCGGTTTAATCCGCAGAAAACCCCCGATTGAACTTCAATCGGGGGTTGCTTTTTTGGTTTATAAGGCAAACAAAAAACCGCCCCAAAGCCTGGAGCGGTTAAGAAAATTATTGATACATAAATCCGATGATTTCTCTGTCGGTAATCTCCCAGTTGGAGAAGTCGCTTCCCTTACCGGTGATTTTGTAGGTTACGTTTTCGTCCTCGCGGTGAGTGCCGGAGAATGCCTGGAAGTAGTGGGTTCTTGTAACTGTTTCGTTTTCGGGAACCTCAAAGTAAGCTCTGCCGTAGTCGGTGGTGGTTTCAAGGCCTGCGGATTTTACAATGGTTGCAAGGAAGTTTTCCTGAGAAACCTGAGCGTTGTTTGTTTTTAAGGGTTCGCCGTATTTTCCGCTTTCCTTTACAAGAAGACCTGTAAGCATGGGCTTTTCGTAGAGGGCTTCGTCGCTTGTAATGGAAGCGTGGTCGCCTGTGATGATAATGGTGGCATCCTCATAAATGCCCAATTTCTTCATCTGGTCAATATACTGAGAAATCAGGTTGAAACAGCCTGTGGTCTGCTCAAGAACAGACACGGAGCCGTAAGGTATCAACTTTCCGTCTTTGTCCATAGAAGTAGGAGAGTGGCTTCCTCTGAGATGGAGGAAGGTGAAGTTGTTTTTCTCGTTCTGAGAAGAAATGCCTGTTTCTTTGAACGATTCAAACACCTCAATGTCGCTGGTGCCTGTCATATCGTACTCGGGAGCGTCGCCGTTGAGCTTGATTACTTCGTTGAAGGAGCCGGAGGACAAGGTTTTCGATTTGAAAATCTCAGGTGCCCAGAAGTAAGAGGAAAGCTCAAACATCTTGCTTGTAAGGTCTGCTTGGGAAGTAATTGTATAGCCACTTGCAAGAGAAGTGTTGGTGACTATATCTGAGAAATCGTTCGCATCGGTGTATGAGTAGAAAGGAGAGATGTAAAGATTTACGTTATAATCATTGGCTTTCAAATCCTTAAGGAATGAGGAGTTTGTGTATGCATACTCAAAGTAGTCCTCACGGTTAAGGGTGAAATCTGTATTTATACCCGAGAGCATAGAAGTGATTGCGGGATAAGTACGGGGATATGTTGCAATGTTGTCTGAGTAATAGGTGAAGCCGTCCAGATTATCAATGTAAGGGGAGCCGGAATTCAAGAATTCTCTGAGGTAATCGTTGTCCATACGGTCAAGGATAATCACGATTATGTTATCCTTGGTGGATACCTGAAACATATTGTTGGTTGTAAGGTATACTTCTGCATCTTCTTCTGTGGTGCCGATGTTTGTGTCGGGTTCTTTGTTTGCATATTCAATAGCCGCGGGCAAAACACCTACAGTCTGCATTACAAGAACAAGCACAAGGAGAAAAGACATAACATTTCTGGCTTTAGCGGCGTGGTTGCTGAGCACACCAAACCATATAAATACACCAAAGAGGATAACCCACATTGCAAAGTTAATAATAAGGGTGGCAGCAGGGGTTGCGGCTACGTTACCATCGCCGGGCATTCCCTTGAAGGTGAGGGTTGTGATGGTGCTCTGAATATATCCTGCAGTTACAAGGAAAGCACAGAGAGTAAAAATAATCTGGCGGGCAAGTCCTTTTGTAAGAAGAAGTGCCACAGTCAGAACGACGAACACACCAAGAGCAATGAGAATAAAGGTGGGTGCGAAGTCTGAAAGAACAAAGGTGAATTCAGCAGAGTTTGAGAAAAATACGCTGAAAGTGGAGCAGATAAGCAGAACAAAAGGCAGGGTAAAGCCTGCAAGGAGTGAAGTGAGAATCTTTTTGCCTGTTATGCCGAACTTTTCAGCAAAGCTTACTTTGGCTTTTTTGCAATCAGTGTTTCCGCAGGTAACATCTTCGCAAGCAGTATCCTCGCAAGCAGTATCCTCGCAAGGGGTGTCTTCGCAAGGAACATCTTCACAAGGGGAGTTTTCCCAAAGGCTGTCCTGCCGGGGGTTGTTTTCGTAATTGTTGTTTTCGGACAAAATAATCATCCTTTCTGTTTGTTTTCAATATGAATTAATTTTGCAAATCGTTTGTATGTTTTGAAAATCCATATTACTACATTATATAATATACCATAGCAAGCACAAAAAATCAATAATTGACGACCTTGGTTTTTGCCCCTTGATTTAAGTGCAAAACAAAAAACGGGGCAGAAGTAAGAAATAAAAATTCTTTTGGTAAATTTGAAAAAACCCTTGACAAACCACAGCTTTTTGAATATAATTATCTTTGCTACTTTCGTGTAGCACATATATGGCGGAATAGCTCAGTTGGCTAGAGCATTCGGTTCATACCCGAAGTGTCGTAGGTTCAAGTCCTATTTCCGCTACCATGTGGCCCGGTGGTCAAGAGGTTAAGACACCGCCCTTTCACGGCGGTAACACGAGTTCGATTCTCGTCCGGGTCACCATTTTTTTATTTATCTGCCGGTGTGGTGGAATGGCAGACACAAGGGACTTAAAATCCCTCGGTAGCAATATCGTACCGGTTCAAGTCCGGTCACCGGCACCACATATTGGTTTTGAAGCGACGTCGAGCATTGGCTCGGCTTTTTTTATTTTTATCAGAAAATTCTGCATAAAGATACGAAAACCCCGCAAGGATTTTTACATCCTTGCGGGGTTGTTTAATATTTCAAGTTTCTGAAAATATTGAGGTTCAGTCAACAGGGTCTATGGGTGCGAAGTGGTCTTCCCAAAGAGTTTCTGTACCGATACAGTCCTCTGACTCAAGACCTGCCACATACTTCTGGATTGCAGTTGCGTCCTTGATGTTTACATAACCGTCAAGGTTTACGTCTGCACACCATCTTGCCTGTACAAATTCGAGTGTCTCAAGACCTGCGGTAACTTTCTGAATCAAGGTTGCGTCCTTGATGTTTACATCGCCGTCAAGGTTTGCGTCACCGTAGATTACGATTTCATCTGATGTTGGCTCGTCGGGTGTTACTTCGTCTGTTGAGGAAACACCGCCTGCTGTCCAGTCAACCGAAACCCCTGCAAGGGCGATAATCTCTGCAACTGTTTCGTTGGAAAGCTGGAGCTTTTCTGCCAGGCTGTCAACAATCTGCTGGTCTGTCTTGCCTGAGTGTATGCGGGTATTTTCAAGATTTGCAAGAAGGAAATCGCGGAAAATGTCAGCAGTGGTTCTCTGGGGAGGCAGAGCTGTACCTGATATGTTACCGATAGAAGTAATCTGGCAAAGAGGACCGTAGGTAAGGGGGTCCTGATGCTTCCAGAAAGCAGCACGGCTTGTCTTGTTGCTGTCAACAGGGTTTTCGTAGAATATGTCGTTGCAATAGACAGTATCGCCAAAGCAGTCTGTGGAGAACAGAGTTGTGTAAGTTTCAAAGCCTGTATCGAGAAAGAAGATTATACAATAGAAAGTATCTTCTTCGAGAGTTATTCCTGTTTTTGCGGTGATGTTATAAGAAAAAACACCGGGAGTATCTGTTTGGGTGCACCTTTCCTTCTTGCTTTGCCAGCTTGCAAAGGGCTCGATTGAGCCGTACTCCCAGATGTGGCAAAAAGCGGCGGTGTAATTATTCAAATCCTCGGGTACCTCAAAGTAAATTACAGGTTCCTCAGAGGGAACAAACTCCTCAGCGTGGGCGGTGAATACCGTTGCACTGAGAGAAAGCATCAGTACAAGTGTAATGGCTAAAATTTGCTTAAAGCTTTTCATAATAAAACCTCCTGAATGATTTATGCTTTCAGTATACTTCTGTGTGAAACTTGTGTCAACAAGCAACTCAAATGCACTTGTCTTTCATATTCTTGATTGCAAGGGAAGCATCCTCTGCTTTGAAAACAGATGTGCCTGCAACGCACACGTCAACGCCTGCTTCGTATGCTTTGCGGATGTTGCCTTCGCCGATACCGCCGTCAACCTGAATGAGCAGATTATCAAGACCCTGACGCTGTGCTTCCTTGCGGATAGCCTCAACTTTGGGGAGCATATTCTCCATAAAGGACTGACCGCCAAAGCCGGGCTCCACCGTCATAACCAGCACCATGTAAAGCTGGTCGAGGTAGGGGAAAACCACCTCGGCAGGGGTGTTGGGCTTGATTACAAGCCCTGCCTTGATGCCGTGGGATTTGATTTTGTCAATTGTTGCCTGAATGTCAGAATCGGCTTCAACATGGAAGGTGATAATATCTGCACCTGCATCGGCAAAGTCGTCGATATATCTGAGGGGGTCAGAAATCATCAGATGAACATCAAAGGTTTTGTCGGAATACTTTCTGACCCATTTGATAACAGGTGCGCCAAAGGTGATGTTGGGCACAAAGTGTCCGTCCATAACATCCAGATGCATAAAATCGGCGCCTGCTTTGTCCATACGGCTGATTTCTTCTCCAAAGCGGGAAAAGTCACAGGAAAGAAGAGAAGGTGCTATAAGCATATAATCAACTCCTATACTATATTATATGTGTTGTGTTTGTGTCAGGGTTTCTGAAGCAGGGGCACCACAACGGCGGCAACTGCCCAGAAAACTGCAAAGAGGAGCACCTCCAGGTTTTTAAGTGCATCCACACCTGCAAAGAGTGCAAGGCTTGCCATAAGCAGAACACCCAGAACTACGCCGATAAGCTGGATAACTACAGCAAGGGAGGTGTTGCTTCGAAGCTTTACACAGCCCGATACTGCCCGCAGGAAAGACATAAATGAGCCTCGGGTTGCAAGGTAGGCGCGGCTTGAATCCTCCTTAACTGAGGTGATTTCCTGACAAACGTTGCCAAGACCGGTGGGCAGAACCTTGACGCTTCTGAAGAAGATGCCGAAATCATCGGCAATCTTTTCGCCTGTAATGTTGCAGTCGGTGGTGTGTACAAGGAAGCTGATTCCGTTTTCTTCTGCTTTCTGCAGAAGCTGAGCGATTCTCAGCGTTGTGGCATAGGTGGTTACAAACATTGCAACAAGCTCGCCCGAGCGGGCAAGGTAGGTTACCTGTCTGCCGTCGATTTTCTGTTTTTCTTCGAAGTCGTCGGAAGGCGTCTGAACCGCGTATTTTTCAAGAAGTGAGCGGTTTCCTACAAGGATACGTTCTCCGTTTACCCAACCTACAAGACCTGCGTGGTCTTCGTAGAGTACACTTTCAACCTTGGGCAGGGCCTTCCTGCTGTTTTGAGCCACGTGGTCAAACACACTTGCCATAGGGCTCTGGGCTTCTTTGAGCACAGCGGCGGCGGCAAGCATAGCGTCCTCAACACCTGAGTTCGTGAAGGCTTTTACGCCGTTTAGGGTGATGCTGTCTACAGGGTACAGGTCCTTTGCCTGACAGATGACAGCTTTGGTGTCGCAGAACTGGCGGACTGCAGGATAACCGCTAATCATAGCGTTTTTGGAAAGTGTATCCTTACACAGCATACGCATAGGCAGGTTGACTGCCAGCAAATCGCACAAAGGAGCAGACACACAGGTCATAACCGCAAGGGCAGAGAATGCGCCCCAGAAATCCTTTGCAACGATTCCGTAGAGGATTGCCACAAAGAGCGAGCACAAAAGAGTGACGGGTGCAAGCTTGCCTGCCATATCCTCTGAAGGGTCAGGGGAGTAGGAAAGACGCAGGAAATCGCTTAAAAAGTCGGTTTCGTGCTGGTAGGCAATAATAGGCTTGTCCTGGGTTGTGCCGCTTACCAGTTGACGTGCAACATCTTCGTTTGTATAAATCTTGGCTGCACAGGCAGTTGAGTTTTTGTTTGTAACAAATTTGAAGTTGTCTTTTACTCTGAGCACCATAAAGAGCTTGCCAAGACAGTTGAGCAAGAGTGCCAGGGTTGCAAGAGTGGAATATATGTACTGGGCAGAGCCGAAGAACTCTGTGGGGATAATCAAGGCGACAATGCCTTGCAGAGTGGTGGCAACCGCACAGACAGCGGCGGCGGTGTCGGAGTTTCCCTTGAATTTTTTAAGCGATGAGAGTCCGTTAAGTATTGTTACCCTGTTAACCCAACAGGAAAGGCAAAGCATCAGAAAGTTTACTATTGCCAGCACAAGAGAAGCAACGTAATTTTGTGCAAGAGCAGGACTGATGATACGGGTGACAATGGTCAGAACAAGGGTGAGAAGGAAGAGAGCACCGGTGAAAATGCTGTTTACAAACAGCTTGCGGATGTTGGAGTTAACCTCCTGCATAATACTCTTGGCATCCTGATAACTGCGGAAGTCCTCAATCTGTATTGTTTTTTCTCTGAAATCGTCTGTTTCATCCTCATCATTTGAAGAAAAGAAGGAAACGATTTTGCCGATGATACCTGCGGCGATTTTCTTTGGGGTTGGCTTTTCTTCTTCTGTTTCCTGAGAAGCTTCCTTTTCGGGTTTTAAGTTCTGGGAAATAACAGGATTTGGAGAAGCCAGGTATTTTTTGTATTCGTTTTCTACAACCGCAGAGAACTTGCCTGCACGGACGTGTACCTTTTCAACACGGCTTTCGTGCTGATAAACAGGCACCTTTGAAACTACGGTCTGCACGGCACCCACAGGCTTGGGTTTGCCGAAAAGACGCTCAAAGTTACTCATGCCGTCGTCGGTTTCTTCTTCGTTTTCCTCAGGAGTTTCCCCGGAAGGCAGTTTGGAAGGCTCGGTTTCTTCGTTGTCGGGCGCAGGTTCTTCTTCGCCAAGCTCAATGTCGATGGTGTCCACGTCTTTCATATGTATTGAGCGGACCTTGAAACTGTCTACCTCGTCAATAATATCTTCACAGATGGTGGTGCCCTCGTCATATTCGGGAGAAAGGGTAACCACTGTATCTACTGCTTCCTCAGTTTCGGCAGGATTTTCTGCCACAGCTTCTTCGGTATCGGTTTCTTCGGTGTCGGGTACAGGCTCGTCCTCGCTTGCTACATCAAGGGGGCTTTGGTTTGTGAGCCTTACTTCTTTGCTTTTATTACTGTATATTTCTTCCATCTTGGGGCCGCCGCTCAGTCTTGCGGCTTCCTTTGCCATTTTCTCCTGTTCAGAAAGAAATCTTGCTTCTTCGATAATGGAATCTATTGTGTGGTCCGAAGTGCCTGTTGGGTTTTCTTTAGGCTCGTTGCTCATTCTTTTCACGTCCTTACAATTTATATATATACAATCGGTAGTTTTATCTGCATTCTGCAACTCTGTACATCAGTATGCCTGCGGCGACGGATGCGTTGAGAGAGTTGATTTTTCCTTTCATAGGAAGGGACACGATTACATCGCATTTTTCTCTGACAAGTCGTGAGATGCCTTTGCCTTCGTTTCCGATTACAAGGGCAACTGCACCGTCCATGTTACACTTGCGGTAATTTTCGCCATTCATATCGGCACCGTAAACCCACAAGCCTCTTTCCTTAAGAGTATCTATAACAGAGGGGATGTTGGGAACTCTTACGACGGGTACGTATTCAACAGCGCCTGCGGCTGTTTTGCCCACGGTGAAACTAAGTCCCGCACTTCTGCGGTTGGGAATGATTACTCCGTGAGCTCCTGCACACTCAGCACTTCGGATAATGGCGCCTAAGTTGTGGGGGTCTTCGATTTCGTCAAGGATTATGACAAAGGGAGCTTCGCCTCTTTCTTCTGCAAGGGCAAAGATATCCTCAAGTTCTTTGTATTCGCAGACAGCGGCAACGGCGGCAATACCCTGGTGTGTGCCGCCTGAGCACATATAGTCAAGCTTTTTCGGGTCAACTTCTTTAATGCGGAGCTTCTTTTCTTTGGCTTTTGCAAGGATACCCACTATGGCACCTGTTTTGGCGCCTTTTGCCACCAGCACAAAGTCAATGGGTCTGCCTGAACGGATTGCTTCGCTTACAGGGTTTCTGCCGAATATAACATCGCCTCTCTGTTCAGAAGCTACGTTTTTTTCTTTTGAGTTTTCTGCCATTTTTATCTTTCCTTTTAATCTTCTGCAGTAAATTTTTTGCAGGAAGTTTTGCTTTGTTTTTGAAAATACCTATACATATTATATTGTATCACAAAAGCTTTTGTTTGAGAATAGGATTTGAGAAAAATTTAATGCTTTTTGCCGAAAAATCAAAGATTGCTCAGTGTATCCAGAACAAGAGCTCCTTCGTCAAAGGCTGGATTGGGGACACCGTAAGTTTTTGTTACAGGGTCGAGAAAAAGCTTTGTTTCGGGTGGGTAGAAGGTAAAACTAAGAATCATTATAAATAAAAGAGAAATCATCATTATGCCTGTGAGAAAGTACTGACCTTTGTTCTTTTCGCTTATAGCAAGTTTGTAAGAAATCAGGTGTGCCAGAAAGGAAAAGGTAAGGCTCGACAGCAAATCGACAATGAAGCAGGTTTTTGTGAAGAAAGAGGTGTAGATATAGAAAAAGCATGCAACAGAAGCTAAAAGAAAGTATGTACCCACAGCCTTTGCCCATACAAAAGCTTTGAAAGAGGGCTTTGCCCACAGAAGCTCTGTAACTGCCCAGACAATATAGGCAATTGCAAAGATTTTAAGATGCTCCCAGATGCTTTCGTTGACAGAGCCCAGCAAAGCACCCAGAGCAGAGCCGCCTGATAAATCGTACAGAAAATGCAAAAAGGAAGCCAAGGCAAAAACCACGGCTCCTCCTGCAGCTTCAAGTTTTTTGAATGTTCTGTCGTTCATAATCTCACCCTTACATTATATGCGTAAAAGTGACGGATATAACTAAAGTATAAGCAGATGGATAAGGCTTGAGATTCCTGCACCAAGGATTGCAGATAATCCAAGCCGAAGTGCCCAGAAGCTGAAGCTGCGTTTTGCACCCATACAGGATGGACGGCTTACGTCTTTCATAAGGGACTTTGCTTCTTTTTCCAAGGCGCTTTGCTGGACTTTTGCGTGTTCGGGACGCACAACCAGCCAGGCTCGTTCATAGTAAATACTGCTAAGGTCCGAGATTTCAATTATCTGTCTGTTTACACCTTTTATCATTGTGATTTCTCCTCGATTTTGAATTGGTAGATATACTATCTATGTTATCATTAGCATCTTTTGACAGGAATATGCAGTGGAAATTACAATTTTTGCTTTTTTGGAATATTGAGAGCTGTTTTAATTCCAAGAGGAAAACATAAATTATTTCCTCCTGGAACTATACGTTTTGTATTATTCGTATTTATCAACAAAAATGTTGAAAACTATGTGGAAAATGTGAATAACTAAGGCTTCAAACCCAGATTTTAACTAAAATAACTTGAAATTTCCTTTTTTGAATAAAAACTCATCTTGTTGAATTATATTCTTTTTTCGTATTATGGCGGATTTGGTAATACAATTTGTATTATCGACAAAGTCAACGATAAAAGAAGAATTTTGAAAAATTTTATTAATACAAAATAAAAAACGGTTTCTGCACAAGCAAAAACCGTTTTAAGGCATATTCAATCTCAAAAGACCTGGGCGGCAATAACATTATATAACGCCACCGAAGAAAAACCGCACCCCAATCCCAGGATAACTCCTGCGGCTACGTCAGTCATATAATGAACCCGCAGATACATTCGGCTGAAAGCAATCATAGACGCAAGGATAAAGGTGGGGATTACAATCCACACAGGACAACGCAGGATGGTAACCGCAACCACAGAGAAAGAAGAAGCGGAGTGGCCTGAGGGGAAGGAGTAGTATTTGGGGCGTCTGATAATCTGCTCGTCCTCGGGAAGTTCTTCGGAGGGACGCACTCTGCCCACAAGACGCTTGATTGTAATTTCACCTATAAGCCAGGTAATAAACAGGCTGAGCAGGATGTTGAGGCCGGCAGTGCGCAGTTGTTTTGAGATAATCAAAGGAATGCACATAGCAAACCAGACGGTTCCGCCTGTGCCCAGGTGAGTGATTACCGCCATTATTCTGTTGTTTCTGTGGTTATGGAGCTTTTTGATGGATTTAAGTACCCTCAAATCAAGCTCTTTTATTTTTTGGAACATAACAAAAGCCTCATAATGTGGTAATGGGTAAAATGCACTCTATAAAATATTAGAGATACACTATTATAATACCACATTATAAGGACTTTGAAAATACCTTTTATTAACAAAGTTCGGCTTTTTTTGATGGAAAGAAAAGGAAACTTCAGTTATTTTGAAATGTGTAAAAGGTGGGCGATACAGGGGATACTCTGACCTTGCTGACAAGATGTGGGGCTCATAAGAGCGCCAGTGGCAACAAAGAGTATATTGTGAAGCTTTCCCCTTTGCATTTTCGGCAGAATATGAGAACAAAGTACCGAGGCGGCACAGCCGCACCCCGAACCGCCTGCGTGGACATCCTGCACATCGCGTTCAAAAATCAAAAGTCCGCAGTCACGGTGTTTTTCTCTCAGGCTCAAGCCCTTTTCTTCTGTAAGCTTGTAGAGAAGCGAGGAGCCTACCTGTCCCAAATCTCCTGTGTATATTCGGTCAAAGTCTTCCGGGGATTTTCCTGTGTCGGAAAAGAAATCAAGAAGGGTCTGTGCCGCAGCAGGCGCCATAGCCGCCCCCATATTGTTGGCATCCGTTACTCCCAAATCCTGAATCCGCCCTACTGTTGCACCGCAGATTATGGGGGAATTTCCTTTTTTGTGTCCCAGTATGCAGCACCCCGAGCCTGTTACGGTCCATTGAGCTGTGGGCGGACGCTGGCCGCCGTATTCAAGGGGAAAGCGGTATTGTCTTTCTGCAGAGCAGAAGTGAGAGGAGGTAACGCAGGCACATAATCTGCCTGCCTGTGCTTCCAGAGTAACAGCACCCATAATAAGGGTTTGTGCCATAGTGGAGCAGGCTCCGTATTGTCCGAGATAAGGAATGGAAAAAGCCTTTAGTCCGTAGCTTGAAGAAATGCATTGATTCAGCAAATCCCCCGAGAAAACAAAGTCGATTTCTTCTGCATGAAGCCCGAGCTTTTCAAGGGCAAGCTCCAAGGCTTCTTTTTGCAGTTGGCTTTCTGCCTGTTCCCAGGTGTTTTTGCCTGCCTTCGGGTCGTAGAAGATTTTATCAAAGCATTTGCCCAAAGGTCCTTGGGATTCTTTTTCGCCTGCAACAGCGGCAAAGCTCAGAATTTCGGGACCGTGGGAAAACACAAGGGTGTATCTGCCTTTGCGTGTAATCATAAAAAGAAAACTCCCTTTGCAATTTTTAATAGCATTTGCAAAAGGAGTTTTTGTTATTCGTTTGTGCTGTTTTAAGATTAACCCTCAGAAGGAGTGGTGTCGCTTTCGGGGACAGTAGGTTCCACAGGGTCTTCGGGAAGTGTGGGAGCAGGAGGCTCTGCAGGAGATGTGGGTTCTGCAGGGGGAGCAGTTACAACAGGTGTTGTGGGTTTCTCCGCAGGTTTTGTGGCAGGAGCTGTAGTTTCGGGAACTGTTGTCTCCTCTTCCTTCTCAGCATAATACATATACTCGGAGTAGGGAAGCTGCTC
Source organism: Ruminococcus sp. (assembly GCA_045593025.1). Classification (GTDB taxonomy): domain Bacteria; phylum Bacillota; class Clostridia; order Oscillospirales; family Acutalibacteraceae; genus Ruminococcoides. Next base: position 22,905 of record JAZNVW010000024.1, on the reverse strand, counting down.
TCTGTATACTTCCTTGCCGTCCTTGAGGAAGATACGCTCTGTGCTTACCTTGAAGTAGTTGTCCTCATAGCTTGCTTCGTAAATGTTGTTGTTAATCTTAACCTCGTCAAATGAGGGGTCCTGATATCCGTAAATATTAACATACATAGTGCGTCCTGAGGAATAGCACTGGAAGTACATAGGATATTCGGTTACGTTTTTAAGCTTCAAATCCAGATAAGGATAAGCAATGGTAGCATCTAAGCCTGCATCAACGTAAGAAGATTCGAAGCAATGGCAGTAACGCTCGATAATCTCCATATTTGTGCGGATAGCGGCATTGTAGACGGTTGTGCTTGCCTGGCAAATACCGCCGCCGATACCTGTGTCATACTCACCGTTTACAATAACTGTAGCAGGACGGTAGCCGAGAGAGGTCAGGTTGCCGTTGCCTGCGTGTGCATTGAAAGACCAGGTTTCGCCGGGCTTTACAACCGAGCCGTTGCATCCTGCAAGGGCAAGTGTCATATTGTGAACAGCGTCCATAGTGTTTGACGAATAGGTGGAGAAGGAAGACAGCAACTGGATTTTACCGTTCAAATCATCGTAGGTAAGAGCGGGCTGTACCTCCTCTACCTTTGCTTCAATGGCTTTGTAGTTTTTGTCGCCGTGCAGAAGCTTGTTTATTTCTTTTGTCATTTCTTTCTCAAGGAAAGCTTGGTCAAGTTTAAGACCTGTGCTGTCCTTGATGAAGGAGATGTCGTTGTTCTCGGCGCTTCCGATGGTTGCGTCCTTTGCTTCTCTGTCAACTTCCTTGGCAATCAACAAGGTCTTATCCTTTACAGACTGCTGTGAAACGCTGACTGTAAGCTCGTATTTTTGCTCGTTGTGCTTCTTGTTTGCAGGGTTTGTGATTTTTTCGTTATACTTTACAGCCTCAAGAAGGATTTCGTCGGTGTTGTTATCGTATGTAAAGTCTGCTTTTTTATATTTGAATTCCTTTTTATCTGCGGTTACGATAAGGTCAAATTCCTTTACCATAGAATCGCATTCTGCAAGAAGCTGTTCTTTTGCATCTTTGTATACAAGACCGCCAAGATGCACGGAGCCTGCATAGATGCCGTCAGAAAACTCGTAGGTTGCCTCGTCAATGGTGGTAATTTCCACTTCGTCAGGTGTGGCTACAGGCTTATTGTTGCAGGCAACAAGATTTGACGTAAGCACAACTGTAAGAAGGCAAACAAAAGCTGTAATGCTCAGAATAAGAGCAAGGTGTTTTTTGTTTGAGCTTTTTTCAGCATAGCGGTATCTTCTGTTATTCTCACTCATATAAAAACCTCTTTTTCAAAAAGATATATTTTCACATTGTCGTCATATTCGATATATATAATACAATAAACTTTCTAAAAAAGGAAGATAAAACCTGCATTTTCCCTATGTAATATCTTCCAAACTTATTGGCAGTTATGGTTGTTTTTTTGGTTTCATTTATTAGAAAGAGCAAAAAACTGACAAGCTGGTTGAAATTCAAGGTCAAAACCTTTATTATATAAGAAAGAGGGGCAGAAAGTTTTTGCCTTAAGGAGGAAAATATGAAGCGTTTAATATGTATTCTTATGGTGCTTGCCGTGGTGTTTTCTCTTTGCGCCTGCTCGGAATCTATTATGTCCTCGGACGCAAATCTCAAAAAAGGTTTTGACCGTTCGGAGAATATTGCTCAGTATGATTTTTTGTCAGAGGAGCACACCACTCCCGAAAATTACGAGAAATATGCAGAAGGCTTGGTTGACTTTGGCATAAGCCTTCTGGCTGAAAATATGATTGAAAACGAAAACACAGTTGTATCTCCTGTATCTGCATCAGCGGTACTTGGTACTTTGGCTGTTGGAGCAAGCGGCAAGACAAGTGCTGAAATCCGCAACACCATAGCCTCGGGTGCGAACACAGACGTTATAAGCACAGGCACACATTATCTTTTCAGCAGATTGACTGCCTTTAACAATGACGAGGGTTACTTCAAAAGTGCAAACTCCTTGTGGTTTGACAACAGCTTTGATGTGAAATCCTCGTTTTTACAGACCTGCACAAACTATTATGATACCGATATTTTCCGTATAGATTTCACAGAGGTTGATGCCGCGGACAAGGTAAACGGCTGGGTCAAAGAAAAGACTGATGGTGAGATTGAGAAAATACTGGACAGCGTTGACGGTGCGTGTACAGTTGCAATCAATACAGCTCTTTTAGAGGATGCATGGACAACTCCTTATGAGGATTTCCAAATGTCAGAGGGAACTTTCTATGGTGCAAAGGGAGATGCTCAGGCACAGTTTATGACATCCAACGAGTTTTACCTGAGCACCTCTTATGCCGAAGGGTTTGTGAAAGGCTTCAAGAATGTGCCCTGCAAGTTTATGGCGCTTCTTCCCAAAGAAGGCGAGAGCATAGAAACTTTTGTTAAAAATCTTAGTGCTGACAGACTTACTGCAATTATCGATTCCCAGGCACCTATGGAAAGATGTATTGCAAAGCTTCCCGTGTTTTCCATGGAATCAGACTTGGAGCTGACAGAAAGTCTGAAGGCAATGGGTATAAATACTTTGTTTGATGCAGAAAAAGCGGATTTTTCAAATCTTTCAAATGCAGGCAAGGTTTATGTAAGCGAGGTTAACCAGAAGACCTTTGTTGAGGTAGGAGCTCAGGGTGCCAAGGCAGGTGCCGCATCCTCTGCGTTTCTGTCAGCAGGTGCTTTCCCATCACAGGAAGAAATTGAGTTCAAAGAGCTTAATTTTGACAGACCTTTTGTGTTTGTAATCTATGATAACGAATCTTACGCGCCTGCTTTCATCGGTGTAGTGAACAACGTTGATTGATTCAGAGGTGTTTATGGTTTACATTGGCTGGGTTTTTGCTGTTCTTTGTTCCGTTGTTTTTCCTGTTTTGCTTTCAATTTTTCTTGCAAAAAGAGCAGAAAATGTGAAGGGTGTGCTTCTCGGAGCGGCTTGCTTTACCCTTACTCAGATTTTACTCAGACTTCCTATGCTGTCTGTTATGTCCCTTTGGGCAGACTATGTGGTTTTTCAATCGGTATATCCGATTTTGAACCTTGCTTTTCTCAGTTTTTCCGCTGGCTTGGTTGAAGAAATCGGAAGATTTGTTTTTATGAAGTTTTTTATGAAAAGCAGTAAGACTGCTGATGCCATTGCCTTTGGTGCAGGGCACGGCTCTGTTGAGGCGGTGCTTCTGGTAGGGCTCTCACAATTTGCTTTGGTGTTATTGACAGGAGGAAGTCTTGCAGTGTACTCTGCAAGTGAGTTCTTTCTTTCAGGTGCAGAGAGGGTATTTGCGATTTGTACTCACATTGGTTTGTCACTTATAATATGGAGCGGAATAAAACGCAGAATGAGCGGTTTATTTGTGCCTCTTTGTGTTGTGCTTCACGGCGTGTTTAATTTTACAGCATCATATTTGCAGTTTCTTGGTGTGAATATGTATATTGTAGAAGGTGTTATCGCTTTTGCAGGAGTTAGTCTGTTGATTTCAGGGTTAGTTCTTTGCAGGGATAAGAAATCCTGAACGGAGGTTTTGTAAATGAGGAATAAAACTGGCGTACACCTGCTTTCCTATCTTTGTTTGTTGTTGGTTGTGTTTGCTTTTAGCGGTTGCTCCTTGTCGGATGCACCGATTCCTGAAGGGATGGATTCCGAAAGCACCATAGCTATGGCACAGGATATTGCAGTCAGCCTTTCAAAAGGTGAGTATGATGCGGTTGCGGAGCAATTCAGCGACGAAATGAAAGCTCAGCTTTCCGCGCAGAGTCTGCGAGATGCTCTCTCAAAAGAAATCAGCAAACGCGGAGAAGTCACAAAGTTTTTATCTCACTCAATCAGAGGAGGGGTGGATGACGAAGCAGGAGAGTATGCGGTGGTAGTGCTTGTGTGCAAATGTGAAAACGGTACTTCAACCTTTACAATTTCTATTGACACAGATATGAAAATCTGCGGTCTGTATATGAAATAACACACAATTAAGCCTCCGATAAAACTCGGAGGCTGTTTTTTAGGGTGCATACGGATAACAAAAGCGGTACATTCCAAAAGAATGTACCGCTTGATTATTTGTTGTAACTTTGAATTACTTAACGTGCCAGAGCTCGGTTGCGTACTGGAGGATAGTTCTGTCGGAAGAGAACTCGCCTGCGTTTGCAACGTTCTTGAGGCACTTTCTGCCGAATGCTGTGCGGTCTGCATAATCAGCATTTGCGCGAATCTTGGTGTCAACGTAATCCTGAAGGTCAAGAAGGAGGAAGTAGTGGTCGGGTGCGTGCCAGCACTTGCCGTCGAGGATACCCTCCCAGAGCTCGCGGAAGCTGCCTTCGCCCTGAGCGCCGTCATCGTTGAACATACCGTTAACCAGAGTGTCAACAACACGTCTGATGTACTCGTTCTGCTCATAGATTGCGCGGGGCCAGTAGCCCTCTTTCTTGAGTCTTTCAATCTCTTCAACTCTTGCGCCGAAGATGTACTCGTTCTCTTCGCCTGCCTTCTGTGCAATCTCAACGTTAGCACCGTCGTAGGTACCGAGGGTAACTGCACCGTTGAGCATAAACTTCATGTTACCTGTACCGGAAGCCTCTGTACCTGCTGTGGAAATCTGCTCGGAGAAATCAGCAGCAACAACAATCTTCTCTGCATAGGAAACGTTGTAGTTGGAAACGAATACAACCTGGAGCGTGTCCTTTGTATCGGGGTCGTGGTTTACAAGGTTAGCAATCTCGTTGATATACTTGATGATTGCCTTTGCACGGCGGTAACCGGGAGCAGCCTTAGCACCGAAGATGTAAGCTGTGGGGTTCCAGTTAGGAAGCTTGCCGTCCTTGATAAGGAAGTAGATGTAAAGAATGGAGAAAGCGTTGAGGAGCTGTCTCTTATACTCGTGCAGACGCTTAACCTGAATGTCGAAGATGAAATCGGGGTTCAGGTCGAAGTTGTCCATCTTCTTAACGTACTGTGCGAGCTGCTTCTTCTTCTTAGCTTTAATCTTGTTGAACTCACGAACGGTCTTGTCATCGAGCATATCGTTGAGAGCGGAAAGTTTAGAGAGGTCTCTCTGCCAGCCGTCGCCAACTTTCTCTGTGATGAACTCGGAGAGCTCGGGGTTGCAAAGACCCAGCCAACGTCTCTGAGTGATACCGTTTGTCTTGTTCTGGAAGCGGTCGGGATAGATAGCATACCAATCCTTGAGAACGTCGTTCTTGAGGATTTCTGTGTGAATCCATGCAACACCGTTTACATAGCTTGATGCATAGATACCGAGACGAGCCATGTGAACTCTCTCGCCGTCGATGATACGCATCTCGTTAACCTTCCACTCCTCAAGGCCCATGCCTCTGAGGTCGCAGATTTCCTTCTCGTTGATTCTCTCAATGATAGAGTAAATCTCGGGGATAACTTCACGCATAAGGGAGATGCTCCACTTTTCGAGAGCCTCTGCCATAACTGTGTGGTTAGTGTATGCAAATGTCTTCTGAGCAATTGCGAAAGCCTCGTCAAAGCCGATGCCCTCAAGACCGAGAAGTCTGATAAGCTCGGGGATACAGCAGATGGGGTGTGTATCGTTAAGCTGGCAAGCGTTCATCTCTGCAAAGTGAGAGAAATCCGCTCCGTACTTAGCCTTGTACTTCTTGATGATGTCCTGGAGAGAAGCGGAGCAGAAGAAGTACTGCTGCTTAAGTCTTAATACTTTACCCTCACGGGAGTTGTCGTTGGGATAAAGAACCTTGGAGATGTTCTCTGCGTCGTTCTTAGCCTTGATAGAATCGTCGTATCTGCCTTCGTTGAACTGGAGGAAGTTGAACTCGTCTACTGCCTCTGCCTGCCACAGACGGAGAGTGTTGATGTTCTTTGTGCCGTAGCCGATGATAGCCATATCGTAGGGAACAGCAACAACTGTCTGGTCAGCAAACTTAACTGTAACAGCGTCCTCGATGCAGCGGATGCCCCAGGGGTCGCCGAACTTCTGCCAATCGTCTGCAACCTCTACCTGATAGCCGTTCTCAATCAGCTGTTTGAAAAGACCGTACTTGTAGCGGATGCCGTAGCCGTCAAGGGGAACTTCCTGAGTTGCAGCGGAATCAAGGAAACAAGCTGCAAGTCTGCCCAGACCGCCGTTACCGAGAGCTGCGTCGTCGATATCCTCGAACTGGTTGATGTTCATACCCTTAGCCTTCAGAAGCTCCTTAACTTCGTCAAGAGCGCCAAGGCAGTAGAGATTGTTGTAAATCATTCTGCCCATAAGGAACTCAGCAGAGAAGTAGTAAGCTCTGCGCTTTTTAGCGTGGTTTTTCTTTGATTTTTCCCAGCGTTCTGCGATGTCGCCCATAACGGCTTTGCCCAGAACCTGGTGAAGCTGTTCTTTTGTCAGCTCCTTGGGTTTTTTACAGTAAGCACTTTTAGCAATAAGCTCAAGATTTTCCATAATGGTACTCATTATTTAGTCCTCCAGTCTATTGTAGGTGTTTAACCATTTTTTCTGTTGTGAGTATTAACCATATCATTAAGTTTTGCAGCAAGCTCGTCTGTGAGAGCTGCAGCATCTATTCTCCACTCCCAGTTACCGCCAAGGGTAGAGGGTGTGTTGATTCTTGCCTCTGTGCCAAGTCCAAGAATGTCCTGCATCTGGATGATGGCATACTTTGCAACGCTTGCATAAGCGGTACGGATGATACCCCAGTTGAAGCCTTCGTCCCAACCGATGTTGCAGTAATTTACTGCATACTGGATGTCGCTTTCCTTAGCCTGAGACTTCCAGCCCATGAGGGTGTCGTTGTCGTGTGTGCCTGAGTATACTACGCAGTTCTCGGGGTAGTTGTGGGGCAGATAGTCGTTAGCCTCACCGCTGTCGAATGCGAACTCCAGAACCTTCATACCGGGATAACCGCAGTCAAGAAGAAGCTGTTTAACGCCGGGGGTAAGGTCGCCCAAATCCTCAGCAACAATCTCAACGTCCTCAATCTGCTCGTTCATCAGGTTGAAGAACTCAATTCCGGGGCCTACCATCCAGCTGCCGCCGATTGCATTTTCTGCAGGGAAGGGGATTGCATAGTAGCTGTCAAAAGCACGGAAGTGGTCGATACGTGTGATATCAAAGAGAGCGGTTGCTGCTTTGATACGTTCAAACCACCAAGCATAGCCTGTGCTCTTAAGGTACTCCCAGTTGTAGAGGGGGTTGCCCCAGAGCTGACCTGTTGCGGAGAAGTAGTCGGGGGGACAGCCTGCAACGCAGACAGGATTTCTCTCTTCGTCAAGCCAGAACACCTCAGGGTTTGCCCAGGTGTCTGCACTGTCCATAGCAACGTAGATAGGCATATCGCCGAGAATCTTGATGCCGAGGGAGTTTACATAAGCACGGAACTTTTCCCACTGCTCGTAGAACTTGAACTGAACGAAGCTCCAGAAACCAATTTCGTCAGAGAACTTTCTTGTGTAGCGTGCTACAGCCTTTTCGTCTCTTACGCGGATGCTCTCATCTTCCCACTCGGTCCAAGCCTTCATGCCGTTAGCCTTCTTAACTGCCATGTAAAGAGCGTAGTTCTTAAGCCATACGCTGTTGCGGCGTTTGAAAGAACGGAAAGCCTTCTGAGCATCGGAATCTTTATCCAGAGCCTTGAAGTTGTCATAAGCTTTGCGAAGAACCTCAAAGCGGTAGTTGTAGATTTTCTCGTAGTCTACATAGCCGGGGTTTGAACCGTACTCGTAGCCTTCAATGTCAGAAGCTTTGAGAAGTCCTTCCTCAATAAGCATATCAAGGTCGATCATATAGGGGTTGCCTGCATAGGTTGAGAAAGACTGATAAGGAGAGTCGCCGTAGCTGGTAGGTCCTACAGGAAGAATCTGCCAGATGGTCTGACCTGCTTTTTTCAGAAAGTCTGCGAACTTATAAGCTTCTTTACCGATGGTGCCGATACCATAGGGAGAAGGCAGAGAAGTGATGGGCATGAGTATGCCTGCTGCTCTTGACATAAAATCATCTCCTGAAAATATTATGTTTTATTTGCATATCTTCCGATATATAGTGTGTGTTTAATCCTCCACCGACAACATTCGGTGGTTGCAGTCAGAACAATGCGAAAAAACTCGTATTTTGACTACAATAGATACTAAGATTGTATCACAAAGAAACGGATTTGGCAAGCCTTTACAGGGCAGAAGTGGCTTAAATACTGGCAATTGCACAATAAATGGCTAAGTGAGCGGAGAGTTGGCGATTTTTATCCCGATTGTTCTTTTTTGCAGTAAAATCGGCTTTTATTACCCTTGTTTCGCCTTTTGTTGATACACCTATAAACACAGTGCCCACAGGCTTTTCTATGGTGCCTCCTGTGGGGCCTGCCACCCCTGTGGTGCTTACCCCTATATCTGCACCTGCCAGAAGCCTTATCCCCTGAGCCATTTCGTAAGCGGTCTGAGGCGAAACTGCACCGAATTTTCTGAGGGTTTCTGATTTGACGCCGAGGAGTTTTTCTTTTATGCGGTTTGCGTAGGAGCACACACCGCAGTCGTAAACTTCGGATACTCCTGCTTCGTCAGTGAGAAGTTTGCTTATAAGCCCTCCTGTGCAGCTTTCGGCAACGGAAACCTTCATTCCTTTTTCTTCCAGTTTTTTTATGAGAAGTTTCGGGAGGCTGTCTGCTTCTGTATTTTCGTTTTTCAGAAGAAGTTCAAAATCTTTTTCTGTAATAACGGTGTAATCCATAGTTGTTCCTCTTTCCTTTGTTTTTTATGAGCAGAAGGGTTTACTCTTACAAATTATTTCCATATATAATTTTTCCATACATTTTAAGTTTATCATTTTAAGTTCAATATTGCAATGGAGCGTGTTTTTTGCTATATTTTAATATATAGTTATGTTATAAAATACGGAGTTATGGTTATGGCTTGGTTTTTTGCACAGGAAAATATACAGGGAGAAAGTTGTCTGATTACTGGTGAGGATGCAAAGCACATTGAAAAATCCCTGAGAATGAGAAAAGGTGAAAAGCTTACTCTGGTTTCTCCCGACCTTACGGAAAATCGTTGCGGGATTGAGGAGTTTACATCTGAGGGGGTTCTGGTAAAGGTTCTTCAAAAAGCACCTTGTACTCAGGAGCCGTCAGTGCAGGTAACACTGTATCAGTCCCTTACAAAGGGAGACAAGATGGATATGATTGTGCAGAAGGCAGTGGAGCTGGGTGTGCACAGGATAGTGCCTGTTGCGACCTCTCGCTGTGTATCCCGTCCCGATGAAAAATCCCTGAGAAAAAAGGTTGAGAGATGGCAGAAAATCGCCACAGGTGCGGCACAGCAATCCTGCAGAGGTATAGTGCCCGAGGTTTCTTCTTGCATAAGCTTTCAGGAAGCGGTTAAAGAATCACAAAAAACGGATTTGAGTACGATTTTTTACGAGGGCGGAGGAGAGAAGCTTTCTGCTCTTGTAAACAAAGATGTAAAGTCTGTTGCAATCTTTGTAGGCTGTGAAGGCGGATTTGATGTTTCCGAGGTGGAGTTTGCAAAGAGCGAAGGTGTTGTGCCTGCAACTCTGGGCAAAAGAATCCTCAGAGCAGAAACCGCACCCTTGGCAGGTATTTCGGCAATTATGTGTTTAAGCGGAAATTTTGATTAAATTATAGGAGTGGTATTATGAATAAAACAGTTGGAATTATTTGTGCTATGGAGCTGGAGCTTCAGGGGCTTATTGATATTATCAAAACAGAAAGTACTATGGAAAAGTCGGGGACTATCTTTTATGAAGGTAAGATAGGCAACACAGATGTGGTTCTCGTACAGTGCGGAATCGGCAAGGTTAGTGCTGCAATCTGTACTCAGATGCTTATTGATTTTTACTCACCCGATATGATAATAAACAGCGGCGTTGCAGGTGCGTTGTCCGCGGATGTAACCGTTGGCGATGTAGTCATTGCCACAGCGGCAGTGCAGCATGACTTTGATTGTACCGCTTTCGGTGAGCCTAAAGGAACACTTGAACTTTTAGGAGAAAGAATGGTGGAGATTCCTGCAGATGAAGAGATTTCCTCAAAGCTTTATGAGGCAGCAAAGGCACTTGATGGCACAAGAGTATTTAGGGGCATTATTGCTACAGGTGACAAGTTTGTATCAGACAGCGAAGAAAGACTTTCTATCGGTAAGGAGTTTTCTGCTCTTGCCTGCGAGATGGAGGGCGGTGCTATGGCACAGGTTTGCTACAGAGCAAAGAAACCCTTCTGTATTCTCCGTTCGATTTCTGACGACCTGACAAACAACACCTCTATGAGCTTTGACGAGTTCAAGGTTATGGCGGCTAAGAAAACCGTTGATGTTCTGAGTGTCGTGCTCGGATAATTATAGTCCAAGTGAGGCGATAGTAATGACAAGCACAATTTTGCTTGTGTTTGAGCTTATAGGTACCGTTGCTTTTGCGGCGTCGGGTGCTATAGTTGCTCTTTCAAAGAAGATGGATATTTTCGGCGTGGCAACTTTAGGAGTTGTTACTGCTGTGGGCGGCGGAGTAATCCGCGACCTTATTCTGGGCAATACCCCGCCCGCTACATTTCAGAATCCGCTGTATGCCTTGGTGGCAATCGGAGTGTCTGTGATTCTGTTTATTCCTGCTGTGAGACGGGTTTTGTTTCACAAGCCCAGAGTGTATGAAATAGTTATGCTTTTGATGGATTCACTGGGACTTGGTATTTTTACCGTAGTAGGAATCCAGGTGGCACACAGCACAGAGGGGGAACACAATGCTTTTCTGCTTGTTTTCGTTGGCATGATAACAGGTGTAGGCGGAGGAGTAATCCGTGACCTGCTTGCAGGAAACACCCCTTTTATACTGGTTAAGCATTTTTATGCCAGTGCTTCTCTTATCGGTTCGGTGGTGTGCGTTGTGCTGTGGCACTATTTTGGAAGCTTTGCCGCAACTATAGGGGGAACGGTTGTAATAATTATATTAAGACTTCTGGCGGCACGCTATCACTGGAGCTTGCCGAAATCGGAGATGGAAGAAACGGTACAAACCGAAAATAAAATAAAGTAAGAAAAAACCGCACTTCGTAATGAAGTGCGGTTTTTGCGTATCATCAGAATAAACCTGCAATTTGCTTTTGTATCCAAGTAGCATCTTTGATAGTTATACTGTTGTCCGAATCTGCATCAGCACAAGTCTTTTGAGCTTTAAGCAAGGGGATTATGTTGGCAACTGCTTTCTGAATGTATGTTGCGTCCTTGATAGTTACAACTTTGTCGCCGTCAAGATCGCCTGTTATATCTGAAATTACGATTTCTTCAAAGTCAAATCCGTTTTCTTCGGCATAGCGTTCGGCAGTACTGCCGTTAAGACCGCGGATTGTAAATTCGTCTACAGTTGCGTGGTACATAACCCAATCGTGGCAACTGTCATAAACAGGGTAGTAACCCAAGGCTTCCTCTTCTATTTCTGCTAAAGGATCAGCTATTGTAACGGTTTTAAGATTTTTACACTCGTAAAAGGCTCTTACAGATATTGTTTCTACGCTTTCCGGGATATATACACTTTTAAGTGATGAGCAATTAGCGAAGGCGTGAAGTTTAATTTCTTTGAGATTTTCAGGGAGCTTAATATCAGCAAGGTTTTCGCAACTGTCAAAGGCTTGTGCTCCGATTATTTCAAGGCTTTCGGGGAAAGTTACACAGGTGATGTCTTTGCCAAGGTAGAAAGTGTTATCGGATATTAGTTTTGTGCCTTCTTTAATTTCTACACTGCCTTTGTGCAGAGAGTCGCCGTCTACAAGGTAATCTCCGATATAAAGACAGGGACCGTCCCAGTTATCGGGATTGTTGAAAAAAGCAGTGTCGGTTACTATGCCGTATCCGATAGAAGTCAGATTGTCTGGCAGATTGATAACTTGCAGAGAATCGCAAGCACGAAAAGCACTGCCGTTAATTACGGTCACGCTTTCGGGAACTGTTACTTCGGTGAGACCGTCACAATTAAGGAAAGCACAGTTGCCTATCGAAATAAGTTTGTCGTGCAGTTTGAGACTGCTTACTTTGTTTAGGGAGAAGACATAGTCTGAGATGCTTGTAAGAGATTCCGGAATTACAACTTCTTCCAGAGCACACTGTGAAAAAGCACTGCGTCCAAGATACTCAAGGTTCTCAGGCAAGTCTGCAACGGTAAGAGAAGAACATTCTTCAAAAGCCCATTCACCGATTGTTAAAAGGGAATCGGGAAAGTGAATCCTCTCAAGTTTGTCCTGGCCTGCAAAGGCAAACATAGCAATGCTTACTGTACCTTCTCTTACAGTATACTCGGTAAATGCCTTATAGCCTGTGGTGGTTGTGCATATAAGGTGATTTCCCAGATATAGTACGTTGTTGTCCCAGTTCGCTCTGTCTGCGTATACGGGAGTTCCTGCAAAAGCATTTCTCTTTATGGTTCTTACAGAATCAGGGATGATTACACTTTGTAGTTTTGAGCACCCTTTGAATGCTTCGAATGCGATTTCGCGAACGCCATCTTCAATAGTTACGCTTTCTATGGTGCGGTTGCCTCTGAATCCGCCCACAATGGTAACAGGGTATTCATCTATTGTGCCGGGAATGGTTATGTTAGTAAGGTTCTGGTCGCTTGGTCCCACAATATGGACTTCGCCTAATTCAACGGCGTATTTTACATCGCCATAGGAGAGGATAGGAAACTCTTCCTCCTCGGCCGAAACAAGGGTAACTGAAAGGGAAACAGATATGATAAGAGCAAAAATCAAGATGAAAGATAAGATTTTTTTCATACAAAACAACTCCTTTCGATTTTATTATATCACGGGGAATGCGGTCTTACAATTGCTATTGTTTACAAAAGTAGAACAGAGCAGTTGTGCAGAATGCGTGAACGAAAACGGTTTTGTGCGGTAAAGTTTGCGAAAAACATCATAGATTTTGTTATTTTCAAAAATAAATTATCGTTTTTCATAAAATTTTTCTTGACTTTTGTGTTTTCGGGTGGTATTATCTGGAACGAGGTGAATAAAATTATGGACAAATACATCCGGATGTTCAAATGGTTACTGCTGATTATTGGAGGCAGTACTTTCGTCCTCTCCGTTACGCTTCTGCCCGAAGTGGCCAGTTGGGCTGCATGGCGTATTCCGGAGATTGCTTATCTTGAATACCCCTTGCTTATTTTCGTGTGGGTTACTCTGATTGGCTTTTACTACATTATTGTGCTGATTTTCAAAATCTGCAGTAATGTTCAGTCTGACAAAGCCTTTACAATGGGTACTGTAAGGCTCTTTGATACTATTGCTTACATTGCAATGGGTGAGCTTGTGGCTTATATGCTTGGCTTTATTGTTTTGGCAATATGGCTGATGAGGGCACACCCCAGCTTTGTGTTCATACTCTTTCTTGTTGCCTTTGTGTGTCTGATGCTCTTTGGCTTCTGCAAGGTAATGAAGCATCTTCTTCTGCGTGTTATTGACATCAAAGAAGAAAACGACTACACAATTTAATAAGGAGGAATTAAGTTTATGCCAATAATTGTAAACTTAGACGTGATGATGGCAAAGCGCAAGATTTCCTCTAACGAGCTTGCGGAAATGATTGACATCACTGCGCCAAATCTTTCCATACTGAAAACAGGCAAGGCAAAAGCTATTCGTTTTTCAACTCTCGAGAAGCTTTGCAAGGCTCTCGACTGTCAACCGTCAGACATTCTTGAATACAAGGAGTGATTTTTATGACTGACAATTTTTGGGAGACAAAGGATAAAGACAATCCTTATCTTCGTCCCGAAGAAAGAGTTAAGACAGAAACGGTATGTGAGGAGCCTTTAAGCGCACCTTACGAAGCCCTGGCGCAGAAGCAGTCTGTTTCTGCAGCAACAAAGCCTGTAAAGTCAGGCAGATTTGATTTTTCAGCCTTTGAAAAAGTTTTTGCTTTGATAGTCCTTGTGCTGGGCTATGTTTTTATCCGCTTCCTTTTCGGCGGTACTGCTCCCGGACTGGGTGCGCTTGCTTTCTTTGAGCTTGCCCTTGGGGCAGGAATTGCATTCCTTGCAAAAGAAGGCGTAAAATTCAACGGCACAAGCATTTCCTGTGCTGTGTTTATTGCCTGCTTCCCCGTAACCTTTATTTTAAGCGACAATGCAACCGTCAAAGGTATTGGTGCTTTGTTTTTGGTTGTGTTTTATATGTACTGGATTTATTCAGCCTGTACAGAAATCAGAGGTTGCAGACAGAGATTTCTCAGAGATATGGCACGCTCAACCTTTGTAAATCCTTTCAAGAACTTTATTGCTTTGCCTTTGGCACTTTTCAAGCCTGCAAAAAACGCAAAGACAAAGGTCCTTCGCTATGTGGTGTTGGGACTTCTGGTGACAATTCCCTTCACAGCGGTGATTGGTGCATTGCTTTTGTCCTCTGACGAAGCTTTCCGCAATTTTATCGGCATCGATAGCTTTAAGGAAGAACTTGGAGAGTTCTTTGTAAGATTTATTTTTGCAGTTCCTGTTGCGATGCTTCTTTTCAGCGTGATGATTTCGTCTGTCCGCGACAAGGAAGCAATAAAGAAAATGAAGGGCAGAAACCACAAAGGTTTTGCTAACCACATTGTTTTTGTGACCGCCTTTGTGCCTGTAATTCTGCTTTATATTGCTTTCTTTATTTCTCAGTTTGCGTACTTTACAAGTGCTTTTAAGAGTATTCTGCCTGAAGATTTTACATATGCTCAGTATGCACGGCAAGGCTTCTTTGAGCTTTGCACAGTAGTGGCAGTCAACGTTCTTATGGTGCTTCTGACTATGCTTTTGTGCAAAAAGAAGGAAAACGGACACTACTGTGCAGGCGTTAAGCTTGTGGTGTGTGTGCTGTGTCTTTTCTCGGTGGCACTGGTGGCAATTTCTGTTGCAAAGATGGTTATGTATACCTCTGCATACGGACTTACTCACAAGAGGATTTACACACTTTGGCTTGCTGCCTTTATGTTCTTCCTTGTGCTTATTCTGTTTTTGAAAATCCTTGCTCCCAAGTATAAGTTCTGGAGTGCAACCTTTGCTGTGTTTATGATGCTGTTCTTTGTGTTCAGCTTTTTCCCCACAGATGCAGTGATTGCAAAGTACAACGTACAGTGGTACAAAGAAGGCAAAATCGGCTGGATGGGTGAAGAGGCTCTCTATGAGCTTAACCACAGCGCCGTGCCGTACCTTGATGAGCTTTTTGAGGATGACACCAAGGCTGTAAATGAAATAGACCCCGAGTGGCAGTATTATTACAAGACCTGGTATGAGGTTGACGGCAAGGAGTATTACGATGATTACTACGAAACCGTAGGAGAACAGATACAGGAATTCTACAGTTACCTTGCTTCTTTTGATAACGGCTTTGTAGGCTTTAACCTGCCTGAAAACGATGCTCAAGTTTTATTTGAAAAAAGAGAGATAAAGCCTTTTACAGAGGAACCTTATTCCGAGGGAATTTACGTATAAAACTTCTTATAAATATCTCCTATAAATTAAACCGCACAGTTTACGCCTTTGTAAGCTGTGCGGTTTTGCTTTTTTCTATGTGTTTTATAAGGAAGCGTTGCCTTCTGCCTGAGGGAATATATACATACAGGTGGCACACACCTTTTCTTTTCTGAAAAATATTCTGAGTTACCCTTATGGCGGTGACTTTTGCAAGAGGAACAGAAACCTCAAGAAAGCTCAGACCTTTTGTGCATCGGAGGATAAGGCTGTCGGGGCCGAAGTGCAGTATGGAGCGACGGTGGGCAACAAAAGAAAAAAGAAACCACACGACACCCCACAAGGCAAGGAAAAGTGCAAGGTGAGGCTCAGTGTGAAACGGTGTGAGAGCGTCGGTCAGTATAGATGATACGGACAAAATAAAAAGAAACAATATGGGTTTCCAGGTGTAACCCCACATAACATTTGCGTGGGGTTTTATATAGTTCAGAGTATTTTCTGTGTAGGGAAAACCGAGGCTTTTAATAAGGTCTCGGCACCTGCTTTTTTTGCTTGCAAGAAGCAGAGGTAGCCTGTGTTCTTTTGCATAGGACACATAAGCCTCCAGTGTGAAAAGTCCGCAAAGATACAGCAGTATGCTTTGTCTTTGTGCAAGAACGGACACTGCATTTTTGTTGATTTTCAGAGTGTGACGCTTTATAAGCCCGTGTTCAATCAGGATTGAGTTTTTTGTGTGGGCAAGTCTCAGATTGAAATGATGGAAAAACTCAACTACAGCACCCGTAAGCCAGGCAAAAAAGAAAAGGCTTGAAAGAATACGCAGAAAGGGCGGTGCCGCGGTGTAGCCTGCTGCCACCCATAAATCTGCATAAGAGAGGATGCTCCGGGTTTGCTTTTCTCCCAGAATGCCTGCAATATTGCGAAGCAGAGGTGCCAACGACAAAAGTCCTGTGAGTGCACCTGAAAAGCCCGCAGAAAAAATAAGGGAAGAAAGCAAAGTGTTTTTGAAGGAAGGACAGACTTTTTCATCAAGAAGGTGTCTGCAGTCTTTTTTATCAAGATAAATGGAGGAACCTGCCCGGGAAGAAAACACTTGTACCTTGCAAGCTTTACACAGACGAAGAAGTATTCCGCGGGAAAGGTGCGTTACATGAAGGGTTTTGTTTTTGAAAACAGACTCTCTTACAATAAAAACACCTTTTTTTATAAGGAGCTTGCTGTGTGAAGTGTATGCATAAATCTGCCTGAAGCTGAAAAATGCCCATACACAGAGTAAAACAAGAGCGCAAATATCTGAGCGGTAAATGTAAATTGCGATTTTAGGCGGGAGTTTTTCAAAAATAACCTTTTGAAGGGGAATTACTCCAAAGAGAAACCCAAAACGGTAAAGAAAAAACACAACGTAAACAAAAGAGGATTTAAGCTTCATGGGTATCCTCCGGCTTTTTTGTTTCTGCCTCGATGTGTGCTGCTAACTCTTTTTCCAGCGGCGGAAAAACAAAGGTGCTTCCCTCGCAGTATAAAACAAGATTGCAGATACCAAGCACCTTAGAAAGGGGTGTGTATACTTTTGTTGCGGCAAGGATGTGCCTGTGTTTTATATACAGGTGTTTTCTTATGAAAAAGCCCGATGAAAGGCTGATGCCTGCAGAGGAGAGTGTGATTGTGCAGGTTTTGTACTTTATATAGAAGATGCAAAAAATGACGGAAGTTATGATAAAATACGATAACCACAAAACGGTTTTTGAGCCAAAGCCTTTTTCTAAAAGCGGAGTAAAGGGCAGGGGGAGCAGAAAGATCCGCACTCCCCACAAAAGAAGAACCCTTGAGGATAATTTCATAATTCACACCCCTTATTTAAGGGTAGTATTTCCTCTTTTGCAAAAAAATAACCCTCCGAGAATCCGGAGGGTATATAAGTTATAATCAGAGAGCTTCAACCTTGTCGGCGGCTTTTTCGAAGTAATCGCCTACAAACAGCTCCATTGTGCCTGTATCTGTGCACTTTGCAAGGGACGGGTCAATGGGAAGTTTTGCAAGAACCTCTGTGCCGTATTTTGCGGCAATATCCTCGATGTGGCTGTCACCGAAAATCTTGTGCTCTTTTGAACAGTCGGGGCACTTGAAGTAGCTCATATTCTCAACAAGGCCAAGAATGGGAACGTTCATCAGGTTTGCCATTTTTGCGGCTTTTTCAACAATCATAGAAACAAGCTCCTGCACAGCAGTTACCACAATGATGCCGTCGATGGGCAGGCTCTGGAAAACTGTGAGAGGAACATCGCCTGTTCCGGGAGGCATATCAATGAACATATAGTCCACATCGTTCCAAACAACCTCAGTCCAGAACTGCTTTACTGTGCCTGCAATAACGGGACCGCGCCATACAACAGGGTCGGTTTCGTTTTCAAGAAGCAGGTTGATGGATACTACGTCGATGCCTGTCTTGGTGGTAACAGGGAGAATTCCGAACTCGGAGCCCATGCACTTCTCGGTAAGACCGAAAGCCTTGGGAATGGAAGGGCCTGTAATGTCAGCATCAAGTACAGCGGTCTTGTAGCCTCTGCGGTTCATCATAACTGCCATTGCAGAGGTGACAAGGCTTTTGCCTACACCGCCTTTGCCTGATACAACGCCGATAACCTTCTTTACAGAACTGTGTGCGTTAAGTTCTTCTTTTTGAATGGTGTTTTCGCCTTTGGAGTGGCAATTTTCACCACAGGTTTCACAGTTGTGTGTGCAACCCATAATACATACCTCTTTTCTGATTTTTCCAAATGAATAGGGTGCATAGTATGTTCCTATACACCCGGTGCTTTTATATTGTACCCTTTTAAGGGGATTTCATCAAGTATAATTTTATTCTTCTGTTTCAGCTTTGGCTTCTTCGGTTGTTTCTTCTTCGGTTTCGGCTTCAGTTTCAATTTCTGCTTCAGCTGTTACGAATACTACATAAGAACCGACTTTGATTTCGTCGTTTGCAGGAGTAACATCAGAAAGTCTGATTTCCTTTTCTGCATCAAATTCAAGGTCATAGTCGTCAACTACAAGCAGTGCTCCCTCTGTGCCTTCTTCGCAAAGAACAAACTCACCGTTTATCTCGAAGCACTCTGTTTCTTCGCCCTCTGCTTCTGTTGCGGCTTTTTCCTCTACCATTTCAAAACCGCTGAGGAAGGTGTAAGGAATGCCGTAGCCCAGAGCAACACAAGCAAGGATAAAGAGGGGGCTGTACTCCAGCGGGGTTGTGCCGCCTAAGTTTGCGATTGCTGTGTGCAGAGGCAGGGAAGGAATAAGCTGTGCCAGAATTGCATACAGAGCAGGAATGTCGAGAATAAGAAGGGTTGCAAGGCTGAAACGCTTGACTGCCTTGCCTTCGCCAACTCTTGTGGCGTAGAAAACAATAAGACCGAATACTGTGAACACAAGGATGTTCAGATAAGGAGCAAGAGCTTCAAAACCTGAAGCAAGTGTCAGGAAAAAGTATGAGCAGGTTATATAGCCCAGAATAAGGAGTGCGGAGAAAATAAGGTTAAGACCGTCTCTTTTGTTAGGTTTTTTCATTGGTTTGTACCTCCGATGGATTTTAGTTTTATCAGCATAACAGCTCAATGTGAAGTCTGCGTGTCGGGATTATGCATTCTTTACCTTTGCGGCAATGCATACCCAGCCTGCTTCTTCAAAGGTTTCGATAACCTCAAAATCCTTTTCAATGGCAGACAGTACATCATCGTGACGCTTGTCAATGATACCGCTCATAATGTAAACAGAGTTGCCGCCCATAAATTTCTTTACATCTGCTGACAGCATAATTATAGCATCTGCTACAATATTTGCAACTACAATGTTATAAACTCCCTCAACCTTGTCGGTGAGGTTTCCTGCAACAAACCTGCATTTATCGGAAACAGAGTTCATCTGTGCGTTTTCGTCAGCTGTGCGTACAGCGGTGGGGTCAATATCCACACCGAAGGCACGCTCTGCGCCCAGAAGCACTGAGGCAATGGAAAGTATACCGCTTCCGCAGCCTACGTCCAGCACCTTGTCGCCCTCTTTTACATATTTTTCAAGGCACTTGAGGCAAAGACGGGTGGTTTCGTGGTTGCCTGTTCCGAATGCCATACCCGGGTCTATGTTGATAACCTTTCTGTCACCTGCATCATATTCGTCACGCCAGGAAGGACGAATGAGAAGTTTCTCGCCAACGGGGATAGGGAAGAAATACTGCTTCCAGTTGTTTCTCCAGTCCATTTCATCACAGCCGGTGGTGTCGATTTCGTTTGATATGCCTTCAGCGGAGAGCCTTTCTCTGAGGAAAGCAATGGATTCTGCAGGGTTTTCTTCGGGACTGATGTAAACGTGAATAAGAGCCTTGTCTTTGTCCTTTGCAAGGAGCTCTTCGTCAATCAAATCAATGTGGGCAATCTCCAGCACCTCTTCCATCATTGTGGAGTAGTCCTCAATATAGAAGCCGTAGGGAACTATCATGTGAGCAATAGCTTCTGCTGTTTCAAGGTTGTCTCTGTGCACGGAGATTATGATTTCGGTCCATTCCATAAGTATACCTCTTATTTATCAGTCAAAAAGACTTTTGATTACGTCCACAAAGCTTTTGCGCTTTGCGTAGTTTTTCTCTGTGGTTGAGGATTCAAACTGCTTTAAGGCTTCCTTTTGCTTTGAACTTAAGTTCTTGGGGACCTCGATGGTGACCTTTACGTACTGGTCGCCTCTGCCTCTGCCGTTTATGTGGGGGATACCCTTGCCTTTGAGCTTGAACACATCGCCGGGCTGAGTTCCGTCGTGAACAGAGTAGCTTACCTTGCCGTCAATGGTAGGCACTACCACCTCTGCACCCAGAGCCGCCTGAACAAAGGTAAGGGGAAGTTCGCACCACACATCGTCGCCTCTGCGCTCAAAGATGGGATGGGGACGAACACTTATATATACGTGTAAATCGCCTGCAGGACCGCCGTTGGTACCGCTTGAACCCTGACCTGATACGTTGAGGACCTGGTCGTTGTTCACGCCTGCAGGAATGTTGATTTCGATTTTTCTCTGTTTTTTCTTTCTGCCGTTACCTGAGCAGGACTTACAGGGGTTGTCAATAATCTTACCTGTGCCTCGGCAAGCGTCACAAACTCTGGATGTCTGAACTACACCGAAGGGTGTGCGCTGCTGAACGTTTACCTGACCTCTGCCGTGACAGGTGGGGCAGGTTTTGGGAGAGGTGCCCTTCTGTGCACCTGTTCCTGAGCACTCCTCGCAGGTAGCAACACAGTTGTATGTTACCTCTTTGCGGCAGCCTTTAGCTGCTTCGTCAAAAGAGATTGTAACGGTGGTTTCTACGTCGGCACCTCGTCTGGGAGCGTTGGGGTTTGAGGAACGTCTGCCTGAGAAGCCGCCGAAGCCTCCGAAAACGCTGTTGAATATATCGCCGAAGTCTACTTCCTGGCCGAAGGGACTGCCGCCGTAACCGCCTGCGCCGTAGTTGGGGTCTACGCCTGCGTGGCCGAACTGGTCGTATCTGGCACGCTTGTCTTTATCGGAAAGCACCTCGTATGCTTCGTTTACTTCTTTGAATTTAGCCTCGGCTTCTGCATTGCCGGGATTTAAGTCGGGATGGTATTTCTTTGCCTGCTGTCTGTAGGCTTTTTTGATTTCTTCTTCTGTGGCGCCTTTTTGAACACCCATGACCTCATAATAGTCCCTTTTATCAGCCAAGTTCTCACCCTCTTTTGTGATTGGATTCGTATGGCAGGGGCTTGCTCCTGCCGTAACTTATTATACGAGAGGAGTAATTTCCTCCCTTGCGGTAAAACACCGCAAGGTGCTGTCCCGAAAAAATCGGAACAGCACCAAAGGTTAGTTTATACCAATATATTATACTCTGTTACCGTATAATCCGTCAACAGTTTATATTACTGGTTGTCGTCAACGTCTGTAAAGTCAGCGTCGTAAACGTTGCCCTCAGGACCCTGAGCAGTACCTGTGGGGTCTGCACCGGGGGTTGCACCTGCTGCCTGAGCTGCCTGATAGAGCTTTGTGGAGATTTCGTACAGAGTTTTCTGCAGGTCTTCCTTTGCGGCATCAATAAGAGCCTTGTCGTTTTTCTCGCAAGCGTCCTTTACAGCCTGAGCCTTTGTTGTGAGAGCTGTTTTGTCAGCTTCGTCCAGCTTGTCGCCGTTTTCAGAAACCAGCTTCTCTGCCTGATAAGCCAGGTTCTCAGCCTCGTTCTTTGCGTCAACTGCCTCACGGCGAGCCTTATCCTCAGCGGCAAACTGCTCAGCTTCCTTAACAGCCTTGTCGATGTCCTCCTTGGACATATTTGTGGAGGAGGAGATTGTGATGTTCTGCTCCTTGCCTGTGCCAAGGTCCTTAGCGCTTACGTTAACAATGCCGTTAGCGTCGATGTCGAAGGTAACCTCAATCTGGGGAATGCCTCTGGGAGCGGGAGCAATGCCTGTGAGAGCAAAAAGACCAAGCTGCTTGTTGTCTCTTGCAAACTCTCTCTCACCCTGAAGAACGTTGATTTCAACCTGTGTCTGATTGTCAGCGGCAGTGGAGAAAATCTGGCCCTTCTTTGTGGGAATGGTTGTGTTTCTGTCAATAATCTTGGTCATTACACCGCCCATGGTCTCAACGCCGAGAGAAAGGGGAGTAACGTCCAGAAGGAGAAGGCCTTCAACCTCACCGCCGAGAACACCTGCCTGAAGTGCGGCACCGATAGCAACACACTCGTCGGGGTTGATGCCCTTGAAGGGTTCCTTGCCGATAAGAGCCTTAACAGCTTCCTGAACAGCAGGAATACGGGAAGAACCGCCAACCATAAGAACTTTGTCGATTTCGTTTATCTGAAGACCGCTGTCTTTGAGTGCCTGTCTTACAGGAGCAATAGTTTTTTCAACAAGGTCTGCTGTGAGCTCGTTGAACTTTGCACGTGTAAGTGTCATATTAAGGTGCTTGGGACCTGTTGCGTCTGCTGTGATGTAGGGCAGGTTGATGTCTGTGGAAGTAACGCCTGAAAGCTCAATCTTAGCTTTTTCTGCGGCTTCCTTAAGTCTCTGCATTGCCATATTGTCCTTTGTAAGGTCGATGCCTGTTTCAGCCTTGAAGCCCTGAACCAGCCAGTCGATTACTCTCTGGTCGAAGTCGTCGCCGCCGAGACGGTTGTTACCTGCAGTTGCAAGTACTTCCTGTACACCGTCGCCCATTTCGATGATGGATACGTCGAAGGTACCGCCGCCTAAGTCGTATACCATAACCTTCTGGTCGGTTTCTTTGTCGATGCCGTAGGAAAGGGCAGCAGCTGTAGGCTCGTTGATGATTCTCTTAACCTCAAGACCTGCGATTCTGCCTGCATCCTTTGTAGCCTGACGCTGTGCGTCTGTGAAGTATGCGGGAACAGTGATAACAGCCTGAGTTACCTTGTCGCCAAGGTAAAGTCGGATGTAGCCATGT
>JAZNVW010000023.1:0-55623 GCA_045593025.1 Ruminococcus sp. | reverse complement strand
ATTGTCATAAGCATAGCTTACAGACTGTCCTGACTTAGTGATTGACTGAACAAGGTTATTGTTTGCATTGTATGTATAATTTGTTGTTACATTTTTGCTGTCGGTGACACGTGTGAGGGTGCCTTTGTCTGCATCGTATACCGATGTAACTGTGTTGCCGTCATAGTCAGAGGACACAACGGTGTTTGCAGGATAATTGTAAGCTACCTCTGATTTAAGATACAGAGTTTCTCCTGAATTTTCAACAGGCGGTGCCACTGCCTCCACCGAAGTTGCGTTACCGTAATCATCATATACATATGAGTAGGTTGCTCCCGACTGGGTGGTGGCGGATTTGAGAAGCTTTGTAGTTTCGTAGTAATCGTAGGTATATTTGTAGTTGTTATTTTTGGGGTCGATTGCTTCTGTGAGCAGGTTGTCTTCGTAAGTATAATTATACCTTTGCTTCTCATTTGCAACCACGGAAATCAGGTTACCCTCTTCATCATAAGTATAGCTTGGTACAGGCTCCTTTGTCAATTGTAAGTTGTCAAAACAGAATTCATTTCCCTGTCGGAAGCTTATGAGGTACACTCGGACCGTTAAAGGCACGAGGGTGTCTTCAATACTGTTATCAAGGTTAAAGGCAAAGGACACATACTGCCAGTCTGACATAGAAGTGTTGCATACTGCGGCACGTTTTTCTACAGTTGAATTGTTCGAATAAGTTATCTTTGCCCGCAGCTCAAAATATGAGCTGTTTGTTTCATTGGGCACGGCGTTGCCCTTTGCCCATCCGCTGAGGATATATGTATCTGCCTTGTTGGGGCTGACTGCCACATCCTGATGGAAGTTCTTCGCGATGCTTACTGAACCTGTTATCTTCATAGCCTTGCTGCCGTCAAGGGTCTCAGAAACCCTGCCGTCTGAGGTCGTAGTGCTTGTGCCTGCCCAGGAATCAGTACGCTCAAAGCTTGCATTCTCAAGCATATTGTAACTGCTTGGAGCATCTGACTTTTCAAGCTGTACTGCGTCAAAGTAGGCTGTGCCTGTAGCCGCACGCAGAGCAAGCTGGACTCTAACACCTGTGAAGGTAGAGTTCTGGGGCATAGTAAAGGTCACACTAATTCTACGAAAACCTTTGTTGATAGATGTATCGGTATTTCTGCTTACATGTTCCGCATAAATATCGGTGGTAGAAGCATCCTCATCAAGAGGAGTTATACAGATAACTGCACCGTAGTTTTCTGCACCCTCTACAGGCACAAGGTTTTCTGTCCTTACATATGCAGAAAGGGTATAGGTTACTCCCTGTTCAAGGTAATCAGATGAGATATCCTGACGCACTCTACCTCGAGCATCACCTAAGACAGAGTCCACATCAATCATCAGGGATTTCTGTCCGTAAAGCACTTTTTCCGACTCATTGTTCATAGTTGCTGTGAATTCAACCGTACTTGCAATCCACGATGCTACCGTCCAATTAGTAAGACTTTCCAGGCTGTGGTTCTTTACTAGGTTCTCTCTGTTCGCACCCAGTGAATAGTTACTGCTGAGTTTGTTAAGCTGCTTGATGTTTGAGCCTGTGGAGTTTACTTCTCCGCTTGTATAGGTGTATGCAGAGGCTCCTAAGTCTTCCCCGCCAACAGTCTTGCTCTGCACAGACACAGTTTTGCCCCAGTTGTCAAACTGATATATAGTCGTGATGTCATCTGAGTTGCCAAAAACGCAATCTACTCCTGCAGTCTGCATTTTTGTGGTGTTGTACTTGGTACGGTCAAAGGTTATCTTCTGACCGAGGGTGCCGTCAGCGGCTACTTCCTGTACACTTGTTACGCCTTTAGAGGCACCTTCTGCATATGTAAACAGCAATTTCTTTCCGTCAATGTCTGTGACAGAACTAAGCAATCCGCCTGTGGAATATGCAAAACTCACGGAAGTTAAGTCGGGATATATAACCGATGTAAGATACCCTTCGTCAGAATCATACACCAGAGTTGTTACTCTGTCTGCGGGGTCAGTAATAGTGTTTATATATGTACCATCGCCGTAACCAAGCTCTATTGTCTTGTCGTTGGCATCGCTAACGGTGACAATTTTGTTTGTACCGCCATCATAACCCAGTATTATTTCTTCGTTGGTAGAGTTTTTGATTTTAGTCAAGAGAGTTGTTTGCTTATTGAAATATCGCTTTGTATTACTTTCGTCAGTAATAATATATTCCTCTGTACCTACCTCTAATTTCAGACCTAATCCATCCTCGTCAAGATACTCGGTAGTGTTGGTTTCAGTGTCGGTCTTTTTGTAAAAATAATGGTCAGTTCCGTCTGCGTCAGTGTACACATAGGGAAAAGTATCCCTTGCAGTTGACGTCAGCCCCGCTTCATCTGACGTAAATAATTTTTGCTGATAGTTCAGTTTCCAGCCATAACCTACATATATTCCAAGATGCCTGTATGCCGCATCCGCCATATATGAGTTATATGTAAATCCCAGGCTTGCAGGAAGTTTCAGTCCGCTTGTGCTTGCCGCACCAAGCTGAAAAACAAGGTTACCTGAATAATCGTTGATATATGCAGTTCCTGCAGAACCTGCACCTATGGGAGTATAAGTCCAATAGTCCTCCAAGCCTTTGTTGTTACGATAGGTAATAGTAAAGGAAGGACGAAGATTTTTCAAAGGCTCATAATCATATTCAAAACCAAAGATAGGAGAAGCAAATCTGATATTCTGATTAATTGCAGTCCCATCTACAACCTTCAGCATAAATCCATAATTATCGTTCGGGTCCGGCTTGATACTCCATTTTTTTATCAGCTCAGTAATATCCCAATCTACCCACTGTGCTTCCTGTCCATTCACAAATTTCTCATAGTCAATGAGATTATTATCATAACCACCGCTACCAAAGGAACTCCATGTTTCTGAATACTCATCCCACGATTCGGTAATCTCATATGCACCTACATATGTTGTTGTGAATAAACCCTCCGGAATCAGACAGAGATTAGCCTTGGCTTCAACAATCATATCCCCTATATTCAACGAGGGAAGTCTGTTTATCTTTATGAGTGTACGTTGATCCTCATCATCTATATAGGTACCTGCATATAAATACTGTTCATGTCCGTGAGCTGTTGAAGAATTATAAGATTCAATATACGTCCACGACATAATATCATTAGTATTTGAACTATATGTAAAACTCGGGTCAATGGTGACAGGATATACTCGTGATGAATCCTTAAGCCAATCCTTGTCAGCAGTAAGTTTCACAGACAGTTTACCTTTGTTGTTCTGGAGAATTTTAAGCTCTACAGCTTCGCTTTTCTCGCCCTCTGCATCCACCATATATGGTGCAGAAATAGTGTATACAACTGCTCCGTCAGCGTATTTAAGTTCAATTGTATGACTGTCTACACTTTCAGCCACAAGATCACCGATATTATATTCAATATTAAATACATTCTTTGTGTTAGAATCTTTCAGAATAAGATTCTCCTTAACTCCTACTGTTGAGTTAATAACCTCTAAGTCCACATTGTTGTATATATTTTCATACAATACTGTACTACTTAGATTTGGAAGGACCATAAAAGCATCGTTTCCAACAAGTTCTTCTGAGTTACTTTTCTGTTCCTGAGCTTCAACAATGTTTGCTCCCGAATATCCCCAGGAGATAGTATGGTTATCCCTTGTAATTTCTATAAGTTTCGCCTTGCCTGACTTCTTAAAATGAGAAACCTTTGAGTTACTCTTTTTGTTCGTAAAAGTATCCTCTGTTTCTTCAATAGTTCTGAGGCTATATGCAGAAACTTCGTCTGCAGTTACTTCATCCTCTGTTGCTTCTGAAATTGTCACCTGTGATGAAACCAGTGAATTATCAAAATCAACATATTCTCCGTTTGCATCTTTATAATGCACAGGCACAGCATACTGAGCGGCGATGGTTGTGCCTGCATCAGTAATGAAGTGCTTTGTATATTCATCACGTTTTGATGTATCTTCGCCAATAATATTTCCTTCGGATGTTGCATCTTCTTGCTGTATTGATTCTGAATCAGCTAAACCTTCAACCTCATCAGGGGTTGCTGTAGCAGCTACCTGTACAGGCAGAGTAAACGATACCAATACAACTAAAACAATTGACAAAACAGATATCGTAATTTTTCTGAATTTACTCATTACAATTCTCCTTTCGACATAAAAATAAAAAGCGAGACATAACTATGTTCAGCACAGTTGTCCCGCTTCTCTTTGGACAACTGTTGTCGTCCATAAATAGAAATTATGCTTTTTTTGGGGGTGGTCCTGCCTTGGTAAAAAAGTTATAGAGTAATACACCAAGGCAGGATTTTTAACAATCTTATTTGCGTAAAAGCTTTTTAAGATTATTAGGCTCTTTTGGCTGATGGATTGTCCACCAGGAAGCACTACCACAAGCGCTCTTTGCTGCAGTTTTAGCAATCTTTGCAACAATATCAGCAGTTGTTTTTTTCAGTTTCATAATCATTACTCCTCTCTCTTTTATTTTTTATTAGTCCGACTATAACATAGGTACTGGAAATAAAATCAGTAACGACAATAACTTCCACACCTATAAACTCACTAAAAACAAAAATTATCGCAATATGAACAAGCAAAATTCCTAAAGCTATAAGACGAAATTTTATTCTATCTCTTTTTGATATTTCTTTATTAGGATGGCTAACAGGAGAAAAAAACATTGTAATTAACAATGACAACACCATCATAACGCCAAGAAAAATTTCTTGAAATGGAACAAATTTATATAAGCCTTTAAGGAATACAACAACAGCAAAAGTGACAACAAGGGATAGGTTGCATTTGAAGTAAGTATTACAATGAAAACCGCCTGTAAACAATCTGAGTATTATAAAAGATAATAAAAAAACTACACTACTAACAAATTCGCCTAACAAACACCCTAATAACATAACTAATCCGACACCCAAAACAGATGACAAAAACAGTTCCACTCCGTATATATATATCGAAAGCATTTCTTCCTCAAAACATTTTTGTCGCAATAAAAAATCTGCTATACGCGTAGACAAATAATTAAGCATATTATCATACCCTTGTTAATCTTTGTCTTTAATATAGCAGATTCAAATAAATTTTTGTTCAGATTGGCGTACTTTGTATTTTTTTGGCTGCGGTTGGTAAATTAATTTATATTTTTTCTCTTTCAAGCATAAAACTAACATCGAAAACATTATCATTCTCAGAAAAAGATATGTTACCGTTATATTTCTTCACAATTTCTTTGACAATTTTAAGTCCATGTCCATGAAACCTTTTATCAGTTTTTGTAGTTTCAAATTTGGGATTTCTATGAATTACCGAAGCGGATATACTATTCTTTACAGAAAACATATAATAATTGTCTTTTTCGAAAATTGTAATATGTAAATACTTATCAGACTTTAATTTCTGCAAGGCTTCAATTGCATTATCTATAAGGTTTCCCAGCAAAGATATCAGATCCGACTCCTCTATATCTGTAAGATTACTCTTAATTGTATGACTAAATTCTATCTGATTATCAACCGCTCTTTTGTATGCCATATTAAGCAGCGCATTTAAATAAATATTATCTGTACTGAATATAACAGGAATCTCACCTAATTCACCCTCTGCATCTTCGCACATTTTCTGAGCTTCCTTTATACTACCTAATCGTAACAGTTCTCTTATGCAAAACAACTTATTCTTCATCTCGTGCTTTACACGCGATATATCCTCAATATAATTGCTTTGATTAATTATTTCAGATTTATACATCTCCTGTTCCTTTTTCATTAAAGTGTTCAATGCACTTATTTCTGCTGATTTTCCAATTTTGTGCATTAAATAAAACATAGAAAACGCAATTACGAATACACTTAAAATAACAACACCCAAGTATACTTTATTTTGATCAGAAGTGTCCGCATCAGCAATAATTGATGTTGCAAAAAATGCAATTATTAATGTAAGAATCGGTATGATAAAACAAATTATAATATCCGTAGACTTTTTCAGATTAATCTTGTTTTTATAAATTCGGTAAATATAATACAAAACAAAAACATATGTCAAATTTGCAATCACAACATATAGGTATCTGTAAACAGCACTATCATCAACAACCTGCTGTACATCCTTTCCGAAAACGACAGAAATCACAGTTGTATAAACCATTGCAACACAGATGAATATCGCAAATGTAATCATCGGCATTATTATTTTGAGATACAGTTTTCCTTTATGACACAAAACGGAAAATGGGAGCATTATCAATAGAAAAGCGATTAATTCTACTATATCCGCAGCAGCAAAGAAATAATTAATCAACGTAATTCCAACAAACAATAAAGTGACTACTATGCAACAGATTGCTATATTTATTGACTTTTTGAATTTTGGTGATAAAAACATATTACAAAACAACACAAAGGCAATTCCCTGAAACAAATTAACACTAAGATTAAATATTAAATCAAAAGTTTCACTCATTTGTCTTTACACTCCATTTAAGAAATTCATCTTTAACAAACTTTACATTTTGCCGGCTTATAGGTACAACCTTTCCGTTTGTTAGTATTACTTCCTTTGAATTAATCAGTTTGATATATTCCATATTTACTATGTATCCTATATGGGTTCTGACAAATCCATACCCATTAAGTAACTCCTCTGTCTCAGATATAGTTTTACGCATAGATATATCACCTGTAAGGGTATAGAGTATGACATTATGAGATAGTTTTTCAACATATATAATCTCCGAATATCTTACTCTTGTAAGTTCCGAGCTACTCTTTACCGTCAGATACATTGTACTTTGAGATTCACGGTGTAGTCTGTCGAGGACAATAGGTAAATCCTCCTCAATATTTGATTTTCTGACAAAGCCTAAAGTGTTAGTTGTGTTATAAGCTTCAAACACTAAATCGTCCCTGTTTGTTACAAACACAATGCTAAACATTTTATCTTTGTACTGTTTTGCAAGTTCCAAACCTGACATTCCGGGCATATCAATATCAAGAAAAACAACGTCATATTTACAGCCTGATTCAAGGAATCTTTCTGCAGTAGTAAAAACATCCAGTGACTTAATTGTATCGTTATACATATTCACGAATCGGTTTTTGAAAGACTGCGCAAAAATCAAATTATCATCTACAATTGCAATTTTCATATCTACACCCCAAAATATACAATATAAATATTATATCACATTTACCGATTATTTCAACTATCAAAGTATTGTTTGGTGCAATTGTGGTGTAACGAGAAAAATTTGTATAGAAAATGCGGAAAATATGGAATCGTTTTTGCTGTTTTCAGCGCTTATATTCCATATTTTCCGCATATTTTTCAGGTTAATATCTATTATTAATGAATGGGGTTCAAGAGGCCGCAGGTTCGACTCCTGTCACTCGGACCATAGGAATAAGGGACATCTCGTAAGAGGTGTCCCTTTTTTCTATAATATTTGTTCGTGGGACAGGAGCCGAACAGGCTGTGCCAAGAAAATTTTGGTACGAAATTTCCGAAGGCAAAAACGCTCCTGTGGAGCGTTTTTAAGCCGCGGCGCTGATGAACTTGTGAATTCTTCACGCCGCATTATACGAAGCAGGCAATTTCGACTATATTTACTCCTGTCACTCGGACCATAAGAAAGAGATGTAACCGAAAGGTTGCATCTCTTTTTTTTATATTCGGTTGGCTGTGCCAAGCGGCGGTCTCTTGAGGCGACCGTTAAGAAAATGCCCCTGTGGGACATTTTTAGGGAGAGCGTTTATTGGCATTCAAAGTCCCGTCTCGTTCCATCATACGAGGTAGCTGTTTCCCTCTATATTAAACCAAACCGTTTGAATCGTAAAGGGACATAACATCTCCGCGAGAATCAAGTCCGTAGTAATAGTACAAGGGATTTGCGGTTGCTCGGCTTCTGTAGGCGATGCTGACAGGAGTTCCGTATGCATCATAGATGAAATCATAAACTCTGCTTCCGCGGGACATCTGCCTTAACAAGCCATCCTCATACACATAGGTATACTTTACAGTTGCGCCGTTCTTGACAACAGTTTTACCTGTGCGCAAACCGCTTACATCGTAGGTGTAGTTTACACTTGCACCATTTGTTTGTGAGAATGTTGCAAGCTCTCTGCCGTTTTGCCAAGTGAGAGATATACCATCCCTGTAGCTCAGCGGATTACCTATTGCATCATAGGTAATAGCTTGTCCGTTGTAGGATGCAAGTAAATCTGACCAACCGCTGTCGTTGTAGGAAATCTCCTTTTTATCAGAGCATCAATCTTGTCCTTGTGTCATTTTCATCGGTGATATACTCGATGTCTGAGAAATGATTTTCAAGACAAATATTGTAAATTATATTGATAAAATCTAGATTCTTACAGTATATATCAATGTAGTTACAATCGGCACATAAAAAAACCAGTTCGCATTTACTTGATAAAAAATCCGAGTAGAAACACACATCTTCTTTACTGGAACCAATAGGATAAGCTTGGATATTAGCAAGATTAATTAAATAATCAGTGCTAGTTAACTCTTTCTTCAGTTCACTACCTAAATATACTCTTTGCTTTAATAAATCTCCTCGAACTTTTTGTGTTTCAATATCAAAATAAAGAATTTCGTCTTGACTTACATACCATACATAAGAATCTATATCTATTCTCTGGAAAATTATCCAAAGATATTTATTGTATTCTGTTGGAACTCTGAATCTAATTCCTCTCATTTTAACTCTCCTTATGTTGTTACCATTTGTACACCTTTTGTTATAAGACCTATTGCAGGAGCAATTGCAACATCATCAATAACACCAGCTCCGGTAACGTCATTTCCAACAAAATAGACCGTAAGTACAAGACCAACACCAATTAAGCCTATTCCACCCACTACAGCCCAATTGATTGATGTTACCTCAGAAGCTGTACTATTCGATAGTAATTTCGGATTTTTGGGATCATCCCATTTCCAATACTGAATGTGTGGGTTATGATGCAATTTACTATTCCCGTGATCGGTATGATGCTTATCTTTAACTGCTCTGCCATCTGGACCATACCATCTTTCTCTAATGTACCCATCTGCATTATCGACGGTATGCGAGTTAGGTACTCCATATGGACCTGGATTATAATTTAATATTTCAGTATTCACCACAGCCCAATGAGCACCACGTTCAGCAATCAAAGCACCCAAATCAGGATTACAATCAGGACAAGATGGCATATAATAACCAACATGCTTAGAACAGTTTCCAGCTGGGTCAGCATACATCACAGGATTGTTGTTACAATACGCAAACATATTGTTTCCTGTAATACCTTGTCCTGTTGCACAATAGCCGTCTGCATTAATGAATCTACAGGTTGTAGGATCGTAATATCTTGACTGGAGATAGTAGAAGCCTGTCTCTGTATCGTAGACGTAGCCTCTGTAGCGGAGAGGATTCACGATTGCAATGTTTGTATCTCCGGTTATGGTTCCGCCGATGGGATTCTTTATGCTTAAGAGTTTGCCGTAGGCGTCGTACTCGTAGAGTGCTACAACCAATCCATTTGAATCGTAAAGAGATACTACGTCACCTCGGCTGTTTGTTCCGTAGTAATAGTACAGAGGATTTGCGGTTGCTCGGCTTCTGTAGGCAATGCTTACGGGATTTCCGTATGCATCATAAATGAAATCATACACTCTGCTTCCGCGGGACATCTGCCTTAACAAGCCATCCTCATATACATAGGTATACTTAACAGTTGCGCCGTTCTTGACCACAGTTTTACCTGTGCGCAAACCGCTTACATCGTAGGTGTAATCTACAGTGTCATTACCCTGCTTAAACTGTGCAAGTTCTCTGCCGTTCTGCCAAGTGAGTGTGATACCATCCCTGTAGCTAAGCGGATTACCTATTGCATCGTAGGTAATAGTCTGTCCGTTGTAACTTGTCAGCAGGTCTTTCTTCTCACCATCACCGAGAGGGAGGGGAGAACCTCCCTCTCAATGGGATAACTTTAATCACCTGTCAAGACAGAGACTGTACCCTGTCTTTGTTAACCAGATCTCAAATAAAATCTATTAATCTTCTATGCAATGCCAATGTCCCTTAGAAACCACAGTGCTAACATCTTCTCCGTCAATGGGATGAATATAAATCACGCCCTCGTGAATAATGCTGTCAAAGAATACACTGCCGTCTTCTCTGAAAAACACAGGGTCTTCGATTAAAGTTCTCTTTGAGCCACGATACCAATCCCAAATATTATCGGCAGCAGAAAGTATCCATTCACAAACTTCATTGGAAAGCTCAAATAGATAAAGTGATTTCTTTGCTTCATCAACACCCTCAAAACAAAAGGGTCCGTAATTATCGTAATATGGTTTCATTGTCTTTTCGTTTATAGGAAGACGGTATTTTTCAAGTTGTTCGGGAATACTCGAATAGTGTTGAAAGTGTATGAACTTTCTGAAACAAACTGTTTTGCTGTACTTGATGCAAAGCTTCATAAGTTCAATATAATCTTCACCTGTAATATCGAATTCTTCCTCTGTGACACTATCAAAATCATAAAATCTGTATTCCATCTCTTCATCTCCTTTATTTATGTTGGATTACCATACCATAAATGAAAATGCTCATAACCCATAAATTTATGACCACACGTATGGTAATGATAATAATATCCGCTTTTTCCGTTGCCATGAACTTCGCTTTTTGTTGGCAAATTACCACCACCTAAAAACAAAGCAATCGATATACATTTTGTAATTTTAACTAATTTTTGTCATCTTTTCATTCTATTTATAGTATATCAACCGATAAACCGCTTGTCAACAACATTTGTTCTCCGTAGTATTGATTTGTCGATTTCTTTAATGTTATAGACAATTACATAATCAAGCCTAAGATTTTCTATCACAGAAATTATATAGGAAGACTGCAAACATTCGAAAAGATTTATGGTATTAATTATCATTTTCAGGGTAATTCCACCTGCGGTTATCGAAAAGAAAAAATGCTTGATTTTGCAAGGCTTTATGATAACGTACCCTTACACACTGATGAGGAATATGCAAAGAAAACACCTTTCGGCAAGCTTATTACACCAGTGGCAATGTCCTTTATGTCTGTGTGGGCTAAATATCTTGAGGTAGATATATTTGACGAGAAACTTCCGGCAGGCAAGTCAACAAAGATAGAATGGCTCAAACCTGTGTTTGCCGAGGACATTATTAAAGGCAAAGCAGTTGTTGCGAAAAAAGAAAAACGCAACACCAGAAACGGTCTTGTCGGAATCACTATCGAAGCATATAATCAGAATGGAGAGCTGATGCTCACAGATGTTACAGAAGCAATCGTAAAGTGCAGACCTATAAACTGAAATAAACAAGTAAAGGAACAGAGGTTAACTCATTTGAGCTAACCTCTGTTTTTTACTAAACAACCATTATCAATTTTTGATTCATTTATTATCAGTATTTCAGAAATTATCAATTAAATGCTGTAAGGCAGACGGAAGGTATAGTTTCCTGCAAAACAAATCAGACCCGCACTTGTTTCTGCAACACAGTAACCCTCATTAAAATATATTTTTGTTGCAGTGGGAAGCACTTCCAAAAATAGGTCTGTATCTGTCGCTACACTCACACCTTTACAAAACAGCGTTCTTATAGTTTCCGTAATGATTTCCGTGCCATCTTCTGTAGGCTCATCACTCGAAGCATAGCTTCTCTCTATGGTTTCAATCATAAAATCGCCGTAAAAATCGTAGGAAGTTGATACATTGTTGCCATAGTTATCAATATCATCAAAAGGTATGAATTCATCACGAACAGAATCGTAATATCCGTCTTCATTATCATTCACAGTAACATTGTCTGCGTCTTCTGTAACCAAAGAAATAATAGTATCATAAGGAAGAATATCGTTGCAATCCCACTGGACCTGAACCTCCATAAGCTCTGCCACCATAGACGCAAATTTCATTGCATCATCAAGGGCTCCGCTGCCAAGAGCATCTGCACGATGGTTTTCAAAGATTCTTCCTGCTTCCGCACTGGAAACTAAATTTTCAATTCCATTGTAATATTCAAGTCCGATGCCTTTTGCTTTTTCCAAAGCTGTGCTCATCTCAGGAAAAGATTTATTCATAAAAGCTTCAGATGTGTAATAGGCAGTAATCTTCGAATCAAAAGCATTTTTAACAACTTCGTTTCTATAGCCAAGGGCTTCCATTGCAAGCCCAATATCCGTAAACACATCGTACTCATCGCAAGCATCGATGCGAGCAATAAGCTCTTCTTCCAGTTTCTTACTCTCCCCTGCGGATTTCATAATTGCCTTGTAATCCTCAATAAACTCTGACACTTCGGGGTTATCAGCCGCATTATTAATGTCAGAATCAGTGTATCGTCCGAACATGCCGTCAGCCACCTTGTTGATATCACCGGATTTTCCGCAAGAGGAAACCAACACCACAATTAATGAAACAACCAGTATTAAAGAAACCGCCACAGCTGAAATCTTAATAAGTTTGCGTTTAGAAGATTCCTTTGCGGCATGAGCTGCTTTTCTCATAGATATACCTCCTTTTATAAGGTTACATATATTATACCTTAGCTTTCTTATTATGTAAAGAACAAGTTACAACCGTAAACACAGCCGATATTTTCAAACAAACATTGTATTCTTATTTAATCGAATTGACTATTTACATAGAATAATGTATAATAACTTGTTAATGATATTAATTTCAGACTTAACAACGCTACTGTGCTTCGGGAGGTTTAGTAATATGACAACAAAAATCCGCCAAAAAGAAAAAGCGCCAAAGCTAATTCTCGGCAGACTTTCTGTTTTTGATGACAAAAACGGCGGCAGGCTTTCTGCTTCTTACTTGCTGATTTTTTCTTTGGTGTTCCTTGTTGTATCTTTTCTTTGTTATTTTTCCTTTATTATAAGAGAAAAAAGCTTTATCTGGGAAGTTGACGGACTGTCTCAGCACTACCTCGCCCTTATGTATATCGGTCAGTGGTTCAGGGAGATTCTTCGAAACATCTTCATCGAGCACAGTTTCTCAATTCCTGTGTGGGATTTTTCAATCGGTGCAGGCGGGGATGTGATTACCACCTTCAACTACTACGGACTTGGCGACCCCTTGTGTCTGCTTTCTGTATTTGTACCTGCTAAATATACAGTCTATCTTTATAACTTTCTGATTATACTGAGAATCTATCTTGCGGGTATCTTCTTCTCTGTCTTCTGTTTCTATAAAAAGCAGAGAAGCTTTGAAACAATGCTGGGTGCTTTCACCTATATGTTCTGCGGATACACCCTTTTTGCAGGCACCCGACACCCCTTCTTCCTGATGCCTATGATGTTTTTCCCCTTGTTTATTCTCGGTGCAGAAAAAATCCTCAGAAAAGAAAGCCCTGTGCTTTTTATCCTTGCAGTATTCGGTGCATTTCTAAGCAACTTCTACTTCTCATATATGCTTGTGATTCTTACTGTTATCTATGTTGCAGTTAGGTTCTTCACCGACAAAGAACAGAAAAGACTTCTGAAAACCATAGGTCGTTTTCTTCTGTTCGGAATCACAGGTGTTATGATGTCTTGTCTGATACTTCTGCCCGTGCTCATTGTTTTTCTCGGAAACGACAGAAGCGGTGTTGAACGTTCAGGTTTCAGACTTTTTAATGACTTCTTTTATTATGCAAGCTTCTTCAGCAGATTTATGGATTATGCAAATGTCGGCACCTGGACTATCACAGGCTTTACCGCCCTTCCTCTTATTTCTCTTGTGGCACTTTTCAGAAAAAAGGGCGAGCATCTATATCTCAAAATAATCTTTGCTATTTTAACTTTGATGTTGCTCATTCCTGCCGCATCAAAGGTTATGAACGGCTTTGCCTACGAAGCAAACCGCTGGGTATGGGGATATGCGTTCTTCTTATCCTACATCTCGGTTGTTATGTTCCGCTCACTTCTGAAGCTTAATAGAAATGATAAGCTTACTCTCATAGCTTTTGCAGGAGCGTATCTTCTCATAAGCATTGTAATTGCAAAGCAATTTACTATGTCAATGACTGTACAGTATGCAATCTTTGCTCTTCTGATTATGCTTTTTATCTGTGCAAAAGAACTCTCTGATAAAAAAGGCAGAAGAATTCTTAACTCGGCTGTTGCCTTTCTGATGTTTCTTTCAATAGTTTCAAACGGACTTTGTTGCTACAGTACACAGTTTTCTGACTATATTTATGAGTTCGTTGATACAGATAAAGCCTACAAACTCGTGGATAAAGGTGTCAGCAAACAGATGAAAGAAGAAATGGACGAAGAATTCTGCCGTTTTGAACAGATGAAGAACTACGTCCGCAACGCACCTATTGTTGATGACACAAACGGTGTTTCCTTCTACTGGAGTCTTTGTGATAACCACATCGGTGACTATCTTAAAGACAGCGGTGCTGTACGCTATACGTCCTATAATTTCCAGCATCTGTACAAATTCACAGTCCTTGACGCACTCTTTTCAGTCAAGTATTTCTTTGCAAACAATGAAGAAAACACTCCTCCCTTTGGCTACAATTTTCTGAAAGAAGTAAAAACTGCAGAAGGCACCTACTACATATACGAAAACAAACACGCCCTGCCTCTGGGTTTTACCTACTCGGACTACATAACCCGAGAGGAATATATGTCGCTTTCTAATGCTGAGCGTCAGGAAGCTCTGCTTTCAAACATACTTTTAGAAGAAGATGTTAAAGGCTTTGACAAAAACACCTACACCACAGAAAGCTACGAGATTCCATTTACCGTTTCCTCAACAGACTCAGCCTTTGTTGAAGGAAACAAAATTACCGCCCTCAAAAAGGGTGCCACTATAACTCTGGAGTTTGAAGACACTAAGGATTGTGAGCTCTACTTAAACTTTGTAAACCTCAACTGTGATAACTACCTTGATAAAAAAGAAATCATGGAAATCAAGGGAACTTGGGACAGCTCTGATTTTTCAAAGAAGCTACAGATAATTCGTGATAATATTTACAGCAGAGACAGTCAGGAGATAGACTTCAAAATTCATTGTTCTGATTATATGGCAAAGTTCGACCACTCCACACCAAAGAATCAGAATTACGACGGCATACACGACTATTTGACAAATCTTGGCTATTCAAAGGAAGTGCGAAACTCAATAACTATAGAAATCAGCCACCCGGGTGAATTCTCCTTTGATGATATGAAGGTGGTTGCGAATCCCCTTGAAACTTACGAAAGCAAGATTGCTCAAAGAAAGGC
The DNA here is from genome assembly GCA_045593025.1 of Ruminococcus sp. Lineage (GTDB taxonomy): Bacteria > Bacillota > Clostridia > Oscillospirales > Acutalibacteraceae > Ruminococcoides. The sequence continues at coordinate 40,304 of JAZNVW010000023.1, read as the reverse complement.
AAACACCCTCGAAAATGTAGAGATTCACAACAACTCTTTTGAGGGAGATATAACCCTTTCAAAGCCTCAGCTTTTGTTTGTTTCCGTACCCTACAGCGAAGGATTTACTGCTTTCGTTGACGGCGAAGAAGCAGAAATTCTCAGAGCAAATACCTTTGGTATGGCACTTGCACTCTCAGAAGGTGAGCATCACATCGAGTTCAGATATCACACCCGCGGACTTGCCCTTGGTGCTGTTTTATCCGTTGCAGGCTTTGCTGTCTTTACAGTGATTGCTGTTGCAAACCGCAAAAAGAAAAAGTAAACATTTCTGTCACAAAACAAAAAGCTGTCCTACCCAAAAGGGTAAGACAGCTTTTCTGCTTTTATAATCAGTTCCTATATATCAATACATTTCTTCAACATCAATCCACTCGTATTCAGACGCATAATCAAACTCTTCAACCGCTTCAACCTCATCGGGTTTAACCTCAATGAGCAAATAGCGGTAATTCATATCGCAGGTAGATACAGAGGGTGTGAGGATTTTTGTGTAGATTGTGAGCATGTTACCCTCAATGGTAAGTTTCTGAACTTCCTGAGTGTAGCTTCCGCTTCCAAGGGGTACCAAAGCAACAATCAATGTATTCTCCGCAAAATACTCATCGTTTAGTTTTTCATCTCTTACAGGTTTGGGCTCCCATTGGTCAGTGGCTTCACCGCGGATACGGGAAAGCACCCTATCCATCTCGTCCACACTTTCAACAAGGTAGATTTCCAGCTCCTCTTCTTCATAAAGCTCTCCCCATCCCTGAACTCTTGACTCCTGCAAAACAGTAAATTCTATACCGTCTTCCGCAGGAGAGGTAGGAGCAGGGGGCACGGCGGGTTCATCATCTGCAGGAGGCTCGGGAAAAATATCCGCCTCGTTTATATCAACAACCCTGACGTTCCAACGATCTGGTGAAGACATAGTTGAGGGAGAGCAAAGCATCTCATCAAACAGAGTAGTCACGTCTTCGGTCTGTACTGAATACGAGGGCGAATTAAACACTATACCCTCTGCATCTGCAGGAATCTCCAAGGAATACAAATCGTAGCCGTTTAAGCCTTGGCACAAAATATTCATTGGCTCACCGGGCCAGTCTTTGCCCGCAGTTTCGCCCCAGTAATAAGCCTTGACTTCTGTCCACTCCTGAGTGTTTTCAAAATAAACTGTAATAGTGGTAGCGGGATTGGGGACAGGCTCATCATCGTCAACATAGTATGAGGTATTATCCTTGAGAACGGTTACTCCCTTAACATCAGAATTTTTTACCTCCATTAGTACATACTGATAGTTCATATCGGGAGTAGGCAATTCCGGTTGATAAACAGTTCTGCTCACAGTCAGAGTATCACCCTTCACAACCAGATTATTAATTCTCTGAAAACAATTTCCGCCGCCTACAATGTTCAGAGAAATAACGAGAGAGTTCTCCTCAAAGAAAGCCTCGTCGTACTTTTCGTCCCTTACAAGTTTTTCATAACCGCCGATAGCATCAAGAATTTCATCCATCTGAGATGGAGATTTCACAAGGTACAGCTCTGTTTCATAAGAATAGGAATCCCAGACACGGCACTCTTCGGCAATGATAAACTCAATGTATCTTTCGCTGTCACCATACAAAGGCACAAGCTTTGCCATTGCTTCTTCGATTGCATTTATCGCCTCGGTTACTTCATTTTGTGACTGACCGTAAAGGCATGCCATTTGTCCCTTAAACATTGCATCTATAAGCACATCTGTACTTTTTTCTGTGTAACCGCCCGCATCAATAATCTGCTGTGCTTCATTCATAAGAGCTGCAAGCTCTGAAACATCAAGATTCACATATTCAAGTCCGTCAACAGCAGCTCTCAAAGCCTCGGTCTGAGCCACTACGTCCTCATAAGCAGGGTTTTCGCTCTCATAAAGAGCCTTTGCCTTATCAATCTCATCAAAAAGCCTATTCACAGTTGCCGCTATATAATTACTGCCAGGTTCTACAGCCCACTTAGCATAATCAATCATTTCTTCAAGTTCTGCAAGTGTCTGCTGTAAATCAGGCACACCGGGCACAGGCAAATACTCTTCATAAATTGCCACAAGATAACCTATCCCGCTATTAAGCTCAAATCCTGCAGAGTATTTCTGAATCTCTGTTGCGTCCTTGATGTTAACCTCTCCGTCAGCGTTTGCATCTGCCATAAGTTCTGTGGCAGGTGCAAATGTGTACAAAGAAGCAACACACTTCTGCACTATGGTTGCATCCTTTACGTTGATTTTTTCATCGTAGTCTGTGTCGCCTCTGAGCCCGTACACAGATACAATATCCGCCTCTATAATATCGCCGGGGAAGAAATCCACAACCCTGGTAACACCCTCAATATCAGAAAGTGCAACTTCCATAAGTGCAAAGCGATACTGCATATCGCAAGTGCCTGCAGAGGGAGAAAAAACGCTTCTGGAAACTCTAAGGGTATCACCTGAAACATATAAACTCTCTATTCTGTGGCGGATACTTCCGCTTGGGAAGGTATAAAATCCGATGATTACTGCCTTTTCCTCAAAGAATGCGTCTGTATACTTTGCATCTCTTTCGGGCTTCGGGAATGCTGTGCTGTTTTCGTTACCCTCGATAAATGCAAGCACCTCTTCAAGCTGTGACTGTGACTTTATAATATAATATTCTTCAGTCACGTCTCTGCCCACAAAGCCTTGAACACGGCACTCTTTGTAAATGGCAAAGGGAATTTCCCTTGATGTTTCATCCGCACTCACACAGGGCACAAACAAAGTGCACAGCAACGCAAGTACCAGAAGAATCGATAATAATTTTTTAGCTTTCATAATAACACTCCTTTGCAGTCTGATTCAACACAGACTTCTTGCGTAAACAAAGCCATCTAAATCCTGCCTTTCGTTACAAAAGGTTATTATTCAATAGGCGGTTCGGTGATTACATGCCAGATATAATTGGCGTTTTTGAGAGTTACTACACCCTCAATGTCAGAATTCTTAACTTCCATAAGTGCAAAACGATAATTCTTATAGGAATTTCCGTTAATTATTTTATATAATTCTCTTCGAACAATAAGAACATCATCTTTAAGAACAAGAGCATTGATTACCTGTTCGCTTTCGTCATATCCTGCCAGATTCAGCGTAATAATCAAGGAATTCTCCTCAAAGAATGCTTCGTCGTAAGATGCATCTCTTTCAGGTTTTGTATACACGGCTGTGTTTTCTCCGTGAATAGTGGCAAGGATTTCATCCATCTGTGCAGGAGACTTCACAAGGTAAACAAGGGTATCATCCGCACCGTCATAACCAAACACACGGCACTCCTGCACCAGAGTAAAGGGTATTTTCACTGCATCTTCATCAAAAGCATATTCAAGAGCATTCACAGCTTCTTCAATCTGAGCAACAGCAAGTGTTACCTCATCCTGTGACTGACCGTAAAGGCAGACCATCTGTGCATTAGAAATTGCTTCTTTAAGCGCCTCCAGACTATCGTCTGTATATCCCGTTCCAATATAACGGCTTGCTGTATTCATAAGGCTTACAAGCTCTTTTGTATCAAGATTTACAAACTCAAGACCTTCCATAGCTTCTCTGAGAGCTTCTTTCTGAGCAGTCACTACATCCAATGCAGGATTATCAATTTCAAAGATAGCTTCTGACTTTTCGATTTCTTCAGAGAGTTTTGCGGATGTAGCAGCCACATAATTACTGCCGGGTACAAACAAGCCTTTTGCTTCTGCAATCAAGTGATGAAGTTCGGTAAGGGCTGCCTGTGTTTTTTCCGAAACCACGGGAGCCAAAACTTTCATAAGCAATCCTGCACCGCTATTAAGCTTAATACCCGCAGAATATTTCTGAATTTCCGTAGCGTCCTTGATGTTAACATCGCCGTCAGCGTTTGCATCTGCAACAATATTCTCTGCACCGTAAAGTATATGCAGCTGTGCAATGTGCTTCTGCAGAGCTGTTGCGTCCCTGACGTTTACAACACCGTCAAATTCTGCATCTCCTCTAAATCCATAAACAGGCATAGTTTGAGATACTCTGACATCTGTAGTCACATCTTCAAGCTTGTTTACACCCTCTACATCAGAACGTGGAACCTCCAAGAAGACACAACGATACTGAACATCATCGGTACCACCTGCAGGCATATAGATATTTCTGTGTACAACCAGAGTATCACCTGACACAGTAATTTTCTCAACGCTGTGGCGCAAGCTTCCGCTGAAAAAATAAAACACACCTACAACAAGGGCGTTATCTTCAAAATACTCAGAATCGTATTTATCAAAGAAACTTATGTCCTCCATATAGTAATAGGTGTCATATCCTCTGACCTCTTCTACCACCTGATGAAGCCTGTCTTCATCCTTAACAAGTTCAAGATTCACCCAGGATTCAAAAGAGCCCCCAAGCATACGACGCTCAACAGAAACAGTAAAAGGAATTTCCCTTGATGTTTCATCTGCACTCACACAGGGCACAAACAAAGTGCACAGCAACGCAAGTACCAGAAGAATCGATAATAATTTTTTAACTTTCATAATAACACTCCTTTGCATTTTTATATAAACATACCGTGTATAAAATCCGGTTAAATTTGTCCTCTATCTTTAATACAATTATAATATACCATATATCACAAAATTTTGAAAAGTTTTTTATAAAAAAGACACCGCACCTCAGGGAACAGGTGCAGTGTCTGCGGTTTGCTTTACGGTGCTACGCAAAGCTTCAGGGGAAAGAATAATATCAACACAGAGATAAAAGCATCCCTGCAATGAACTTCTGAATTTTTGTGGCATCTTTGACAGTTACCTTACCGTCTGTATCCACATCTGAATTCTTATAGCTGAAATCGAGGTCAGCTTCTGTTGTAAGTCCTGCAATGTACTTTTGAATTGCAGTCGCATCCTTAATGTTCACCTGTCCGTCCATGTTTGCATCTCCTATGGTACGCACATTCCATGCAAGAGACAAAATCTCTTGTTTGCTTCTTTCAAAATCAGGTCTTACTTCTTCATTGTAAATATACTCATAGTCTTCCATTTCGCCTGCAGAACCAAACATATAGCCATCCTCACTTACAAATGAATCTGACGAAGGGTCTGAAGGAGGAGGAAACTCATCAGTTGTGTTGTTATCTCCGGTAGAAGGGGGTGTTGTGGGTACTTGAGAAGGAGGCGTTATAGATGGATAATTCCCACCCGAGCTCATACCGCAATCCTCAAAAGCATCCTCTGCAACAAACTCCATTTCACTGTTTCCGTATACAGAAATAAGGTCCTTGCAACGGGCAAAAGCTTTTTCAAAAATATAAACTGCCGAAGCAGGCAGAGTTACACTTATAAGTCCTGTTCCATAAAACGCATAAGCACAGATATCAACAAGTTCTGAGGGCATTACAACAAATCGTAATGACGCACAGTAACCGAAAGCACCCTCGGGAATACAATAAGCTGTATCAGGCAAATGTATTTCTGAAAGACTTGTACAACCGTAAAACATATATTTTCCAAGAGAAGCGTTACCGTGCATCCAGACATTTTTAAGCTTTGTACAAGCTCTGAACACACCTGTGCCTGTTGTCTCCAATGTTGAAGGCAGACTTGCATTTGTAAGTTCTGTGCAATAAAAGAAAGCTTCATTGCCGATATTCCTGATGCCCTCAGAAACAACTGCAGTCTGTATCCGTGTGCCGTAAAAAGCCCGAGCCTCTATACTGATTACAGGCTTTGAATCTATGTACGCAGGAACGGTTACGCTCAAGCCTTCCCCTGTATAGTAGAGAATACTGACGGTTTCATCGTCGTTTATCTCGTATATATATTCATCATTGCAGAATATTTTTCTGTTTTCCGCTTTTGTGTTTTTTACTTCTGCACCATAAACCGTCACCGCTGTAAAAAGCAGTACAGCACTTAGCATAAAGCACACAAGCTTATTGATTGTTATTTTCATAATTCTTCCCCATGCTTTCTTATTTTATTTCGGTCATAGCACTGACCGAATAGTAATCGGAACAAATAGTCAGCTCTGAGTTTTCAACCTCAAACACACACCACACGTTACCCTTTGCCTCTTGAACATTATATGTGCCCAAAAGTTCTTCTCCCCTGTAAAGAGCAACCTGTGCCGATGTATCCGCGAATGTGTCGCTTCTGCCTTCTTTCAGTGCAGAGTAAGAAGCTACGCTGAATCGGATGATAGCATTTTCTTCGCAATTAAAGGTTATGGTTTCGGGGTGCTCCCCTGTTTCGCTGTCTGTATCCAGTGCTGCCAAAACCTTGCCTTTTTCGTTTTCAATACTGCTTTTGAAGTAGTGAAGTTTTTCGGTTTTGCCGTCCTTGGTAATGCTTAAGTGTGCGTCCAGATCCTGCTCATTTTCCCAAGTAAGCACTGCACGGTAAGTATTTTCGCCCATTTCGGGACTTATATAGTAATTACCCTCGGTTTTGTCTGCAGTAAGAGGAATATAGCCGTTGGCGGTAATCTGAGGGGCATAACCCTCACGGGGAATAGTAGCCGAAGCTTCTCCGTTATCATTGGTGTAAACCTCTATGGGTGCCCCTGTATTGTCTGTCAGAAGTTCTCCTTTGGAATTTACAAACACAATCCTTGCACCCTTTACAGCAGAAAGGTTTGTAGCACTTGAAACCTTGAAGCTTACTTGAACATCTGAGGGCAGATTGTTAATTGCAAACAGCAGTCCAAAAGCAAGCACCAGTGCTGCCGCCGCAGATAAAACGTACTTATACACCCTGCTTATTTCTATTTTAATTTTATTGTTTTTACTCTTCTTTTCCTTTATTGCACAGAGGATATTTTCCTGATAATTCTGTGGCAAAGCTACGCTTTCAACAGACTTTTTGTATTCACAAGTGAATTTCAAATCAGTCAAAAAAATCATCCCCTATCTTTTGTCTTAGTAAGTTTCTGCCTCTTTGCAGACGTGTAGACACCGCTGACTCGGTGATTTTCATTATTTTAGCAATCTCTTTCTGACTGTAACCCTCATAATAAAAAAGATGAAGCACAAGAGAATATTTTGAGGGCAAGGAACAAACAGCCTCGTAAAGTCCCGAAGAATAATTGTCACAAACCCTTATATCCTCCGTAAGCTCTGCGTAAGTTTTTTTGTAGGCAGAGTTTAAGTGATTTTTGCACAGGTTGATTGTCACGCGTATGAGCCAGGCTTTTTCGTGCTCCGCGCTCAAAAACTCAGGTGCCTTCTCAATGTATCTGAGCAAAGCATCCTGCACCATATCCTGTGCATCATCCATATTATTTGTGTATGTAAAAGCAACACGCATCAGGCTGTCGCCGTGTTTATATAGTGCCTGCTGTGCACGTAAGGCGTTTGATGACAACTTCTCACCCCCTGCATAAATAATACAAATCAAATTACCTCAATATCTCACAAAATAAAAAATTTTTATTTCCAAGATAATCATATACGATACAGGCAGAAAAATCCAGTATTAATGTTCTGCTTATTCATTTCCTTGTTGCTTCTTGATTCTTTCTGTGGTAAACTAAATGCATATCAAAAAACAAGGAGGCACAATATGAGTATACAGCTTCCCTCTCTGAGCTGGTTCTGGCAGATTCAGGACAACCGTCCTGTAAAAAACATCCTCACAGGCTCATTAGGTACCGACCCTGCAAAAGGTTGCCTGCATCTGACAACTTTTAACTACAAGGTATATGCAGATGATACTGACGAGGACAATAAAAAGCTTGTTGCAGAATATCACGCACAGCTTCCCTGGTCGCAAAAACTCAGACGCACAGAAGTTACCTCACGGGTGTTTGATTATTCCCTTGACGGGCTCAAAGAAATCCAATCCTGGCTTGAAACGGAAAGCGAAAGCGTTCTTGATGCCAACCGATCACAAGAAGGTTAACCCTTATATTACTTAACATTTTCTACAACAGAAGCTCATAGTCAGCTTCTGTTTTTATTTACCGCTCTAATAATCCCCAAAATCCCTTGACTTTAATGCGAAAGACTAATATGATATACAAAGCAAACAAAAGAAAGGAAGTCCGCACTATGAAAAGATTTATTGCACTTCTTATGACAGCAGTTCTCTGCCTCTCTCTGTGTGCTTGTTCAAAGGCACACACTCTTGACGAAACAATAGAGGTAAACAACTTTTCCTACAAAATCACAGATGTTCAGATTGCATCATCCTTAAAGCACGGAGATACATCTTCTGACGATTTCTTCACACCAAACGGCACAGGTGAGCTTGCATTCTCAGCTCCCGGCGGATGTGCTCTCTTGTATTTCAATGCAGAGTATACCTACACAGGCAGTACCACAGAGGATTCTGACCTTGCAAAAACAATCTTCATTCCTTCAGTTAAGTGCAAAGGAGGAAGATTTGACAGCAACTACGCTGTATTTATGAGAGAAAAAGGCACCACCTGGTACAACCTTGAGTCCGACCTCAGCTGGGAAACCAGAACAGAAAACGGCATCGCACTCAACTCTCTGAGCTTTGACTTAGAGCCTCAGAGCGATACAGTCTATGAGGTAAGAGGCTGCATCTACATCCCCATTACCGCCGCCGAAAATGAGAACAGTAAGATTACACTTTCACTCAGTGGCGAAAAATTCACTGTAAGATAAATTTTTCATACTGATTACTTAGACTTCCTCCAATTTGAGGAAGTCTTTTTTTACACAAAGCCAAATAAACATTTATATTTTGACATAACTTCCCTTGTAATATATAATATATACCAAGGGGTGAATACTATGGTAAAAAATAAAAACAGAAGTATTTATTTCGACCTGTTGAGAATATGTGCTACCTTTGCAGTCGTACTTATTCATTGCTGTTCAAACAGCTTATCAGACAGGTCAATAGATTCCTACTGGCATATGCTTAATATTTATGACAGTTTATGCCGCTGTGCAGTTCCGGTTTTCTTTATGATCAGCGGAGCTTTGTTCCTTGACAAAAGCCGCCCTCTTTCAATCAAAAAGCTTTACACAAAGAACACACTCAGATTATTTACCGCCTTTGTATTCTGGTCTGTGATGTATGCTCTCTTCAAAGCATTTATAAACCACGAGTACAGCCTTTATACTGTGTTATTAAATATTGTTAAAGGTCATTTTCATATGTGGTTCATCCCTGCTATGATAGGTGTTTATATCCTTCTTCCCGTACTTAGAAAAATTGCAGAAGACGACAGGCTTGTGGCATATTTTCTGCTTATCTGCATATTGCTCAAATACACTCCCGAGCTTATTGTTAGCTTAACTGATATCACCCCATTCTCTGAAGCGCAGACAATAGGAGCTGGTATTTCTTACGTTGTAAAAGCACTGAAGCTTTATACAGCACACGGCTATGTCTTTTACTTTTTCCTTGGTCACTTCCTGCACACAAGAGAGCTGACAAGGGTGCAGAGAATTATCTGCGTTGTCCTCGGTTTCATTTCAACAATAGGAATAATTACACTTACATACGTAGCCTCGGTGAAAAAAGGCAAGCTTGATGAAACTTTCTACAACTACACAACATTCCTTGTGTTTTTGCAGGCACAGGGGGTATTTGTACTCTTCAAAAATGCTGATAAACTAAACTTTTCCGAAAAAGTCACAGGCTTTATACAAAGCCTTTCAAAGTACACCTTTGGATGTTATCTTATTCACATGTTCTTCATCATGATTTATAAAGAATATATCGTAGAAAATGCAGTATATCCGCCTTTAGCATACATCACACTCCCCTTACTTGCTGTAGTAGTGTTTATACTTTCAATGGCTGTTTCTGCTTTATTAAACCACATTCCGTTCATAAAAAAATACATAGTATAAAGAAAACGCATTGTAAAGCATAAAAGCCTTGCAATGCGTTTTTATATTTTACAGTATTTTTTCCATACCTGTTTTCTGAACGGAAAGTCCCATTGCCTCGTAGAATTTCTGTGCACTCTTATTCTCTGTCCAGACATTGAGCGTTACATTGTAACAACCAATGCTCCTTGCAAACTCCAAAGTGTATTCATACAAAGCCCTGCCCACGTGCTGACCGCGTGAACTTTCATCAACACACAAATCATCTATGTAGAGTGTTTTTACATCCATAAGTGAAGAGTGGTTTTTCACTTCATTAATCACAGTGAAACAGTGTCCCAGCACCTTGCCTGATTCCTCATCCACTGCAACGAAAAGCGGAGTACTGTCATCCTCTATAATAGCTTTAAGCTCCTCATCACGGTACTTCTTTCCCTCTGCTTTGAAGATATCGGGTCTGCCCACGTGATGCACATACAGTACCTGCCTGAGCAGATTGTTTATACCATCCATATCGCGTATTTCAGCTCGTCTGATAATCATAAAAACACCTCTTGTTTTCTGCTAATTAAGATTATAAAACCAACACATAATAAAATCAATACACCGCTGAAAAAATATCAGCGGTGCACTTTTGTTTTATAAAAACTTGCGGATATTAATTGTAAGCTCTTCCTCTAAGTTTATCAGACGCTTGGTAATATCCTTTGAAACCTCATCTGCTGCCTTGTACTGGTTAAGATATCTGTTTAAGCTTTTCACACCCATATTACATCCGTCTGTCATCAAGTCTGCAACGGTTTTGTCGGTGTTCTCAATTCCCAGTTTAACGTTTGTTTTCATCCAGGACATACCCTTTGCAATGGGATTAGGGTCCTTACCCTCATCCTTATACTTATCAAGAAGAACCTCGAGCTCGCTTCTTAATTTTTCGTGCTCCTGCTTGCAGGCTGTAAGCAGTTTTCTGAACTCTTCGTTTTTCACGTGAGGAAGCACATCATCAATGGAGGTTACTCCCATTTTAATGCCTGCATCACACTCTCTGAGAAGCTTGATTGTATCCTGTTCTACCACTTAGCATTACTCCCTTTTATGTTTTATAGAGAGTATGCCCCAAAAGGCACAAAGGTATTCAAAAACAAAAAAATCTCTCAATCCGCCCAAGGGGACTGAGAGATTATTTCTTGATTTATCCATTGAGCTTTTCTTTGTTTATTCTGTAAATTTCCTCTGTTGCAAAGGCAAGTTTTGTAATTACATTTTCCTTTGTGGGATAGCAATAGAAGGAATCGTCTTCTGTGGAAATATCAAAGCAGTCAAAAGGCTTGATATAGCAATAATCATACTCAACGTGGAGGCTGTTAATCTCCATTGGTGTACGCTGAATACGGTAATTTTCACCGTTGTAAAAGCCTTCCAGAATAAATCCGTTGTCTTTATCGTGAGTGATTTTTGCTTTGCCGAGATGCTCAAACTTCCAGCACCTGGGCAGAGAGTAAACCTCCACCTCATCGGCAAATAAGTATTCACCCTTTTCAATCTGCTCTCTGACCTGAGAGCGTTCCCACTCAAACCAATCTGGCACGTGAGAAAACTCTGTTTCACCCTCGTTGGCTTTCAGGGTACCGTCTTCGTTTAAGGTCCAGCGTTTTTTGCAAGCCTTGCAGAAAATCTCCGCACCCTTTGAATCCATCTGAGATTCTTTGCCGCAATGAGGACACTGATACAGCACCTTGTGAAGTCCCTCTGCACGGAAAGGCTCTTTAATCAGTATTCCGTTTTCTTTCTGATATTTATACTCGTCATAAGCCATTGCAGACTTTACTGCTTCGTTGATTTCCTCCACAGTCATACGGCTTATATCCTCAGGTGTGAGAATCTGGGTAAAGGTTGTGTGATGCACACTCTTTCTCTTTTTACGGAAATTCCAGAAGGGTGAATGCAGATAATTACCTCTGTGCACAGCAACCACCACAGGCACCTTATTCATCTTGATAAGTTTGCCCAAAGATTCCGGCAGATAAGCCAGAGTTCCGCAAGGAGTGTACCTTGCCTCGGGATACATAAAGAGAATATCCCCTCGCTTGAGTACCTTTCTTATGGACTTGATAAGGTGCAAATCAAGGGTAAATTTACGGGTACAGATTGCTCCGATTAACTCCAGAAGCCACGGTCTGCGGTAAAAACCGTCAATACTTACAACATTGTTTACTCTGTGAGGGAATGTTGCCATTGCCGCCAGCTTAAAGTCAATAAAATACATATGGTTGCTCAGCACCATATACGGAGGCTTTAAGTTCTCCATGTTAATCTTTTCAACTTTATACTTTTTATTAAGAAGGCAAAGCTTACACAAAATCCAGATAAGCCACACAATAATCTTAGGCTGACGGATTGGATACTTCGCTGTTTTGTATCTTTTCTTATTTTTGTAATTTACGTCAACATTCGCCATACTATCCCTCAATCATTCAATATTCTATGTAAATTGTAAACGATTTGTTAACAAAAATCAATAGTAACTTAAAGGATTACATTTTATTGAAATCCTGCATAAAAAGTGGTATAATTACCCATCATAAAAGAAAACAAAGCGGAGACGATTCAATGACATTTTTATGGATAGCTCTGGGTGCCGTTGCCCTTGTAACAATACTTGTGCTTGTTACCTCTTACATTTGCTTTCGCATGGCTTTTTTTACTAACAGAAAAGAAGATAAAAACGCTGACGAATACAGCATCCCCGAAGGCGAAATCTACGAACCTTACAGAGAACAGATGGTAAACTGGATGAAGGAAGTCCGTGCTATGAAGTGCGAAGATGTTGAAATCACATCCTTTGACGGACTTAAACTCAGAGGCAAATACTACGAATACAAAAAAGGTGCACCCATAGAGCTTATGCTTCACGGATACCGAGGCAATGCCGAAAGGGATTTGTGCGGAGGAGTGCAAAGATGCTTTGCTCTAAAGCGGAATGTACTTATTGTAGACCAGAGAGCCAGCGGAAAAAGCGAAGGCAAAATTATTACCTTTGGTGTAAATGAAAGCCGCGACTGTCTTTCCTGGATTGATTTCATCATCAATCATTACGGCGAAAACTCCCGAATAATCCTTACGGGTATATCTATGGGCGGTGCCACAGTGCTGATGGCAGCAGGCAAGGAACTTCCCAAAAATGTAATCTGCGTCCTTGCAGACTGCCCCTACTCCTCACCCAGAGAGATTATCAAAAAAGTTATCCACGATATGAAGCTCCCCGAAAACCTGCTTTTCCCCTTTGTAAAGTTAGGCGGTATCATTTACGGACGCTTCAACATTGACGAAACCACACCGATGGAATCAATCAGCAAATGCAAGGTGCCTGTTATCTTCATTCACGGAGAAGCAGATGCCTATGTACCCTGTCAGATGAGCCGCGATATGCACGACAAATGCACTTGTCCCAAGGTAATCCTCACCGTCAAGGACGCAGGTCACGGACTTGCGTATCTTGTTGACCCTGAAGGCTACTTCAAAACACTCAGACATTTCTGTGCAGAACACGGCATTGAATAAAATAAAATAAAACAAAAAACAACTGCAATGAACGCAAAAAGACCTGTGATGCTACACACATCACAGGTCTTGATTTTTGATAATTCAGTCCTTGGGATTTCTCAGGTTATAAAGGATTCTTTCCACTTTTTCAACCTCAGGTATATTTTCCAACACAAAAAACCCCGTACCCATTCCGTCAGGAATTTGAGGGTCTGTTGGAATATAACAAGCAAATGAGAAAGCCCTGAAATTTGTTAGAAACATAATATATCCGTTTGTGTCCCTGCAGACTCTTTTCTTCATCTGAGAAAACGAGAATATATTCACCGTTCTTACACGGTTACCTCTTTTTCTGATAATCTTTTTGCTTGTGATTACATAAAAAGTGTGCTTTCGGAGCTGTTTTGTCAGAATAAATCTGCCGAACATCATATATAGACCCACAGCAAGAAACGGTATCAGGAATAAAGCAAAGACAAATTGCCCTGAAGAGAGAACCTGATAACCCATAAAGACAACAAAACCTGTCCAAAAGATGGAAAATGGGATTACACACAGGTCATAGAGTGTAAGCATATTTCCCTGCTGGGCTTTGCCTTTCCACAGGATTTGCTCACCCTCTGTCAGATGAGGTGTACAGAAGCTATAATCTTCATTCACCATATTCACCCTCCTTTACAGTAATCCGAAAAACTGATTTTACTTATTCACTCTTACTTCAAATTAGTTTACACTTCCGCCGTCAATGTTTGTAATTACCGAATCACTGCCCATTGCCTGAGGAAGCTTGCCGTCCCACTTATCGTAGAACTTGCTTCTGATAACCGCATCGCTCAGAGACGCCTTAATCAGATTGTTGGCGTCTGCCTCAGCCTCGGCACGGATTCTGGTGGCTTCTGCCTCTGCCTCAGCGTTGGTAATAGCTGTCTGTTTCTCGGTTTCTGCCTTGAGAAGCTGCTGCTGTGCAACCTGCTTCTCCTCAATAGCGGTGATGAAAGCTTCTGAAAAATCGAAGTTGATAATGTTAACATCGGTTACATAAAGTCCGCTTGCATTAAGCTTATCATTAAGTCCTTCCACAAGGCCGTCAGATATAAGTGAACGGTTGGTAACGCTCTCCTCTGCGGTGTACTTGGCGGTAATCGCCTTGAGCACCTCATTTACAGCAGGGTTAACCAGCACTGTTTCGTAGTCTGCACCAATGTTCTTGTAGATGCTGTAAGACTTGGATGTATCAACACGATAGTTGATTGCAAGAGTTGTTTCAACAGTCTGCAAATCCTTTGAGAAAGCCTCGGTGTCAACCTCCAGCTTTACAATTCGGTTGTCAATCTTCACAACCTCCTGCACAAAAGGAGCCTTCACGTGAAGTCCCTCCTGCAGCACACCCTCCTGAACCTTACCAAGGGTTACCACAACGCCTGTGTGACCTGCCTCAACGATGGTAAAGCAGTTTATAGCTGTAATCAGCACCAAAAGAGCTGCTATACCAAGAATAACAAATGTTGTAATCTTCTTTGACTTTGTCATAAATATGTTCCTTTCCTAATTCATTGTATACAATATACCACATAATGTTACATTTTTCAACATTTTTATATGTAAATTATTTATTAATAAAAGATTTTTAGTCAATCTCAGCTTCATTCCTGCTTCGTAATCTTTCTTTTTCTGATAAAAAACTCC
Source organism: Ruminococcus sp. (assembly GCA_045593025.1). Lineage (GTDB taxonomy): Bacteria > Bacillota > Clostridia > Oscillospirales > Acutalibacteraceae > Ruminococcoides. Next base: position 25,230 of record JAZNVW010000023.1, on the reverse strand, counting down.
GCTATACACAAAGCCAAAAGCATCACCCAGACCCTTATGAGAATGAATAAAGGATTGGTGATATACTCCTGCAGAGTATATACCTCACTTGGATTAATAATGGCAAAAAGTGCAGGCACAGCCAACACCCCAAGGGTGAACACTCCTGTATATACAAGCTTTTTATTTAGCGGAACATGGGTTTTTGTTGAGAGAATCAACACAAGAAGTGCAAGGTATCCCCAGAACGATAACGATAGATTCACCGCATCAATAACCTTGATTTTGTCCCAAAGCGATACCTTAATCATAAGGTTTATCGCCTCATCGCTATGTACCTGACCTTCGCTGACAGGGTAAAACATATCTGCATAAGAAAGCAAAAATGCACTTACAAATGTCAGCAAGAATACTGCAACCGCCAGTGAGAGTGCCACAATACACACAGCCTTATATGCTTTGACGGATTTTTTCTTGCCGTATAAAATTTCGTTTATGTCTGTATTATAAACCTTACACAAGCTCATGAGCATATCGATGTCAGGCTGACTTCTTCCCGATTCATAATAGGAAAGTGCCTGCCTTGTAATACCAACCTGCTGTGCCACCTGCTCCTGAGTAAGCCCTGAACACAAACGTGCGTTTTTTAAGTTTTCGTTGATTGTCATAAAACTCACCTCTGAGCCAAGTATAAAAACACAACAAATAAGAAGTCAAGCAACAATCTGTTGCACCCGGTATTTATGGGAGTTTTCACTAATCTGCGTAGTCAAAGTCCTCCACAAGTTCATTGGTTTTTCTGCTATAAAGTCTGCCGTTTTCAGAGTAAAAATACTTGTTGTCCTCAGAGCAGTTTATGCTGACTACAGGGTGGTAAAAAACAACGCTGCCGTCTTTCTCAATATGGGGATAGTAGCTGTTATTTACATTTACAACGGCGTCTATGTTTTCACCTATATTCAATTCATAAAGCAGGTCTACAACCTGATACTGAGCCTCGTCTACAGTTGAATGCAACGCACTATATATAGAGCCTTCGGGTGCATTCACATACAAATCACTAATATCCAGACAAAATGCCACAGGCACTCCTCGTCCGACATATCCGCCTACGCGCTTTATGGGTATACCGTTGTATTCATCAGGTATTGTAATCTCCATACCCTCTATGTACTCATTACAGATATATCGCCCCACTAAACAACAGTTCATTTTATCATTAATACATATATCGAAGTTTTCATAACAAACATGGTCTGAGTAAAAAAGGCATAATGCCTCAAAGTATTCACAACCTGTAAAACTAATCATAATTACTAACGCAAAAACAAAAGCAATTATTCTTTTCATATTAACACCTCTCTGAGTCTATTATCAGACATATCGCTGTATTGCTACTACAACAAACACCCTCAGGGATTCTCACCGTAAAACTGTGCGTAGGTGTCGATTTCTTCGGTGGTAGCCACCAGGAATTCTCTGCAAGCCTCGTCCTTTGAAAGGATTTTGCCCACCTTTTTCACAGCCTTAAAAAATCTTTTGTCAAAGATGATTTCCTCAGAATGAGTAAGGAGAGGACACAGCCTCTTTGCCCTCAAATCAGGCTCAACAAACACTCTGCCCTTATGGTCAACCGTCGGAAAAAACGGAAAAATCCTGCAGGCAAGAGGCCGCTCATCCCGATTGCAGCTGCCGTCGCACACTGCAAGTCTTATTCCTGACTTGAGATAAGTAACCCCAAGAGTTGTTTCTTCAAAAGGAAACAGCCTCATACCCGTGTCGCTGTCGCCTTTGCAACATGCCCCTGAGCACAGCTTTCCGCAGTCAGCTTTAAGAGGTGTCAGCTCTCCCATAATCTTAAATATTCTATCATACATCTTTTTATAGTAAGCACTGCTCACAAAACCACCCCGCATATCTTCACAATCCAGTTTATCAGAAATCCTGCACCAATGAGTATAAGCATCATACTGTCAAGCCACTTTATCTTAAAAAGCTTCCAGTCAAAGATATAGTAAAGCAGAAGCAAAGGGACTGACCAGAACATCGGATGCATAGAAAAAGCACCGTAAAAATCCAGATGCATAAGATTTATGTAGGCACGGGTCATTCCGCAAGAAGGACAGGGAACATTAAGAAGCAAATCAAAAACACACGGGATATCAAAGATTTTGTAAACTACCAGAACAACGCAAAGAATCATAAGCGTCAGCAACTTATCTCGCAGATTACTGATTTGTATACCTGCTCGCTTCATTTTACCACTTCCCTTCTTCTAAAATTATACACCATCAAAACAATATATTCAACAACGCAAACTGTCATCAAATCCAACAAAAAACAAAAAAGCAGACCGATTACTCGGTCTGCCTGATTGCACTTAAAAAAGTCTATTATGCGGGGATACCGCTTGTGATAGTAGCCTTCTTCTCGTTAAACTCTTCCTCTGTCATCTTGAGAATCTGGATGCCAAGGATGATACCCTTAATCTCGTTGATGATACCGATAACACCGCAGGAAACAATACCCAGAACGATTCTGAGGATACCTGTCTTAACGTTACCCTGCATGAAACTGGGAACACCGATTGAGTTGAAAGCGATGCACATAATTCCAAATAAAACTTTGTTGTTCATAAGAAAATACCTCCTTTATGATTTGTGATAATTATATCACGCTATATTGCTATTGTCAACAATAATTGACAATTTTCGCTCAAAAGACAATTTTTGTCTATAAAACAAACTTTTCCCCTATTTACCTTTTGCCCTTAAGTCCTTAATAAACCACGGCAGATATACAACAAAGAACAAAGCTGAAACAACTGCCGCCATTATAGTCAGGCGAAGTGCAAAATTTGAAGGCAGTATATCCAGAATAGAAGGTGTTGACTCAGGACGAGCCATAAACAGGTAGTTTGCTCCATCGCCTAACATATCGTTTGTAAAGTAAGCAATAATTGCAAGAACAACCAGTGCTATGTAAGACTTTGCCATAGACTTGAATGTAGGTCTGAACTTGTGGACAAAAATCATATAGAAAATTGCAATGAAACCCAAAAGATGCTCTGCCCAGAACTGATAGAACCTGAAGCGTGTAGGACCTGTGTAGCTGATAACAGTAGGAGTTGCAAGGGCAAACACCGAACCGCACAAGAGCCAGAAGTATGAAATATCAAACAAAGTCTGGGATTTACCCACCACCATAAAGCTTGCAAAAACCACAGCCCAACCGCAGACGGTAATCGGCAAATGGTCAATGGGATTAGGCCCAAGAGAAGGCACTGCTATCAAACGCCAATAATATGACATCTCGGAAATAATAAGTGCAAAGGCTAAAACATAGCGGATTGCGGTTTCACCCTTCCACTCACGGATTTTATCCCGAAGGAAGTAAATAAGAAATATTACCCCTACAGCCAAAAGAATCGGCAAAAAGTGTGCAAGAGTAAAATTTTCAAATTCTACGCTTTCACCCTCACCCAAAAAGTAAATTAAAAATTCCTTCATTTTTTCACCCCTTGTTCATTTATAATACCACAGAGCAAAAAATATTACAACCCAAGTAAAATAAAACAGCAGAGATATCCCTGCTGTCAAAACTCTGATTACTAAATTGATAATTATTTTCTTTTAAGACTTGCACGCGACACAGGAACAGTAAACTCATCACCATGATAACCGTATCCTTTTGATGTAGCTACAACCCATCCTTTTTGTTCTCGCATATCATTAGCAAATTTCTTGATTCCTATTTTTTCAAAAGAGCATCCGCATTTGAATTTACAACTCACGCTGGCATAACGTGAAACACCGTCATCATAATCACTTATTTTCCATTCCAACTGATGTATATGCTCATCTTTTCGGTAAACGCCAACAGCATCAGCAAAAGCATTGATATCATCAATGATAAACAAATCGCTTCTGTATTCACCGGGCCAAACAGCATACAAAACAGCATTTCCTGTAACGACAGAATCATAAGCTGATTTCAGTTCAGATTTGTTATGTGCAACATGCGAAACTTGACCTTTAGAATCTACCAGAATATAACAAGTCATACGCGAATCATAAGGAAACCATTCTTGTTCTTTTGCACTTCTCATTTGTTATTCTCCTTTGTTGTATTAATTAAGCGATAAATGTTTTTGATATAGTTGTATCAGATCATGTATCGTATTCAAAGTAATACAGATTTTCTGTATCAAAGTCGTAAACTGCAAGTGTAAAGTCCTCTTTGACAAAATCAAAACACGACCTTCCACTTTGCATACACCCTGAGGCTGACATACAAAGAGCAAGTATAAGTAAGCAACACAGCAATCTTTTCATAAAGCCACCGCCTTATGTTTATTCTATCAGACGAATATAGAAGATGCAAGGGGCTTGTTAATTCTGCAGGCGAGCAAGCAGTAAGAAATCGCACCGCAGGTGTGAATGTAATCAAGCGGGCGTTGTATGTAATCACAACGAAAGCTGCGTATGTAATCAAGCCGAAAATACGCATCTTCTCATGATGTCATACGCTCTAACGCGGATTATATCCCAAGCATTTGGTCTTGGATAAGAATAAAACAGTCAACAGGACTGTTTTCTTAACGCCTCTCACCCTCTCAGGATTCGAATCCCTTCGCAACTTAAAAATAAAAAGCATAAAGCACTCCATTTCGGAGTGCTTTATGCTTTTCTGGCCCGCCCGAAGGGATGATGCCTATGCAACTAGAGTTGCAAGTCATCCGTCCTTGCAGCACAGCTGCTACGGACTTCGAGGCTAAAAACAGTCCACCGGACTGTTTTCTTAACGCCTCTCACCCTCTCAGGGTTCGAATCCCTTCGCAATTTAAGGATAAAAAGCATAAAGCACTCCATTTCGGAGTGCTTTATGCTTTTCTGGCCCGCCCGAAGGGATTCGAACCCCCGATCTTCAGAATCGGAATCTGCTGCGTTATCCAACTGCGCCACGGGCGGATATTAAAGGGACAGCAGGTATTTTTCTTACCTTTGCTGTCCCTTAAAGTTAAAACTGATTAGACCTATCAGATGAGCTCGATGATAGCCATCTCTGCTGCGTCACCGCGACGGGGACCGATTTTGGTGATACGTGTGTAACCACCGTTTCTGTCCTTGTACTTGGGAGCAATCTCTGTGAAGAGCTTGTAGGAAACGTCCTCTTTTGTTACAAAGGACATAACCAGACGCTTGTTGTGGAGAGTATCCTCCTTAGCGATGGTAATCATCTTCTCTGCCATAGAAGCAACCTCTTTGGCACGAGTAACTGTGGTCTCTATCTTACCGTTCTCGAAAAGGAAGGTTACCATTGCTCTGAGCATTGCTGTTCTGTGAGCTGTAGCTCTTCCGAGTTTTCTTGTACCGGGCATTAAAATTCACTCCTTTATCTGATTATAAGAAAGGGTTATTATTCTTCCTCACTGTGAAGGCTGAAGCCAAGGCTTGCCAGCTTCTGCATAACTTCCTCGAGAGATTTTCTGCCGAGGTTACGAACCTTCATCATTTCTTCCTCACTCTTTCCGATGAGGTCTTCAACAGTGTTGATACCTGCACGCTTGAGGCAGTTGAAGGAACGAACAGAAAGGTCAAGCTCCTCGATAGTCATCTCGAGAACCTTCTCTTTGCTTGAGTCTTCTTTCACAACCATAATCTCCTGTGAGCCTCTGTCAGAGAGGTCAACAAAGAGGTTCAAGTGCTCGCAGAGCACCTTGGCTGCAAGGGAAACAGCTTCCTGTGCATTGAGAACACCGTTTGTCCACACGTCAAGTGTGAGCTTATCGTAGTCAGTAATCTGACCAACACGGGTGTTGTCAACTGTGTAGTTAACCTTGAGCACAGGTGTGTAAATGGAATCCACGGGAAGTACGCCGATGATTGTGTTGCCTGAAAGTGCCTTGTTGCGCTCTGCAGGAACATAACCTCTGCCTCTGTCCAGAGTGATTTCCATGTTGAGTTTTGCGTTTTCGCCGAGTGTAGCAATACGAAGGTCGGGAGTAAGAATCTCTACCTCGCTATCGCATTTGATCATATCAGCGGTTACAGTGCAAGGACCTTCAGCAGAAATTTCTACTGTCTTGGGACCGTTGCTGTGAAGTCTTGCTACCAGGCTCTTCATATTAAGAACAATCTCGGTAACATCTTCTTTAACACCCTCAATAGTTGAGAACTCGTGGAGAACACCGTCAATCTTGATGGATGTTACTGCTACGCCCTCAAGGGATGACAACAGAACTCTTCTTAAGCTGTTGCCGAGGGTGTTACCAAAGCCTCTCTCAAGAGGCTCAACTACAAAGCGACCGTAGTTGCCTGTAGGGGATAATTCTTCAACACTGATTCTGGGCTTTTCAATTTCGATCATGCGAATCCTCCTTAACATTTTTCAGCATCTTGCTGAGATGTTTGTAAACCTGCTTAATTAGGGATTACTTGGAGTACAGCTCAACGATAAGTGTCTCATCAACATCAAGGTCGATGTCCTCACGCTGTGCAACTGCCAGAACCTTACCCTCAAATGTATCAGCTGTACGCTCAAGGAACTTGGGGATAGGACGAGCGGAAGTTGCTTCAATAACAGTCTTGAACTTAACGCTCTGACGGCTGTTCTCAGCGATAGCAATAACATCGCCGGGCTTTGTCAGATAAGAAGGAATGTCTACCTTCTTGCCGTTAACGGTGAAGTGACCGTGGTTAACAAGCTGTCTTGCCTCTGCGTGGGAGCTTGCCCAGCCGAGTCTGTATACTGTGTTATCAAGACGGCTCTCAAGGATAGCGAGCAGTGCCTCACCGGTCTTGCCCTCTCTCTTCTCAGCCAGCTCATAGTAATGTCTGAACTGACCCTCGAGTACACCGTAGTAACGTCTTGTCATCTGCTTTGCACGAAGCTGGATTCCGTACTCGGAAACCTTCTTTCTGCCCTGGCCGTGCTGACCGGGTGCATACTCTCTACGTGCGATAGCACATTTGCCTGTGTAGCAACGCTCGCCCTTAAGGAAGAGCTTCTTGCCCTCTCTGCGGCACTGTCTGCAAACAGCATCTGTATATCTTGCCATAGTTAGTTACCTCCTTTTATACACGTCTTCTCTTGGGAGGACGGCATCCGTTGTGAGGAATCGGAGTTACATCTTTAATCATAGTAACTTCGAGACCTGCGGTCTGTAATGCTCTGATAGCAGCCTCACGACCCTGGCCGGGGCCCTTTACGTAAACGTCTACGTACTTGAGGCCGTGCTCCATAGCTGCCTTAGCAGCAGTCTCTGCAGCAGACTGAGCTGCAAAGGGAGTGGACTTACGGGAACCACGGAAACCGAGCTCACCAGCGGAAGCCCAAGAAAGTGCATTACCCTGTGTATCGGAGATAGTAACAATTGTATTGTTGAAAGTTGACTGGATGTGTGCTGCGCCACGCTCAATGTTCTTCTTCTCGCGGCGGCGGCGAACAGTCTTCTTAGCGTTCTTTACTGCCATTTCGTGTTTCCCTCCTTACTTCTTCTTGTTAGCAACCTGCTTACGGGGACCCTTACGAGTACGAGCGTTTGTCTTGGAACGCTGACCTCTTACGGGGAGACCCTTTCTGTGGCGAACGCCACGGTAGCAGCCGATTTCGATAAGTCTTTTAATATCAAATGCAACTTCACGGCGAAGGTCACCTTCTACTGTGCAGTTGTGGTCAATGTACTCTCTGAGCTTGGAAACTTCGTCCTCTGTCAGATCTCTGACACGTGTGTCAGGGTTAATACCTGTTGCAGCAATGATGTCGTTTGCAGTTTTTCTGCCGATGCCGTAGATGTAAGTGAGTCCGATTTCAACTCTCTTGTCTCTGGGCAAGTCAACGCCTGCTATACGAGCCATATTGGTTGCACCTCCATATAAAATTTAAGTTAAAATTAATTTTGTGCGGTCAGGATTTACTCCGACCTGTAAAGTCTTGCGACCCGTAGGGTAATGATTAACCCTGTCTCTGCTTGTGCTTAGGATTCTCGCAGATAACCATGATTCTGCCTTTTCTCTTGATAACCTTGCACTTTTCGCAAATTTTCTTTACTGAAGGTCTGACTTTCATTAATAATCATTCCTTTCTTGAATTTTAAGAATGTTCTGAATTACTTGCTTCTCCAAGTAATTCTGCCTCTTGTCAGGTCATAGGGAGACATCTCCACTGTAACCTTATCACCGGGAAGAATTCGAATGAAGTTCATTCTCAGTTTTCCGGAAATAACAGCCAGAATTGTGTGGCCGTTGGGAAGCTCAACCTTGAACTGTGCGTTGGGAAGAGCATCCGTTACTGTACCTTCTATTTCGATAACATCCTGCTTAGACATAAAATAACCTCCTAAAGTGTAGCCTCGTTAAAGTTTCTGAGAACTTCTCTGATTCTGCGGTTAGTAACCATTGAAACATCAAACACGGTGTTTGTAGCCTGAAGATGCATAAGCTTCTTTTTCTTGGGGTTTTCTGCCTTGCGGCGTCTGCCGTCAGCAATGAAAGCAAAGTTGCCTTCAAGCTTCAGCACCAGGAAAAAGCAGTCTTTATCTCTTCCTGCCTTTGCTCTGACCACAGAGCCCTCTGAGATGGTCATAAACTCACCTCATCGTCAGGGACTGTGAGAATCTTTGCTCCGTCCTGAGTGATAACAACTGTATGCTCAAAGTGAGCAGAGAGCTTACCGTCTGCTGTGACGGTAGTCCATTCGTCATCAAGGACGTTTACCTTGTGTGTGCCTATATTAATCATAGGCTCAATGGCAATAGTCATACCAGGTATCAATCGCACGCCTCGACCGGGGGTGCCATAGTTTGGTACGCTTGGTTCTTCGTGTAACTTCGCACCTACGCCGTGGCCGACAAAATCTCGTACCACCGAGTAACTGCGAGCTTCGACATAGCTTTGAACTGCGTGGCCTATATCACCCACACGATTACCTGCCTGAGCGGCTTTTATGCCCTCATAGAGTGATTCTTTGGTTGCCAGGAGCAAAGCCTGAGCTTCCTTTGAAATCTCTCCGCAGGGGAATGTGTAAGCGTTGTCGCCGTGGTAACCCTCAAAGAAAGCGCCAACATCAATGCTGACTATGTCGCCTGCTTTAAGAATGCAGTTCTTATTGGGTATGCCATGGATAACCACATTGTTAACAGAGATACATGAACTCTTTGGGAATCCGCCGTAACCGAGAAAGGAGGCGGTGGCGCCTTCTTTCTCGATGTACTTTCGGATAAGAGTATCAATCTCAAGTGTCGAAACACCCGGCTCTACAGCCGTACCTGCGAGTTTGAGAGCGTTTGCAGAAATTCTGCAAGCCTCACGCATAAGCGAAATCTCGCGTGGAGACTTGATAACTACCATAGTTTAAGCCTCAAGTGCCTTGAGCGTTAAAGCTGTTGTGTCCTCAACCTTATTCTGACCCTCAACAATTACGAGCTTGCCCTGCTTGCCATAATAGTCCTTCAGGGGCTCGGTTTCGGCATGATAAATGTCAAGTCTTGCCTTAACGGTATCAATGTGGTCGTCCTTGCGCTGGATAAGGGCGCCTGTGCAGTCGTCACAAACCCCGTCAACCTGAGGTTTCAGGTCAATAATGTGATAGGGTCTGCCGCACTTTTCACAAACGCGGCGTCCGGACAGTCTTGTAACGATTGTTTCGTCAGGTACTTCGATGTCGATTACCTTGTCGATAACAACGCCCATCTTGTCAAGAGCCTCAGCCTGAGGAATAGTTCTGGGGAAACCATCAAGGATAAAACCGGACTTACAATCGTCAGCCTTCAGTCTTTCCTCAATGATGCCGATAACTACCTCGTGGGGAACAAGCTTGCCTGCGTCCATAAAGGATTTAGCCTTAAGTCCCATCTCAGTGCCGTTTCTCAGCGCCTCTCTGATAATATTACCAGTAGAGATAGTGGGAATGTTCAGGTGATTGCAGATAACTGCTGCCTGTGTGCCTTTGCCGGCACCGGGCGCACCTAAGAGAATAATATTCATAATCCTACTCTCCTTTAACTTTTGATTAGTCCAGGAAGCCTCTGTAATGACGCATCATCATCTGGCTTTCAAGCTGCTTAACTGTCTCAAGTGCAACACCTACAACGATGATGATGGAGGTACCGCCCATAGAGAGGTTGTGCAGACCTGATACTGCAGTGTAAACACTGGGTACAAGGTAAATGAAAGCGAGGAAAAGTGCACCGATAAGAGTGATTCTGGAGAGAATCTTCTTGATAAAGTCGGCAGTGGGACTACCGGGGCGAATGCCGGGGATAGTACCGTTATTCTGCTTGAGATTGTTAGCCATCTCAACAGGATTATACTGAATAGTTGTGTAGAAGTATGCAAATGCAAGAATCAGCAGGAAGCTGAGTACCAGATACAACCAACCGTTGGGGTTGAATGCTTTGAAGAAACCTTCCCAGAAAGGTGTGGGATTCTTAACAAACATTGCAATTGTACCGGGAATTGAGAGGATAGAGGAAGCGAAGATTACGGGCATAACACCGCCGAGAGCAACCTTGATGGGAAGGTGGCTGGACTGGCCGCCGTACATCTTTCTGCCTACAACTCTCTTTGCATACTGTACGGGAATTCTTCTTTCTGCGTCCTGCATGAATGTGATAACCCATACCATAACGAGGAAGAGAACTATAAATACAGGAACGAGGATGTAATACTTCCAATCGCCCTGCTGTGCAAGGTACCAGTAGCTCATAGAAGCTGTGGACTTCTGCACGGGGAACATATAGTAAACTGTGGAAGGCAGACGAGCAATAATACCTGCAAAAAGGAGCATGGAGATACCGTTACCGATACCCTTATTGTTAATCTGCTCACCAAGCCACATCATAAGAGCTGTACCTGCTGTGAAAGCAAGCACGATAACGAATGCTGCAAACCATACGGGGAAGCCTGTCTTGTACTGGAGGAAACCGTAGCCCTTCAGATAGAAGAAGTAAGCTGTACCCTGAATCAGACCGAGGATAACGGTCAGATAACGTGTCATTGTAGCAATCTTCTTTCTGCCGTCTTCGCCTTCCTTGCTCAATCTCTCAAGAGCAGGAATAGCAACGCACAGAAGCTGCATAATAATGGAGCTGTTGATGTAGGGTGTAATACCCATTGCGAAAATTGTTGCATTACCGAATGCACCGCCGGACAGAGTGTTCAGATAAGCGAAAACTGTGTTGCCGCTTGTCAGGAATGAGCTCTGTGCAAGGGATGCAATGTCAACAAAGGGAACAGGGATAACACAGCCGATTCTGTAGATAACAAGAATAAGAAGAGTAAAAAGAATCTTCTTTCTTACATCTGCGATTGACCATGCGTTTCTGATTGTCTTAAACAATTAGATCACCTCTGCCTTTCCGCCTGCGGCCTCGATTTTTGCCTTAGCAGATTCGGAATAAGCAGATACCTGAACAGTCAGATTCTTGGTGAGGTTTCCGTTGCCGAGAATCTTAACACCATCAAAGGAGTTCTTTACGATACCAGCAGCAACAAGTGCCTCAACGTTAACAACAGTGCCGTTGTCAAACTTCTCAAGTGTACCAACGTTAACAGAAACAATCTTCTTAGCGAAAATGTTATTGAAGCCACGCTTAGGAACACGTCTCTGAAGGGGCATCTGACCACCTTCGAAACCTACTCTCATACCACGGCCTGCTCTTGCCTTTTGACCCTTGTGGCCCTTACCGGCTGTTTTGCCCTGGCCTGAACCGTGACCTCTACCGATTCTCTTAGCTTCCTTCTTGGAGCCTTCAACCGGAGATAAATCGTGTAATCTCATTTCTCGCACCTCCCTATTAAGCTTCAACCTCAATGAGGTGGATGATCTTCTTAACCTTGCCCTGTGTCTGAGCGTTGTCAGGCTGCTCTGTTACATCGCCGATTTTGCGAAGTCCGAGAGCGTGAGCTGTAGCAATCTGATCTTTCTTAGAGCCGATAAGGCTTTTAACCAATGTGATTTTCATTATGCGGCCCTCCTTACAGAATTTCCTTAACAGACTTGCCTCTGATAGCAGCTACTTCTTCAGCAGTGCGCAGAGCCTTAAGTCCCTGGAAAGTAGCACGAACAACGTTGCAGGGGTTGTTAGAACGAAGTGCCTTTGTTCTGATATCCTTGATACCAGCAACCTCAAGCACAGCACGAACAGGACCGCCTGCGATAACACCAGTACCGGGAGCAGCGGGCTTCATAAGAACTCTGCCTGCGCCGTACTCACCGATAACAACGTGAGGGATTGTAGTGCCACGAAGTGAAATCTTAACAAGATTCTTCTTAGCGTCCTCGATGCCCTTACGGATTGCATCGGGAACTTCACCTGCTTTACCAATACCGAAGCCGATTGTACCTTCGCCGTCGCCTACTACTACGAGAGCTGCGAACTTGTAGATACGACCACCCTTAACAGTCTTGGAAACACGGTTGATAGCGACAACGCGCTCTTTAAGATCCATTGTGGAAGCGTCAATAATAGCCAAAGTAATTCCTCCCCTTCCTTAGAAATTGAGGCCGCTCTCACGAGCGCCTTCGGCCAATTCTTTAACACGGCCGTGGTAGATATTACCGCCTCTGTCAAATACAACTGAAGCGATGCCCTTGTCCTTAGCACGCTCTGCGATGAGCTTGCCGACTGCCTTTGCAGCCTCTTTGTTACCGCCGTTACCCTCAATGGACTTATCCAGAGAGGAAGCAGAAGCCAAAGTAACACCGTTTACGTCATCAATAAGCTGAGCGTAGATGTTATTTGTGGAGCGATAAACACAAAGACGGGGACAATCTGCTGTACCGCTAACTTTGCCACGAACTCTCTTGTGGCGCTGAATACGAGCCTTTTTTGTATCAGGTCTTTTAACCATTTTAATTCACTCCTTAAATTACTTCTTACCGGCTTTGCCTTCCTTGCGGCGGATATGCTCATCAACATACTTGATACCCTTGCCCTTATAAGGCTCGGGAGCACGCTTAGAGCGAACCTCGGCAGCAAACTGACCTACCTTTTGCTTATCTGCGCCGTGAATGATGATTTTGTTGGGGCCGGGAACCTCAATGGTAATATCCTCATTGTCGGACATAATTACCTGATGAGAGTAACCCAGGTTCATAACAAGATCCTTACCCTGCTTCTGAACACGGTAACCTACACCGTTAACCTCCAGCTCCTTCTTGAAGCCTTCGGATACACCCACCATCATGTTGAAGATGAGTGTTCTGGTGAGACCGTGGAGTGAGCGGTTGAGCTTATCATCGTTGGGGCGGGAAACAGTAATCTCTGCACCATTAATCTCAACCTGCATGTTGGGATGGATAGCCTGTGTAAGGGTACCCTTGGGGCCCTTAACAGTCATAACGCCGTTTTCGAACTTAACGTCAACACCGGCGGGAATATTTATAGGTTTTCTTCCAATTCGAGACATCTTCGCACCTCCTTACCAAACAAACGCAAGAACCTCGCCGCCAACATTCTCTTTGCGTGCCTGACGGTCTGTCATAACACCCTTGGATGTGGAAACGATTGCAACGCCAAGGCCTTTCATAACCTTAGGCATATTCTCTACGTCAGAGTAAATACGCAGGCCGGGCTTGGAAACTCTTCTGAGTCCTGTGATTACGGGAGTTTTACCCTCGCCGTACTTGAGAACTACAGTGATGAGGCCCTGCTTGCCGTCTTCTGTAACTGTGAAATTCTTGATATAGCCTTCATCAAGGAGAATCTGGCAAATTGCCTTCTTCATGTTTGATGCAGGGATATCAACTGTGTCGTGCTTAGCTGAGCTTGCATTACGGATTCTGGTAAGAAGGTCAGCAATAGGATCAGTAATCTGCATTCTTAATTTCCTCCTTTGATGAATTACCAGCTTGCTTTCTTTACACCGGGAATCTCGCCCTTGTAAGCGAGCTCACGGAAGCAAATACGGCAAATGCCGAACTTACGGAGGTAAGCATGGGGTCTGCCGCAGATCTTACATCTGTTGTACTCTCTGGAAGAGTACTTCTGTGTTTTCTGCTGCTTAAGTTTCATAGCTGTCTTTGCCACAGTAATACCTCCTTATTTAGCGAAGGGAGCGCCCATAAGTGTGAGTAACTCACGAGCCTCTTCGTCGGTTGTTGCGGTTGTAACAAAGCAAATGTCCATACCGCGGATTTTGTCAATCTTATCGTAGTCAATCTCAGGGAAGATGAGCTGCTCCTTGAGGCCCATGTTGTAGTTACCACGGCCGTCAAAAGAGTTGGGGTTGATTCCTCTGAAGTCACGAACTCTGGGGAGAGCTACGTTGAAGAATCTGTCCAGGAACTCATACATTCTTTCGCCTCTGAGTGTAACCTTAGCACCGATGGGCATACCCTCACGGAGCTTAAAGTTAGCTACAGACTTTCTTGCGTGGCAAACCATAGCCTTCTGGCCTGTGATTGTTGCAAGGTCTGTGCAGATAGCATCCATCATTTTGGAGTTATCTTTTGCCTCACCGCTGGAAACGTTGATAACGATTTTGTCCAGCTTAGGAATCTGCATTACGCTCTTGTAGGAGAACTTCTTCTGAAGAGCAGGTGCAACTTCCTTGATGTAATAATCCTTAAGTCTTGCCATTTCTTTCAGTCCTCCTTATCAAAGCTTCTCGCCGCACTTAGCGCAAACGCGGGTCTTTTCGCCCTTCTCGTTTACCTTGTGTGCAACTCTTGTAGGCTTCTTGCAACGTGAGCAGTAAACCTGAGCCTTGCATGCATAGAATGCACCCTCAGCCTTGATGATACCGCCCTGCTCACCCATCTTTCTGGGCTTAACGTGCTTAGATACCATGTTGATTTTCTCAACTATGATTTTGCCTTCCTTAGGGCTTACAGCAAGAACCTTGCCCTTTTTGCCCTTATCCTTACCGCTGATTACAACTACGGTGTCACCTGTTTTTACATGAACTTTAGCCATTGTTGACACCTCCATTAAAGTACTTCGGGAGCAAGGGAAAGAATCTTCAGATAATCCTTATCACGAAGCTCTCTTGCTACCGGTCCAAAGATACGGGTACCCTTGGGGTTCTTGTCTTCCTTAATGATACCCGCTGCATTTTCATCGAAGCGGATATATGTGCCGTCATCTCTGCGAACACCCTTAGCGGAACGTACTACTACTGCGCGAACAACGTCGCCCTTCTTAACTACGCCGCCGGGAGCTGCCTTCTTAACGGAAGCAACGATAACGTCGCCGATATTTGCGTACTTTCTACGAGTACCACCGAGAACACGGATACACATAAGTTCCTTAGCACCTGTGTTGTCGGCAACCTTAAGATAGGTCTGCTGCTGAATCATCGTGTTCCCTCCTTACTTAGCTTTCTCTACGATTTCAACAAGTCTCCATCTCTTATCTCTGGAGAGGGGACGAGTCTCCATAATCTTAACGCGGTCGCCAACTCTGCACTCGTTGTTCTCATCGTGTGCCTTGTAGCGAACTGTGCGCTTAACGATTTTGTTATAAAGCTTGTGCTTTACGCTGTCCTCGATTGCAACAACGATAGTCTTATCCATCTTATCGCTTACAACCTTACCGATAACAGTCTTTCTCATGTTTCTTTCGCTCATTTTTTCGTCCTCCCTTATGCCTTATTCTCAAGCTCGAGCTGACGAAGAACTGTGGAAACTCTTGCAATGTCCTTCTTTACAGCACTGATGCGCATGGGGTTCTCAAGCTGATTGATAGCAAGCTGGAATCTGAGGTTAAAAAGCTCCTCTTTGAGGTCAGCAAGCTTCTTCTCAAGCTCGTGAGCGGATAATTTCTTAAGTTCTGTTGCTGTCATTACTGCTCAACCTCCTGATCTGCTTTCTTAACGAACTTGCACTTGATGGGAAGCTTGTTAGCTGCAAGACGCATAGCCTCACGAGCAATCTTCTCATCAACGCCAGCGAGCTCAAACATAACTCTGCCGGGCTTAACAACTGCTACCCAGTACTCGGGTGAACCTTTACCGGAACCCATTCGGGTTTCAGCAGGCTTAGCTGTTACGGGCTTATCGGGGAAAATCTTAATCCAAACCTTACCGAAACGTTTGCAGTAACGGTTGATGGCAATACGGGCTGCCTCAATCTGGTTTGAGGTAATCCATGCAGGCTCTAATGCCTGAAGACCGTACTCACCGTAAGTAACCTTGTTGCCGCGGTATGCCTTACCGGTCATACGACCTCTGTGTACTCTTCTGTACTTAACTCTTTTGGGCATCAGCATTATTTATTGCCCCCTTCCCTGCGGTTTCTTCTGGGACGGTCGGATCTCTGGTTGTTGTTTGTGTAACCGAGAACCTCACCCTTGTAAAGCCATACCTTTACGCCAATCTTGCCGTAAGTGGTATCAGCCTCTGCAAATCCGTAGTCGATGTCGGCACGGAGTGTCTGCAGCGGGATTGTACCCTCGTGGTAACGCTCAGAACGAGCGATTTCTGCACCGCCGAGACGGCCGGAGCACTGTGTCTTAATACCACGTGCGCCAAGTCTCATAGCACGGCCGATAGCCTGCTTCATAGCACGGCGATAAGAAATTCTCTTCTCAAGCTGAGAAGCAATGCTCTCTGCAACCAGCTGTGCGTTAACATCAGGCATCTTAACCTCAACGATGTTAATTGTGCAAGCTTTACCGCCGAGCATCTTCTCGCACTGAAGTCTGAGCTTCTCAATTTCAGCACCGCCCTTACCGATAATCATACCGGGCTTAGCGCAGTGAATGTGAATTCTAACCTTTTTACCATCGCGCTCGATTTCAATCTTAGCGATGCCTGCAGCGTAAAGCTGCTTCTTCAGTTCCTTGCGGAGGTTATAGTCCTCAACAAGTGTGTCACCGAAGTCCTTCTTATTAGCGAACCAGCGTGAATCCCAGTCCTTAATAACGCCTACACGTATGCCGTGAGGATTAACTTTCTGACCCATGACTATTTACCTCCTTCTTAGTTTTCTCTCTCTTTGAGAATCATTGTGATGTGGGAAGTCTTCTTATCAATTCTGAAGGCTCTGCCCTGTGCACGGGGACGGATTCTCTTGAGAGTGGGACCCTGGCTAACGCTGCAAGCTGCAACGTAAAGCTTTGTAACGTCCATATCGTGGTTGTTCTCTGCATTTGCCATAGCTGACTTGAGAAGCTTCAGAAGAGGCTCACAAGCTGCCTTGGGTGTATGGTCGAGAATAGCCTTTGCAAGCTTAACATCCTTACCGCGGATAAGATCCAGAACGATGCTAACCTTACGAGGTGAAATACGGACATAATTAAGATATGCCTTAGCTTCCATTTCTGTATTCTCCTTCCCGCTTATCTGGATGTTTTGGAACCTGCATGACCTCTGAAGGATCTTGTGGGAGCAAACTCACCGAGCTTGTGACCAACCATATCCTCAGTTACATATACAGGAACGTGCTTGCGTCCGTCATGGACTGCAAATGTGTGACCTACAAAATCAGGGAAAATTGTAGAGCTTCTGGACCAAGTCTTGAGAATTCTCTTCTCGCCGGAAGCGTTCATTTCCTTAACCCTTTTGAGCAGTACAGGCTGAACAAAAGGACCCTTTTTCATACTTCTACTCATATTAAATAAGCTCCTTTCTTACGCCTTACTTGCTGTTTCTACGCTTCACGATATCCTTATCGGAGCGGTTGTGTGTCTTTCTGGTCTTATAGCCAAGAGCAGGTTTACCCCAAGGAGTAACAGGACCGGGACGACCAACGGGGGACTTACCCTCACCACCACCGTGGGGGTGATCGCAGGGGTTCATTACAGAACCGCGGACTGTAGGTCTCCAACCCATGTTTCTCTTACGACCAGCAGAACCAATCTTAACGTTCTCGTGGTCTGTGTTACCAACCTGACCGATTGTAGCCATACAATCAACAGGAACCTTACGGAGCTCGCCGGAGGGAAGTCTCAGAAGAGCCTTGCCGTCCTCTTTAGCCATAAGCTGAGCCATGTTACCTGCAGCACGTGCGAACTGTGCGCCTCTGCCGGGATAAAGCTCAACGTTGTGGATGAATGTACCAGTGGGGATAGCGGACAAGGGAAGTGCGTTACCTACCTTGATATCTGCGTCCTTACCGGATACTACTGTATCGCCAACCTTAAGACCTTCGGGAGCAATGATGTATGCCTTCTCGCCGTCCTCATACTGAACAAGTGCAATGAAAGCACTTCTGTTGGGGTCGTACTCGAGGGTCATTACCTTACCGGGAACGTCAAACTTCTGACGCTTGAAGTCGATGATACGATACTTTCTTCTGTTACCGCCGCCTCTGTGACGAACGGTGATTCTGCCGTAGCTGTTGCGACCGGAATTCTTCTTCAGCGGTGCAAGCAGGCTCTTCTCAGGCTCTACCTTGGAAAGGATAGAGTAATCTGTAACCGACATGTTACGGCGTGCGTTTGTAGTCGGTTTATAAACTTTAATAGCCATTATATTCACACTCCTCATGATGGCTTTGCGGGAAGATGGCGCTTCCCATACATTCTGCCTGTATTAATATAGTATAGAGTATATTTTTTTACAGGCTTACATCATGCCTTCAAAAAATTCGATGTTTTTGCTGTCAGCTGTCAGTGTAACGATAGCCTTTTTCCAAGCTCTTGTGTAGCCTTCGCTTCTGCCCTGTCTGCGGTACTTGCCGCGAACATTAACAGTGTTAACCTTAGCTACTTTTACCTTGAAAACTTCCTCAACAGCGCGAGCGATTTCAATCTTGCCTGCTGTCTTGGCAACCTCGAAAGTGTACTTCTTCTCGGTAGCACCCAGCATGCTCTTTTCAGTGATGATAGGTCTGATTATGATGTCATGAGAAATCATGCGTACACCTCCTCAATTTTAGCAACGGCATCCTTAACGATGATAAGCTTATCAGCATTGAGTATGTCATATACATTAATAGTGTTGACCTGAGCGGTCTTAACACCCTTGATGTTAGCTGCAGACTTGATAACAAAGTTGTTAACCTCGGGAAGAACGATAAGTGCCTTCTTCTCAGCGCCAACTGCCTTGAGCATATCAGCAACGGTCTTTGTCTTGAACTCTGTCATTGCAATGGAATCGAGAATTACGATTTCCTCTGCTGCACACTTAGCGGAAAGAGCAGACTTCATAGCAAGTCTTCTTACCTTCTTGTTAACTGTGAAACGATAGCTTCTGGGCTTGGGTGCAAAAGCAACACCACCGTGAGTCCACTGGGGAGCTCTGGTTGAACCCTGACGAGCACGACCTGTACCCTTCTGGCGCCAAGGCTTCTTGCCGCCACCGGAAACTTCTGCTCTTGTAAGTGCAGACTGTGTACCCTGTCTCTGGTTTGCCAGATAGTTAACTACCATATCATGCATAACAGCCTCGTTGGGCTCTATTGCGAAAATAGCATCGGAAAGGTCGATTGTGCCAACCTTCTTACCTGCCATATCTAATACTGCTACGTTAGGCATTAATACTCCTCCTCCCTATTACTTGATGTCTCTGATAACAACGTAACCGCCGTTTGCACCGGGGATAGCACCCTTGATAGCGATGAGGTTGTTCTCAGCATCAACCTTGACAACTGTGAGGTTCTTAACGGTAACCTTCTCTGCGCCCAGGTGACCTGCCATCTTCTTGCCCTTCCAAACTCTGGAGGGAGAAGAACAAGCACCCATGGAACCGCCGTGGCGGGCAACAGGACCTGAACCGTGAGTTTCCTTCAAGCGGCCGAAGTTCCAGCGCTTGATAACGCCTGCATAACCTTTACCCTTGCTGGTACCGGTAACATCTACCTTCATACCTGCCTCAAAGGTGTCAGCCTTGATGATGTCGCCAACGCTGTATGCGTCGCAATCATCGAAGCGGAACTCCTTGAGAACCTTCTTGGGAGCAACGTTTGCCTTGTTGAAATGACCCTGCATAGGCTTGGTAACCTTGTTAGCTTTCATATCACCGAAGCCAAGCTGAACAGCTGTGTAGCCGTCAGTTTCAACTGTCTTTTTCATAGAAACAACGCAGGGGCCTGCTTCTACAACAGTTACGGGAACTACATTTCCCTTCTCGTCGAAAATCTGTGTCATACCGATTTTCTTGCCGATTAATGCTTTCTGCATTTTATTTTCCTCCTTTTAAGGTTATTGGTCGGTGGCGATGTAGTCATCCGCCGACTTGACCCTGTCTGCTTGTAGGTTGAGAACCGAACCTTAAGTTAATTAGAACTTAATCTCGATTTCAACGCCGGCAGGGAGCTCAAGATTAGTAAGAGCATCTACAGTTTTGTTTGAGGGTCTGAGTATATCGATCAGACGCTTGTGAGTTCTCATCTCGAACTGCTCGCGGCTGTCCTTATACTTGTGGACCGCACGAAGAATTGTAACAACCTGCTTCTCTGTGGGAAGGGGAACAGGACCTGAAACTCTGGCACCTGTACGCTTAGCTGTCTGAACAATTCTCTCTGCAGACTGATCTACCAGCTGGTGATCGTAGCCCTTTAATCTGATTCTGATTTTTTCCTTGACTGCCATAAAAACGCCTCCTTAAATATTTTTGAGTTGGCGGGCATTGTTGCCTCCCAAAACTCCTTGGCTTTTCTTTACACACGGCCGGGTGTTTCATCACCCCGCATTAAAAAAGCCGATTAACTTTTCTGTTAACCGGGAAGTCTGGAAAAGCAAAATTGCACACTTCGGGCATAGCAACCCCAATGTCCGTTTTGTGCATCAAATTTTCTTTCGCCCGGTTTGAAATCGGACATACTCCACGGAAAAACCGGCTGAAAAGCCGCAACCTCCCGCTTCATCGCATATCATTATTGCAGTCACGCATCGAATATTATATATTATATATAGGGCAAAATCAAGGGTTTTCGGCGTTTTTTCTGCCGAAATTCTTTGTAGAAATATAGAAAATTTTTAACTAAATTTTTGTGAACTTTGCACAATACAAAATTTTGTGTTCATTTTTGTAATCGACCTATATATTGTGGTTTCAGCACCCCATAACCACTAATCGACAAAATTCGATTCAACCCGTTAAAGCGAAAATTTTAATTGTCAACTAATAGAAACCTCCCGTTTTTTCAAAAAAACAGATATTTTTCTTAAAAACCGCCATAAAAATCAAGCCTCCCTTGCATAAAGGGAGGCCCAAAACTCTATTTCTTTTTCCTGCCAAACCTTAAAGCATCAGCCGATGCCTTCAACAATTCCTGCAATACACTTCTGTATTACAGTAGCATCCTTGATGGTAAGCACATCGTCACCGTCTGCATCTGCAAACTGTATACGTTCGTCAGCAATCAGTTCAAGCATTGCTAAATGTTTCTGAATAGCTGTTGCATCCTTGATGTTTACCTCATCATCACCGTTGGCATCACCAATAATACCGTTTGCGGGCTGAATAACATCAACCCAACCATAACAGCCAAGGAACCAAATACTATAACTATCCAAAATCAAATAATCATTATAAACAGGTTCAATACTATACCAGGCAATACCGTTGTCGGTCATTACATAACCCATAACATTTTTGTCGGCATCCTCTTCTAAGTAATCATCACTTTCATAGTAATCAAGCACATCATCAAACTCAAAAGTTTCTGTTTCACCTGTTTCGTAATACACTGTCAGAGTCATACCTTTCCCTGTAGGGCTAAATTTCTCTACAGTAATATCCTTCACACCTCGTGATTCTGTAAAGTCAAAATCCTCATAATACTCGGTTAAGCCCTCACAATAAAGCGAATAATACTCTTCGTCGTATTCATAATCGTACATACGGCTTATCTCAACGCAATGGTCACCTACAGCTACCTCGTACAGAAGATCTCCGTCTTCGTCCACGCAATAATCTGTATTGTCCCTATTTACAACCGCTGATACCGATGTGCCGTCTTTAAAGTTAACAGTAATCTCTGCACCATCCCACACAGGATAGTAACGGCTTTCGTAAACAGTTTTGGCGGGAGCCTTGGTTACTTCTATGCTTTCAACAGAACTTTCAACAACAGTTACAGGAATAAACGTTTCTGCACCCAGATAGAACAAAATAAGGCTATTATCATCACCTAACACCCAGGGTATTTCATACTGTGTAGAATACAGATAGCCGTATTTAAAACCATCCGGCGAATCATATTCGATGGTTTCTGATGTGCCATCCTTGTAATAGATAACTATCTCCGACCCCTCAGAAAGCTTCTCATCGTAAACATAGTAGCCCAGGTAATCATCATAATAACCTTCGGTATTCTCGTAATACTTTACAGCAGAACCTTTGTATTCCACACGGTCAACAGGAGTTTCCACAGCTATAAAGTACTGCTCAACATATGCATCATCACACACAAAGTATGCATAATAGTTGCCTTCATCGTCACTCTCGCAATCATAGTAAACAACAGAACCGTCTACCACATTGTCTTCGTCGTAGCTCCAGAGAAACTTTCTGCCGTCAGAAAGTGTAAACTCAATCTCAATGCCGTCAAGTTTCATTGTCATAAACTCACAGTTTTCAATAACTGTGGTATCATCAGGTTCTTTTGTAACAACTGCAGAAACAGCACCTGCTGTTTTATCAACATAAACGGCAAACTCAACCGTTTCGTCACCCTCAAACGCATCAATCTGAAGACTGTAGGTTTCGTCTTTTGTGAGATATGCTTTCAGACGAAAATTCCTGTCTTCTCCTACGTCATCGGAATATCCGACATAATAACCGTTACCATCGTACATATCTGCGACCGTGTCATACTCACAGTCGGTATAGAATACATACCATCCGTCTTCATCGGGTGTAAACTCAAAATAATCCTCATTTTCACCTACAACACAGTCAAATACAGCAACATGCTCAACTTCCTGTGCCGACACAGTAAAACCTACAGAAGAAAACAACATCAACACTGTAAGCATCACCGATATAATTTGTGTTATTTTTTTCATAAAAACTTCTCCTCAATAATATATATCAAGCTCTTTGCTATTTGAAAGAGCAAGAAATTCATCAACCGATAAGGCTCAGTATTTCTCTACAACCTCGCCCTGCTTCTTATAAATAGAATTAGCTTCAACATAACCTCTTACAAAGGAAAGAGGATATACATTGGTGCCTCTGCCGATTACAGAGCCGGGATTCATAACCGTATTACAGCCGATGTCGCCGAAGTCGCCAATCATCGCACCGAACTTCTTAACTCCTGTAGGCACCTTTTCACCGCGGAAGTTAACTGTTACAAGGGACTTGTCTGCTTTAAGGTTTGATGCGATAACACCTGCACCTGTGTGTGCCTTGTATCCATAGATACTGTCACCTACATAGTTGTAGTGAGGTGTCTGCACACAGTCAAAGAGAATACAGTTCTTAAGCTCTGTGGAGTTACCTACCACAGCACCCTTGCCCACAATGGCATTACCGCGGATGTATGCACAGTGACGTACCTCTGCCTCCTCATCAATAATGAGAGGACCGTTCAGGGAAGCTGTGGGCGCAATCTTTGCACTCTTTGCAACCCAGATGTTCTCCCCTATCTTATCAAACTTATCAGCACTGAGGGTTTCCCCCAGCTTCATTATGTAATCAGAGATAAGAGGCAGAAGCTCCCAAGGATACTCCTTGCTCTCAAAAAGTTCTCTTGCGATTGTTTTTGAAAAGTCAAACAGATTTACGGATTTAAGTTCATTCATACCAAAACCTCCTGATATATATAATATGGTATAGAAAGCGTCAGGCAGTTTTTCTGCCAAAGCTCTGAAGCTTTCTGTCAAATTGAGTTTTTGTGAAAATCAAATAAGTTGCAAAGGCACAAAGGATGCCAAGCACAGCTCCTGCCAGAACATCTGTAGGAAAATGAACAAAGAGGTACATTCGTGAAAGTCCTACCAGAAGTGCCACCGCCAAGGCAGGAATTCCAATCTTCTTATTGAATGCAAATATACCCGATGCGGCGGCAAATGACGAACCTGTGTGTCCTGATGGGAAGCTGTAGGATGAAGGCATCGGAATTGCCAAAGCTACGGAAGAATCCGCTACACAAGGTCTTTCCCTGCAGACAATGTTCTTTATCCCCAGCTCACCTATAAGCAGAGCAAGAAGCATTGAGCAAAGAAGTGCAACTCCTGCCACCCTCGTTTTGCGAAAAGCAATAAGCACCACGGCTGTCACAATCCAGAAAACTCCTGCCTCAAAGGCATAACTCAGCATTGCACAGAAAGAATCCATAAAAGGCGAGCGGATTGTTTCCTGTATCCAATACAAAACACTAAAATCCCATTGAGTTATCGTCTCAAGCATATTCCCACCTCCTTACATATATAGTATTATAACACGAACAATACACAATAAGCAATAATAATCCAAGGAAATCAAATCAAACTATAATCTCGAGCCCCTGATGTCTCCACTGCCTTTTGATATGGTGGGCCATCAGTATGTTTTATTTAGAGATTAGCACCTACCTCGTTTGATGGGGCGTGTGATAAATCAAAAACTGCATCTACGCTCTCCTTAAAAATGATTCACCGAATCATTTTTGCCGTCGGATTTCAGCGACTTCACGCTTCATCCTCGGCACAGTCGCCTTCGAGCCCCTGATGTCTCCACTGCACGGAAAAGTCAAAAGGCAGGCCATCAGTATGTTTTGTTAAGAGATTTGCACCTACCTCGTTTGATGGGGCGTGTGATAAATCAAAAACTGCATCTACGCTCTCCTTAAAAATGATTCACCGAATCATTTTTGCCTAAGTAAGAATTGCAGGAGCAATCCTTACTTGGCACAGTCGCCTCGAGCCCCTGATGTCTCCACCGCACGGAAAAGTCAAAAGGCAGGCCATCAGTATGCTTTGTTAAGAGATTAGCACCTACCTCGTTTGATGGGGCGTGTGATAAATCAAAAACCGCATCTACGCTCTCCTTAAAAATGATTCACCGAATCATTTTTGCCGTCGGATTTCAGCGACTTCACGCTTCATCCTCGGCACAGTCGCCTCGAGCCCCTGATGTCTCCACTGCACGGAAAAGTCAAAAGGCAGTAGCACCAAATGGTGCTACTGCCTTTTGATATGGTGGGCCATCAGGGACTCGAACCCCGGACCAACCGGTTATGAGCCGGTTGCTCTAACCAACTGAGCTAATGGCCCTCATTTGTTAGCAAGAGTAATTATATCAACTCATATTCGCTTTGTCAATATTTATTATGTTTTTTCTGCTATTATAACATATAATCTCTGTGATATTTTTATAACTTTTTATGGTTGCATTAATTCTTCATAATTGATATAATATATATGTATGCGAT
>JAZNVW010000022.1:0-2315 GCA_045593025.1 Ruminococcus sp. | reverse complement strand
AAAAACTCGCCAAAACTGCACATTGTCTTCTCGTAATTCTTGGCAGTTCCTAGACGGTTTGTCGCCCGTAGTTGCTCAACTTGTGTACGCATATAATCGAGCACGAGAATATGGCTCTGGGGCGACTTATAGCGATTGATTATGTCACATACAGTATAGTCCACACCACAACTATCAAGCTCTAAAATAACCCTTCGTAGCAACGCCACATCGCTATCTATGCGGTTCTGAATCATTGAATGGTTTGGGGCTCCCTGCACCAACTTTTCTTCGTCAGTATCCCAGTCCGAAGGGAACACGCGAAGTCTTGTTGTGATTTGTTGAGTCTTACGATTGTGGGTGATTTGATAGTAGATAACACCTGCTTTGCCCTCTACCGATGATGGGCGTAGTTTTACTTTAATTGTTGCCATAAGCGTGAAAAATGATTTAAGATGATACTATAAGAGCCTACTCTCAATTGCTTAAGGGAAGGCTCTTTAAATAACGGCTACGGGATATAAGCAATTGAGCCTCTCTTTTTACAGTAATTCTAATATGCGCAATCCCCATAATTCTTCGATTTAAGGTTTATCCTTTGGCTGTTCTTGCTTTGCTTTAATGGGCTTGGCTTTGCTCTCCTGCTGCTTGCTCTTTCAAGCGTGCGATTGGCATTTTTGCTGCGGTGCCCAAGCTTCTCATAGTCGGGCTTTGAGAACTTCACCGTTACCGATTTTGTAAGTCGTTTCAAGGTACTTACCTGTGGTCTGCCTCTGGGCTTGGGTTTCGTTAATTTCTTATTATTCATCATTGCGATTTTTTACTTGGTTAATGAAATCAGAGAAAAAGACCACGAGTGGGTAAAGATGTTCCACTCAAACATCGACAGACTGTTAGTGTCGATTGAGAAATTGTTTGAGAGCCGACAACCAGGTGCGTTCAACGATGAACTGCTTACCGATAAGGAGGTTGCACACATCTTGAAAGTGAGCCGAAGAACACTCCAGGATTACTGCAACAACGGCATCTTGTCCTACATACAGGTAGGTAGCAAAATCCTCTACCGAACCTCCGATGTGCAGCGGACTATTATGAGTGGATTTAAGGAGGCGTATAGGTTACTGTGTAACGGATAGGAATGAAACACAACAACACCCTTTGACCATAAAAGCCAAAGGGTGCTGCGATAATTGTAGGATTAGAACTTGATCAGTATGTCAAGGCAAATTTCAAACCGACTGCCTCAGCAATCATAATGAATGTGGAGAGCTGCATATCTGTTTCGCCTTTTTCAAGCATAGCCACATACTCACGCTTCTTGCCAATCTTGTCTGCAAGCTGCTGTTGAGTGATTCCTGCGGCTTTACGGGCATTTTTCAACACCTCAGCATAGTACCAGGCACGAGACTTCGCATCGAACTCATCACGCGAAGCAGTACCTTTTGCTCCGTACTCATCGACAAACATATCCTCTGTAGTAGGAAGATGTTTGAGCTTGTTAATGTCAATCTTTGGTCTCATTGCTGTAAACTGTTTAAGATTTGTTCTGCTTTTTGTATCTCCTTTTTATAGTCCTTTGTGGACTTCTTCATAAAACCATTCAAAAGAAGTATCTGCTCGGCTTCAATGAAATTCTCATGGTCAATGGTGAAGAGAATTACTCTATACTCATTGCCTACAGATATACGCAACTCATCGAATTCTGTACTTCTTATCATAGTTCTCATGTTGCAAATGTAATATATTTATTACATTTTGTAAAGCAAATGCCAAAAAAGTTTGCGGAAGAGAGGGAAATCAGCGATGCGAAACATCAATGCCAACTCTCGCTCTTATCTCCTCAATGTGTCTATCAAAGAGTTTAAGCAAGGTCATTTGAGTATCCTTACTGCCTTGAAACTCATTCTTTACACTGCTTGAGACACAGCTATGCGGTCATCCAAATATCTTTAGGCGCAGATATTTACACCGTATCAAAGGTGCTGACGCATAAGAATGTTACCACCACACAGATTTATACCGACCTTGTGAACTCCAAGAAACGCGAAACCGCCAACAAGATTTCGTTAAAGTAGGGAGCCCCCAAAAAAGTAGGGAGAAAATAGCAAAAGGTAGGGATAAAGTATTATCTTTGTGGGAAATAATCGAGCTTAATTAAGTATGAAGGATATATGTAAATATGGAGAGCCTTATTTAGGTGATACGAAGTTTGTTGCCGAGTGTAGATTATTGCAGTCTATATATAGAACTGAAATAGGAGAAAATATCCGACCCTATGTAAGTAAGGACAGAGTATATTTTCTTGGGAATTACATTGAGGCAGGAGAAGAAACCGG
>JAZNVW010000021.1:0-159042 GCA_045593025.1 Ruminococcus sp. | reverse complement strand
AGTATGCAAACTTCTTGCCCTCGGGTGCTTCGTCTGCTGTTAGCTGCAGTGCAAAGTTTGCAAGGTAATTTCCTTCTCCGTCATCATCTCCGCTTCCTGTTCCTCCAACTATCTCTACAGGCACATAAACCTTTCTTTCTTTCCATACTGCTATTACGTTTGTATCAAGGTTTTCCTTAAGGTTTGCCTGTATATCTTCTTCGCTTGCGCTCCATCCTGTAAAGTCAAAGCCTGCCTGTGACGGAGCCTTGGGATTTACAATCTCATCTCCGTATGCATAATACTGCATATCAAGTATCTGGCCTTTGCCTGAGTTTGCTTTTGTATTCTTGAAGATTACTGCATTTACTCCCTCTACATCTACTTTGAACATTGCTTTGATAAAGTCATTGCCGGATGTTACAAAGCTGTAGGAATAATCTGTTGAGAGGACCTGTCCGTTTGCAGGGTTAATCCAACCCATAAACTCTCTGCCTTCTACCTTGTTTGCCACTACAGTGACATCTGCACCTATCGGTGCCATAGTGTTAACATAGGATGTACCCTGAGGACGGGCGGCAGAGCCTTTTACAGAAATTGTAAAGCCTGTACCGCCGGGCACCTCAATCTTAAGGTTACCTGTTGTTACAGGAGTAACGGCAGAAGAATCAACCTCATACTGTGCCATAACTGTAAGGTTTGTTTTTACACAAGAAAAATCTGTGTCCCAGCCTTTGAAAACATAGCCTGATTTTACAGGTGCTTCAGGGGCTGTTGCACTTTCGCCTTCCTTTACAAGCTGAGCATCAATAAGCACACCGTCATTGTCAATAAACACAACATAGTATGCTGCAACGGAAGTTCCTGTTGTATGCCATGTTCCTGTGGTGAAATCGTTAACATCCTGAGTAAAACGATTGCTGTCCTCGGGCATTGTAAGGTTTTCTGTTTGATTCCACACCGCATCGGGCTCTGTGCTGTAAGAAATTGCGAAGAAGAGCTCGGAATCTGTTGCAGGAATGTCTGCACAATAACTGCCGTCAGCTACAGCTTCAAGCCATGTCCAGGTTTTTGTTTCGGAAGAAGCGCTCCAGGTGCAAACTGAGAATGCACCTGACTGGCTGATTGCACTTGTCCATACACTGCCGGGAACAAAATAAACCTTCTTTGTTTCCACAGGGTCTACCTCGGGCTCAGAGCCACCGGGCTGTGTGGGCTGCTCAGGTTCTGTTGCTTCGGGCTCTGTTACTTCGGGCTCTGTGGGAACGGGAGCATCAATATAACTCCACTCACCTGTCTGATAAACATTCTCATCCTGGGTGAAAAGGTTGTATGAAGGATGAATGCCTGTGCTGAGAGTAGACTCCCAGTAATGCCAGGAACCGTCCTCATAAGTACCCTCACCACGCATAAATTCAACGTTTGTATAAGCTTCTGAAATTTCAGCTGCCCAGATAGTGGGATACACACCGTATGAACCTTCTACAAGTGTCATATCGTAATATGCACCTACAGAATCAAGTGTTGTATCGTACGCACGCACAGCAAAATTGTGACCCTGTGCACTTTGAATCTCCATCCACTCTGCATTGGGAGCAAAATAAATGATTCTGGTGCCAATGGGGCTTTCTGTATCTTTCATATAGGAATCCCATACACCTGATGTTTCGCCCGTAAGGGTAAAGTGGTCGCATCCCTCAGGAATAACAAGCTGACCTGTCTGATTCTTAACGGTATCCCAACTGTGGACAGGAGCAGTTCTGCTGCAGAAAATAATGTTATCGTAACCTGCAGGAATCTCAACTGACCACAAATCGGCAGTACTGTCGGGATTTTTCATTGTAAACCACTCACCTGAGCTGTAATCATCATCCCAGGTATATACCGCACACAGCTTCTGTGTCCACTGACCGTTGATTGAGAAATAAACGGTCTTTGTGTCTGAAGAAGTATCAGCAAGCTGAACATCCACTGCAACGACTGAAGAGAAGCCGATTGACACAACAGACAGAAGCATTACCAGGACAAGAATCAAGGAAACTAAACTTCTATTTTTGTTCTTGTTCATTAAATATTCCTCCTAAAAAGAAAGATACATTATCACGAAAAGCTCAGAGCATACTTTTCTTGATACATTTACTGTATAATTGTACCACTAATAATGCAGATTTGCAATAAATTTTATCCAGAATACACACACAGACTGAAATTTGTAAGGTGTTACAAAAATCAAAGAATTTATTGTCACTTTTATCCAAGTAAAAATTGCTTCAGTATTAAATTCCAGAAGGCAAGCACAGGCAAAACAACGGCTTTTTACAGCAATATAACAAATTTCAGTCGGCAGGCTTATACACTATGAACAAATATTATAATATCAGAATAAAACTCTTTACTTTTCAAATTTCAAGTGGTATACTTTAATTACTAATAAAGTTGGTTTATTATACCGAACTATATTCCTTAAGGAGGATAATCAATAATGAAAAGAGTTATTTCCATTCTCGTAGCACTTCTGCTTATGTGCTGTGCAGTTGCATCTGTATCCGCTGAAATCAGCCCCACAGCTTCTACTGCAAAAAACCAGATTATCATTGATGCTATTCCTGTTCCCGATATCGCAGGCAATGCAACTCCCGACATCAACAACCCCGGTAAGGTTGAGGTTAACTCAGGTGAGGTTGTCACACTTACCGCTACTCCCAAAGACGGCTACAAGTTCTCCCACTGGGAATTCGCTTTTGGCGAGTTTGATATCGTCGAAGGCAGCACAACAACTGCCACAATCATCATCAAACCCACAGGCGACAGCGACGTAAGAGCTTACGCTCACTTTATTAAGGAAGACGAAGATCCCTCCGTTCCCAGCTCAGGTTCTGTTCCTCAGCCCGACCCCGATTCAACATCTCCCACAACAGGTGAGTTCTTCACAGCAAACAACAGTGTTGTTTATATCACCTGTGCATCTATGGTTGCTGTTCTTCTTGTAGCACTGGTTGTACTCAAGAAAAAGCAGACCGCTTGATTCTGAATAAAGTTGAAGCTCCGTAGCAATGCGGAGCTTTTCTTTTTATCTTCATAAGCCGTTTCTGCCTTTCTTTCAGATTGAAGATTGTGCTTAATCATTAATTGACAACTGCCCAAATTTTATGTATAATTTATTGATACAGATATGAGTATATTTTTTTAGCTTTGAAGGTGATATATATGCACAAATCAGCCTTTAAGAAACTGAGTTTCTGTCTTTGCTTAATTATTATAAGTTCTATACTTATTTCCTGTCTGTCAGGCTGCAGTTGCTCCTCGGGCGTAATTGACCCTACAGACTATTCTATGGTGGTAAATCCCACTTCTCCACCTGCCACTGAGGTTTTAGTTACAGAGCCTTTGCCTGAAAACCCCATAAACTTTAAGGAACTGAAAAAACTTAACAAGGATTTGTACGCTTGGATTCGTATCCCCGGTACGGTTATCGATTATCCTGTTGCACAAAGTTCCAACTCGGACGATAATTACTATCTGCATCACAATTATCTTGGCAACTATGAGTTTGCAGGAACAATATATTCCCAGCGGCACAACACCAGATATTTTGTAGACAGGGTAACTGTTCTGTATGGTCACAATATGCTTAACGGCTCAATGTTCGCCTCTCTTCACGACTTTGAGGACCCTGAGTTCTTTGAAGAGAATCAGTATATCTACATTTACACCGAAGGCCATATTCTTACATACAGAATTTTTGCCGCATACGATTACGACAACCGTCACATACTCAACTCCTTTGAGTTTTCTGACGATGAAGTATATGCACAGTATCTGAAGGATTGCCTCAACCCTCACTCTGCCTATGCAAATGTCAGAGAAGGCATTGAGCTTACAACCGATGACCGCATCATAACTCTCAGCACTTGCACAAACTACAACTCATCTTATCGCTTATTGGTACAGGGGGTACTGACAGATGACCAACGAACACAATAACGAAAACACAGCAAACGAAAACCCCGAAACAGTAACAGAACAAGAGAATATTTCTGTAGAGCCTGTAGAAGAAACCTCCATGCCCTCTCACGATGATACAGACGACTTTATTTTTGCTACCTGCAAAAAAAGTCACGGCAAGCACTACTCAAAAACAAGTAAGTACGGATACACAAGCAGCGACGAACAGGATATTGTAAGAAGTCAATCTGAACAACATTTCAGGCATCGCAAAAAACTATCCTTAAAAGACCGCAAATGGAACGAACGCTCCCGGTGGCAGAAACTTCTCATTATCCTTGCCTGGATATTCGGAATTCTTCTTGCTTTGGTAATTATTGCTGTTCTTGCTTTTTTTGTTCTGAGGTATGCAGGTATTCTGAAACTTACCGACTACGCAAACCTTGATATGACTGCACCTGTCATTGAAAACGCTCAGGTATCGATTGAAAACAATGGTAAAAAAGTCACCTACAAAGACAAGGAATATGCCTTTAACAACAACATGACAAGCATTCTCTGCATTGGCGTTGACAAATATGAATTAGGTGTGGACGAGGGAACCGGCGGTCAGGCAGATGCTATTTACCTGGTTGCTCTGGACACCGCTTCCGGCAAAACAACCGTTATTGCCGTTCCCCGTGATGTTGTTACAGATATCGGAATCTACTCCCCTGAGGGTGAGTACCTGAGAACTGAAAAACATCAGCTTTGTTTAGCTTACGCTTACGGCGACGGCAAAAAAACCAGTTGTATCAACACCACAACTGCAGTGTCCCGTCTTTTCTATCAGTTACCTATAAACTTCTATTTTTCTATCAATGAAAACGCCGTTGCTGAGCTGAACGACGCAATCGGCGGTGTTACCCTCACTATGATAGACAGCTACTTCCACGATATATATCAGGTCCGTCATTATGAAGGCGAAACCCTTACTCTTTATGGCGAAAACGCCCTCAGATATGTGCGTCAGCGTGAGGTTTCTTACCTTAGTGCTACTACCGAAAGACTTAACAGACAGATGCATTATCTGAAAGCTTTTTCTGCTCAGGCACTTGAAGAAACAAAAAGAGATTTGACAACACCTGTTAGTCTTCTTAACATAGTATCAGATTACAGTGAAACCAACCTGACACCTGCCACCATCACCGCCTTTGCCACAAGCGTTGTTACAAACGGAATCACCGAGATTAACTTTGTGACAACTCCCGGCGAACTGGTAAGCGGCGGAACTTACGCTGAATACTACGTCAATGAAGAGGCTCTCTACGAGCTTATACTTGACACATACTACACCCCTGTAAACTGACAAAACACAAAACTAAAAGCGACTATCCGTAATTAGCAGATAGTCGCTTTTTTATTTCATAATAGGATTTTTTCAGACAGGTTATATACGTCTGATTTCAGAGATAGAGGGTATATCGTGATACTGTCTTACATACTCGCTGAGTGTGCAGTTATAAACGCTCTTGAACGCGGCAATAAAAGCTTTAACACTTGGGAAGCCGTTTTCAACAGCTGCACGGGTTTCAGAGATACCGCTGGTCTGAATATCACGCAAAGCATGCTCCAGACGAACAAGGTTAAGATACTGCTTGAAGGTCTTTCTTGTGTTCTGCTTGAAGTAACGTGAAAAATATGTAGGAGTAAGACCTACGTGAGATGCAATCTCACCCAAGGTAATACGCTCTCTGAAGTTAAGCTTGATGTAATCAATAGCCTTCTTTGCGTATTCAAGCTCCTCATGCTCAATCTCAGGATGAGTCTTTGCTCTTTCCACAAGGCACTTTGTGCACAGCTCAATCAGAATCTGTGTCATTGCAGATGTAATCTTCAAATCTGTGAAGTCACCCTGCTCCTCCACACAATCCACAATCAGGTCAAGCTGTCTTTTAATCTCTGCTTTTGCAGAAGGGCTCTTCTCAACATCAAAGCTGAAATTCTCAAAATCATCGAAATAAGCCTTGATGAAGTTGTAAGAATAGAGCACAACAAGATACTTAACATTTTCAGCAGGGTCTTTGCCGCAGGTCTGATGAATATCGTCGTTGTTAACAACTACATACTCACCGTCAGAAACAACGAAATCCTCGTTATTTGACATAACCCAAAGGTCACCCTTGAGAACATAATCAATCTCAATGTTCTTATGCCAGTGCTTATTAGTAAAGCATTCCTGGCCGGGCTTGTCAAAGAGGGTTACCTTTCCGGGAAGGTTATCGTCAGCTGAAACGATCTCATACTTATACCTATAATTCTTTGCCATAAAAACCACCTTGATTCTTGTTGATATTATCATTATTTATTATATGTTATCACATAAATTACGATTTGTAAATGCTCTAAACCCCTAAAATACCCCTAATTATACCTATTTTTTGCAGAATTTGCACATATATTAAACCAAATTTGATTTAGCTTAATCTTTTTTATCTTATAAAACACCCAAATTTTATCTGCTTTAATTTATTATTCATTGAAAAAAGCAAATTATTAGTATATAATTTACTTATACAAGGAGGCTCCCTATGAGCGATAAACTTAAAAAAATCATATATATTATTGCATCCGCTGTTCTGAGCATTGCAACACTTGTAGCGTGCATACTTTATCCTTTCTGGAACCGTTCAAATCTTACAGACACCCCCATTCCTGAAAGCGATGCAGGACTTACCCTGCACTTCATTGATGTAGGTCAGGGCGACTGCACCTTGATTGAGTCAAAAGGCCGCTTTGCACTTATAGATGGCGGCGAATACAAAGAGCGCAATAAAGTTATATCTTACCTTTCACTTGTGGGAGTGCAGGAACTTGACTTTATCATTGCAACTCACCCCCACTCTGACCATATCGGCGGACTTTCTGAG
This sequence comes from Ruminococcus sp., assembly GCA_045593025.1. GTDB lineage: Bacteria > Bacillota > Clostridia > Oscillospirales > Acutalibacteraceae > Ruminococcoides. Next base: position 152,209 of record JAZNVW010000021.1, on the reverse strand, counting down.
GTTATAAGACATTTTAACCCATCATTACTTCTTTTGCCGGATGTTGAATCCGACTCCTGGGAATATGTACTGGACGCGGCAGACGAGAGAAATGCAATCTGTGAAACGCCAAAGCCTTACGATACATACAAAATAGGAAGTGCAACACTGACAGTGCTCTCCCCCGATTCCGAGGAAGTATATTCAAATCTTAACAACTACTCCATAGTTACAAGAGTAGAATATGGAGATTCTTCATTTATGCTCACAGGCGATGCCGAAGCACTCGTGGAAAAATCTCTTGTACAAAGTGAATCTGACCTTTCTGCGGATGTGCTCAAATGCGGTCATCACGGAAGCTCTACAAGTTCCTGTGACGCATTTCTTGACGCGGTAAATCCCCAGGCGGCAATTATCTCCTGCGGAAAAGACAACGACTACGGACATCCTCACAAAGAGGTTATAAAAGCTCTTGATGAAAGGAACATTCCTGTGTGGAGGACTGACCTTGCAGGCAGTATCAAAGCAACCACGGACGGAGATAAGATTTACATTTCAACTAATGATGCCACTACCGAAGTAAACAGCCTTCCCACCCCAACACAAGCAGAAACCGCCCCTTACATCGGAAACCGCAACTCAAAGGTTTTTCATCTGAACACCTGCGGCGGTATAAAGGATATGAAAGACAAAAACAAAGTTGAATTTTCAAATCGTGAAGATGCAACAAAGGCAGGCTACAAACCCTGTGCAAGCTGTAAGCCTTAAAGGAAAATTACTATGATTACAGAACTTCTGAAAGATAAATCCTCCTGGGAATACTTAAAAAGCACAGATAAACCCTTGGTACTCTACGGCACAGGCAACGGTGCAGATATGGTGCTTGATGAATTTTCCCGCCTTAATATCAGAATTAATATGGTTATTGCCTCAGAGGGATTTGTGCGAAAAAGAGCTTTCCGCGGTTTTGAGGTAAAAAGTATCAGCGAAGCCGAAGCACAGCTTGGTGATTTTATTATCGTGCTGGGATTTGCAAGTGCTGTGCCTCAGGTTATAGAGAGCGTAAAAGAACTTGCAAAAAAACACGAAGTCATTATGCCTGTGGTGCCTGTTTTCGGAGAAACTATCTTTAACCGCGATTACTTAGAAGCAAATCTGACAAAACTAAAAAATGCCAGAGAAATGCTCTTTGATGATAAATCAAAGGAAATCTTTGACAATATGATAAACTTCCAGTTCACAGGCAGGCTTGAGTTCTTATTTTCTTGCGAAAGCACACGAAGCGATGCCTTGACAGAAATCCTGTGTCTTACAGACAAAGAGGATATGTTGGATTTGGGTGCTTACAGAGGCGACACGATAGAAGAACTCATAAAGCTTACAGGCGGTTACAGTTCAGTCCTTGCCCTTGAACCCGACAGAAAATCCTTTGATAAACTGTGTATGTACCTTAAAGGCAAAGAGAACGCAGAAGCTCTGCCCTACGCTGTCTGGAACAAGCCGATGGTTATGAACTTCAGCGGAGGAGGCGGCAGACAAAGCGCCCTCAGCGGTGAGGGTAAATATGAGGTTGAAGCCGTAACAGTGGACAGCATCACAAAGCACAGAAAAATCACTTATGTAAAAATGGATGTAGAAGGTGCAGAAAAAGAAGCAATAGAGGGAATGCAGGAGCTTATGAAAACTCAGAAACCGAAACTGAGCATAGCCTGCTACCACCGCACCGAGGACTTGTGCACCCTAATACCTCTCATACACAGCATAAACCCCGATTACAAAATCAGTCTTCGCCACCACCCCTACTTTCCCTTCTGGGACACAAATTTATACTGCATATAAATAACATGAGGGCACACACAGCAATCAAACTGTGTGTGCCCTGTTAATTTAACATTTGTATTCAATTAAACAATCAATACTCAAGCCCTGCAATGTGCTTCTGAATTGCGGTGGCGTCCTTGATGTTTACCTCTCTGTCGCGGCTAAAATCGGCAATAGAAACAATCGGCATATGTTCCCAGTATGGCGGATTATTAAAGTTAATATTATCAGATAATCCTGCTAAACACTTCTGGATTTCTGTTGCATCCTTAATGGTGATAGTTCTGTCTCTGTCCATATCACCGATGAGTTCTCCAAAAGAAGAATTCTCGAAAACTGCATTTATATTTTCAACTCCAAGTCCGGGTGCTTCTTCCAAATCACAAACAATTTGACGTGACGGCACATATATTCCGTAACCATACGTAAACGGGGATAAACGCGATTCGGCAAAAAGCACATAATCTCCCACAACGTGTGCAACTGACATAGGCAATTGCACATTGCTTTGCATACTAATCAACACATAATCAGGGACCGCTTCATCTCCTGTTGTTGTATTATCGGGGCCGAAATATCCTCTGCCTTCGTCGTAATAAGGCGGTTCCCACCATTCTTCATCGGGATAATCATAAATACCCATAATTTCAAACACTGCATCCTCATACTTGTTTTCCGGATTGCTTATATGTTTTTTAGCAAATGTAATCCATCCCGAAAATTCAGGCTTGAGCAAAGTTACATCTGTAATATACTCCGCATTGTAAGCTTCTTCCAAGGTGTAAATCTCATCACCGTTATACATATAAACATTTAACTCATAAGGACCTCCGGGACTATTGCTTCTTAAAACATCGTCTCCGAAAGTATCAACCGGTCTGTAACTTGCACCTACAAGCCAATCGCAAGAACCATAAAAATATGTTGCTCCATTAAGTTCCATAGTGAAAGGTATAATCACTTTATCCCCCTCGGAAGGCTGTTCGTTTTCCGGCAGAGCACTTACACAGTAATCATAAAACTTCTGCTCAAGTTCTGTGTACTCCTCCGCCGCATTGGCGGTGGCGCATATGCCTAAAAGCATCACAAGAGCCAATATAAAACTCAATATCTTTTTCACACTGAAAACCTCCTTAGTATACAACCTTGCGACAATACTATTTTGCACTTAAGTTACATCATCCAGCACCCAATACTTTGTCTACCAATATTATATAATCACGAAACATTATTTGTCAATAATCTGCTGTGTTCCTTGCCATATTTTATCTTGTTGCACAATTGTGCTCTTTTTGGTTTGTACAAGTTGACAACAACAAAAGCACCTGCTGTTTTTTTGCAGGTGCTTACTGTTTTGCTTAAAATTCAGCTGTTTTCATAGGTTTTCTGTCTGCAAGGGCGTAAACTTCGGCTTTTGTCAGTGCCCCAGTCTTGCGGTTTTTCATAGTACCCGAGCTGAAAAACAAGGTGGTGGGTACTCCGCGCACATTGTATTTCTTTGCAAGCTCACTGTTCTGCTCTATATCGAGCTTGCAGAATTTCACGTCTGTAAGCTCCTGCTCTGTGGCAGAGAGCATCTTCTCCGTATTCTTGCAAAATCCGCACCAGGGTGCTGTAAAAGCAAGCAACACATCCTCCTTGCAATTTTGCATCTCTGATTCAAATGTCTCTGAATTAATCTCTCTCATAACGTTTCCTCCTGCTCATTTTATTTTAGTATGTGTGCAAAGGGATGTATTTATAAGCACAAAAAACTCCGACAGTTTTTCTGTCGGAGTTAGTTTATATAAGTTGATTTGTAAAGAATTACTTCTTTGCAAGTTCCTCGCGGATAACATCTGCGATACCTGTAGCAGTAAGACCGAATTTCTCAAGAAGCTCCCAAGCAGGACCTGAGTAGCCAAAGCGGTCGTAAACACCAACCTTGCGAACAGGAACAGGGCACTCGGAAGTTACAACATCGCAAACTGCATCGCCGAGACCGCCGATTACGTTGTGCTCTTCGATAGTGATGATTCTGCCTGTTTCCTTTGCAGCCTTGATGATAATCTCACGGTCGATGGGCTTGATTGTGTGGATATTGATAAGGCGAACAGATTTGCCCTCTTTCTCAAGAGTTTCAACTGCCTTTCTTGCCTCGTTAACAACAAGACCTGTTGCAATAACGGTGATTTCGTTACCTTCGTGCATTGTAATACCCTTACCAAGCTCAAATTCGTAGGTTGCAGGGTCGTTGAAGGAATCGATTGCAAGTCTGCCCAGACGGATGTAAACAGGGCCTTCATGCTCAATAGCAGCCTTTGTAGCAGCCATCATTTCGTAGTGGTCAGCAGGGCAAAGAACTGTCATACCAGGAATGGTACGCATAAGTGCTACGTCCTCAAGGCACTGGTGGGTTGCACCGTCTTCACCTGTGGAAATACCTGCGTGTGAACCTGCAATCTTAACGTTAAGGTTAGGATAACCGATAGAGTTACGAATCTGCTCGTAGGCTCTGCCTGTTGCAAACATTGCAAAGGAAGCGGCTACGGGAATCTTACCGCAGGTGGAAAGACCTGCTGCAATGCTCATCATATTGCCCTCGGCAATACCGCAGTCAAAAAATCTCTCGGGATATGCCTTCTGGAAAATAGAAGTCTTTGTTGCACCCGCAAGGTCTGCATCAAGTACAACGATGCGGTCGTTTTCTTTAGCAAGCTCGCAAAGCGCCTCACCGAAGCTCTCTCTGGTTGCTTTTGTTACTACATCTGCCATCAGCACTCACCCTCCAGTCTTGCAATTTCAGCATTCAGTTCTTCTGAAGCTTTTTCAAATTCAGCCTTGTTGGGGCCTTTGCCGTGCCAGTCAACCTTGTCTTCCATAAAGGAAACGCCCTTGCCCTTAACAGTCTTGGCAAGGATTGCGGTGGGCTTGCCCTTAACAGTCTTTGCATTCTCAAAGGCTGCCTCAATCTCGTCAAAGTTGTGGCCGTCAATCTTAACTACATTAAAGCCGAAGCTTTCAAACTTTTTATCAAGAGGCTCGATACCGCAAACTTCTGCAACAGGACCGTCAATCTGCAGTCCGTTCTGGTCAACAATAACCACAAGGTTATCAAGCTTGTTGTGAGCGGCAAACATCGCTGCCTCCCAAACCTGACCTTCCTCGCACTCACCGTCACCGAGGATTGCATAAACGCGGTAGTCCTTTTTGTCGTACTTGCCTGCAAGTGCCATACCGCAAGCGGCGGATACGCCCTGACCAAGTGAACCTGTGCTCATATCAATACCGGGTGTACCCTTCATATCGGGGTGGCCCTGAAGCATTGCACCTACATGACGAAGTTTTGTGAGCTCGTCCCACTCAAAAAAGCCCTTCAGTGCAAGCACTGCATAAAGGCTGGGGCAACAATGGCCCTTAGATAATACAAAACGGTCCCTGTCTGCATCTGCAGGATTTGCAGGGTCTACGTTCATTTCCTTGAAATAAAGGTAGGTCATAATGTCTGCAGCAGAAAGTGAACCGCCGGGATGACCTGACTTGGCATTGAATGTGCCGATTACTGCGCCCAGTCTTGCTTTTGTTGCAAGAATCTGAAGCTGACGTTTTTCGGTAGTTTGCATAGTAATTCCTCCTATTGAACAAATTAATAGTAGTATTAACAACACTAATATATTATCACAACTTCTCTGTGCTATATTTACTTTTTGACAAAAAGAAGGGGATTTTTTCTTTTTTGTAATTTTGAACAAAAACCCACTCAAAGATAAAGGTTAAATATAACCACTGAATAAATCGTATACTATACATTATACTTAACCTTGCAATATGCTGAAATATGAAATATAATATAGGCGGTGATTAGTATGCTACTTGTAATTGATATAGGCAATACCAATATTAAATTCGGACTTTTTGAAGGCGAAGAGCTTGTAATGCTTGCCCGTGTGTCTACCGACAGAACCAAAACCTCTGATGAATTTGCAGGAGAAATCCACGCGGTTATGAGGGTTTACGGCTTTGACGAAAAACAGATTGACGGTTGCATTATCTCAAGCGTTGTGCCTCAGGTGCTCCGCACTGTAAAGCAGGCTATTATCACAACCGTAGGCATTGAGCCTCTGGTGGTAGGTCCCGGAATCAAAACAGGACTTAACATCAAAATCGACAATCCATCTTCCACCGGTGCGGATTTGGTTACAGGCTGTGTTGCCGCACTTCACCTTTACGGTGCACCCTCCATTGTTATCAGTATGGGCACAGCAACCACCATTATTGTGCTTGATAATACAGGTGCTATGATTGGCGGTGCAATCTCCCCCGGTGTGAGCATTTCTATGACTGCTCTTTCCGACAAAACCGCTCTTCTGCCCTCGGTTGCTATGGAAGCTCCCAAAAAGGTTATCGGCAAAAACACCGATGAATGTATCCGCTCGGGTGTGGTTTTGGGCAATGCCTGTATGATAGACGGTATGATTGACCGCATAAACCGCGAACTGGGCATTGAGTGCACAGTAGTCGCCACAGGCGGTATTGCTCAGGAAATCATCCCAAGCTGTACTCACCAAATAATTCTCCGCGACGACCTGATGCTTCAAGGACTGCGTATAATCTACAACAAGAACCGCGGATAATAATTTGCAAAACAATATTCGGTTTTCTTCGGCTTTTATAAAAGCCGTAAATATAATATTGCATCTCACCCGTAAACGGGGAGACAGCAGGAGGTATTTATTATGACAAAAAGAAAATCCACCGTAAACCCTATGGTTGTAGAGATGACCATGACTGCCATACTTGCAGCATTGATTATCCTGATGACCTTCACTCCCATCGGATACATCCCCATAGGTCCCGTTAAGATGACACTTATGACTTTGCCCGTTGCAGTAGGCAGTATTGTCCTTGGTGCACGAAGCGGTATTATCCTTGGCAGTGTGTTCGGACTTACAAGTTTTTACACCTGTTTCGGTATGGACTTTGTAGGAATGGGACTTCTCTCAATCAATCCCTTCCTCACCTTTGTAATGTGCTTTGTGCCCAGAGTTCTGTGCGGTTATCTGCCTGCTCTGATTTACAAAGCTATCAGCAAAAACGGTACCAAGCGTACAATGCTTGCAATTCCTGTGGCAGGCGCAAGTGTTGCCATTATCAACACAGTTTTGTTCCTTGGCTCCATGTGGCTGTTCTTCGGCGAAAGTCTCAGCGAAGTTGTAGGTGTGGCCATTGATAACATTTTCTCGCTGTTCGCACTTTTCGCAGGCACTAACGGACTTATTGAAATCGCAGTTAATATTGTGGTAGGCACTGCTATCTGCAAACCTCTCACAATTGCAAAGAAAAAGTTGATATGATAAACTTAATTACTTTAGAAAAAACAGAATCAACAAATACATACGCAAAGGCTCTCCTGAATTCAGGGGAGCCTTTGCGCCCTTTTACGGTAGTCTTTGCAAAAGAACAAACCCACGGCAAAGGCAGGTTGAGCAGAACGTGGGAAAGCAAAAAGGACAACTCCCTTTGTATGAGCCTTATTCTGTCCTGTGTCAACAATCCTCACATCACTCTGCTTTCGGCTTTGGGTGTGCACAAGGCACTGAGTGAAATTTTCCCCGAGTTTCAAATCAAGTGGCCCAATGATATTATTGCAAAGGGTAAAAAGCTCTGCGGAATACTTACAGAAGGTACTCCAAACGGCACTGTAGTGGGAATTGGCGTCAACCTGAATCAAACAGAGTTTTCTGAGGATATTTCTCACAAGGCAACGTCGCTCAAGCTTCTTACAGGCAAAATCTACTCTGCCGAAGAACTTTGCAAAAAAGTTGCAAAGAGTGTTTTTGAAACTATAGAAAAATACAATTACCAACTTACGGAAGATGCCATTTCTGAGTATATCCCCCTGTGTGCAAACATAGGCAAAGAAGTTTTCTGGCAAGACAAAAACGGCATTGCATACGGTGTTTCGCTTGACGGCTCTCTCCTTGTTAAAACCCAAGAAGGTGCTGAAGCAGTGCGATTCGGAGAAGTTTTTGTAAACGGAATTTACTGAGCTTATAAAACATATATTTCTACGGAGGTAAAACATATGAAAGAAATACAAATCAATGATTTGAATATGAACCCCTTTATTAAAATAGGCAAAGAGTGGATGCTCATCACCGCAGGTAATGAGGAGAACTTCAACACAATGACCGCTTCCTGGGGCGGTATGGGAGTTCTCTGGAACAAAAACGTTGCCTATACCTTTATCCGTCCCTGCCGTTACACCTTTGAATTCACCGAGAAAGAAGAATTCTTCTCACTCAGTTTCTTTGAAGAAGCTTACAGAGAAGCACTCACTCTTTGCGGCAGAAAATCGGGCAGAGATTGCGACAAGATAAAAGAAGCAAGCCTCACCCCTGTGTTCGTTGACGGTGTTCCCTGCTTCAAAGAAGCAAGCCTTACCCTTATCTGCCGCAAAATGTATTCACAGGAGATGAGTAAGGAATGTGCTTTGAGCGAAGAAGTAGCCAAGCACTATGGTGAGAATGAACCCTACCACACCTTCTATGTAGGAGAAATTGTAAAAGCTCTCACAAAATAAAACACAAGCAAAAAAAACAGAGGCTGTGTCACAAAAGTGGCACAGCCTTTCTCTTTCTAACAAACAATCAATATTCTAACCCTGCAATGTGCTTCTGAATTGCGGTTGCGTCTTTGATTGTACGTTCGCCGTCACGGTCAAAGTCAGAAATATATGCAAGCTTTCCGTAATAAGAGGTGTAAACTCCATCCACCGCATCATCGTCGGCAAACTCACAAAGAGAAGCCAGACACTTCTGAATAAGAGTAGCATCCTTTATGGTAATCTCTGAATCCTTGTCCGTGTCTCCTATAAGTTCCCCTGCATTCACAAGGTCAAGAACCTGATGCAAATCTGCGTAATCATCTGTATCCCATACATTTGTAATACTTGTGAATATATCCTTATTCACATCATAGATTCCGTACCTCACTACAAAGGGACTATAAGTGCCGCCGCATCTGAGAACTCTCTGCCCAAACACCGCGTAGGGCATTACATTCCAGGGCGGAACCAGATAGTCCGAGGTACAAATCAGTGCCCAATCCATATTGTTTTCCTCATCGTAGTGATAGTAAAGCTCTCTGTACTCGTGGATAAGGTCAGCAGAATCATACCTGTTTGCATAATAGAATTTCTCAAAAAACAAACCTTCATACTGAATTCTGTCGTTATAACCTTCATAATCCTCAACGTACACGGGCAAGAGAAAATCTGCTTTTTCAAACTGCAGATTTGAAACCAACGCCTCATCAAAAGATGAGTTTGTATACACAAAGGTCAGAATGTCATCATAGTAATTGCTTTTAATTACATACTCAGAAAATACTGCTCCGTCATAAAGCGGAGTTTCAGCGGCACCGTAAACTTTGCCTGTTATTTTATCCTCACCTGAAAAAAAGCGTGCCTCAGGCACAAATGCAAGAACAAGACCTTCTTCAATCTGTTCCTTGTTAAGACCATGGAAAACCATAATTCTTACATTTTCTTCGCCTAAACTGTATGAAGCAAAGATATAATTCACACCCTTGCCCCACTCACTTTCCGCATAAGAAAAGGAGGTTGCTGTGTAGCCACTGTCCTCAATATAAGGGACAAAGACCTCTCTGCGCTCAAGATGGTGTCTTTCCCTTTTCTCTGACAAATCAGAGGACGTGTAATCTTCCACATCAGGGAAGGTTTTTGAATATTTTGACAAAGAACTCAGCATTTCACCCTTATCCGAAAAGTCCTTTGAATAAGGCGGTGCATCAGCTCTGACCACCAAAGCAAAGCTCATAAGCATCACAAAAACCAATAACAAACTGATTATTTTCTTCATAACAAAACCTCCTTTTAAGTTTACTTCATTAACCTTCTATTACATATACAAATCAAACCGCAAAAACATCTCATAATCTTAAATATTTTGTATCTGCAATTAAATCTTAGCATAGTCTTTTATACCGGTCAATAATTTTCTCTGCATCCTATCTCGGTATATCATCTTACTCATACTATACTTATTGTACTTTACAAATAAACAAAACAGGCTGTGTGACTAATGAAAATCACACAGCCTGTAGCTTTAGTTAAAGTATATTACTCCTCTTCGAATGCCTGAGGTGCCTGGGGAATGAAGTTTTCCTCCAACTCAACGTTAGTATAACGGCGCATACCTGTACCTGCGGGTACCAGCTTACCGATGATAACGTTTTCCTTAAGACCGATGAGGGGGTCAACCTTACCCTTGATAGCAGCATCAGTGAGAACTCTTGTGGTCTCCTGGAAGGAAGCCGCAGACAGGAAGCTGTCTGTTGCAAGAGAAGCCTTTGTAATACCAAGGAGAAGCTGAGTCCACTCAGCCTCCTTGAGGCCTTCCTCACCTGCTTCAATACGCTTGCGAATCTGCTTGTTAGCATAGAGCACTTCGCTCTTGTCATACATCTGACCGCCGAGGAACTCGGTTGAACCGGGCTCGTCAACTCTAACCTTACGCATCATCTGACGAACGATAACCTCGATGTGCTTATCGTTGATGTCAACACCCTGCAGGCGGTAGGTGCTCTGTACCTCGCTGATGAGGTAATCCTGAACAGCCTGTGCACCGAGGATTGCAAGGATATCGTGGGGGTTAACAGCACCGTCTGTAATCTTGTCACCAGCCTTGATGACGTCACCCTCCTGTACCTTAACGCGGAAACCGAAGGGAATCAGGTACTGCTTCTCGTCACCTGTTTCTTTATTAAACACAACAGCGTGACGGTTATTTTTGATTGTATCAAAGCGAACCTCACCGTCAATCTCACTGATAATAGCAAGACTCTTGGGCTTTCTGCTTTCAAAGAGTTCTTCAACACGGGGAAGACCCTGTGTGATATCTTCTGCGGAAGCAACACCACCGGTATGGAAGGTTCTCATTGTAAGCTGTGTACCGGGTTCACCGATAGACTGTGCAGCAATAATACCAACAGCCTCACCAACTGTTACAGGCTGGCCGTTTGCAAGGTTTGCACCATAGCACTTGCGGCAAACACCGTGTTTTGCGTGACAGCCCAGTACGGAGCGGATTGTAATTCTCTTTGTGCCTGAGTTGCAGATAATGTCTGCGTCAGCGGCATCCATAAGCTTATCCTTGGAAACGATTACGTTGCCCTCGGCATCCTTGAAGTCTTCAACAAGGTATCTGCCCACAAGACGCTCGCGCATCTCCTCGATAACGTGCTTGCCGGACATAATGTCAAAGATTTCCAAACCTTCTGTGGTATGGCAATCATTCTCGCGGATAATAACTTCCTGAGAAACGTCAACAAGACGACGTGTAAGGTAACCTGAGTCAGCAGTACGAAGCGCTGTATCGGCAAGACCCTTACGAGCACCACGGGAAAAAATGAAGTATTCCAGAATATTCAGACCTTCACGGTAGTTAGCACGAATGGGAATTTCGATGGTTTTACCTGATGTATTCGCAATCAGACCACGCATACCTGCAAGCTGACGAATCTGGCTCATGGAGCCTCGAGCACCGGAGTCTGCCATCATAAAGATGGGGTTGTAACGGTCAAGACCGCCCTGAAGTGCCGATGTTACATCGTTGGTTGCCTTCTCCCAGATTTTGAGCACTTCGTTGTATCTGTCTTCCTCAGAACGAAGACCCATCATAAACTCATCACGAACTGCGTCAACATCCTGTTCTGCCTGTGCGAGGATTGCTTTCTTCTCCTGAGGAATAATAGCATCGCAAACAGCAACGGTAATAGCACCGCGGGTAGAATATTTGTAACCCTGTGCCTTAACATCGTCAAGAACTCTGGCTGTTACCTCTGCACCGTGAACGCGGATACAAGCATCGATGATTTTGCCAAGCTGTTTCTTACCAACAAGGAAGTCAATCTCGTACTTGAAGTAGTTTTCAGGCTTGGTTCTGTCAACAAATCCCAAATCCTGAGGAATAGGACCGTTGAAGATAATCTTACCCATTGTTGTATCAACAAGTGCGGACTTCTCTACACCGTCAACAACAGCACTTCTGCGAACCTTAATCTTGGAGTGAAGCTTGATAACACCTGTGGAGTAAGCCATCATAGCCTCGTCTGTATCTCTGAACACCTTACCCTCGCCGGGCTCGCCGTCTTTATCAAGTGTAAGATAGTATGAACCCAGAATCATATCCTGAGTAGGAACAGCAACGGGGTGACCGTCTGAAGGCTTCAGAAGGTTGCCTGCAGCAAGCATAAGGAATCTTGCTTCAGCCTGTGCCTCTGCAGAAAGAGGTACGTGAACAGCCATCTGGTCGCCGTCAAAGTCAGCGTTGTAAGCTGTACATACAAGGGGATGAAGCTTAATAGCTCTGCCCTCAACAAGTACAGGCTCAAATGCCTGAATACCAAGACGGTGAAGTGTTGGAGCACGGTTGAGGAGAACAGGATGGCCCTTGATTACAACCTCCAGTGCATCCCAAACCTCGGGCTTAGCACGCTCAACAGCCTTTCTTGCTGCCTTGATGTTCTGAGCAGCCTTGGTTTCAACAAGACGCTTCATAACGAAGGGCTTAAAGAGCTCCAGAGCCATCTCCTTGGGAAGACCGCACTGGTACATCTTCAGCTCAGGACCAACAACGATAACGGAACGGCCAGAGTAGTCAACACGCTTACCGAGAAGGTTCTGTCTGAAACGGCCCTGCTTACCCTTGAGCATATCGGAAAGTGACTTGAAGGGACGGTTGTTGGGACCTGTTACAGGTCTGCCGCGTCTGCCGTTGTCAATAAGAGCATCAACTGCTTCCTGAAGCATACGCTTCTCGTTGCGGATGATAATCTCGGGAGCTTCAAGCTCCTGAAGTCTTCTCAGACGGTTATTTCTGTTAATAACTCTGCGGTACAAATCATTAAGGTCGGAAGTAGCAAAACGACCGCCGTCAAGCTGTACCATAGGACGGATATCGGGGGGAATTACGGGAATAACTTCCATAATCATCCACTCGGGACGGTTACCGGACATACGGAAGCTCTCAACAACTTCAAGACGCTTCTGAACTCTTACCTTCTTCTGGCCTGAAGCATCCTCAAGCTGAGAACGAAGCTCACTTGACAGCTTTTCAAGGTCAATCTCTTCAAGGAGAGTTTTGATAGCCTCTGCACCCATCTGTGCAGTAAAGTCGTTCTCGTATTTTTCCTTGAGCTCTGCATACTCTGCCTCTGTCAGGCAATCGTATTTTTTCAGAAGCTCTCTGCCGTGGTTCTTGTAAAGCCCCTCACCGGGGTCAAGAACGATATAGTTAGCAAAGTAAAGTACCTTCTCCAAATTTCTGGGAGAGATATCAAGCATAAGAGAAATTCTGGAAGGAATACCCTTGAAGTACCAGATGTGGGAAACAGGAGCAGCAAGCTCAATGTGACCCATTCTCTCACGTCTTACCTTTGCACGTGTAACCTCAACGCCGCAACGGTCACAAACCTTGCCCTTGAAGCGTACTCTCTTGTACTTACCGCAATGACATTCCCAGTCCTTGGTGGGTCCGAAGATACGCTCGCAGAACAGACCGTCACGCTCAGGCTTCAAAGTACGATAGTTAATAGTCTCAGGTTTGGTAACCTCACCGTGGGACCAGGCTCTGATTTGGTCAGGAGAGGCCAAGCCGATTTTTATTGAATCAAAAATATTGTTATCCATAAGTCAAATTGCCCCTTCCTATTAATATTCGTCACTGCCGTGGTCGTCGTATTCGCCCATATCTTCAATATCTTCGTAGATTGAAGATTCAAAGAATTCGTTGCCCTCTTCTGAGTCCTCGTCAAGACCGAAGCCGTCCATTGTGGTCATAACCTCGTCCTCCTGGAACTCTGTATCAGCAGGTACAACGCCCATATCGTCATCCTCGTCAAATTTCTGCTTCAGGTCGATTTCGTTGCCGTCACGGTCAAGAACCTTAACATCAAGAGCAAGTGACTGGAGCTCTTTGATGAGAACCTTGAAGGACTCGGGGATACCGGGCATGGGAATGTTCTGACCCTTAACGATTGCCTCGTAAGTCTTAACACGTCCTGTAACGTCGTCAGACTTAACGGTCAGAATCTCCTGGAGGGTGTAAGCTGCGCCGTAAGCCTCCAGAGCCCAAACTTCCATCTCACCGAAACGCTGGCCGCCAAACTGAGCCTTACCGCCCAGAGGCTGCTGAGTAACCAGAGAGTAGGGACCTGTTGAACGAGCATGAATCTTATCGTCAACAAGATGATGGAGCTTGAGATAGTACATATATCCGACAGTAACGGGATTGTCGAAGTAATCACCTGTTCTGCCGTCCTTAAGCCAGGTCTTGCATTCGGGAGTGATGCCGTGCTGACGCAGGCACTCGCCAAAGTCAATACCTGTAATCTGTGAGCGGTCGGGGAACTCACCGCGGTCTGACTTCTCCTGCATCTCCTTGTATGCATCGAAGATGTCGCCTTCGTGAGCACCGTCAAATACGGGAGTCATAACCTTGAAGCCCAGTGCCTTTGCAGCATAACCTAAGTGAACCTCAAGAACCTGACCGATGTTCATTCGGGAAGGAACGCCCAGAGGATTGAGCACGATGTCAAGAGGAGTACCGTCGGGCAGGAAGGGCATATCCTCAACGGGAAGAATTCTGGAAACAACACCCTTGTTACCGTGACGACCTGCCATCTTATCGCCGACGCTGATTTTTCTCTTCTGAGCAAGATAGCAACGAACAACCTTGTTAACACCGGGCTTGAGTTCATCACGGCTGTTTTCGCGTGTGAACACCTTAACGTCAACAACGATACCGCTCTCGCCGTGGGGAACTCTCAGAGATGTGTCTCTTACCTCACGTGCCTTCTCACCGAAGATTGCACGAAGAAGTCTTTCCTCAGCAGTAAGCTCGGTTTCACCCTTGGGAGTAACCTTACCTACAAGGATATCGTCTGCGTGAACCTCAGCACCGATGTGAATGATACCGTCCTCGTCAAGGTCTTTGAGCATATCCTCGCCAACGTTGGGAATATCGCGGGTGATTTCCTCAGGACCGAGTTTGGTATCTCTTGCTTCGATTTCGTATTCTTCAATATGGATAGATGTGTAAACATCCTCGCGAACGATTTTTTCAGAGATAAGAACAGCATCCTCGTAGTTATAACCTTCCCAGGTCATAAAGCCGATGAGAGCATTCTTACCAAGAGAGATTTCACCGTTCTTTGTAGCGGGACCGTCAGCAAGAACGTCACCCTTCTTAACTTTCTGTCCGCGCCAAACTACGGGAATCTGGTTGATACAAGTACCCTGGTTACTTCTGAGGAACTTGATAACTTCGTAATCCTTGATTTTTCCATTGTCGTACTGAACACGGATGCGTCTTGCATCAGCACTCATAACAACACCGTCGTCCTCCGCAAGAATACAAACACCTGAGTCTGTACCTGCTTTGTACTCCATACCTGTGCCGACAATGGGGTTTTCTGTAACAAGAAGGGGAACTGCCTGACGCTGCATGTTGGAACCCATCAGAGCTCGGTTTGCGTCATCGTTCTCAAGGAAGGGAATCATTGATGTAGCAACTGACACAACCATTCGGGGAGAAACGTCCATATAGTCGAACTTGGAAGCGTCCAAATCAACGAACTCGTCGCGGTGTCTGCCGACAACACGGGAGTTGATGAAGCGGCCGTTCTCGTCAAGAGGTGTGTTAGCCTGTGCAACATAGAATTCGTCTTCCTGGTCGGCTGTCATATAAACAACCTCGTCAGTAACAACACCTCTCTCCTTATCAATCTTTCTGAATGAAGCCTCAATGAAGCCGTATTCGTTGATTCTGGAGAAGGTTGCAAGGTAAGAAATCAGACCGATGTTGGGACCTTCAGGAGTTTCGATAGGACACATTCTTCCGTAGTGGCTGTAGTGTACGTCTCGAACTTCGAAGCCTGCTCTGTCTCTGGAAAGACCGCCGGGACCCAGGGCAGAAAGACGTCTCTTGTGAGTAAGCTCTGCAAGGGGGTTGGTCTGGTCCATAAACTGAGAAAGAGGCGAGGAACCGAAGAATTCCTTGATAGCTGCAGTAACAGGACGGATATTAATCAGAGTTGCAGGAGAAAGAGTTTCCAAATCCTGAGCCTGAAGTGTCATACGCTCACGGATAACTCTCTCTAAACGGCTGAAGCCGATTCTGAACTGATTCTGGAGCAACTCACCTACACAACGGATACGTCTGTTACCAAGGTGGTCGATGTCATCTGTAACGCCGATATGCTCTGCAAGGCAGTTCATATAGTTAACAGATGCAAATATATCGTCAATAGTAATGTGATTGGGAATAAGGTCTTCACGGCGGGCTCTGAGCATATCCTTGAGCTCCTCATCAGTAGAGCAAGCGTCGAGAATTTCGCAAAGCACAGGGAATGAAACCTTCTCGTTGATACCGCACTCTTCCTTTGCATCGAAGCCTACATAGCAAGAGATATCAACCATGTTGTTGGAGAGAATCTTAACAAGCTTACCGCCGTCAATGCTTACCAGGACTTCCTTTACACCTGCGTTTTCAATCTCCATAGCCTTTGCTCTGGAAACGGTATCGCCGCGAAGAGCAAGGACCTCGCCTGTGCGGGGATTGATAACATTATCAGCAAGCACCTGACCGGAAAGTCTGCCTGATACGCCCAGCTTCTTGTTGTACTTATAACGGCCAACGCGGGACATATCGTAACGTCTGGGGTCAAAGAACAGGTTGTTCAGATGTGTCTGAGCACTCTCAACTGTGGGAGGCTCAGAGGGACGGAGCTTTCTGTAAACCTCAATAAGACCTTCCTCGATGTTGGTGGTTGTGTCCTTCTCAAGAGTAGCCTTGATTCTGTCATCATCACCGAACACCTCAAGGATTTCCGAATCTGAACCCAGACCCAGAGCACGCAGGAAAGCAGTAATGGGAAGCTTACGGTTTTTATCTATACGAACATAGAAAACGTCATTGACATCGTTCTCATATTCAAGCCATGCACCGCGGTTGGGGATAACGGTTGAGGAGAACATCTCCTTACCTGTTTTGTCGTGCTCCATCTTAAAGTAAACACCGGGGCTGCGAACAAGCTGAGAAACAATAACTCTCTCAGCACCGTTGATAACAAAGGTACCGCTGTCTGTCATCAAGGGGAACTCACCCATGAAAACATTGGATTCTTTGATTTCGCCGGTTTCTTTGTTGAGAAGTCTGGCGGTAACACGGAGTGCTGCTGAGTAAGTTGCATCTCTCTCCTTACACTCGATTACACTGTAGTTGGGTTTGTCCACATCCAGTTTGTAATCAATGAAATCAAGAACGAGGTTGCCGGAATAATCGGTGATACCCGATACATCCTTGAAAACCTCTCTGAGGCCTTCCTCAAGAAACCACTGGTAGGATTTCTTCTGCACCTCAATGAGATTGGGCATTCCTATTACTTCGTCAATTTTTGAGAAGCTCAATCTCTCGGTTTCGCCAAGCTGTACGTGCTTAACATTCTCCATAGGCGTATCTCTCCTTCTGAAAATTCTGTGCCGTGGCACGCTGTGACCTTTCACAGAACAGGAAAAGTCAACTTCCGTCCGACTTAACAAACCACAATATTTGCAAAAGCAGCAAAACCTCAACCCAGTATATTGGGGTGAAGCCCTGCCGAGCATAAGTCATAAGTAAAAGAAAAAATTACCTCTTGACAATCTTTGCAGGATGTGATAAAGTAAGCGGATTTGATTTAACCTGTTTTTTGCTTAGAGGGTATTACCCCCCATAATGGTACATCTTGATATTATAGAAGCGAAAAGTCAATTTGTCAAGAGAAATATGAAAGATTTCCTCAAATTTTTTAGTTTTTGTTTCCAAATAAGCATTATATCCTTCAAATCCGCATAAAAATGAAAACTATTTGCAACTTGAATCAATTCTTCATTAAAAGGACCTCCAAACTTAATGCCCACAACAAACACGCGGTAGCGTTGATAGTTTTTTTAAGTCGTCAAAAAAATACAGAAATACTACCCATAAAACAAAAAGGAGGGCGTCTGCCCTCCCTAAAATTTTATCCGTCAATATTCCAGCCCTGCAATATACTTCTGAATTGCGGTAGCATCTTTAATGTCAACATAGCCTGAACCGTCACTATCAGCCAAGGCATAACCTTCATCGGTAAGAACAATGAGCTTTGCAATATGTTTCTGGATTGCAGTTGCGTCTTTAATATTAACACATCCATCCGTATTGGCATCACCCGAAAGGTTTGTTGTGTCAGCATCAGGCTCTGACTGAGTGGGCTTGTGCTCAATGAAATGAATTTCTGCATTTAATAGGTTGTAATTATTATTACTGATTTCTATTTCGTTCCACTGTGTCTGTGTGCTACCGTAGTATACATCCGCAAGGCTTTCGCAAAACCTAAATGCACCCTCACCTATACTTGTAACGCTATCGGAGATTGTGATGCTTGTAAGACTTTCGCACGTGGTAAATGCATAGTTCCCTATACTTGTAACACCCTCGGGAATTGTGATACTGGTAAAACTGTAACAATTGGAAAACGCAGAATCACCTATACTCGTAACACTATCGGGGATTGCGACACTTTTGAGACTTATGCAATAGCTGAACATAGCATATCCTATACGTGTTATGCTGTTGGGCATTGTGATGTTTTTAAGGCTTTCACATCCGGAAAAAACTCTGTCCCCTATACTTGTAACGCTTGAGGGAAATTCAACACTTGTAAGGCTTATACAATTGGAAAATGAGGAGTCACCTATACTTTTAACACTTTCTGGGATTGAGATACTTGAAAGGAGCGAACACCAGTCAAATGCAAAGTCGCCTATACTTGTAACGTTTGAGGGAATTGTGACACTTGTAAGACCGTGGCAACCGGAAAAAGCATAGTCACCTATGCTTGTAACAGGACAGTCCTCAATTTCAGAAGGGATTATTAGCTCCGTTGCAGAACCTGTGTAATCGGTGATAATTACCTCACCATCGTTGATTTCATACTCCAGTCCGCTTTCGGTAGTTCCTTCAACTTCTGTCACAGTCGTTGTAACCGCAGATACCCTCATAACAGGCACCATACCAATAATCATAAGCAAGGACAGAACACAGGATAAAACCTGATTAAAACTTAGTTTTTTCATAGAGAATCTCCCAATTAACTTTATATTTTATATAATACTCCTCAAAAATAGTATAGTCAACAAAAACCCCTATGGCAATTTATCATCTGCCATAGGGGATAAATTTATTCTTTTTTGCCAGAATCAGCGGAGTCTGTCGGCGGCATAGGTGGCAAGGCTCTTCTTCTGCTTTTCGGGACGAACCTTCTTACCCTTCATTTTAAGAGCATACTTCCAGGACTTCTTGAGTTCTTCGGAAAGCATCGGTTCAAACTTTTCTATATGCTTTTCATCAATGCCGTTGAGAAGTACAATGGTGATAATAGAACGGGTATCCATATCGCCGTTTGCATACTGGGTGCTTATCATCTGAGCAAGCTTGCTCATCTCACCCTTTACACCGCGGGAAAGAAGCTCGTTCACTCTGGGTACTACATAGGTACGGATAAAGTAAACTCCGCGGAAGCTCTCGTAATTTTCCTGCTCGCTCTTTATTTCTGCCTTGAGCTCAGGGAAGAATGTTACAAATCGCTTTGCAAGGAAAAGAGGGTCTGCGTTACCCTCGTCTGAATTTTTCTTTTTCTTGGTTTTCTGCACACGCTTAACGGCAGAAGCGGCACTTACTGCGTCTGCAAAATCATTACCGATGCTCTCTGCCTCTTTGTTTGTATCGGTCTCGGGATTAAACATCCAGGTTGCCATGGATTTCCACTCATTGTCGGGGCCTTCGTCGGTCATAGTACAGCTTCTGAGGACCACGTGCATTTTCTCTGTGTAATAAATTACAGAGTAAGCTACATTCTCACCTGTAAAGAGTGCTACCATTTCCTTATCGGTAGAACTTACCTTTTCACGCTTGAAGCCCTGAGAAGATAAAGCATCTGCCACCTTGTCGGCAATAATGCCGAAAGCTTTTTTAATATCGTACATAATATACCTCCATACTGCGCAGGCAGTAAACATAATTATCCATTTTAAGATATTATCATTATACAGACTACTTACCTGTTTGTCAAAGGTATTATGAATATAAATATTATTTATTGACTATGTGTTTTTTCTCCCCTTGAAACTTACATATAAATATGTTAAAATAACAAGTTAGTAAAGATTGGCGGTGAAATTATGGATGCAAGAAATATGGCAATCGGCGTTTTTGACTCGGGACTTGGCGGTCTTTCTGCTGTAAAAGAGCTGATGAACGTGCTTCCTTGTGAAGATATCGTTTACTTTGGCGACACGGGCAGGGTTCCCTACGGAAGCAGAAGCCGTGATACCATTACCAAATATGCTCAGCAGGATGTTAATTTTCTTTTGCAGAATAATGTAAAAATCATCATTGCCGCCTGCGGAACTGTAAGCTCTGTTGCAAAGGAATTGTACCGCACCGTGCCTGTTCCCTACACAGGAGTTGTAAGTCCTACAGCCCAAGCCGCCGCTAAAGCCACAAAAAACAGCAAGATTGGCGTAATTGGCACCTCGGCAACCATAAACTCCCACAGCTACAAAGAAATGCTTTGCTCCATAAATCCGGACATTCAGGTTTTTGAGCAGGACTGCCCCTTGTTTGTTCCTTTGGTTGAAAACGGCTTCACTGACCCTTCAGACATAATAGTAAAAAGTGTAATCGAACACTACACTGCAGAGCTTAAAGAAAAAGGTGTTGACACCCTGATACTGGGATGCACCCACTACCCCCTCTTGTCAGATGCTATCGGCAAGGCTATGGGAGAGAATGTTACCCTGATTGACTCAGGCAGGGCAACCGCTTTATATACGGCACAGCTTCTGCGTGAAAACAATCTTGAAACAACAAGCACCGATGAAGGAAAATACAGCTTCTTTGTAAGCGATACTCCCCACAACTTCGAATCCATTGCAGGTATGTTTCTGGGCAGAGATGTAAAAAGTCTGGTAAACCGCATTGATATAGAACAATACTGATAAGAGTGAAGAATATGAAAGAAAATTTTCTGATTACCGTTACGGGCACACAGATTGTAGATGGGGATAAAGAAACCATCAAGCTTACAACTGCAGGAGATTTCACCTTTGAAGACGGTAAGTACTACATAAGATACAGGGAATACGACAACGAAGACCCCAACATCTACTTCGACAATACAGTTGAGGTACAGGAGAACGAAATCATCACCATAATCCGCAAGGGTGCAGCAGGTTCCAGACTTACTCTGGAAAGGGGCAGACGCCACCAGTGCCACTACAACACTATGTTCGGCGATTTGATGGTAGGAGTTTTCACCAACCTTATTGAAAACAACCTGAGCGAAAAAGGCGGAGTATTGCAGGCAAGCTATACTCTCGACTTCAATGCAGGTTTAGTCAGCAAAAACGAGATTCATATAAAAGTTACAGAAAAAGAGGGAAACACAAATGTCTAAAACTTCCGCAAATGCTGTATTACAGCTGAGAAATGCTATAAACGAAGCATTTACAAAAGCTATGAAAGAGGGACTTCTCCCCGAAGCCGAGGCTCCTCAGTTTATCATTGAGGCACCTGCAAACCGTGCAAACGGCGACCTTGCAACAAATGCCGCTATGGCAGGTGCAAGAGTATTCCGTATGCCTCCTATGAAGATTGCACAAGCCCTTTGCGACTGCATTAACCTTGAGGGCACATTCTTTGAGCGCTCTGAAGCCGCAGGTGCAGGATTTCTGAACTTCTTCTTCAAGGCAGAATACTTTGCATCTGTTGTAAAAGAGATTGAAACCGAGGGCGAAAGCTACGGAAACAGCGACTTCGGACAGAACAAAAAATATATGGTTGAGTTTGTTTCTGCAAACCCCACAGGTCCTATGCATATGGGTAATGCCCGAGGCGGTGCTCTGGGCGACTGCCTTGCCGCTGTGCTTCAGAAAGCAGGCTACGATGTATTCAGAGAATTCTATGTAAATGATGCAGGCAATCAGATTGAAAAATTCGCTTCTTCCCTTGAAGCAAGATACCTGCAGATATACATTCCCGAAACAGAATTCCCCGAGGACGGATACCAGGGCGGTGACATCACCGATTTGGCAAAAGAATTTGCAGATATACACGGCGACAGCTTTGTAAGTGCTGAGAGTGCAGACAGACGCAAAGCAATGGTAGACTATGCTCTGCCCAAGAACATTGCAAAAATGCAGGCTGACATGCAGAAGTACCGCATCACCTACGACAAGTGGTTCTTTGAAAGCGAGCTCCACGAAAGCGGTAAAGTAAATGCTATTGTTGACCTGCTTACAGAGAAAGGTCTTACCTACGAAAAAGAAGGCGCGCTCTGGTACAAGAACATTGAAGTTCTCACCAAAAAGTACCTTGAACAGGGCAAAACTCAGGAAGAGATTGACAAACTGGAGCTCAAAGACGACGTTCTCATCCGTGCAAACGGCAACCCCACCTACTTTGCCGCTGACATCGCTTATCATAAAGACAAGTTTGACCGCGGATTTGACACCTGTATCAACATCTGGGGTGCAGACCACCACGGCCACGTTATGAGAATGAAGGGTGCTATGGACGCCATCGGCTACGACGGCGACAAGCTTGACATTGTGCTGATGCAGCTTGTAAAGCTCCTCTCAGGGGGCAAGCCCGTTAAGATGAGCAAACGTACAGGTAAGGCAATCCAGCTTTCCGATTTGCTTGACGAAGTTCCCGTAGACAGCACAAGATTTATGTTCAACACAAGAGAAGCAAACACTCAGATGGACTTTGACCTTGACCTGGCTGTTACTCAGGATAATCAGAACCCTGTTTACTATGTTCAGTATGCACACGCAAGAATCTGCAGTATCTTCCGAAACCTGGAGGCTGACGGCATTGTAAAGCGCGAGTGCACAACCGAGGAGCTGACACTTCTCAGAGAAGCAGAAGAAGTTGAGCTTATCCACCACCTTGCCGCATACACAGACGAGGTTGTAGCCGCTGCAAAGAACTACGACCCCACCCGTATCACAAAGTATGTTACTACCCTTGCAACTCTGTTCCACAAATTCTACAACGCACACAGAGTTAAGTGCGGAGAGGATTCCCTCACTCAGGCAAGACTTGCACTTTGCGGTGCAGTCCGCTCTGTTATCAAGAACGTACTCACAATGTTCTCTGTTTCCTGCCCCGATAAGATGTAATTTTCACACAAGTAAATACCAAGCAAAAATCAAGGAGCTGTAGCGGTTTGCTACAGCTCCTGTTTTTCATTTTGCAGGTCATTCTCCTCTTTACACTTCGAGTAGCCTATATGATACATACCGAGTATCTTTGCTACTTGAGTCTGATTAAAGGCATTATCACCAAAGGTTATCATACAGGTGAAGGAGTCACAATTTTTACAAATTTGTTTTATTTATTAAACTGTCATCATTTTTGTTGACTATATTAAACAAAAGTAGTAAATTAAAATCAGCAGACAGCCGAGATGGCTTAAATAAATTTCTAAAAAGGAGTGTTGGCAAATGTATAAAAAATCATTGGCTTTTCTGTTGGCAATCCTCTGTATTCTGAGCACCGCCGTTGTAAGCGTTAGTGCCGCCGGAAACAACGGTACATTAATCGTTGAAGGCGATTATAAAGCTGTATATTATGACGATGGAAGAGCTATGCTCTTTGAGGCATCCGTAAGCGAAGAACATGTAGTTGTCCCTCAAACCGTGGGAGGCCATACAATCACGAGTATTTCAGGCGCATTCAGTAACAACACTAATATCAAAAGTGTTATAATCCCCGACACAGTTACCGGTATTTTTGGGGGTTGCTTTGAAAACTGCAAAAACCTTGAAAGCATAAATATACCCGATAGTGTTACAAAAATCGGAAGCCGTGCTTTTGAAGGTTGTTCTTCCCTTGAAACTATTGACATCCCTGATTCCGTTACCTTAATTGATGACGAAGCTTTCTTATTTTGTCACTCTCTCAAAGAAATCACAATCCCCGAAAGTGTTACAGAAATCGGCAACAATGCTTTTGCATACTGCGAAAATCTTTCGACCATAAATATTAATAAAAATCCCGACTTGATTATATCCGGCAGTGCTTTTAACGAATCAAAGTGGTATAACTCTCAGCCTGACGGTGTGGTTTATCTGGATAGATTTGCACTTAACTACAAAGGTCATATGCCCGAAAATCTCAAAGTAGACTTCAAAGAGGGCACAACAGCAATCTGCAGCAATATGTTTGCAGACTCAGTGTTCAATAAGAACAATACTTCTCTTATCAGTATATCTCTTCCCGATACACTCACCTTTATCGGTGAAAAAGCCTTTTACAAATGTGTAAATCTTGAAACTGTTAACTTCCCTGAATCATTGACACACATAGGCTCAGAGGCTTTTTCATACTGTACATCAATCAAATCCGCAATAATTCCTGATGGAGTTAAGGATATGAGAGACGGATTTACACGCAGCGGTGTTGAAAGTGTGACTCTTAAGGGCAATCCTGAAATGTGGTACTATGCTTTCTATGAGTGTGAAAATCTTAAAGAAGTAAATCTGCCCGAAAGCATTGAAAACATTCACTCCTATGCTTTTTATCATTGCAAGTCTCTTGAAAGCATCACTCTTCCCGAAAGCGTTGGCACAATTGAGTCGGGAGCTTTCGAGAAATGTGAAAAACTAAATGATATTCAGCACAGCGGAAAAATTTATAACATTTCCAGTACCGCTTTTAAAGACTCCGCTTGGGAAGACTCACAGCCTGACGGTCTTTTCTATTTTGGTGATGTGCTTATGGGTTACAAAGGTAATTCTTCCACACTGAGTGAACTGTATGTAAAAGAAGGCACAAAGGGAATAGCCGGTACTGCTTTTGTAAGCCTAAACAAGCTTACTAAGGTTGTTCTCCCCGAAGGACTTGTTGTTATCGGAAGCAATGCTTTCCGCAGCACTTCAATTGAAGAAATATATATTCCCGAATCTGTCGAACTTATAGGCTCCTCTGCTTTTGCCGACTGTAAGAAACTTTCAAAAGTTGAAATTTGCGGTGGCGGAACAATAGAATACAAAGCCTTCCTTAGTTGCCCAAGCCTCAAAAACGTTACAATATCCGTAAATGTGGATGAAATTCAGGAAGCTGCTTTCGGTGCATACTTTGGTCTGTCATCATACCCTCTCTATTTTGAAGACTTTACTATCTATGGTTTCGCAGGTTCTGAGAGTGAAAAATATGCAAGGAACAACAATCTGAAATTTGTTAACACATCACCTTATTCTACAGGTGACGTAAACTTTGACGATGATATAAACATCAAGGACGCAACTGCTATTCAGAAGCACATTGCCTTAATTGATATCTTTTCAAATAAAGCAAAAGCTCTTGCTGATTACGACCGTGATTACACCATCACTATCAAAGATGCAACTGCAATCCAGAAGTTCATTGCAGGTATTACCGAATAAAAGCATAATTATTTATAACAACAGGAGCTGTGACTTTTTCGCCACAGCTCCTGTTTTGTTCGTAATTAAGCGGAAGTAGCAAGCGCCTTCCCTGCAAATGAGTTTATCAGCCTTTGAGGCCTGCTTCCTGACGCTCCATATTCTCAATTACTACATCGTGAATTTCACCAAGGCTTGCACAATACTCAAGAACCTGCCAGGGCTCGTTGGTGTGGTAGTGGATTTTGATTAAATCCTCGTCGCCTACTGCAATGAGGCAGTCACCCTTGATATTCTCGCGGATATACTCGTCAATTGCATCCTCGTTTAAGTCCTCACCTGCAATGAGAAGCTGTGTGTCAAATTTATACTCAAGCATTTTAGTCTCTCCTTTGATTTATTATTTACACTTCATCAGAAAAGTATTTTTTGTGTCCGTAAATAAGTATTGCCGTGCCTGCTCCGCCGAAAACACCCACCGCAATCCACTGCACATAAACGGGAATAACAGGAAAACAGGAAAGCACTCCGTATGATATAACGGCAAGAGAAATTATCATCACACCAATGCCGAGAAGTCTCGCATAGGGGACTATGTTATACTCTTTTACCTTGTTTGCATCCTCACCGTGGACCAAATCTATCTTCTTCCCTGCCCAGATAACTATGCCCACTATGAGAAGAAAAATTCCCATTGCAAAAGTTATCCAGCTTATCATTTCAACTTTCATCTTGTTGCCTCCCACAATGCATTTGTAAGAGCGGCAAAATCCTCCAAAGTCAACTGCTCTGCACGAGAGAGAGGATTAAGCCTTGCTTTTTCCATCACAGATGCAACCGACACTTTATCAAGAGACAGGCTTGAAGAAATGGAATTCACCACAGTCTTTCTGCGCTGGGCAAAAGAGGCTTTTACAACCCTGAAGAAAAGCTTTTCGTCTCTGATTTCTACTAAAGGCGTCTGCCTTACATCAAGTCTTATTACCGCAGAGTCAACCTTTGGTGCAGGCATAAAGGAGCCTGCCGAAACCTTGAAGAGAAGCTTCGGCTCGCTGTAATAACGCACCGATGCCGTCACCGCTCCGCACTCACGCGTGCCAAGCTGTGCACAAAGCCTGTCTGCGGCTTCCTTCTGCACCATTACAGTGAGTGCTTTTATGGGAAGTTTTTCTTCCAGAAGTTTCATAATTACAGGGGATGTTATGTAGTAAGGCAGATTTGCACACACTACCACGTCCATACCCGCAAACTCATCTTCAATAAGTTTGTGCAGGTCAAGCTCCATTATATCTCCGCTGACAATTTTTACATTGTCATGGTCTGAGAGAGTTTTAGCTAAAATCTCAGGCAAGCGCTTATCAAGCTCTACTGCCACAACCTTTTTTGCAACCTTGCACAGTTCATTGGTAAGCACACCGATACCCGGGCCTACCTCCAGCACTCCGCATTCCTTGTCTGCTCCGCACATTTCTGCCATACGGGGACACACCGAAGGATTAACAATAAAGTTCTGTCCCAGTGCCTTTGAAAAACTGAAGCCCGAGCTTTCCATTATTCTTTTGATTTCACCAATGTCAGATAATCTGTCCATATCTGCTCCTTAAATCTACCTTATTATAAAAGTCTGAGACCCTTGGGATACTTGTTTTTCAGTCTGCCACCGCTTACTTTGCCAAATCCTGTGATTACACCCTCTACGGCTACGGCAGTGTAACCTTTCAATTTGTCATCAACAGGGATTTCCTCGCCTTTTAAGAATCTTAAAGTCCTTTCGTCATCAAGGCTAAGGTTAACAACCTGTTTTACATTTTCTATATCTGCACTCATAAACAAGTGGTGCTCAGGCTCAAAGTAATTTTTCTTTATATTGCCCACATAAACTCCCGCTCTGAGCACTCCCGTTCCCTTTATATCGGGACAATTTTGAGGCAAAGCATAAACTTTATCTCCGTGCAAAAGCAGTCGTTTGTAATCAGATGTATCGTAAAAAGCACTTGCAAGAAAATCAAAAACAAAGGAAGGTATTTTCTTTTCAGGTGTGGGTTCCATATCATTTAATCCGCAAAAGCCGAAGCCCTTTGTGCTTTCTTTTTTTCTCAGCTTTGCGGCAAAGTGGCCTTCTCCCCCGTCCATAGGGAAAATCCTGCAGGCTAATCCCGAGAGGGTGCGTCTGCCAAAACTTTCTCCGCAATCCACGAGTTCAAAATCAGGGTTTTCCTCAAGGAATTTTTCAACAACCCCCTCGTTTTCCGCATAGGAAAAAGTACAGGTGGAATAAACCAGCACACCGCCCTCTTTGAGAGCGTTTTTTGCACTATTGAGAATCTTAAGCTGTCTTACAGCACAGGAGTCGGAATGCTCCGCACTCCATTCCTTCTTTGCATTCTCATCCCGACGGAACATTCCCTCACCACTGCAGGGTGCATCAACAAGCACTTTGTCAAAAACACCCTCTAAGGCTTCGCACAAAACCTCGGGATTGCAGGAGGAAACCACCGCATTTTTCACACCGCACCGCTCAATATTGGAAAGAAGTATGTTGGCACGGCTTTTAACAATTTCATTACTCCACAAAAGTCCTATACCCTTTAACATCGATGCAAGCTGAGTAGATTTGCCTCCCGGTGCGGCACACAAATCAAGAACCTTGTCCCCCTCTGAGGGTGAGAGCATCTGTGCCGCCGACATAGCTGAAGGCTCCTGAAAGTAAACGGCACCTGCGTGGTGCATAGGATGATTTCCGCTAAGTTCACATAATTCAGGGATATAAAAACCTTCCTTGCAAAAAGGTGTTACGTCCTCATCCTTTATCCCTTTAACAAGACTTAAAAGCTTGTCCTTTTGGCATTTAAGGGTATTAACCCTCACTCCCCTGTAAAAAGGCTTACTATATTCATTTGTAAAAATTTCCATTTCTTCAGACGAAAGCAAAGGACTTATCCGAGAAAAAAACTCTTTCATTGTATAAACCACCACTAAGCACAGATACTATAATCAAAAGGGAGGTGTTCACAGTGAACAACAATAACAATTATAACAACAATCAGAATAAGAATCAGAATAACAACAACCAGAACAACAATCAGAACAAGAACAGCAACCAGAATAATAACCAGAACAATAATCAGAACAAGAACAACAACCAGAACAGAAACCAGAACAACAACCAGAACAGATAAGGCTTCTCTTGTTCTTTGGAACTATCCTCCGATAAAATCGGAGGATAGTTCCGCTTTACATAGAATTATTTATCAGTAGCCTAAGCTTTCGCCAACAATAATAACCTTGATTCGGTCTTTCTTTCTCTGCTGTGCTGATACAACGTAGTTACAGCATATTCTGCCACTGCCCTTACAGCCGTCGCACATAAAGGGATTATCATTGTTAAGTGACATACACTCCCCTGCGTTTTCGCAATAGGAATTAGTGTGAAGCCGCTTTGTATTAAGAGGTGCCGCAACGGTTTTGACACGCTCTATCGCTTCATCTAAGTTTTCTACAATTTTATTATAACCGCAAACGATAATTACACTCTTAGGTCCATACAGCAAAGCCGCAACACGGTTTGAGTTTCCGTCTACGTTGTAAAGTTCACCTTTTTTAGTGAGAGCATTGGTACTCATAAGGTAAGCATCTGCACTGAAAGCGCCAATGAATACTTCTTCTATCTCCTCGGGAGTAATACCCTCACGGCTTCTGTCAAGGAAGTTGTATTCTCCGCTTTTGAGAAGGGCTTCAACACCTGTTTCCTTCAAAGTAACCGATCCTCCGCAGGCAATGGTGTCTCCCTTTTTAATAAGGCTTTTTACAAGTTCCAAAGCCTCCTCACAGGTTTCGCAGTAATAAGGCTTCATATTGTTAGCCTCAAGGTTTTTCATTGTTTCTTCAATAATATACATTTCAGGTTTGTTTGTCATTTTCTTTTCACATCCTGTAAAATATTATGTAAACGGCAGGAGTAATCCTGCCCTATAATATATTATACAATAATATTCTGATAAATCAAGGAGCTACAAAGGGAACACCCAAGTAATCTGCCACACTTTGGGAAAGTGTACGGGCAATACCGTCTATGTTTTCTCTTATCCACTGGGCGTCCGTGGGATTATCGTGGAATGCAACCTCAACCAAGGCTGTGGGCGCTTTGGTGCGTCTGACTTCCGCAAGACTTGTGGTTGAAATTGTAGCAACCTTTGACGGGTCGGGATACAGTCCTTTGTAATTATCTGCAATCACATTTGCAAGACGTCTGCCGTTTGTGCTTGTGGGGTAATAGTAAACCTGCACTCCTGTGTTACTGCCTGCTCTGTCAGCACTTGACGCGTTGGAATGAATTGCAAGATGCAAATCATAGTTCCCTGCGTTGGAATCGTTGATGGTTTTTGTCAGCGAATCCTCGGGATTATTGCGGACAAAGTCAATGCCGCTTGCTCGAAGATACGGCTCCATTGCATCAGCTATAAGGTTCATATAGTATTCCTCACTGCCTCCGCCGTAAAAAGGGTTAGATTGTTGCAAAGAGGGACTTAAATATATTGTGGGCATAGTTACACTCCTGAGTAATGTATTTACTGTATTATATGGCAATAAAAAAATTTTGTTACGCTGTTTACAAACACAGAAATATATGTTATCATTAATAAAGAAAACAGTAATGATTACTGATTTAAGGAGATGATATTATGAGCGGTCAGAATTTCAGCAAAAAACGTCAGATGATACTGGATACAATTAAATCCACTGACATCCACCCCAGTGCAAAATGGGTGTATGAAACTCTCAAAGAGGATGTGCCGGATTTAAGCTTGGGTACTGTTTACCGCAATATCAATCTCTTCAAGGAACAGGGACTGATTATCCCTGTGGCAAATGTTGACGGAGAAGAACGCATTGACGGCGACACATCACCCCACGCCCACTTCGTATGCAAAGAGTGCGGTTGTGTGTATGATGTACCTGCCACCTGCGCACCCATAAGTGAAGAAGTCTGCACTATGGAAGGCTTCTGCACTCACAACACGGTGCTGACTTACTACGGCGTATGCGGTGCCTGCACCGAAATCTGATAAACCAAACAAAAGGAGAATGCTTTATGAAAAACTGGGTTTGCACAATCTGCGGTTATACTCATGAGGGCGACACACCTCCCGAGGCTTGCCCCATCTGCAAACAGCCTGCAGAAAAGTTCGTAGTCAAAGAAGACGAAGAATAATTTTATCACAAACAGTTATCGGGCTTGTAGCTCAGTTGGGAGAGCGTGCGGTTCGCAACCGTAAGGTCGGGAGTTCGACCCTCCTCAGGTCCACCAGAAAAAGCCTGTTGCAAAAAGCAACAGGCTTTTTCAATGAAATTCGCCTTACGGCGAGTGAAATAGCTTCGCCATGAAATACGCTGACGCGTATGAAATATTTGCTACGCAAATGTTAAGGGCGAATTTTATTTCACTTTCTGCGTAGCAGAAAATTTCATAATTACGAAGTAAATTATTTCATATTTGACATAAGGCAAATATTTCATTCTTTTCAAATTGCTAAATTGAAGATAATCATTGAATCAATTTCTCTTCTTTGCTATAACGAAGATAAGACGGTAATTGTATGGGCAATATCATAGAAAAACTTTATTCAAAGGTAAAATCAATAATGGATACTTGGTGTGAAGACGGCATCTACGCAATTTCCTTTTTTGTGTATTCAAACGAGTCATACGAATACAGGGAATTTCAAAATGTATCATATTTTGCAATCAGCTATAATACTGAGGAAGATTGCGAAGGTGCAGGCCCATATGACGAAGAAAGATGGAATTATGCATTCTGGAGACAGGACGAATCCCCTATTATCAATCCTTACGAACCAAACGAATTGACTGATTTACTGTTTGACTGGTACAAAGAAAACAGCATTACAAACATCGGCGAAGAAGATGAGGATTGCTACGACGAAGATTTCAACTATATCGGAAAAGGACCTGTGGGACACTATGAACTCTTAACAATGGTTGCTGAGGTAGCTAAGCGTTTACAGCAAGAGGGTTACACCGAGCAGAAATTCGGAAAGAAACTCCCTATCATTATTCACGGTCTTGAGTATGCATGGTTTGATATCGAAGCAACAAAGAATGCAAACACAAACGGCGAAGCTAATGATTTTTTGAAATTCATTACTGACCCCGATATCGTTTGATTTTTGCCTTTTGGTAAACTAAAACTCTTTGCTATAATAAGAAACGACCGCTTACGTTTTGTAAGCGGTCGTTTGTTATCATAATGCTATTTAGTTCAAAAAATATCAGATAATTCTGATGTTGAGGGTGTCTGTGCCGGAGGTGGGGACAGTCTTGTTGGAGGAGATAACTATAACCAAATCTCCCTTTGTAACAATTCCTGTTTCCATAGCCTTTCTCATAGCCTGCTTTGTAATCTCGTCACTCTCCGTGAGCTCCTCGCCGTAAACCGCGGTAACACCCCAGTTAAGGCAGAGTTTGTTGCAGACTTCTTTGGAAGTAACAACTGCAATAACGTCGCAGTCGGGGCGGTATTTTGCCATAGCCCTTGCCACAGAGCCTGTCTTACTCTCCACAATGATTGCAGCAGCACCGATGCTGTCTGCGATAGTCTTTGCAGCATAGCAGATATTCTCACGGAAGCTTGTTTCGTCTGCACAGTGTGAGAGCGCATCGCGGAGCACGTGAAGCTCTACGTGGCGCTCAGCCTCAGTACAGATGTCAGCCAGAGTTTGCACACTCTCCACGGGGAACTTACCTGCGGCGGATTCGCCTGAAAGCATAACTGCAGATGTGCCGTCATATACTGCATTTGCAACGTCGTTGATTTCAGCTCGGGTAGGTCTGGGTGAAGTGGTCATACTCTCCAGCATCTGGGTTGCGGTGACAACAAACTTACCTGCCATAACGCATTTTCTGATGAGGGATTTCTGAATCTCAGGCAGACGGATAAAGGGAATTTCAACTCCCATATCTCCGCGGGCAACCATAATACCGTCGCTGACACGGATGATGTTGTCAATATCAGCCACACCGCTCTGGTTCTCAATCTTTGAGATAATCTCTACGTTATCATAGCCTAAGCTGTCAATGAAATCTCTGAGGGTTACTACGTCCTCTGCACTTCTTACAAAGGAAGCCGCAACGTAGGTCACACCCTGCTCAAGTCCGAACTCGATATCCTGTCTGTCGCGGGCACTTACATAGGGCATATTGATGTGATAATCAGGGATGTTGATGCTCTTGCGGTTTGAAAGCTTACCGCCCTGTACTACTGTACATACAATTCTGTCAGAGTGTGTGGACTTGACTTTCATAATAATCTTGCCGTCATCAAGCAGAATCTGACGGCCGATAATTGAGCTGTCGGACTTAAAAATCTGAACAAGTCTGGGGTATGAAAGGCTCACACCCTTCTCGTTGCCCTCTTTCTGCTCCTTGTAAAACTCAAAATCAACACCGTCTGCAAGCTCTACAAAACCGTTTTCAAAGGTACCTACTCTGACCTCGGGACCCTTTGTATCAAGCATAATGGCAACCTGTTTGCCGC
The DNA here is from genome assembly GCA_045593025.1 of Ruminococcus sp. Taxonomy (GTDB): domain Bacteria; phylum Bacillota; class Clostridia; order Oscillospirales; family Acutalibacteraceae; genus Ruminococcoides. The sequence goes on along the minus strand of JAZNVW010000021.1, from coordinate 119,336 downwards.
ACTGGGCGGCAACCTCGTTTACCATTGTAATGTTTTCTTTTATGTCGTCATAGGTGCCGTGGCTTAAATTAATACGTGCCACGTTCATTCCTGCTTCAATCATTTTCTTGAGTGTCTTTTTGTTGTTACAGGCAGGGCCTAAAGTGCAGATGATTTTAGTCTTTCTCATAATCCCACTCCGAAATCAGTATTTATAGTAAAAACAAACGATTAAACAAGGTAAAACTTCTCTGTTACCTCATAATACAGTTTGGTCTTTTCCTTATTAAATATGATAACACAAGGTAATAAAATTTACAATAATTATTATGTAAACTTCCCTAACTGCAAGAACAGCCCCCTCATTATTCACATTTTGCCGTCAATATATACAAATCCCGACCAATTTTGAAGGTTTTATAAAAAAAATTGCAAAAACCTCTGTTTTTTCTCTTGAAATCCATTTTTTATTGCTGTATAATTTCTTATGTTGCTATTAAGCGAAAATTTATGTAAAAGGAGCCGTGAGAAATATGGCACTTACAAACGAGTATCTTCTTGACCTTCTTGAGAGAGTTAAGAAAAGAAATCCCGGCGAGCCTGAGTTCATCCAGACTGTAACAGAGGTTCTCACCTCTCTTGAGCCTGTAGTAGAAAAAAGACCCGACCTGGTAGAGGCTGGCGTTCTTGAAAGAATCGTTGAGCCTGAAAGACAGATTTTCTTCCGTGTACCCTGGGTTGACGACAACGGCAAGGTACAGGTTAACCGCGGTTTCAGAGTTCAGTTCAACTCTGCAATCGGTCCTTACAAGGGCGGTATCAGACTTCATCCCTCTGTTAACGCTTCTATCATCAAGTTCCTCGGTTTCGAGCAGACCTTCAAGAACTCCCTGACAACTCTGCCCATGGGCGGCGGCAAGGGCGGTTCCGACTTTGACCCCAGAGGCAAGTCTGACGGCGAGGTTATGCGTTTCTGCCAGAGCTTTATGACAGAGCTTCAGAGACACATTGGTCCTGACCTTGACGTTCCCGCAGGTGACATCGGCACAGGCGCACGTGAAATCGGCTACATGTTCGGTCAGTACAAGAGACTCAGAAACGAGTTCACAGGCGTTCTCACAGGTAAGGGCCTCCAGTACGGCGGTTCTCTTATCCGTCCCGAGGCAACAGGCTTCGGCGCAGTTTACTATACAGTAGAAATGCTCAAAACTCTCGGTGAAAGCATTGAGGGCAAGACAGTTGCAGTTTCCGGTTTCGGTAACGTTGCATGGGGTGTTGTTCAGAAGGTAACTGAGCTTGGCGGTAAGGTTGTAACACTTTCCGGTCCTGACGGCTACATCTACGACGAAGACGGCATCAACACAGAAGAGAAGATTAACTTCATGCTCGAAATGCGTGACTCAAGACGCGACAAGGTTCAGGATTATGCTGACAAGTTCGGCGTTCCCTTCTTCGCAGGTCAGAAGCCCTGGGGCGTTAAGGCTGACATCATCATGCCCTGCGCTACTCAGAACGAGGTTGGCATTGAAGAAGCAAAGCAGATTGTCCAGAACGGCGTTAAGTACTACGTTGAAGTTTCCAACATGCCCACAACCAACGAGGCTGTTGACTATCTGAAGGAGAACAAGGTTGTAGTTGCTCCCTCCAAGGCAGTAAACGCAGGCGGTGTTGCTGTTTCCGGTCTTGAAATGAGCCAGAACTCTATGCGTTACAGCTGGAGCGCTGAGGAAGTTGACGCAAAGCTCAAAGACATCATGAAGAGCATTTATCAGAACTCCTACGATGCAGCTAAGGAGTACGGCATGGAAGGCGACCTGGTTGCAGGTGCTAACATCGCAGGCTTCCTCAAGGTTGCTGAGGCTATGAAGGCTCAGGGTTGCGTTTAATAAATAAAGTTCAGAATTTTAGTTCCGACTTTTAATACAAAAACACGGTGAACGTTACTGTTCACCGTGTTTTTCTTTTATCCTTTGAAATTTTCAAGAAGCCAATGTGCTACTCCGTCATCGTCGCAATTTCCTATTACCCCAGTGGCGATTTCCTTTAATTCATCCACCGCGTTACCGACTGCATAGCACTCATCTGCCGCCTCAAAAAGTTTAATATCGTTGTAGCCGTCACCGAAAGCTATGAGTTTATCTGCACCTAAAAGCTCCTTGAGCTTAAGTGCCGAGTTTGCCTTTGTAGCCTTATTGGGCATTACCTCTAAAAACCAGTTATCAGTATAGTTATCAGGCTGAAAAAGGCAGTTGCATTTATCCCTTAAAAACTCATAAACAGGAAGCAGAAGTTCATACTTCTCCATAAAGGTAAAGTAAAAAATATCCCCTTGCAAGGTGCCTTCAAAGCCACCTGCTACAGCCATACTGCGACTGTCGCCCTCACGGGTTTTGATAAAATCATCAACACTTTTGCTGATAACACATGGGTCATACATAAACCGCTCTTCACCATCAACATAGGCGTAGGTTATAGGGCAAAGAGAAAACTTATCCACCGCATCCTTTACCGTCTGCACCTCTGCCTGCGTCATAAAATTGCCAAGTATTATATTCCGGGTGCCGTTTTCCATAATAAAAGTACCTGTGTACACAATGATGGGAATATCACCTTTGAGCCCCTGTGTTACCTTGGAGGCTGTTTTTGACGAGCGTGCGGTTGCGTATGAAAACAGCATCCCTTTTGAGATAAGCTCATTCAGAGTTTCCTTTGTAAAATCAGAAAGCTTGGCTTTACTATTTAGTAATGTTGAATCCAAATCGGACACGTACAGGGTTTTCATAATCATCTTCCTTAATTATCAGCTGACAAAAGCTCTGCAAGCCTCTTTTTTGCTGTTTCTGCATTTGCCTTACCCTTACTTTCACGCATAACAAAGCCCACAAGAGCCATAAGTGCTTTTTCTTTTCCGCCTTTGAAGTCAGTCACAGCTACAGGATTTTCTTCTATAGCCCTTGTGCACAGATTTTCAAGTTCTGCCTTAGTAAAACCTTTCAGGTCATCCTCAGACAAAAAATCCATAGCACCCTTGCCTGAAAGGAGCATTTTCTCCAGAATATTCTTTGCAAGGCTTGTATTTATCTTACCCTCTGTAAGGAGGTTAGCAAGGGTTGCAAGGCTTGAGGGTGTAACCTTAACTGCGAACTCCTCTTTCTGAGCTTCTGTAGAAAAAAGGCTGAACATCTGAGTAATTATAAACCTTGCTGATGTTTTTGGAGATTTTGAAAGCTCCGCCGCCTTGTCAAAATACTCTGAAATCCGTCTGTATTTTATCAGATGGTTTGCATCGGTTTCGTTCAGTCCATATTCATTAACATAGCGGTGGATTTTTTCACTTGGCATTTCGGGAAGCTTTTTCTTTATTTTTACAAGCTCAGCTTCTTCAATATGCAAAGGCAACAAATCAGGCTCGCGGAAAAACCGATAATCTCTTGCATCCTCTTTGCTTCGCATAGGAGCAGTTACTCCGCTTTCCTCTATGTATCTCAAGGTTTCCTGTGTTACCCTCTCTCCCCTTTCAAGGAGTTCACACTGACGTGTATATTCGTACTCAACAGCCCTTACCATATTGGCAACTGAGTTCATATTTTTGATTTCTGTACGAATACCCAACTTGTCGCTGTCTTCAGGTCGTACAGACACATTCACATCGCACCGCATAGAACCTTCCTGCATTCTGCAGTCGGAAACCCCTATATACCTTATAAGATGCTGGAGTGTTTCCACATATTCCCGAACCTCGCCTACTGTGGAAAAATCGGGTTCGGTTACAATCTCAATGAGAGGCACACCGCAACGGTTGTAATCAATAAGGGTTTCACCTTTGTTGTGCACAAGCTTGCCTGCATCCTCTTCAATGTGAATTCGGCTGATGCGGATAACCTTGCCCGATGAAAGCTTCAGAAAGCCGTCATAACACAAGGGAACGTCATACTGAGAAATCTGATAAGCTTTGGGCAAATCGGGATAGGAATAGTTTTTTCTGTCCATAAAGGACAGATTGTTTATTTTACAATTCAGAGCAAGTCCCGCCATTATAGCAAGCTCTACCGCTTGTTTATTTATTACAGGCAGTGAACCGGGAAGTCCCAGACACACAGGACAGCATCTGGTGTTCGCCTCCCCTGCAAATTCGGTTTTGCAGGAACAGAACATCTTAGACTTTGTGCTGAGTTCCACGTGGGTTTCAAGCCCCACAGTAAGTTCGTACTTCACAGCTTCACACCCCAATCCGTGCTGTGCACAAAATCTGTTGCCTGCTGGAATTTATACGCCATATTCAGAATAAGGCTCTCTGAGAATTTCCTGCCTATAATCTGCATTCCGATTGGTAAGCCCTCAGAGGAACAACCGCAGGGAATGCTCACAGAAGGCAGAGATGCCAGGTTTGCACACACTGTACACATATCCTCCATATAGAGAACAGTAGGGTCTGCAACAACTCTGTTTTTTGCAAATGCAGGTGTTGGGGCTGTAGGTGCAATAATAACATCGCACACAGAAAACGCCTTGCCAAATTCCATACTCAGATTCTGTCTGAGGTTTCTTGCCTTGTTATAATAATAACTGCATTTATCGCTTGAGAGCACATTTGTACCCATAAGTATTCTGCGTTTGACCTCCGTGCCGAAGCCCTCGCTTCTGCTTTTGCAGATAAGCTCGTGAATACTGTTAAAGTCTCCTTGTGTCCTGTAGCCGTAGCGGATACCATCATAGCGTGCAAGATTAGAAGAAGCTTCTGCACAGGATATAATACAGTAAACAGGTACACTGCGCGTAATCTCCGGTATATCTACCACAACCACCTTTGCACCTAAACACTCAAAGGTTTTTACCGCTTCATTCATAGCGGACTTCACCTCAAAAGAGATACTGTCGTTATCCTCAAACTGACGTACTATACCTACAGTTCTGCCTTTTATATTCTCATTCAGGGTTTTGTAAGTGTCAGGCATATAATCTCTGTTACAGGTACAGTCAAGCATATCTCCTCCTGCAATGCTGTCAAACACTATGGACACGTCCTCAACTGTGCTTGCCATAGGTCCTATCTGGTCAAGGCTTGAAGCAAATGCCACAAGGCCGTATCGGGACACAGCGCCAAAGGTGGGTTTAAGTCCGACACCTGCGCAAAAAGCGGCAGGCTGACGGACAGAACCCCCTGTGTCAGAGCCTAAGGAATACACCGCAAGGTTTGCGCTGACAGACACCGCACTTCCGCTTGAAGAACCACCTGACACACGGTCTGTATTATAAGGGTTTGAGGATGCTCCAAAGCAGGAGTTTTCTCCTGTACTGCCCATGGCAAACTCGTCCATATTTGCCTTACCCAAAAGCACAGCTCCTGCATTTTTTAGCCTGCTCCACGCAGTTGCATCATATACAGGAGTATAATCAAGGAGCATTTTTGAACAACAGGTAGTTCTGATGCCTCTTGTTGATATATTGTCCTTGAGAGACATAGGCACACCTGCAAGCATACCTATCTTCTCACCGCGTGCTATCTGCCTGTCAACTTCATCAGCAGTGTGCAAAGCTTCTTCCTCGGTAACGGTAACATAAGCAAGAAGCTTTGAATTATCTCTCTTTATGGCATTTATATATTTTTCTGTCAGCTCTCTGCAGGATATTTCCTTATTGCAAAGCAAACTGTGTATCTGTTCAATCCTACCCATAATCAACCATTCTTCACAACAAAATAACCGTCACAGCACTCCTGTGCATTTATCAGCACATCCTTCAACGGTAAAGATTCCCTGACCTCATCATCACGCAGAAACGTCTTCTCATATACATCTGATGCTACCATATCTTCTGTATCAGCATTTGCTACTGTGCAGGCAAAAGTCATCATTTGCTCTAAATCCTGTGTAAGCTTTTCTGTTTCTTCCTCTGTCACAGAAAGCTTTGACAGCAGAGCTATGTTCTCTATTTCTTCTCTTGTTATCATTGTTCCCTCCGTGGCATTTTATATTAAATATTGTGCATTATTATGAGATTAATTATATCACAGCATATATATCTTTTCAATTAACAATCGCAAAGGCACAAAAAATCCGCTCACGAAAAGAAGATAAATAACTCTTTAAGTGAGCGGATAAATAATTATTCTTCGGGATTTTTGGGAGCAACGTAAAGGGTGTGCTGGTCGGTATAAATCACCCTGCCTGCAGGAAAGCCCTGGGGCTTTGAAACATACTTTATCAAGGTGTAATCCACAGGTACTTGTGAACTTTCTCTTGCCTTTGAAAAATACGCACAAATCTGAGCTGTTTCAAGCAAAGCTTCATCGGGAACTTCTCTGCCCTCGGTCAAAAGGACCGTGTGTGAACCGGGGATGTCCTTTGTATGAAACCACAAATCGGTTTTGCGGGAAAGCTTCAATGTGAGCATATCGTTCTGGCGGTTGTTTCTGCCAACCAGCACCTTGAAATCACCCGAAACCGCAAACTCTCTGGGAGGAAGCTCCTTTGGCGGCTTCTGCTTACCCTTCTGAGGTTTGATGTAACCTTCCAAAATAAGCTCCTGTCTTATGGCGGAGAGGTCTGATTCACTCTCAGCACGTTCTATCTCATCGGCTACGGTTTCAAGGTACAGAAGCTCCTGTCTGCCTTTTTCAATCTGCACACGGAGGATTTTATCTGCTGTTTTTGCCCTGGCGTAGTCCTTGTAGTAACGCTGTGCATTCTGGGCAGGACTTTTTGCAGGGTCAAGTTTTATTCTCAAAGTGCCCAGGTTTTCATCGTAGAAATTCTCTACATCAATAAAAGGTGCACCCTTTTCTATTCTGTAAAGATTTGCCTGGAGTAAATCTCCGCAAATTCTGAGGTGCTCCCTGTCTTTACTTTTTATCTGCTCTGCTACCTGATTCGAAAGCTTTCTTGAAAGCCTCGCAATATGATTTGCCACAAGCTTTGAAAGGTCGCGGGAGCGTACACGCATACGTTCAATGCTGTCACGCTTGTGGTAGTATTCATCCAGAAGCTCAGAAAACAAATCAAAACTCTGACACTGTGCCGCCTGTGAGTATTGAGAAGCCTCAAAGAAGGTCAAATCAAAAGGCTTACCCGACACATCTTTGAGCATAAAAGGAGTTCCCAAGGTTTCTTTGGCAAGCTCTGAAAGCCTTTCAAGCTCTTTAGTAAACAGTAACTTTTCCGCTTCGGACAAATCTTCAACCCTTGCATCTGTGCTTCCTGTTGCAATATATGAAAGTTCTCTGCATACAATGGGCGAAACGCCCATAACCACAGAAAGCATCGCTTTATCAAGGCTCATATTCCGATTTTCAAAAATCCTCTTAGCCACATCGCAGGGAGTAAACTCCAGAAGAGACAACTTGCCCTGAGAAGGAGGAAGCTCATATTTAAGCTGCGGAAGCACCAGACGCTTTGAGGATAAAGTCAGATCTATTCTTTTGAGAGCATCAATAATCACGCCCTCTGAATCAATGAGAATACAGTTTGAGTGCTTGCCCATTATCTCCACCGCAAGGGTGAGCTTTTCGCTGTCACCCAGAGTATTGGTGGCGTCAAAATCAAGAAAAAGTATTCGCTCAAGCTCAAACTGACGAACAGCTCTGAGCCTTGCACCGCACAGCTTCTTTCGCATAAGCATACAAAACATTGGTGCAACAGCAGGGTTTTCCGCACTGTGAGTTGTAAAACTCACTCTGGGAGAATCCGCACGGGCAGACACAAGCAAACGCTTGTTACCCTCATAGGTGTGGATAGAAATAATAAGCTCGTCGCGGTTTGGCTGGTGGACCTGATTAACCTTACCGTCCTTTGCAACGCCTTCGATTTCTTTTCCTATATGTCTTAAAAATATGCCGTCAAGTGCCATCGCCAAAACCTCCTTTTTGAGTTAAAATTACTTGTGGTACTTACCGCCTGTCATTATCTGAAAAGCACGGTACACCTGCTCGCACAGCATAACCCTTGCAAGCTGATGAGGAAAGGTCATCCTGCCCATAGAAAGACGGAAATCTCCTCTTTTCTTAACCTCGTCAGACAGTCCGAAGGAACCGCCGATTACAAAATCAACGGTGCTTTTACCCATTAAGCCTGCGTCAGAAACCAAAGAACTTAATTCTTCAGAAGAAATAATTTTTCCTTCGATACACATTGGTACCACAAAGGAATTCTTAGAAATCTTTGAGAGAATTTTCTTGCCCTCTTCCTCAAGACAAATCTTTATCTGAGCTTCCGAGGGCTTGTCGGGCAAGCGGTATTCGTCCAATTCTATAATACTGAATTTGCAGAAAGGAGTAAGCCGTGTGCTGTACTCCTTGATAGCATCTGTAAGATATTTTTCTTTTAATTTTCCGATGCAAATTATATTTACACTCTGCATAACTACCTCTTAAAAAATAACAGCTTTTCCGTTGGTTTCCTTGGGTGCTACCTGCAAGGTAAAGTCCTCGCCCTCTTTCATTCCTGCCTGCAAAAGAGAGCACAGAGAGGTCTGGAAAGCTACATCGGGAGTATTGTTTTCTGAGCTTAAATGTCCCAGTATCAGATGCTTGACACCGGAGTTTACAAAAAACGGCAGCTCCTGTGCACAAGCCATATTGGAAAGATGTCCTCTGTCAGAAAGAATACGTCTTTTAAGCACATAAGGGTAAGCACCCGACATAAGCATATTAACATCGTGGTTTGACTCTACCACCGCCGCGTCACACTCGGCTATTGCATTGCGTACACTTGGAAGCATTATGCCCATATCTGTGGCAACGATAACTTTCTTTCCGTCTGCTGTAGTTACTCTGTAACCACAGCTCTCCTGAGCGTCGTGAGGTGTATCCACACGCTCAACAAGCATATCGCCCAAAGACACCTTTGATTCGATAATATCCGTGTTGAATCTGGAGTCAATCCTGCCTGCTTTTTCAAGCTCTGCCATAGTACCTGCGCTTGAATAGACTGTGATTCCATAACGGGAAGCCAGCACCCGAAGCCCCTGACAATGGTCTGTGTGCTCATGGGTAACAAATATTGCGCGGACAGAACGCATATCAAGGTTATTTGACATCATAGCCTGCTCAATCTGCTTGCAGCTTCTGCCTGCGTCAATGAGCACACCTTGACCTGATGCTCCTATGTAATAGCTGTTTCCGCCGGAAGAACTGAAAAGTGTAACGAGTTTTGCCAAAAAAATACCCCTTTGAAATTAACTTAACAAAAGTAAAAACAGGGGTACAAAATGTACCCCTGACATTAAACTTAGGATTATGCTGTAACTGCAACGTCCTCATCGGGAACGTACTGTTTCTTAATATCTGCACCTAAAGCACACAGCTTTTCTATAATTTCCTCATAGCCTCTCTCGATGTAGTGGATTGAAGAAATTTCTGTCGTACCTGATGCTACAAGCCCTGCAATAATAAGCGCCGCACCTGCACGCAGGTCACAAGCTTTTACAGGTGCTGAGTGAAGTTTTGAGTTGCCGTCTACAATAGCAACCCTGCCCTCAACAGAAATGTTTGCACCCATAAGGAGCAGTTCTCTTATATACTGGTAGCGGTTATCCCACACATTTTCTGTAACAATAGATGTGCCGTTTACAGTAGTAAGCAGTGCTACAAACTGAGGCTGGCAGTCTGTGGGGAAACCGGGATGAGGCATAGTCTTGATGTTGCAACGGCGAAGGTCTCTGCCTGTTGCATCAATAAGCACCGCCTCGTCAAACTCCTCTACGGAAACACCGATTTCCTCAAGCTTTGCTGTGATAGAATCAAGGTGCTTGGGAGTAACGTTGCGAACCAGAAGTCTGCCGCGGGTAGCCGCAACAGCCGCCATATAGGTGCCTGCTTCAATCTGGTCGGGAATGATGGAGTATGTTATGCCGTGGAGATATTCAACTCCGCGGATTTTAATAACGTCTGTACCTGCTCCGCGGATGTTTGCACCCATGGAGTTTAAGAAGTTTGCAAGGTCAACAATGTGAGGTTCCCTTGCGGCATTCTCAATGATGGTCTGACCCTGAGCCTTTACAGCGGCGAGCATCAGATTCATTGTGGTACCAACAGAAACTGTGTCCATATAAATCTGAGCACCCTGTACCCTACCCTCGCACTTTGCTTCAACAATGGCACCGCCGATAAGCTCGCACTTGGCGCCCATTGCGGCAAAGCCCTTCAGATGCTGGTCAATGGGACGCAGTCCGAAGTTACAACCGCCGGGAAGTGCAACCTTAGCCTCGTTGAATCTGCCGATAAGAGCACCCAAAAGATAGTAGGAAGCTCTCATACCGCGGACAGAATCATCAACAGCGGCACAGGTGTGGATGGGTCTGGGGTCAATATCCAATGTATGTTTGTCAACTCTGGTTACCTTAGCACCCAGATTCTGGAGAATTCTGGCAATAAGGTTAACATCTGAGATGTTGGGAACGTTTTCAATGCGGCAAGGCTCATCACAAAGTATTGTCGCGGGGATTATAGCTACTGCGGCATTCTTGGCACCGCTGATGGTAACTTCGCCCATCAGGGGCTTTCCGCCGTTAATTATATATTTTTCCAAATCTGCACACTCCGAAATTTTAGTAATTAGGGGATACACGGTTTGTAGTTATTGTTTGTATCAAAGAATAAACTAAGCACAAAGCCTCAAAATAACAACTGAAAAATCAAGCCATTACAAGGTAATTTTTCCGTTTTCGGCTTTGTAAGTATTACACAAAAGAAAAGTTGCGGATTTATATGATTTTACCATTATCTCGCATTCAAATAATAATACAGAAAGACGTCAATGTCAACCGATATTTTGAATTGTAACCTTTTTTCAGCAAACTTTCTCCACCCTCGGGAACACACGTTCGCTTTTGGTCAGATTTTGACAATCAAAATTGTAACATTTTCCATATCTTTACCTTTTCATATTCACTTACCACAATATGTAGACCCCTGTATGTGAATGTTACACAAAGGTAAAAAAGTTACAAATCAGAGGGTGTTCCAGTATTTCTTGTCAAGTGTGCGGTACTGGACTGCTTCCAGCACATGGTCGGCACGTATAATCTCAGATGCGTCCAAGTCTGCAATGGTACGTGAAACCTTCAGCACCCTGTCGTATGCTCGTGCAGAAAGCCCCAGTTTATCAAAAGCATCTCGCAGTACCTGCTGGGCTTTGTCATCGGTAACACACACAGTTCTTTGCAAATCGGGAGTAAGACGTGCATTACAGGTAACCGAGGTGCCCTCAAATCTTGCAAGCTGAATTTTTCTTGCCTTATCTACCCTCTCTTTGATTTTTGCAGAAGGCTCTGCACCGGAATAAGAACTCAAATCCTCATACTCCACTGCAGGCACCTCAACGTGGATATCTATTCTGTCAAGCAAGGGGCCGGACACCCTGCCCAGATATTTGTGAATTGCATTTTCCGAACAGGTGCACTTCTTGCGGGGGTGCCCGTAATATCCGCAGGGGCAGGGGTTCATTGCCGCAATAAGCATAACAGAGCAAGGATAACTCACGGTGGAGTGTACGCGGGAAACCGTAACTCTGGAATCCTCCATAGGCTGACGCAAGACCTCTAAAGCTGTGCGTGAAAATTCAGGCAACTCATCAAGGAAAAGCACACCGTTGTGAGCCAGAGATACCTCACCGGGTTTCGGAATTGTACCGCCGCCCGAAAGTCCCACAGAAGAAACTGTGTGGTGGGGGTTGCGGAAAGGCCGCTCTGTAATCAGAGACTGTCCTTTTGCGAGAAGTCCTGCTATAGAGTGGATTTTTGATGCCTCTATTCTTTCTTCAAATGTCATATCGGGAAGGATTGAAGGGATACGCTTTGCCAGCATACTCTTACCTGAGCCGGGAGGGCCTATAAGCAGTACGTTGTGTCCTCCTGCGGCGGCAACCTCCAAGGCACGCTTTGCCTCGTACTGACCTTTCACCTGAGAAAAATCGGGCATAAAGCCGTGAGTTATAATTTCTTCGGGTACCGTTGCGGGGGTGATAAGCTTTCTTCCGCACAAATGCTCCACAAGTTCGGGCACATTACGCACCGGATAAACCTCAAGTCCTGCAACAACAGCACCTTCGGCACTGTCCTCAAAGGGCACAAAAAGCTTCTTTATGCCCGCTTCCTTTGCCTTGATTGCCATAGGAAGCACACCGTTTACGGAACGAACCTCTCCCGAAAGAGAAAGTTCACCGATAAAGGCACTGTCGGATATAGGAGCATTAATTTGCGAGGTAGCGTGCATAATTGCAACAAGTATCGGGAGGTCATACAAGGGACCTGCTTTTTTGATATCCGCAGGAGCAAGGTTTACTGTTATCCGCGAAACAGGGAAGCCGTATCCGCAGTTGTGCATTGCTGTACGTACTCTGTCACGGCTTTCTCTTACTGCCGCGTCGGGTAATCCTACTATATCAAAAGCCGCAATGCCGCCTGACACGTCAGCCTCAACTTCTACCATATATCCGTCCATTCCAAACAATCCCACGCTGTTGCATTTAACTACCATCTGAAAACCTCCCGAACACATTTTTGCTCAAATTTCCTGTTGCTCAGATTACAAGTATGTACATAATCTGACACAAGCTCTGTGTTATTCTTTGATTATACCACCGAATTCCATTATTATCCATACAAAAATATAGGTTAAGATTTAGCTATTTTGTCCAAATTAGGGTAAAAAATAACCAAAAATCGCAAATGTTGATTGACGCAACCTTCTTATTGTTGTAAACTTAATAATGTATTATAGCGTATGAGAGGTATATCATTGGAAGATTTCAAAACACCTCATCAGCTTAGCGCTCTTACAGACGTTGAGCTTACAGAATTAGTCAAAGCAGGAAGTCAGCCTGCCTTTGAAGAAATCGCCGGACGATACAAAGGACTTATCGGCTACTTTGCAAAGCAGTACAGTGCATCAGGAGCAGAGCCTGCAGATTTTATGCAGGAGGGACTTTTAGCTCTGCACTCAGCCTGCAAAACCTACGACGAGAATAAAAAAGCAAGCTTTCGTAATTTCGCAGGTGTGTGCATAAACAACCGTTTTATGAGCCTTATACGAAGCTTACACACAAAGAGCTCAATCCCCAGGGAGTCCATTGTTTCTTTTGAGGAAATCGAGCCGTCTGACCGCAATCTGGGTAACCCCGAAAACCTTATTCTGGAGCAGGAAAGTTCCCAAAACCTTACAAGCCTTATACAGGACAAGCTTTCACCCTTGGAAATAAAAGTGCTCAGGCTTTATCTGCAAGGTCTTTCTTATTCACAGATTGCTCAGAAGCTTTACATATCAGCAAAAGCAGTTGATAACGCAATGCAACGCATCAGGCGTAAAATTGCAGGTATCCTTGATACCCTGTGACTTTTCGTAATTTGTTTCATTGGAGGCTAAGCTTTCAATGAAGTAAAAATATTATTATTTTCCAAAGCGAGGTAAATCCCCATGTACGAAGACAAGACAATCATTTGCAAGGAATGTGGCGAAGAGTTTATTTTCTCCGCAGGAGAGCAGGAATTCTACGCAGAAAAAGGCCTTGTAAATGAGCCTCAGCGCTGCAAATCCTGCAGAGCAGCCCGCAAGAATGCAGCAAGACCTGCAAGAGAAAGACATCCCATCACATGTGCTGACTGCGGTGCCGAGGATTCCGTTCCCTTCACTCCTATGGAGGGTAAGGACTACTACTGCAGAGCATGTCTGGATAAGAGAAGAGGCACAGACGCAGAATAATTCTTCGGACATAGATTCGGATATATATTTTGTGACTAACACCTTAGGGAAACCTGAGGTGTTTTCTGTTTTTGTAGGGGGCGGCGCCACGACGCCCCGTTCCTTTACACAAAGTCGCAAAAAACTGTAGATTTTTGTAATTCAGAGTGTTATAATTATTTTATATGCTGAACAATTCAGTTGAAATAAACTTTACGGAGGTTTTTATTATGACAATTACAAAAGATTCAATTATCGGTGACGTTCTGGATATGTATCCCGAGACAGCAGAACACTTCTTTGCTATTGGTATGCACTGTCTGGGTTGCCCTGCCGCAAGAGGCGAAACTATCGCTGAGGCTTGTCAGGTACACGGCACAAATGCAGAAGAGCTTGTAGACAAGCTCAACGAAGCTATCGGTGCATAATTCATGCAGACCCCTTTTTCTCTTGATTCAAGACTTTCCCTTTGCGCCGATTTCGTCAGAGTCGGCGCAAAACTTGCAGATATAGGCACCGACCACGCATATCTGCCTGTAAAACTTACCCTTGAAGGCAAGGTTTTGACTGCTATTGCGGCAGATATAAACCCTGAACCTTTAAGCCGCGGTAAGCAGACAATTGAAAAATATAATCTGCAGGACAAGGTGCAGGTAAGGCTTTGTCCGGGACTTGAAGGTATCAGTCCCGAAGAAGTCACAGATATTGTCATTGCAGGTATGGGTGCGGATACTATAATCGGAATTCTTTCCGCCGCCCACTGGCTTCAAGACCCCACAAAGCGACTGATTCTGCAGCCTATGACCAAATGCGAAAGAGTTATAAATTATCTCTACAGCTCAGGCTTTGAGATTACACAGCAGAAGTGCTGCATTGCCGAGGGCAAACCTTACACGGTTATGTGCGTGGAATACACAGCACACACAACCCCCTGCACAGAGCTTTTCACATACACAGGAAAATTAATCCCCGAGCTTTATGAAGATGACAGGGAATTCCTTAAGCTTCAGACAAAACTTCTTATGAAACGTTCTGCCGCGGATGAAAAATACAAACTCCTTGCAGAAGAAATCGCAAAAAGGACAGATGCACAATGACTACCGTAAAAGATATTTTGAACTATACAGAAAGCTTTGCACCCCTGTGTACTGCCGCAGATTTTGATAATTGCGGAGTTCTTGTAGGAAGTGCAGAGCAGGAAGTTACAAAAGCACTTGTGGCTCTTGATATTACAGAGCAAGTCGTAGCACAAGCAAAGACATTAGGTGCAGAGCTTATAATCAGCCATCACCCTGTAATCTTCAACCCCCTCAGAAAACTTGATTCAGAGTGTGTTCCTTATATGCTGGCACAAGCAGGAATCAGCGCTTTGTGTCTGCACACAAACCTTGACATTGCAGATGAAGACGGGGTAAACGTATGCCTTGCAAAAGCACTGGGACTTTCTGATATAAAAGTGTTTTCTGAAGATTTTGTGTGTCTTGGTGAGCTTTCTGAACCTCTGTGCACAGAGGACTTTGTGCAGCTTGTAAAAGACAAATTACACGCTGACTGTGTATGCTTTACAAAGGGCGAAAAGCCCATAAAAACCGTGGGTATGTGCTCAGGTGCAGGCGGTGATATGTATCACTCGGCTGTAGCCTTTGGTGCAGATGTTTTCCTCACAGGAGAAGCAAAGCACCACGAATATCTGGAGGCAGCCTCAACAGGGGTGCCTATGGTTGTGGCAGGTCATTTCTTCACCGAAGATATTGCAATGCTCCCTCTAAAAAATAAACTTTCAAAGCAATTTCCACAGGTGGAGTTTATAAAAAGTACCGCCTGCAAAAACCCTTATTTTTCAATCTGATTGGAGCAAAAAAATGCTTACACACAAAGGAACCCAAACCATCGCAACAGAAAGGCTTACTCTGAGAAAATTCGTCATAGAAGATGCCAAAGCTATGTATGACAACTGGGCAAAGGACGAACGCGTCACAAAGTATCTTACCTGGCCGCCTCACGAAAACCTTGAAGCCACACAATACGTTCTCTCACTCTGGTGTGACGACTACAAAAACGACAACTTTTATCAATGGGCAGTCGTCTTTGAAGGCAAGGTTGTGGGCAGTATCTCCGTTGTCAGAATTTCTGACGAAAACGAATATGCAGAGCTTGGTTACTGCCTGGGTTACGACTACTGGGGCAAGGGTATTATGAGCGAATGCGTAAAGGCTGTCACGGACTTTCTTTTTACTCAGGTAGGCGTAAACCGAGTTTTAATCTGCCACGCAGTAAAGAACCCTGCTTCGGGCATGGTGGCTAAAAAATGCAACTTCACCTTTGAAGGCACTCACAAAGAAGAGTTCAAGTCCCGATGGGGAGAATACCTTGACATTTCTTATTACGCCATTGTCAGAAAAGAATGGGAAAAATTAAATAAAGATAACTAAAATATGCCGTCAGGGATAACCCTTGACGGCTTCTTCTTTTCAGAATTGTAAATATTATTAAAACAACTGAAATTTTTACGTAAAAACAATTGCAATAAACACTATATTTTGATATAATAATTACTAATTAAGGGTATTTATAATCAAAATATAGTGTTTTATCGGTGATATAATGAGAATGAGAAAAAAGAAATGGGCTGTACCTGAGTTGAACGCTTGTCCGTTCTTCGTGCAGAAGCCTGTTGAATACAAAGGAAACTGGCACAGTTTCTTTGGAAACAATAACCCCATTGAACTTGAAGTAGGTTGCGGAAAGGGCACCTTTGTTGCACACAAGGGACTTCAGAATCCTGACACAAACTTCATTGCCGTTGACCTTATCAGCGATATGCTGGCTGTAGGCAGACGAAACATCGTAAGACTTTTTGAAGAAAACCAAAAAGAATGCAAAAACATTGTGCTGACCGCTTACAACGTTGATAAAATCACAGAGATTATCGACAAGGCAGACGGCATTGCAAAAATGTATATCAATTTCTGCAATCCCTGGCCCAGAGGCAAACACAACAAACGCCGTCTTACCCACCCCACCAAGCTTATGCAGTACAGAGAGTTTCTTGCAGACAACGGCGAAATCCACTTCAAAACAGACTCGGACGAGCTTTTTGACGACAGCCTTGAGTACTTTGCTCAGTGCGGATTTGAGATTACATATCTCACACGCGACCTGCACTCAAGCAACGTTACAGGCAACATCGTTACAGAACATGAGAAGATGTTCTCTGATGAAGGCATCTTAATCAAATACCTTGTAGCTGTGAAAAAGGAACTCAACTGACTTCACACAAAACCGCAGATTTAAGGAGGCGGTAAAATTTTGAAAAAGAAAATACTTCTGATTGTTTTGTCCGCTCTGCTTACTTTTGCTCTTTGCGGTTGCGACGCGGTAACCTTCAATGTTACAGAGCTGATGTCTCCCCCGAAAGCCACAGGTGAAAAAGCGGCAATCCAGGAACTTATTGACAAGGAAGCCGGCTCAGGCTACACCCTGAAATATCCCCAGAACGGCAACTACCGTTCGGCAATCACCACTATGGACTATGATGCAGACGGTGTGCAGGAGGCTATTGCTTTTTATCTGCCTGCAGGAGAAGCTCAGACCATCCACCTGCTGATTATGGACAACATAAACGGAAAATGGACAACTGTAGGAAACCACACAAGCAAGAGCACCACCGTTGACAGACTTCTTTTTTCCGACTTGGACGGCGATTCGGTTTCTGAAATCATTGTAGGCTGGAACACCTACAACGCCCTTGTCAAAGATTTATCCGTGTACCTTACAGGAAACGGCACAAGCTCTGAGATTATCTGCGAAAGCAAGTATTCCGACCTGCTCTGCTCTGATTTTACATCTTCGGGCAAGGAAGAACTTCTGCTCCTTTCACTCTTTACGGCAGACAAACCTGCGTCAGCTTCACTAATTACTCTCAACGATACAAAGAACGGACTTTACGCAATCAGCGAAGCTCCCATTGACGGTGACGTAGTAAGCTTCGCAAAAATTCAGACAGGCAGAGTATTCTACGGTCAGCAAGGTGCTGTGATAGACGGCATCACCTCTGAGGGTACATACAACACACAGCTTGTTTATTACAGCGATTACTTTGCATCTCTGCAAACAGTAAGCTTTGCAGGGGACTCCCCCACAAATCAGGCCGCCAGAAACTACGCAGTCCTTTCCGAAGATATTGACGGTGACGGCATCATTGAAATCCCCAATACCTTCAAGATGAGAATGGACGACATTCAGACCGAGGCTGTTCCTGCAGCTCTGATTTATTGGTGTGAATACACCGCCACAGGCAATATGGAAATAGAGAAAACACAGGTCACAAGTCTTGTCTACGGACTGAGATTTACCGTTCCCGAAAAGTGGGGAGACAGCTACACCGCTTATGTAAACTATTCCTCAGGCGAAATCACTTTCTATGAGTGGGCAGACGGCAAACCCGCAGATGTTATTCTCATTATCAGAATGTTCACTCACGATACATGGGCTGACGGTATTTCCTCAAAGGGTTACACAGAGCTTGCACAAAACGACAGTTATGTATACGCCTTTATTACCCCTGGACTTAACAGCTCAATGATGCTTACAAACGAAGAAATAAAAGAAGCATTCACACTTATCAGTAAATAATCTTCAGCGGTAACACCGCTTTATAAAGCTTATGAAAACGTGAAACGGAGGTTTTATTATGAAAAAGATTCTTGTCTGCGAAGACGAAGCCGCAATCCGCGACTTTGTGGTAATCAACTTAAGGCGTGCAGGCTACGAGGTTGTAGAGGCAGACTGCGGCGAAGCAGGTCTGCAGAAATATGAAGAGCACGGCGGCGACTTCGATGTTGCTATCCTTGATATTATGATGCCGGGTATGGACGGACTTCAGGTCTGCAAGGAGCTGAGAAACAAGAACGGCAACATCGGTATCATTATGCTTTCTGCACGTACTCAGGAAATGGACAAGGTAACAGGTCTTATGCTCGGTGCTGACGACTATGTTACAAAGCCTTTCTCCCCCAGCGAGCTTACAGCCCGTGTAGACTCCCTCTACCGCAGAATCGCCCTTGCTCAGCAACGAAGCGAAAACAACTTCAAGGAAGAAATGAAAAGCGGTATCTTTACCCTTAATCTTCGCAACCGCTCCCTCACAAAAAACGGCAAACAGATTGAGCTTACTCAGGTTGAGTTCCAGATTATGGAATACTTCTTCTCAAACCCCGGTACCGCTCTGGACCGTGTGGACATTCTCAACCACGTATGGGGCGAGGCTTATGTTGGCGAGGAAAAGATTGTTGACGTTAACATCCGCCGTCTGCGTATGAAGGTAGAAGACGAGCCCTCCAATCCCAAGTTCATTGTTACAGTATGGGGTCTTGGCTACAAGTGGGACGCATAAACTTAAACTGCACTTAAAACTATCTTAGCAAAAAGGAGGTCGGACACGTGGTAAAGGGTATCACAAAACGCTGGGTGCTGAACACTTTGTGCACCATTGTTGCTATCGTTATTTTTGCAGTAGTTTGTCTTTCATACGTTGTTTCGACCTACTACTACTCCTCTGTAGAGCAAACCTTAACCGGCAGAAGCGTAGAACTGCACAACATTCTCTCTGATTTCAACTACGACACAGACTTCGGTTTTTCTGCTACTGCCAGAGATTACGTGGAGAATTTCACCGAAAAAGAACATATGGAGATTATGGTCATCCGTCGTTCGGGAGATATTATGATAACCTCCACAGGCTTTACCCCCGAAGGAAACGAACCAATGCCTGATTACGACGCAGCAAAAGAAGCTTCTTCAGGATATGCCAAATGGACAGGCAGACTTTCATCCGGTGAAAAAGTTACTGCTGTAACAAGAATTGTAAAGAACTCCTCCGGCAATACCGTCTGCGCTATCCGCTATGTGTCCTCTATGTCTGCGGTAAACAAGCTCGTTTTCTCAGCTATTGCTGTTTTCACAGCAGTGGGACTTCTGATTATTTCTCTTGTTATTTTCTCAGGCACATACTTTATCCGCTCCATTGTACGCCCTGTCCGTGTTATTTCCGACACAGCAAAGAAGATTGCACAGGGTGACTTCAACGCTCAGATTGACAAGATGTACGACGACGAAATCGGCGATTTGTGCGACTCAATAAACGATATGGCAAGGGAATTGGGTGCTTCCGAGCGACTTAAAAACGACTTTATCTCCAGCGTTTCTCACGAACTGAGAACCCCTCTTACTGCTATCAAGGGTTGGGCGGAAACCATGCAGAGTTGCGGAGCTCCCGACCAGGAAACCTTTGACAAGGGTATGGACATTATCGTAAAAGAATCCACCCGACTTACCGGTATTGTTGAAGAACTTCTGGATTTTTCACGTATGCAGAACGAAAACATGGTACTCCGACTTGAGAAGCTGGATGTTCTTGCAGAGCTTGAGGAGGTTCTGTATATGCTCCGCGACAGAGCAATGAACGAACAAAAACATCTGCTTTACGACCAGCCCGACATTATGCCTGCGGTTATGGCAGACAGAAACAAACTCAAGCAGGTATTCCTCAATATCATTGACAACGCTTTGAAATACACTCCCGCTGAAGGTGTGGTGGGTATTCAGGTTATTTGTGAAAACGACATAATAAAAATCATTGTCACTGACACAGGCTGCGGCATTGCTCCCGACGACCTGCCCCGTGTCAAAGACAAATTCTTCAAAGCAAATCAGAGTGTGAGAGGCTCAGGTATCGGACTTGCAATTGCAGACGAAATTGTAACAAAGCACTCAGGCACTCTTGATATAGAAAGCGGAATCGGTGTTGGTACTACCGTTACCATCTCCCTTCCCATAGCTTCGGAATAATAAACAGGAAGGTATATTTTTTTAGAAAAGGAAGGTGTTTCTTTTGGCTTGTAATAAAAAAGAAAACGTAAAAAAGAT
Source organism: Ruminococcus sp. (assembly GCA_045593025.1). GTDB lineage: Bacteria > Bacillota > Clostridia > Oscillospirales > Acutalibacteraceae > Ruminococcoides. The sequence goes on along the minus strand of JAZNVW010000021.1, from coordinate 98,758 downwards.
TACATCTATCGGCGGCTCCGCTCTTATTGAAGGCATTATGATGCGAGGCCCCAAAAATATCAACGTAGCTGTACGTACCGGTGAGGACAAAATCGAAACCGAGGAAATCACAGTAAAACCTATTTCCTCAAAGGGTAAGTTTTTCCGCCTGCCTCTGATTCGCGGTGTGGTAGGAATGATAGACTCCTTCACTTTAAGCTACAAATCCCTTATGCTTTCTGCAGACAAGGCTATAAATTCCATTGAAACAGAAGAAGAACAAATGAGCAAATTTGAGCGTTGGCTCAACGACAAACTGGGCGAAAAGCTTATGAATGTTATTATGACCATTGCTTCCGTATTAGGTGTTGCTTTGGCTCTTGTGCTGTTCTTCTGGCTTCCCACATTCCTCTACAGCCTGCTCACAAAACTAAGCATATCTCCTGCTGTGGATGCTTTCATTGCAAACGGAGCAACCCAGTCTGCTTTTGAGGTTATCGTTAAGATGCTTCTTTTCTTCGGCTATATCCTTATAGTTTCTCAGATGGAAGATATGAAAAGAGTATTTATGTACCACGGTGCAGAGCACAAAACCATTTTCTGCTATGAATCAGACGAAGAACTCACCGTTGAGAACATCAGAAAACACTCACGCTTCCATCCCAGATGCGGAACAAGCTTCATTGTTATTATGCTTCTCTTAGGCTTCTTCATAGGCCTCTTTGTTCCCCAGTTTCCCCTTCTGGGCGTATGGGGTACAGTACTGCGTACAGGAATAAAAATTCTGCTTCTGCCTTTGACTGTAGGCATCGGCTACGAGCTTATTAAGCTTTGCGGAAAGCACGACAACTGGTTCACACGCATTATTGCAGCTCCGGGACTGTGGGCACAGCGCTTTACTACCCGCGAGCCTGACGATAAAATGCTTGAGGTTGCCATTGCTGCAATCACTCCCGTTATTCCCGACGACGGTTCAGACATTGTAAATTGTAATTAATATGACACTCAGAAGCTTATACACAAATGTAACAGAAACCCTTGAGAAGGCAGGAGTTGAGTCTCCTGCCTTTGAAGCAGTCTGGCTGATTAACGCAGTTTTCCCCTTTGACAGACTGCGCCTTTCTACAGAAGGAAACTCAGAGATTGAAGAAGCGCTGCAGTGTAAAGTGCAAAGCCTTGCCCAAAGGAGAGCACAGGGAGAACCATTGCAATACATTACAGGTGAGTGGGAATTCTTCTCAAGGAAGTACTATGTGGGAGAGGGCGTGCTCATTCCCCGTGACGACACAGAAGTTGTCCTCACCTGCACCTTCCCTTTTCTTGATGCTCTGAAAAGCACAAAGGAGCTTAAAATTCTTGACCTGTGTTCAGGTTCGGGAATCCTTGCAATCAGTCTGAAGAAAAGATACGAAAACTCTCAGGTAACAGCGGTGGAACTTTCTGACAAGGCTCTGCCTTACCTTGAAAAAAATGCAAAAGCAAACAACGCGGATATAATCATTATCCACGCAGATATTTTTGATTGCGTCGCAAGTTTTCCCGACGGAGAGTTTGACCTTATTATCTCAAACCCTCCTTACGTTACAGACGAGGATATGGAAAACCTGCAGGATGAAGTGCGTTTTGAGCCTGAACTTGCCCTTAAAGGCGGCAAAGACGGCTGTGACTTTTACCGCAGGATTATTCCCTTATACACACCAAAACTCAGACGGGGCGGTATGCTTGCGTTTGAGTATGACGCTTCTCAGGCAGAGATTATCAAGGCGCTTATGCAGGATGCAGGCTTTGAGAACATCACGGTTTTTGACGACCTTGGCGGTGTGCATAGGGCTATAAACGGGACTTTGTCAAACATTTAGAAAATTTGTTCGAACTTTTTGGCCTAAAAATATTGCATTTATTAAATGGTTAATTTATAATATTAGTGGCATCACGGGATGCCTTACTTTGAATAGAAGGAGATTTGAATACTATGGCACTTGATAAAGCAAAAGCACTTGAGACCGCTCTCGGTCAGATTGAAAAACAGTTTGGTAAGGGCGCAGTTATGCGTCTTGGTCAGAACGAGGCAATGAGCGTGGGACACGTTTCCACAGGCTCCCTCTCTCTTGACGTAGCACTTGGTATCGGCGGTCTGCCCCGAGGCAGAATCATTGAAATATACGGACCTGAATCCTCAGGTAAAACCACACTTTCTCTGCACTGCATTGCAGAAGGTCAGAAGGACGGCGGCAACGTTGCATTCATTGACGTTGAGCATGCTTTAGACCCTGTTTATGCCGCTGCACTGGGAGTTGACGTAGACTCTCTCTTAGTTTCTCAGCCCGACACAGGCGAGGATGCTCTGGAGATTGCAGAGGCTCTCATTCGTTCAGGCGCCATTGATGTTATCGTTATCGACTCTGTTGCCGCTTTGGTTCCCAAGGCAGAAATCGAGGGCGAAATGGGCGACAGCCACGTAGGTCTGCAGGCAAGACTTATGTCACAGGCTCTTCGTAAGCTGGCAGGTGCTATCTCCAAGTCCAACTGCGTTGCAATCTTTATCAACCAGCTTCGTGAGAAGGTAGGCGTTGTGTACGGCAACCCCGAAGTTACCCCCGGCGGTCGTGCACTTAAGTTCTACAGCTCTGTCCGCATCGACATCCGCCGTGTTGAAACTCTCAAAGCAAACGGCGAGATGATTGGCTCCAGAACAAGAGCAAAGGTTGTAAAGAACAAAATTGCTCCTCCCTTCAAGGAGGCTGAATTTGATATTATGTACGGTCAGGGTATCTCCCGCGAAGGTGAGCTCCTTGATCTGGCTGTTAAGGCAGACGTTGTTCAGAAGTCCGGTGCATGGTTTAACTACGGCGATATGCGTCTTGGTCAGGGCAGAGACAACGTCAAGGAGCTTCTGCGTACAAACACAGAGCTTGCAGGCGAGATTGAAGCAAAGCTCTGGGAGAACATTGACAAACTCAACGCACGTTCACCCAAAGCTCCTAAATCTGCAGCTCCCACAGTTACTCCCGTAGCCGCCGCAAAGAAAACTGACGCTCCTGCAAAAGCAGGCACAAAGCTTGATATTCTGGTTGAAGACTGATGATTGTTACAGCTGTTGAGCCAAGGAGGAAATCCCTCTCTGCTCTTTATATTGACGGAGAGTTTGCTATGAAGCTGGACACCCAGACTCTCCTTGAACGGCGTATAACAGCAGGTGTGGAGATTTCTGACGAGGACTTGCACACACTCATAGAGCAGTCCGACACAAGACGCGCCAAGGAAAAGGCTATGTGGCTTATCTCTTACCGCGACCATTCCTCCAAGGAGCTTTACGACAAGCTCAGACGTGATTTTGGCGAGGACGCTTCTCAGAAAGCACTCCTGAGAATGCAGGAGTTGGGGCTTATCAATGACGAAGCTTTTGCCAAACGCTATGCGTCAGAGCTTCACTCAAAGCATCAGTCCCCCTCCTCTATCCGCTATAAACTCATGCAAAAGGGCATTGATAAAGAGGTTACTGAAGAAATCGTCTCTTCTCTTGAGATTGACCCCCAAGCAGAAATCGAAGCCCTTATCATAAAAAAATACTCCCGTTCTCTTTCTGACGAAAAGGGAGTAAGACGTACTGTTGCCGCTTTGCAAAGAGCAGGCTACAGGTATTCTGATATCAAATCCGTGCTGAATGAATATATTCAGGAGGATTACGAATAAAATTTACTGACACAGGTATTTGCTATGGAAAATATAAAGGTTTCAATAGTATCCCTCGGTTGTGCAAAAAACCGCGTAGACGCCGAGATGATGCTTTACAAATTAAAGGAAGCAGGCTTTATCCTTACCGACGACCCTGCCAAGGCAGATGTGGCCATTGTCAACACCTGCGGATTCATTGAGAGTGCCAAACAGGAAAGCATTGATGAAATCATCGAGCTTGGCAAGCTCAAGGAAGAAGGCACCATAAAACACATCGTGGTGACTGGTTGCCTTGCAGAAAGATACAAGGAAATGATTGCAAAGGAGCTTCCCGAGGCGGATGCTGTTACAGGTCTGGGTGCAAACGGCGACATTGCAGAAACTGTAAAAGCTGTCCTTGAAGGTGCTCACACAGAGAGCTTCCCCGACAAGACTTTACAGCCTCTTGACGGCAAGAGAATCCAGTCCACTCCCCTGCACTATGCGTACCTGCGTGTTGCAGACGGTTGCGACAACTGCTGTACCTACTGTGCAATTCCCCTTATCCGCGGTCACTTCCGCTCCAGAAAGATGGAGGATATCATTGCCGAGGCTAAGTACCTTGCAGAAGGCGGAGTGAAGGAGCTTAACGTTATTGCTCAGGACACCACCCGCTACGGCGAGGATATCTACGGCAAGCTTATGCTCCCGGAGCTTTTGCGTGAATTATGCAAAATTGAGAGCTTACGCTGGATACGCATACTCTACTGTTACCCCGACAGAATAACAGACGAGCTCATTGACACCATAGCAAATGAAGAGAAAATTGTGAAGTACATTGACCTGCCCTTACAGCATTGCAATGGCAGAGTTCTTAAAACTATGAACCGCAAGGGCGACAGAGAAAGCCTCACTGCTCTTATTAAAAAAATCCGCGAGCGGATTCCTTCTGTAGTTCTGCGTACAACCCTCATTGCGGGCTTTCCCACAGAGACTGAGGAGGAATTTGACGAGGTTGCAGAATTTGCAAAGGAAATCGGCTTTGAGCGACTTGGTTGCTTTGCATATTCTCAGGAGGAAGACACTCCTGCCGCCGAACTTCCTCAGGTGGACGAAGAAGAACGTCGTTTCCGTGCTTCTGCCATTATGGAGCAACAGCAGTATACTATGGAAAGCTTCAACAACCGCCGTATAGGCACCACCGTTGAAGTGCTTGCAGAAGGCTTCGACCGCTATGCCGAGTGCTACTTCGGCAGAAGCTATGCCGATGCTCCCGAGGTTGACCCCAACGTGTTCTTTATTGCCGAACGAAAGGTAACCCCCGGTGAATTTGTCAAAGTTAAAATCACCGACGTGCTGGACTGCGACCTTATAGGCGACCTGGCAGAATAAAACTCTTAGGACTTGATATTATGAATTTACCTAACAAACTGACACTGCTTCGAATTGCTATTGTTCCTTTTATGATAGCAACTCTGCTTATTGATTTTCCCCTGCACTTCTTTGTGTCGGGCCTTCTTTTCGGTGCGGCATCTCTTACCGACTACTTTGACGGCAAAATCGCAAGAGAACAAAATCTGATTACAGACTTCGGAAAGTTTGCAGACCCACTGGCTGACAAAATTCTGGTTATCTCTTGCCTTGTGTGCTTTGTAGCAATGAAACTGTGCGACCCCGTGCTGGTTATTATTGTTCTCTTCCGTGAGTTTGCAATCACCTCTATCCGCCTTGTAGCCGCATCCACAGGCAGGGTTATCGCCGCCAATATGTGGGGCAAGGTCAAGACCGTTACCCAGATTATTGCAATCGTCGCTGTGTTTGTTTTCCAGTTTTTCTTAGAACTTTGCAAGGTTCAGATTATTCCCCTTTCACAGAGCATAACAGACGCAATCGCTCCCTGGCTTGTTGTAGCAGGCGAGGTACTTCTGTGGATAAGCACAGTCTTTGCAATCATCTCCGGCATCATCTACATCAAGGATAATAAAGACTGCATTAAGGAAAGATAAATTTCCCACACTTTATCCATAAAGAAAACAGTTGCATTTTTTTGAAAGTATATATATAATATATTAAAAGTTTATATCCAAAGGCTATGAACGGGAGAAGTACCCGACAGGACTTTCCAGAGAGGGCAGTGTATGCTGAAATCTGCCTAAAGACACCATCGGTGAAATGCACCCGTGAGCTCAGTTGGCGAACATCTGCAACCCTGCAGACAAAGTAGTTTTCTGCGGTTGACCCCGTTAAAGGTTTAAGAGGGCTGAAGTTTTTCTTTATCTTCGGCTGAACTCGGGTGGAACCACGATATATTAAGTCGTCCCTTGATTTGGGACGGCTTTTATTTTTTGCCACCCATTCAGAATCCGCTATTTTCTCTTAGGAGTTGATATATTGTTTAAGAATCTTATTAATGACCTTGATGCATATCTTGAGCGAGACCCTGCCGCAAGAAGCAGATTTGAGGTTTACTTTTTATATGCAGGCTTCAAGGCACTTCGCTCTTACCGCAAGGCACACTGGTTTTACAATCACAATATGAAATTTATTGCCCGCTGGATTTCCCAGAGCTCACGTCGCAGAACAGGTGTTGAAATCCACCCCGGTGCTACCATAGGCAAGGGACTTGTGATTGACCACGGAATGGGCGTTGTAATCGGCGAAACTGCAATCATCGGCGACAACTGTACTATATATCAGAACGTTACCCTTGGCGGTACAGGCAAAGACCACGGCAAACGCCACCCAACTCTGGGCAACAACGTGCTCGTAGGCTCTGGTGCCAAGGTGCTGGGACCTTTCAACGTAGGCGACAATGCACGTATTGCCGCAGGAGCTGTGGTCCTCTCTGAAGTACCTGCCGACTCCACCGCTGTGGGTGTTCCCGCCAGAATTGTCCGCATTGCAGGACAGAAGGTTGAAGAGCTTGACCATATCCACGTTTCAGACCCTGTTGCACAAAACCTGTGCAGACTTGAACACGAAATTACCGTTCTCAGAAAAGAATTGGAGGAAATGAAAAAATGATTTTATACAACACTTTAGGACAGAAGAAACAAGAATTTGTAACCCACGAAGAGGGCAAGGTTAATATGTACACCTGCGGCCCTACCGTTTACCACTTTGCTCACATCGGTAATCTTCGCACCTACATTATGGAGGATGCTCTGGATAAGTTCCTGCGCTACTTGGGCTACGATGTAAACCGCGTTATGAACATCACCGACGTTGGCCACCTTGCAAGCGACGCCGACACAGGCGAGGATAAGATGCTCAAGGGTGCAAAGCGCGAGAAGAAGACAGTTCTTGAGATTGCCGATTTCTACACCAAGGCATTCTTTGAGGACTGCAAAAAGCTCAATATCCGCACTCCCGATGTTGTTATGCCTGCAACCCAGTGCATACCCGAATTTATCGAAATGGTAAGCACTCTCCTTGAAAAGGGCTATGCTTACGAAGCAGGCGGCAACGTTTACTTTGATACTTCCAAACTCGATAAATACTATGTTTTCGGCAATCAGACCGAAGAAGACCTTGCTGTCGGTGTGCGTGACAGCGTTGAAGAAGACCAGCACAAGAAAAACAAGACCGACTTTGTTCTGTGGTTTACCAAATCCAAGTTTGAAGACCAGGAACTCAAGTGGGATTCTCCCTGGGGCAACGGCTACCCCGGTTGGCATATTGAGTGCTCTGCCATCAGCATCAAGCACGGCGGCGAGTACCTTGACCTGCATTGCGGCGGCGTAGACAACGCCTTCCCCCATCACACCAACGAAATCGCACAGTCTGAAGCATACCTTGGCCATCAGTGGTGCCCCCATTGGTTCCACGTGCTCCATCTCCTTGACTCCACAGGTAAGATGAGTAAATCCAAGGGCGAGTTCCTTACAGTATCTCTCCTTGAAAAGAAGGGTTACAACCCCCTTGTATACAGAATGTTCTGCCTGCAGAGCCATTACCGCAAGCCTCTTACCTTCACTTTTGAAAGCCTTGACAACGCAGTAGTTGCTTACAATAAGCTTGTCTCCCGCATCGCTTCTCTCAAGGAAGACGGCGAGGTTGATATGGAGAAAGCACAGGAATACATCGAAAAGTTCAAGGAAGCTGTTGGCAACGATTTGAACACTTCTTTGGGCCTTACCTGCCTTTATGATGTACTGAAAGCTCCCATAAACGATGCTACAAAGCTCTATCTTATCAAAGACTTTGAGCAGGTACTCTCTCTGGGACTTATCGAAGCCGCTCAGACACAGACCGAAACCACAGCTGACACAGGTGCTTCTGACGAAGAAGCCGCTGAGATTGAAGCATTAATCGCACAGCGCACCGAGGCAAGAAAAAATAAGGATTGGGCAACTGCTGACAGAATCCGCGACGAGCTTTCTGCTCGCGGAGTAGTTCTTGAGGATACACCCGAGGGTATCAAGTGGAAACTCAACCGCTGATAAACCATAAAAATAAAGCACTGCAACAAAAAATTGCAGTGCTTTTTCTTTTGCCTTCGGCATATACATTACCGAGGTGTGACCTATGAAAATTTACACTCTGACAAAAACAAAACTCCTTGTAATTCTGTCCTGTTTCCTTCTGGGAGCAATTGCCCTGACGGTAACTCTGAGAACTACCGCAAAGATTGTGGCAACTGCAACAGAACCTCGTGATATTCCCATTTATTGCGTGGACAGAGATGATAAAAAGGTGGCAATCTCTTTTGATGCTGCCTGGGGCAACGAGCAGACAGAAACCCTGCTTCAAATTCTGAAAGAGAAAAATGTAACTGCCTCCTTCTTCCTTGTGGGTGACTGGGTTTCAAAATATCCCGATTCTGTTAAATCCATCGCAAACCACGGTCACGACGTAGAAAACCATTCCAACACCCACGCGTATATGACAAAACTTTCAAAAGAAGAACAGCTTTCAGAAATTAAAAACTGCAATGACAAAATCAAGGAGCTTACAGGCAAAGTCCCTACCCTTTTCCGCCCGCCCTACGGTGACTACGACAACTCGGTGGTAAAATCCGTCAAAGAGAGCAATATGTACTGCATTCAGTGGGACATTGACAGTCTCGACTGGAAAGACCCCACTCCACAGCAGATGGTGGAGAGGATAACATCAAAACTCACGTCAGGAAGTATTATCCTTATGCATAATGGTGCCAAGAACACCCCCGAGGCTCTGCCGATGATTATTGATGCAGTCCGTGCACAGGGTTACGAATTTGTGCCTATTTCTGAAATAATTTTAGAGGGCGACTACACCACCGACCACGAAGGCAGGATGCACACGACAGAACAATAAAAGCAAAAAAGCTATGAGAGTTTTCTCTTACTCTCATAGCTTTTATTAGTTTTACAAATTGGAATTTTACGGGTTAGCCACCCATAGGGCAATTCCGCCTTTGAAAAGTTTGGTTTAGAGTTAACACTCATAAACGGCGGTATCAAATGTACTTTTCAACTCCGCCGTTAATAAAGTTTATCGTTATATAGACTTATAAACAGGCGGAATCGGGTTAAGCGTCACGCTTGCAAATTCAAGTTTGTTATACCTATTCTTTTCAATTTCTTTCTTGTATTCTTTGCAGTTCGGTTTGAGTTGCTTCTTTTACTTCTCCAAGTTTTAATTCTTTCGGTAAATACAAATTACCTATACGAATTCTGTTCAGTTCCAGAACCTTAGCCCCAAAGCATCCAAACATTCTTTTTATCTGATGATATCTTCCCTCAGTAATAGTTACATTCGCTGTATACTCTCCTGTTATTTTAAGCTCTGCTGTCTTACACTCTCCATCATTCAGATTCACACCGTTTCTAAACTCTTCTACCATAGCTAAAGTAACAGGAATATCGAGGGTTACTTCATATTCTTTTGATACGTGCTTTCTTGGGGATAATATATTGTGTGCAAATTCTCCGTCATCAGTTATCAGCATAAGCCCTGTGGTATCCTTATCAAGTCGTCCTGCTGGAAATAAATTTCTGTATTTATATTCTGTGGGAATCAGGTCTAATACTGTCCTTTGAGATTCATCTTCTGTTGCTGACACATAGCCCTTGGGTTTATTCAAAAGTAAATACAGATGGGTTTTAATTTCTATTTCTTTTCCGTTTATTACAAGGGTTATATCAGTTTCATTATATTTACATTCAGGTCTTTTTACTTCTTCTCCGTTTACGTATACCGCACCTTGAGAAATCAGTTTTTTTATTTCTTTTCTTGTGTAATATGTATGTTCAGATATTATTTTATCTATTCTTTTCATATTCAGTATATCTCCCGCAAGTTCAAAGTTTACTACTTTGATTATACTACATTTATCATATAAAGCAACATAAAACCTGTTTAATTTATAACCACGAATGAAGGACGTACTGCAAATAAAAACAGCACTAAAATCACAAATCCCCGATTTTCCATCGGGGGATTTGTTGCCTGCAAAAACCTGTTAATCACTCAGCTAATTTTGCACCTGCCAAAAATATTTATAAAAATATTTTACCACGCAAAAAGCGATGAGTCTTTACAAACTCATCGCTTTACTTTTGCTAATTATTCTCTCTTTGTTTTGAAGCTTCCGCATTTGGGGCAAGCGCCGATGTATGGACCTGCGTGGTCGCACTGTGCACATCTGTAGGACGGTTTTTTTAATTTAGGCTCAGTGTGTTTTTCACTCATTAAAAATTCTTTGTTAACAGGTGTTTTCTCTGTTGGAGTTGAATCCTCCTTGCGGACGTGACGCTCAATATCACACACTTTATCAATCAGTTCACCAAAGCCGTAAAGTAAACACGCGGAACACCATGCCACAGGGATACTGCACAATATAGTAATAAGTCCTGCTAAAACCTCGTCATTTGCACAGAGAACAATACCTGTGATTATTCCGCCAACTGCCTCAACAAAAAATATCGCACGTGCCAAATCCTTTATCTTTTTTCCGATATTATTAAAGAACATCTTATATTCCTTTCTCAGCCGACAACTACAGTCTGCTTCTCTGCTTCCTGTGCCACTGCAGATTTTGTTGCAGGAAGGATTATTCTCAAAGCCTTGGGAAGTAAGGTTATCTCGGGGTTTTCCATTTTATAAATTTCGCCGTCAAAGTTTACATTGATTGGTGCTTCTGCTTCAAACTTAATCTTCTTGTATCTGCCGAAAGTTACAAAAGGAAGCTTGGGGTTATCAATATGCTCACCCTTCATATACTTGCCTACGATAGACACAAACTTCAGCACCGACAGGGTATTCACGTGGACAAAATCCATATAGCCGTCATCAAGAACAGCCTTGGGTGCCGCCTTGATTCCTCCCCCGTAATATCTGCCGTTAGCCGCCACTGCAAGCAGGGTTGTTTTCTTGTAGTCTGCTCCCTCAAAAGGCTTGCCGTCAAGATAGATTTTCACAGGGTGTTTACGCTTTGTAAAAAGGCAGTAGACAATGGACATTTTGTAGGCAAGGCTTCCGCTGACATGGGGAAGCTTCTTGAAGCGGTCTACGTTGTCTGCAACCTCGCTGTCAAAACCCACTGAGAAAATGTTCATAGAGTACTTGCCCTGACACTCCAGAAGGTCTATTTCTTTTTCTTCACCCTCAACCATAGCCTCCACCGAGAGGAAGTCCTCTCTTGTGTAAGGCTCCATAGCACGGACAAAGTCGTTACCCGAGCCAATGGGGATAATACCCAGAGCACAGTTTTTGTACCCTGCAATGCCTGTGAGCACCTCGTTGGCGGTACCGTCGCCGCCGCAGGCATATACCCTTACTTCGTCACCGCTTTGAGCAACCATACGAGCTATATGCTCGGCTTCTCCTGCACTTCTGGTCAGGTGAATCTCCACAGGGTCGCAAGTTGTCAGCTTATGTATCTGTTCTCTTATTTCCTTTGTTCTGTCCACCTTACCTGCAGTGGGATTAATAATAAACACGTGTTTCATATTGTGTGCCCCCTTTATTCATAGCCGAACTTCTTCAGCTCACGCATAAGCCTTGCCACAGGCAAGCCTACCACATTGAAGTAGTCACCCTGTATACCCTTTACAAAAAGTGAACCTGCACCCTGTATACCGTAAGCACCTGCTTTATCCATAGGCTCTTTAGTGGCAATATATCTGAGAATTTCTTCATCGCACAAAGGATAAAACTCAACAAGAGTTTCCTCAAAGAAGGTGTGAACCCTTTCACCCTTAACAAGTGCACAGCCCGTAATCACCTTATGAGTTTTTCCGCTGAGGGTTCTGAGTTTTTGGAAAGCATCTTCCTCATCACAAGGCTTTGAGAGAATTTCTTCCTCCAGAACAACCACTGTATCACAGCCTGCCACAAAATCCTCAGGGTAATCCTTTGCCACGCTCTGAGCCTTCAAAAGTGCAAGGTGCTCAGCGGTTTCAGACGCACCGATACCGTCGGGCAGGATTTCCTCCTCGCCCGACGGCACACAGAGCACATTATCAGAAATAAGCTTTATCAGCTCTCTGCGTCGGGGTGACGCCGAAGCCAGAATCAGTTTTTTCATATATGTTCTTTCTCCCCCTATGCTTTCTGCCTCTCTCACAAGGTACGCCTAATGTGTAATCAATAAGCATTTTAACAATGGCAAAGAGTGCATAAAAAGCAAAAACAAAAAAGCAAAATGTAATCATATTTATCTCCTCCTTGTATTATATACTACAAGAAAGAGTGTCCTATAAACAGGACTTTGCCTTTATGCTATCAGTCTGTGTTGTAGCTTCTGAGCACTGTATTCAGGTGCTCCTTGTACTTATTAACTGCCTCACTCGGTGCTACAATCTGCACTGTATCCCCAAGTCCGAAAAGCCAGCCGAAAAACTGAGGGCTCAACGCTACTTTAACGTCAACTGTAAAATGGTTTTCTCCGTCAACACTCACAAATATATTCTTGCCGAAGCGGTCTGCAACTACGCCAACCATACTGTTTTCAAAGCGAAGTGTAACCTCGGTAAGCTCCCCTCCGAACATTCCGAAGACGCTTTTTGAATACAGTGCCATGTCAAACTCGTCAAACATCTCCTTGCCGTCTCTGCTTTCTTGAGAAAGCTTAACGTGTTCCATTTTATCCACTCTGTAATGGCGGATATCCTGTGCCTGAGAATCAAAGGCTACAAGGTAATAGTTTTCATCGTCCCAGGTAAGTGCCCAAGGAGATACGCAGTACTCCTTGCCGTCTTTTCTGCGTCGTTTGTAAATCTTATCCTTACCGCTTCCCAATGCCCATTCAAGGTAGGAAAAGGTAATTTTCTTATCAAGGGAGATGGCACGGTGAATATCATCCACTGCATAATAAATGGTTTCGCTCTGATTTTTCACCCGGTTGGTAACGTAAACCTGACGCTGAAGCTGTCTGCCCTCGTGTATTGATGCAAGGGACTCAACCTTTGTAATAAGCTCGTGGGACTTCTTGGCGGTGATAAACTTGGAACTTTGCACCGAATCCACCAGGAGTTTGAGTTCTGCAAGCTGAAACGGACGGCTTGCTATACAGTAGGTTACGGTGTTGGTTTTCTGCCTTAAAAGTTCATAACCATAGCATTCACCAAACTGCTCCAAAACCTCCAAATCATCATACACACTCTTTCGCTCTGCAGGTATGCCCTTTGCTTCAAGCTGTTCAATAATCTGAGCAACTGTCAGCCCGTGATTCTCGTCAGTCTGCTCCATAAGCATCTTCAGAATGTACAGAAGTTTCTGCTTCTGTCGTGAGCTTTTCGCCATAGTGTGTCCCTCCTTAAACTATGCATTATCAGCCATATACATTAATTATAACATAGGATTAGATTGCTTTTCAACAATGAAGCTTGCAGTCTTTTTACTCACCTGTTTTTCGTATAATCTTACAACACAAAGGCTCATAATCTGTAACAAATGACAAAGCACACCTAAAAAACTACCAAAAATAGCACCTTTTTTATGGTAGCAATGCATATAAACTTGATTTTGTACAAGGTTTATTTGTCGCAATAGCCGAAAATTGTCTTTTCCCTTTGACAACAAAAAAAGAGAAATATATAATAATCAATGTAAGCTGACAGCTTAATATCCAACCCTATGTAAAATTTCGAAAGAGGTATATTATTATGGCAGAGAAAAAGACAACAGCAGCAAAGACAACTAAGGCTGCAACAAAGACAACTACTAAGAAGGCTGCAACAAAGAAGGCAGAAGAGACAAAGGCAGTAGAGGCAACAGCAGTTGCAGAAGCTCCTGCAAAGAAGGCTCCCGCTAAGAAGACAACTACCAAGAAGACAACAACAAAGAAGGTTGCTTCTAAGGTTGAGATGTTCATCGAGTTCGGCGGCGTTCAGGTTTCTGTAGACGAAATCATTGAGAACGTTAAGAAGGTTAACGGCAAGGATGCTAAGAACTACACAATCTACCTCAAGCCCGAAGACAGCAAGGCATACTTCGTAGCAGACGGCGAAGAGAAGGAAATGGACGTATTCTTTGCTTAATCAATTATTAGCATTGAGGCACCCGACACATAAGTGTCGGGTGTTTTTTTATGCTTTCTGAATGTTATCAATGTACAAATCTGTTTGTGACTTTATCTGTCCCGACAAGGCTACAAGAGCGTATACGTTAGGTATTGCCAAAAGTGCATTGCACAAATCTGCCATAGACCACACTGATTCGAAGGAGATTACAGGAGCTATAAGCACCGCAAACACCCAGAGCACTCTGTACACCATGCATCCCTTCTCTGAGAATATAAAGCCTGCACATTTCTCTCCTGTATAGCTCCAACCGAGTATGGTTGAAAAAGCAAAGACGACCATTGAAAAAACAAGCAGCCCTTCTCCTGCAACAGGTATGAGAGAAAAAGCCTTGTAACACAGCACACCGCCCTCTGCCTGAGATATGTTGATGCTGTTATCGGAGAGTATGGTGCTGACCACCACAAGACCCGTCACAAGACACATAACCACAGTATCCCAGAAAGCAGCAGTCATTGCTACCAATCCTTGCCGTACAGGATTTGGGGTAAGTGCAGAGGCACTAACTACCGAAGAAGTACCCAGACCTGCTTCGTTTGAAAAAAGCCCCCGTGCCACTCCGTATCTGCAGGAAAGAAGCAGTGTTCCCCCTGCAAATCCTCCCGATGCACTTCTGAGGGTAAAGGCACCGTGCAGAATTTCTTTCACAGCATCACCAAGATACGCTCTGTTTATAAAGAGGATTGCCACACAACATCCCAGATAAGCAACTGCCATAAAGGGAACAAAGAAACTGCAGACCTTTGAGATTACCCCAAGTCCCCCAAACACCACCAAAGCAGTGAGCAAAGCCATAACAACTCCAAGCACAACTGCTGTCAGCGAAACTTCTTTTTGAAATATAAAAACACTTCTGTCTGCACCGTGTAAGCTCGTTTTTACAATCTCAGATATGGAATTAGACTGAATTGCCGCTCCCGTAAGCAGACCGCTTACCCCTGCCAGGAAAGCGTACACAACACCTAAGCGTCTGCTTTTAAGTCCTCGCTCCAGCACATACATAGGTCCCCCGGAAAAGTTTTCCTTTTCATCCTTGACGCGGTACATTACCGCAAGCAAGCTCTCTGCATACTGGGTAGCCATACCGAGAACTCCTGTGAGCCAGCACCAGAACACGGCACCTGCACCCCCAAGGGCAACCGCTGTGCCTACACCCACTATATTGCCTGTTCCCAGAGTTGAGGCAAGGCTGGTGGCAAGGGTCTTGAAAGGGCTTATTTCTCCCTTTGCGCCTTCGGGAGTTCTTAGCGAAAGCTTAATTGCTGTGATTACTCTGCGTTGCACAAACTTTGTTTTGACACTCATAAGGATATGCGTCAAAAACAAAAAGGCTATCATAGGGAAACCCCAAAGATAGCCGTTTAACTCTTGAATGATTGAAGTCATAGTCGCCTTCCGATTATGTGATACTTTATCATTCCATATTATTTTTTATCAGTTCTACTGCTTCGTCCAAATCTGTGACCGATGCATAAATCAAATTCTGAAGCTCCTCGTCAGGGAGCGACAAATCGGGCACCATAACTGTGATACAGCCTGCAGAGGACGCTGAACGCACTCCGTTGGGAGAATCCTCAAAAGCCATACATTCACAAGGATCAAGCCCTAAGAGAGAAGATGCCGCCAGATACACATCGGGAGCAGGCTTGCCGTGCTTAATATTTGCCGCACTCTGCACCTTATCAAAGTAATCCCAAAGTCCCAGAGAGATTAAGTACTCTTTAGCAATCTCGAGAGGTGTACTTGTAGCAAGAGCAATCAAAAGTCCTCTCTCCTTTGCAAATTTAAGTATAGAGTCTGCACCCTTTTTCATAGGTACTCCGTACTTATCTATATGCTCATTCATATAGATATAATGCTTTTCAAAGGAATCTTTGAAATCAAAATCCTCTCCGAAATACCCTTTGAACTTTTCCTCGCATTTGGGGACAGGCAAGCTTCTGATACCCAGAAACTGCTCCAGAGTAAGCTCAAAGCCACGCTCCTTGCAATCACGGACCAGTGCCTCAAAGGATAGCTTTTCTGTATCTATCAGCAAGCCGTCCATATCAAAGATAAGACCTTTTATTACCATAAGCTCTCCTTATCTGTCAGAAAGCTTCTTGTACTCACGCTCTTGTGCTACACTCATATATGCAGGACGGATAATCTTGGAAGCGTTAATCAGCTCCTCCATACGGTGAGCAGACCAACCTGCAATACGTGCAATAGCAAAGAGGGGTGTGTAAAGCTCTGTGGGAAGTCCCAGCATTGTATACATAAATCCGCTGTAGAAGTCAATGTTTGCAGAAACACCCTTGTAAATACGCTTCTCCTCAGCAATAACAGAAGGCGCCATACGCTCAACACGTGCATAAAGGTCGAACTCGTCGTGCATACCCTTTTCCTCTGCAAGACGCTCTACATAACCTTTGAGCACCTTTGCTCTGGGGTCGGAAATAGAATAAACAGCGTGGCCCATACCGTAAATAAGACCTGCTTTGTCGTATGCTTCCTTGTGAAGAAGTTTTCTCAAAAAGTTTGCAATAGCCTCTTCGTCGTTCCAGTCCTTAACTTCTTTTTTGAGTTCGTCAAACATTCCTACAACCTTTGCGTTTGCACCGCCGTGCTTGGGACCCTTCAGAGAAGAAAGTGCCGCACCGATTGCTGAATATGTGTCTGTACCCGAAGATGTAACAACCCTTGTTGTAAAGGTTGAGTTATTACCGCCGCCGTGCTCTGCGTGAAGCACCAAAGCTACATCCAGAACCTGTGCCTCCAGCGCTGTGTACTTTTTGTCGGGACGCAGAAGCATCAGGATATTCTCTGCAGTAGAAAGCTCAGGCTTGGGATTGTGAATATAGAGGCTCTTGCCTAAGTGATAGTGTCTGTAAGCGTTGTAGCCGTAAACAGACAGCAAGGGGAACACGGAAATAAGCTGCAAGCACTGACGCAGAACGTTTGTAAGAGTAATGTCGTTTGCGTTTGAATCATAACAGAAGAGTGTCATAATGCTTCGTGCCAGAGTGTTCATCATATCATCGGAGGGAGCCTTCATCACAACAT
This sequence comes from Ruminococcus sp., assembly GCA_045593025.1. GTDB lineage: Bacteria > Bacillota > Clostridia > Oscillospirales > Acutalibacteraceae > Ruminococcoides. Next base: position 81,572 of record JAZNVW010000021.1, on the reverse strand, counting down.
CACGAACGAAGTTCTTGGGCAATGTTCTGTAAGATGCAAGAAGTTCATTGAAATCTGCAAGCTCCTGAGTATTGGGCAGGTTGCCGAAAAGAAGAAGATAAACAGTTTCCTCAAAACCGAATCTGCCGTCAGCGGCAAAGCCTGCAATCAGATCATTAATGTTGATACCGCGATAAAAAAGCTTTCCGTCTGTAGGAACAGTTTCTCCGTTTACAATCTTATTCTGACGAATTTCAGAAATCTCTGTAAGTCCTGTGAGAACACCCTTACCGTTTAAGTCACGCAGTCCGCGCTTTACATCATATTTTGCATAAAGGTCAGCGTCAATGGAAGATGTGCTGATGCACTTTGCGCACAGTTCTTCAATAACTGGTGAGTTCTGAGAATAAGCGTTAAAGTTAGTTGTCAATTTAATCACTGCCTTTCTAAAATTTGTAAATTCCGATATTAATTGTAATCAATATATGCAGACGCATCAACAAACATTCTGTAAACAATATGTGTATTCAACAAAGGGAATTTTTCACTTATGAGCCGTATACTCAGAGCACTGACATCTGCATAAATCATATATGGATTATTATACCACAATATATTGCAAAATTTCAAGTCATTTTTCCAATTATGAATTAATCAATTTGAAAAATGAATTTTTTAACTTAAAATTATGCAAAATTTATGTTTTTTGCTTTATTCCGCCGGTTTTCACATTCAAATCACACTCCACACACATTGACAGACTACAATAAAAGCAAAGAAGCAAACTCCAGCTTTGTTTTCCGATAGAACATATACCAAGCTTTTTTCTCCACTCATTTACAGCAGAAGTCCGACTAAGAGCTTTAGGCTTTTAATCGGACTTCTGTGTTTTATTTTGTCAATTCTTCTATACGCTCTCGTTCCTCTTCTGCATTTGTAAATCTGCCAAGGAGCATCTGGGAAGTAGGAAAAAGTCCTGCGTAAAGGTTTGTTGACTGTGCGTTCTGCGAAAGATTTATAAGCATCTGTGCAGACGCGTTCTTCTCTTCTTTATCCTTCATTCTCTCACCCTTTGTATTGTTTGCAAGGAGCTGTTGAATACAATAAGTAAAAACAGGGATTTTGTTTTTACAAAAAAACAATGCCTGCGACTTCTCACAGGCATTTACTCGTATTATTCTGTTGCTTCATTTGAAGCTGAGCTTCTTACTTCATGCAGGAACTTTGTCATCATAGACTTGATGTCTTCTTCCATCTCTGTGCGGTATCTTGCTTTGAGAGCTTCGAGACGCTCTACTTCCTCTTCAATCTCCATCTGTCTTGCAGTGCTTTCCATAATAATCTTTTCGGCTTCATTCTTTGCCTTTGCAACAATTTGCTCGGAAAGCTGTTTTACCATAACAAGAGCCTGAGCAATGGATTCTTCCCGCTGTTCCAGCTCGCGAATCCGCTCTTTTTTTTCAGAAAGCTCGCAGAGAGTATCGTCAGCATCATTTGCAATATCCTGCAAAAGTGCATCCACCTGAGATTTATCGTAGTATTTTCCTTTTTTAACGGGTAACAGATAACCTTCAATCTTAGAACGGGATAAGCTCACAAATAACCCTCCTCATCCTGCACAAACACTTTACTGCAGAACAGAAATTTCAGAATAGGGACTTTTCAAATATGTTTACACTTAGAAAGTATATCATACATATTGTGGTTTGTAAACCTTTTTTGTCAATATATCAGGAATTCACACATAATATTTTCTCTGTTTTTGCCTTATATGGCAATAAAAAAACATATACATTTATACCGATATATGATAAAATCCTCATATAAAGATGCATAAACAAAATATAAGGAGGTAATACTATGGCTAAAACAAGAACCCGCAAGCAAAAGCTTATACGGGCTTTAGTGGTGAGCCTTGTGATTATCATTGTATTTGCACTTATGAATTTCGTGGCTGCAGTAATTATTTACGATTCCCTTTTTCCTCGGTTTGATTACAGCAGTTACGACCTTGCACTCAATATTGACTACGAAGAAATCAAAGAAGAATACCCCCGCCGGGAAATCGGATTTTATAACGAGGATGATTTCCTTCTGCAGGGTTATCTGTACGGAGAAGGCAACAAAGGAATTATCATTGTAGCACCCGGGCTTCAAAGCGGTGCTGATGACTACCTCTCCCTTACCACAGGCCTTGTGGATTTGGGCTGGAGGGTTTGCTCCTTTGACACCACCGGAAGCTTCAGAAGCGAAGGCAAAAACTCCATCGGTTTTTGTCAGGAAACAGAGGACCTGCTTGCACTTATCGAAACAATAAAGCAGGACAAAGAACTTCAGAATCTGCCTTTGTTCCTTGCAGGACACTCCCGCGGAGGATATGCGGTTGCCTGTGCTCTTCAGTCAGAGTATGACATAAAGGGCATTGCCACCATTAGCGGTGCAAACTCACCGATGGAAGTTACCATTGATACATCTAAAAACTACGTAGGACCCCTTGCATATATGGGATACCCCTTCCTGTATGCATACCAGACAATGAAATTCGGCACGGATATGACCTCGATGAAGGCGTCAGAAACCATCAGCCAAAGCACCTGCCCCACCCTGATTATTCAAGGCACACAGGACACCGTAACTCCTGCTTCTACCTGCTCAATCTATGCTCACCGCGAAGAAATTGAAAACCCCAACGTTGAGTACCTTGTGTACTCTGAGGAATACCAGAACGGACACACAAACCTGCTTTACTCAAAGGACGCAGTTCTTTACTGTGAAAGCGTTGACAAAGAGTACGAAGCTCTCCTTGATAAATACCCTGATGGTATACCCAAAAGCATTGCAGAAGAATTTTATTCCTCCATTGACAGCGAAAAAGCCAACGAAGCAAACACTGACTTAATCTTAAGCATAAACAGCTTCTTTGAAAATGCCCTTAAATAAACCAATCCCCGACTTGCACACTGACAAGTCGGGGATTTTTGAATGTTCTTATATTCTTAAATGTAAGTTCCTACTTTTGTATCAGCAGGCAGAAGAGAAGCGATGTACTTCTGGATAGCAGTTGCATCCTTGATATTCACCGTGCCGTCTGATTCCGCATCAGCACACAGCTTTGCATCTTCGTTTAAGCTGACAAGTACAGCCAGATATTTCTGAATCTCGGTTGCGTCCTTGATATTAACATCTCCGTCCAGATTTGCATCACCCAGAATCAGTCCCGAACCATCTTTAAGCTTGTATCTGTAGGTTACCTCAGAATAACCTGTCTGCAAAGCAGAAGTCCAATCTGTTGTGTTGATATAGCTGTAATAATCAGCCCTCTCCATGTCCTGATACTGACAGGATTTGTACCAATAATAACTGCGGTTTCCGTGAGTACCGAAGGAACCGTCACAGGACACCCCTGAACTACAGTAGGCATCTCCTCCTGTCTTCCATGTAAGATGATAGTACTTATATCTTGCATCATCAACATCAGTATGCACACTCTGCTCATTCACCTTATCTTTAGAAATCCAATCATAATGAGGATGAGATGAAATAGAGGTATAGTTTGCACTGTTACCGCCTGAACCGCAATAGTGGTAGTAGATATAGTTAAGGAGAACTCTTGTGTCTGAGGTCGCAAGTTCAATATTTGACCAATAGGGCTCGCCCTTGTTCTCAAACTTTGTTTCTACAAACTCAGTTTTTGTCCAGCCTGCACCCATATCCTCCGAGGATATCTTTTTATATGTATACTTGCGCTGTATCTCATACCTTCCGCTTGCCCAGTCAGTGGGTCTGGTATCGGAATATATCCAACCGATGTCACCTGAGTTCTGTTTTTTTACAGTAAAGCTCACCTCATCAGATACGGTTTCAGAACCGGAGGGAGAAAACGCTGAAACTACAGCTTTATACTCACCTGCAGACAAAATCTCCTTTACGCTTGTCTCTCCATTCAATGGCTGAAGGTATCTGGATAAAGTTCCGTCTGCCTTTTTCACAAGCACCAAATATCCTGTTGCATTCTCTACCGCTTCCCAACTGAAAACTGTATCTGTCACAGATGTACCTGCGGATACATTAAGCTGGGGTTTGCCTGCCTTTTTCTCTACTGTTACGTAAACCTCATCAGTAAGGCTTCCTTCGCCTGACTGAGAGCCCACCGGAGTTGCAAAGGTCTTGACGTGGTACTTACCTTCCTCTGTAACAGTAAAGCTGTATGAGGTAGAGTTATCAATTCTCTTGTTTACAAGGGTAGCTCCTGAGGGAGTGGTTATAATAATCCAGTAGTGTGACAAGGGGGAGTTTGCAGAAGACGCAGTCCAGGAAACGTTTACTGTATCACCAACCTCATAGCTTGTCTTGTCTGTGGAAATAGCAGGCTTTGTAAGAGGCTCACTATCCACAGCAACACCAAGATACACATAGCCCAGAAACGCACCTGTACCTTTGTTTCCTGCTTCAAAAGTATAACGATTCTTTGTGATAATATGGCAGTGTCCGTACTGGGCATTTTCATCTCCCTGCACACCGCCTTCGCTGATGGTAAGAACATCACCGTCTACACGCTCAATAACGGATACATGATTTGCAAAACAAGCAAGCGCTTTTGCTCTTGGTACACTTCCTCTTGAAAAGCCGAACACAGCATAGGTGCTGTTGTACCAATTATAGCCTGAATATATGGTGTAGCCTTTGCCTGTAAGCTGTTTTGCTCTGGCTGATGCAAACCACGCACAACCCTGCTTGGTGTATGCATACTGACCGTAGTCAGCTATGTTTGCATAGTTTGTGTAAGGGTATCCCAGAATATCAATGTAAATTCCGTTTGTACCATTACCTTTGATAGGGCCTCTTGCGGCTGCAGCAGATACACCTGTTGTACCCACTATAGCAGCAGAAACTGCCATCAGCAAACAAAGAACAAAACTAACAACGCGTTTTCTCATAACATAACCTCCTTCAGAGTTATATAATAATTATAAAAAGCACACAAAAAAATGTCAACAAATAAAAAGACTGCGAAACTATAAGATTCGCAGTCTTTTCACTATTATATCCAATGCTGTTGTAATTTTTATTTTTTGAAGAAAGCAACCGCTACGGCACCGGGACCTACGTGAGTGCCGATAATGCCGCCGATAAGTGCACAGGGAAGTTTATCTGTATATTCCTTCCACAAATCACTGCTGTCTTCAATATACTTTTTAAGCAGTGTATCCTCCAGACCGGTGTAGCCTAAAAGTAAAGGCTTCACAAAGTCAACTCCGCCTGCGTTTTCTATTTCTTTGACAAGCAGGTTGTTACCCTGCTTTGAACCACGTGCCTTGCCAAGAAGGTTAACCTCTCCGTTTACAATATTCACTACGGGTTTAATGGAAAGCATCTCGCCTGCAAAGGCAACGGTCTTTGAAATTCTGCCGCCTTTCTTCAGGTACTCAAGGGTATTGAGCAAAGCAATAACACGGATATTCTCTCTTTCTTTTGTGAGCACATCTGCAAGCTCTTTGGCACTTTTGCCCTCTTCCATAAGGGAAACTGCAAGTTGTGCAAGTATGCCCTCACCAATTGCAACGGACAGACTGTCCACTACATAAATATTGTCTACCCCTACTTCTTCCTTTGCGATGCAGGCACTCTGATATGTGCCCGAAAGCTTGGAGGAAAGGGTAATCACCACTACGTCCTCACCCATTGAGAGAGCCTCTCTGTAAGCCTCCTCAAAGGCTAATGGCATAATCTGACTTGTAGTGGGAAGAGTATCGCTCTCAACAAGCTTGTTATAAAATTCCTGCTTGCTTATAGTAACTCCGTCTGTATATTCAAGGTCACCAAACCTGAGTGTCATCGGCAGGGTTGCAACTTTGTCTTTTATATTCTCAGCAATATCTGCCGCAGAATCAACAATAATTCTTACTTTATTATTCATAAAACTCACCTGTTCTTTGTTATTGCCCAAAGTAATATAAAAATACCAAAGATTTATTCGGGCAAACCTTTTTTACAAACTTCTCTCAGGTTAGATGCAATCAAATCCAAGGCTGTATAGAATTTTTCAATCTCCTGCTCGTCAAGACCTATGCAACCAACTGCAGAAACCGCTCTGTTTGCTACATATTCGGCAATTTCTCTGCCTCTGTCTGTAAGCACTATTGCCGCACGGTACAGGTTGTCACCTGTTGCAAGCCGCTCAAGAAGCCCCTTTGTCTCCATTTCTGCCACAGCACGGGAAACCGCCGCCTTGTCCTTCATACATATTTCACTGAGCTGAGAAACGGTAAGTCCGTTTTCAGTCCTTCTCAAAGCTGCTAAGTACTGTGCATACGAACCTTTGAGGCCGTGCTTTTCCATTACGTCTGCTTCAATCTTCTGAATGCAACGATTGATTCCTGAAACAGAAGAAGCAAAACGCTCATAACGATGTACCATACCAAATCTCCTTTCTGAGGCTCTTTGCATCTTAAGATGTTGAGCACTCAACCTTTGCTATTATACCTTTGTGTTGTTGATTTGTCAACAACTCTTTTCACAAAAAAGAAACATACAAAAACGGCAGAAAGCATCACAATTGCTCTCTGCCGTAATCTGATAAATACAATGAATTAATCCTTACCTATTTTCTTTCTGATGTCCTTGACATAACCATCTGCCTGTCGGCTGTATTTCTGTGAGAAGGCACAATAATTTGAGAAGTGCTCGCAGTTATTGCGGACAAAGTGGTAGCCGCCCTCTCCAAGCATTCCCCGTGCAGTTTCAACGATTGCATCAGGAGACTTCAGAAGTACTTTTTCCTCTTCCCCATACACACGCACCTGTAAACTTCCGCCATTAAGAAAATCCTCAAGAGAGGTTTCGTGGACAATGTTGTTTTCTGAATTGAACATATCTGCCTGCGGGTCGCCTTCGCCAAAATGCACCACGCTGTCACCTGTAAAAATACCGTGATGATAGTAAAAGCTTCTTTTCACTCTCAGCTGTGCACCTCTGTAAGGCTCTGTGCACTCCCACTGTTCTTCGAAATCTGCAAGAGATTTAAGATTTAGCATTTATACAATCCTCAATAAGGTCTGCAACCTCGCCGACAGTTACACAGTCCGAAGCTTCTTTTATGGGAAGCTCAATGGAAAATTCCTCCTCAATAGCAATAACCAGCATAAGCATAGAGATGCTGTTGAGGCAAACATCCTCTACAAGTCTGCTGTCACGGTTGATTTCATCAAAATTAATATCTGCAGTACCTGCCATAATTGCTTCGGTAAGCATCTTGAGTTTTTCTATAATCATACCTGCACCTGATTTCTGATAATTTTCATAGCACCGTTTCTGGGGAAATCCTCTGTTCTGAGTGTTACCTTTGCTACTCTCATAAAGGTGGGAACAGAAGCGTTGAACTTATCCACAGCACCCTGGATAAGAGCCTGTGCATCTTCACACTTCATAGCCTCCAAAGCCTTCATTGCCGGGAACACCTGAACTGCGATTATAGGTTTGCCTGCTGTGTTCTTATCCTCATAAGCCATACAAGCCTGAATAAAGGGAAGCTCACAAAGTCTGTCCTCAATTGCCTCGGGAGATACGTTCTCGCCGTTATCAAGAATAATAACATTCTTGGTTCTGCCTACAATAAACAGGTTGCCGTCCTTATCAAACTCAACAAGGTCACCTGTCTTGAACCAGCCGTCACAGAAAGCCTCGGCATTAGCCTCGGGATTGTTGTAGTAACCAAGCATAATATTCTCACCCTTGAGCCACAGCTCGCCGTCTACAACCTTTGCCTCTTGATATGCGTAAAGCTGGCCAACACTACCATGAACACCCCAGGGGTCTACGTTACCTGATACAAGATTTGAAGATTCTGTCAGGCCGTATCCGGGATGGAGAGATACATCAAACTGAGCAAGTCTGTCTACAAGCTTCTGGGGTACAGCCGCCGCACCGCAGATGATAACGTCAAGCTGACCGCCTACCGCCTCTTTGCCGCGCTGTGCCATAATGCTCCAGATAAGCTCTGCAAGACCGGGAACAAGCACCAGATATGTAGGCTTTGCAACAGGTAAATCCTTGAAGATGTTCTTCATATCCTCGCACATAAAGAGCAGGCTTCCTGTATAGAAAGCGGCAAGACCCGAGCGAATCAAACCGAACACGTGGGTAAAGGGGATAATTGCATAATAACGTGCGCCAAAGCCGTTGCGTGTGCCGTAAGCAGAGCTTACAGTACCTCTCATAATGTTTCCGTGAGAAAGGAGTACACCCTTGGACTTGCCTGTGGTACCGCCTGTAAAAATAATTGTTGCAGGTGTATCGGGGGTAATATCTGCACATTTCTGAAGTATTTCTGTGCCCACAGCCTCATCCTGAGAGAAAACAGGAATTGCAAAGTTCATCGCCTTAAACGCACCGGCGAAAACTCTGCTGTGAACAAGAAGCTTTACATCAAAACCTGCACAAATGTAGGGTACGTTCTCTACGGGGGTCTGCATAGGCACAAGCACTGCCACGCAACCCATAGTAACCACCGCCATGTACAGACGCATAAAATCGTATTCGTTCTTCAGCATAATGCCTACGTGGTCGCCCTTTTGGATACCCTGAGAAGCAAGGAAACCGCGGGTAAGGGCAACCTCCTCGTAAAACTCTTTGTTGGTAACGGTTTTGTCACCGCTTATGATGGATGTTATGCCACCGTATTCATTGAGCATATGCTCAAGCAAAGCATCGATAGTTCTTATTTCCACACACTTTGCAATTTCTTCCTTTGACATTCTGTCTGTATAATAACTGCTGTACATTTTCGTTACCTCTTTCCTAAGATAAATAATATGTTAAGTGAGACAATCACTTTCTTATTGCTTGTTTCTGCTGTTCTTCAATATGAGAAGCTCTGCTTTTCATAAACTTTGCTCTGAAATCGTCAACGCCTTTTCGCTGTTTGTCGCTCATAGAAGCAAAAAGTTTTTCTTTGAGAACACACATTCTTTCATAAAGCACATCTGTACCCTTTGCGATTTCTGCGGCAGTAGCAGGCTTTGAGAAATATCCGCTCAAATCCGAAGCCTCACCAATCATCACCTGCAGATGGCCGAACAAACGGTAATCACCCGATAAATACACAGGCACTACTTTTACCCCCGTCTGGGCAGAAATAAGTGAAACTCCCGCCTTGAAGGGAAGCATCTCCTCTTCAAAATTCATCATTCCTTCGGGAAATATTCCAACTCTGTCACCAAGTCTGACTCTGGCGGCACACTCACGAAGGCATACCAGGTCCATAGTTGTTCTGTCAACAGGTATACAGCCAAGACCTCTGAGCAATCTGCCCTTGAAGCCTTCAAGGACTTCCTTTGCCGCCACAACGGAAATTTTGCTTGTACCTGATACAACATAAAATATAAGAGGGTCATACCAGTAACAATGGTTACAAATGAATATGAGGGGTTCCTTGGATTTGAGGATAGTCTTAGCATCTTCACTTTCATAGCGTATTTTCGGCATCCAGGCAAGACGGAATCCGTTCTTAAGAATAACAACACCCGTCCACCGTGTAAAATTACGCCAGTTCTTTTTAATTTTTGTTTCTTTCTTCACTTTACTGTGCCTCCTTTCCCATAAAGGTCGCGAAGGTTTTAGTTTTTTCAGGCACAGACAAAAAGAACTTCCGTACAAGCCAAAACCCTGTGGCTTTGAGAATGATTCCGCGTGTTCTTTTCATATACCCGTCAATTTAATTAACTGCCTTTTTTCAACAAAATAAAACAATACTTACATAAAAGGATATCACAATCAGGTTTCATAGTCAATATGATACATCCTGCAGACGTGCCAAATCCCCTTGTGTTCCTCTTTTTTCCTCTTGCAAACATTTTATTGCAAAAAACTCGCAAATCCTATATAATTTATAAAGATAATACTAAAAAGAGGAACAAAATGGACACAGTTGTAATGATACCTGCCTACAAGCCCTGCTCCTATATGTTAAATACTGTCAGCGAGCTTAAAAGTGCAGGCTTTGATATTCTGATTATTGATGACGGCTCCGGTGAAGAATACAGCGGAATTTTTGAAAGAGTTAAGGAAGATGCCACAGTCCTCTCTTACAAAGAAAACCGCGGTAAAGGCTACGCAATGAAATATGGTATGTCAAGGCTTTGTGAGCTTTTTCCCGACTGCAGATATTTTATCACAGCCGACGCAGACGGACAACACTCCACCCGCGACATAATAGGCATAGACAAAGAGCTTCATTCGGGACGCAGTTTTGTTTTGGGCACCAGAACCCTTACAAAGGATGCACCTCTGCGCTCGCGCTTCGGAAACAGCCTTTCAAGATTTATTTTCACTATTGCTTCAGGTTGCTACTTAAGCGATAACCAGACAGGACTGCGCGGTTTTTCTACAGAGCATATTGAGTGGATGGTACGCATCGGCGGAAACCGCTATGAATACGAAATGAATATGCTGATTTTTGCAGTAAAGCAGAGAATAAAAATCCACACCATGCCCATTGAAGCGATTTACATTGACGACAACAGTTCCTCTCACTTCAACCCTGTTCTGGATACATTAAGAATTCACAAAAGGATTTTCGTTTCTTCCTTTGCAAGCATTATCGCTTTCTTTGTTTCTCTGCACATAGTCCTCATTGCCGGTTTATTTACCGGTTGGGACTACTGGTGGTTCATTGTTTACAGTGCATGCATACAAGGTGCAATGGTAAGCTGGTTTATGAACAGGTTTGTCTGGTATCACGGCTTTAACTTCCGCAGCGAAAGACGGCTTTTCTTCCTGTCTGCCATCCGTTTTGTACTGTACGAGCTGTTCATACTGGCAATCCACACCCTTCTGCCCGTACCCTTGGCGGTTGCCTTTCTTTTAGCTGTATTAATCGTTGTATTTGCAGAATACTTTATGCTCAAAGCCATAGACTCCATGTAAAGGTTTAAGTGTATGATATACAGGATAATCAATCTTAACGACAGCACTTATGATAAAAAGCTCTTTGAAAAAGCTTACAATGAAATGTCACCCCAAAGGCAAGAAAAAGCCGACAGATACCAGCAAACACCTGACCGCAGAGCCTGTGTTTTTGCAGATATGCTCCTGCGTATGCTACTGAAAGAGGCAGGCTGCAACCAAAGCCCTGTATTTTACACAGACGAAAAAGGCAAACCTTACCTTGAAGGCAATGAGTTTTATTTCAGCATAAGCCATTCGGGAGAGTTTGTTGCCTGTGCGGTAAGCCGCCGCCCTGTGGGAATTGACATTGAAAAAAAGCGGACAGTAAATTTACCTCTGATAAAAAGAGTATGCACCGAAGAAGAACTCTCTTTTGTGCTCTCAGATTCAAAAAGCACAGACAGTTCTGTCTGTGAACGCTTTCTGAGAATCTGGTGCTTAAAAGAAGCTTTCTTAAAATATACAGGCGACGGTCTGGGTGCAGGACTAAAAAGCGTCAGCGTTGCAGACAGTCAAGGCATAAAAGAACATCCCCTGCCACACATAAAAGCTGAAAACTTTGTGACAGAGGACTATATATTTGCTGTTATCAGCGAAAAATAAAAGTCAGTGAAAACTCACTGACTTTTTGTTTTGTATTATTTACACTTATATATTATTTGCACTTAGTCTTGAGAATCTTCTCAAAAATCTGCTGTTCTTTCTCAAGTCCCTTTGTTATCTTTCTTCCGAAATAGAAAGCTGCTACAAAGCCGGGGCCGATTGCTGTTCCGCAGGAGGGACCTATTGTGGTCATAATAATCTCCTTAGGATTAAGCTCCTTCTGAATCAGAGCTCTGAGCTCCTCAGCCTCTTTCTTTCTGAGTGTCTGAGCAAGGAAAATAATCTGTGTTTCGGGATTGATAATAGTTGCCTTCATATACTCCACACAAGCTGTGTAAGCATTATTATAGCCTCTGGTCTTGCCGATAACATAGTTCTTTCCGTATTCGTTGAAGTCAGCCATTGCCTTGATGCCTACAAGTGTGCCCATAACTGCAGCTACGTTACTTACTCTGCCCATACGCTTGCAGTAGAAAAGGTCGTCCATCCAACCAATCTGATGAACAGAATGCTTGTTGTTTTCTACCCACTCTGCAACCTCTTCTATGCTTTTGCCCATATTTCTGAGACCTGCGGCATACATACACAAAAGTGCCAAAGATGTAGAATATCTGAGAGAGTCAATAACGATAATCTTTCTGTCGGGATATTTTTCCTGGATTTCTCTCTGTGCATTTACAAATACGCCGTAAGTACTGCTGATACCTGTAGAAATAACAATGGCAAGCACATCAAGTCCCTGAGAAAGGTACTTTTCATAGTAATCCATAACGTCTGCAATACTGGGAGTACCGGTAGAGAAAACGTTTTTCTTATTGCTTATCATTGTGAAATATTCCTCGGGAGAAACCTCTCCCCAGTCAAGGTCTGCATAATGGTCAGAACCGTCAGGCCAGATAACATGTCCGGGAACATAATCTGCTATACCGAAGCGGTCTCTCAGCTCCTTGTTAAGGTCGCAAGCAGAGTCTGATATAATAACGAAATTTTTACTCATAAGTTCCACCCCTTTTTTATAGTGATATAATTATAACAATTTTCGACTGTATTTTCAACTGTTTTATTTTTCTTTACATCATTCTCCATAATCCCCATTTTATTTTATCTTCTTATTTCTCTGTTCTTATTTACTTTGAACAGAATTTATACTATATTATTAATGCAAGCAATCACACAAGGAGGACTTATTATGCCTTTATGGGGTTACATTTTAATCGGGGTTGTGGATTTTATAATCATAGTCCTTGCAATAACGCTAATCTTAACCTATATAATTTCAACTTTGATTTTCAGAAGTCAGCTTGTACGCACTTCTCCCGATAAATTCAAACGTGAGTGCAGTTGTATAACAAACGAAGAACACGTGAGAATGTATAACACAGGTCTTGAGTGGGGAGAAGAAAACAAAGAGTACAAAACAGAAGTAAGTATTACAAACGACGGCCTCAAACTGGTTGGCGAATACTTTGACTTTGGTTTTTCAAAGTGTGTTCTCATTGAACAAGGCAGAGCAGAAGGCCTCTTCTACAACTATTACTTTGCAAAGCCCTATAAGGACGCAGGCTGCAATGTGCTGGTTATTGACACTCGTGCAAACGGTCTGAGCGAGGGCAGATACATCAGCGGCGGCTGGCTTGAAAGCCGTGACATCCCTGTGTGGATTAACCATATTACCCAAAACTTCCCTCACAATAAAGAATTCTACATTCACGGCATCTGCGTAGGCTCGGCGGCTGCCATCTTTGCCGCGGCTAAGGAAGACTTCCCGGAATGTGTCAAGGGAATTGTTGCCGAGGGCCCCTTCCATTCTTTCTATGAAAGTTTCAGAGAGCACCTGATAGACTACCGCAAGCCTGTTTATCCTATTTTGTGGCAGATTCGTTTTCTCTGCAAAATTCACATAGGAACAGACATAAAGAAACAAGCCCCTATTACATATATAGATAAGATAAATGTTCCCATTCTAATGTTCTGCGGCAGAAAGGACGTTTACTCCTTGCCCGAAAAATGCCAGTCCCTCTTTGATAAATGCTCCTCAAACCACAAGCGTCTTGTGTGGTTTGACGAAGGTTCCCACTCACATCTGAGAATAAACGCTCAGGAGAAGTATGATTCAGAGATTATTAAGTTCATTTCAGAAACCGGTGAAACATAACCATCAAAGGAACAAGCTTTAAGAAAGCAAGTCCCTTTTACACAGAAGAAAAGGATTAATTATGAAAATAGAAGCATTACAAAAACTGACACTTTTGGATTTTCCGCAGAAAATGGCGTGCACTATATTTACCCACGGGTGCAATATGCGCTGTCCTTTCTGCCACAATGCCCTGCTTGTTACAGAAAGTCAGCAGGCTTTTATATCAGAAGAAGAAATTCTCAGCTTCCTTGAAAGCAGAAAAGGCAAGCTGGAAGGTGTCTGCGTTACAGGCGGAGAGCCCCTGATGCAAGAAGGCATTGAGGACTTCATAAGAAAAATCAAAGAGATGGGCTTCCTTGTAAAACTTGACACAAACGGCACCTTCCCCAAAAAGCTAAAAGCTCTTTGCAAAGAAGGTCTTATAGACTTTGTGGCTATGGATATAAAAAACTCGCAGAAAAAATACGCTCTGACCGCAGGCAAGAAGCTTCTTGACTTAAGTGCTGTGAGTGAGAGTGTTGAGTTTCTTCTCAAAGGCACCGTCCCTTATGAATTCCGAACAACGGTTACAAGGGATTTTCACACCCTTCAGGATTTGCTGGATATTGCAAAATGGATATCAGGCTGTGACGCCTACTACCTGCAGCAGTTTGTAGATTCAGGCAATCTGATTGACAACAAAGTTTCAGGCTATTCAAACGAAGAACTCAGAGAAATTTACAAGGCAGTGAAAAAGCACCTGCCCTGCACACAGCTCAGAGGAATTTAACGCATTAACGCAAATCTTGTGTTAACCACAAGATATGCCGCAATATATTGGTGTGGTAAGTTTACACCACAAAATATTGTGGTTACAAGTCTTAAACCATCAAAAGCCCGATGAGCACTGCATTTCGGGGCTTTAAGGGGTGTTTTTTATTTCTTACAAGCAATTAAGAATAACAATATTGTCACAATATATTGTGGTTTGTCTATTGACAAACCACAATTTTTTGTGTATTATTGTGTAGCAACGTGAAAATTAAAGCAAAGGAGAGACCACAGATTATGTATAAGGTTATTAAACGTGACAACAAAATAGTTGACTTCGATCTTTCCAAAATTACCGAAGCTATCAAGATGGCTTTTGAGGCTACAAAAAAGGACTATCACCCCTCTGTTATAGACCTGCTCGCCCTCAAGGTTACAGCTGATTTTGCTCCCAAGGTAACAGACGGCAAGATTGCGGTTGAAGACATTCAGGATTCCGTTGAGGATGTGCTCATTCAGACAGGCTACGGCGATGTTGCCAAGGCTTACATCCTTTACAGACGTCAGAGAGAAAAATTAAGAAGAGTTAAATCCACCATCCTTGACTACAAGGAAATCGTTGACAACTACGTTAATATCAACGACTGGCGTGTTAAGGAGAATTCCACCGTTACCTACTCTGTAGGCGGTCTGATTCTCTCAAACTCAGGTGCTATCACTGCTAACTACTGGCTTTCTGAGGTTTACGATGATGAGATTGCAAACGCTCACCGCCGTGCAGACATTCACATTCACGACCTTTCCATGCTTACAGGCTACTGTGCAGGTTGGTCACTTAAACAGCTCATTCAGCAGGGTCTGGGCGGTATTACAGGCAAGGTTACATCCTCTCCTGCAAGCCACCTTGCAACCCTCTGCAACCAGATGGTAAACTTCCTCGGTATTATGCAGAACGAGTGGGCAGGTGCACAGGCTTTCTCCTCTTTCGATACATACCTTGCTCCCTTTGTTAAGGTTGACAACCTCACTTATGAGCAGACAAAGAAGGCTCTTGAGTCCTTTATCTTCGGTGTAAACACTCCCTCCAGATGGGGTACACAGGCTCCCTTCTCCAACATTACTCTTGACTGGGTAGTTCCCCCGGATCTGGCAGAGCTTCCTGCAATCGTTGGCGGCAAGGAGATGGACTTCAAGTACAAGGATTGTAAGAAAGAGATGGATATGATTAACAAAGCCTTCATCGAGATTATGATTGAGGGCGATGCTAACGGCAGAGGCTTCCAGTATCCTATCCCCACTTACTCCATCACACGTGACTTTGACTGGTCCGACACAGAAAACAACCGTCTCCTCTTTGAGATGGCAAGTAAATACGGCACACCCTACTTCTCAAACTACATCAACTCCGATATGGAGCCCAACGATGTACGTTCCATGTGCTGCCGTCTTCGTCTTGACCTGAGAGAGCTGAGAAAGAAATCAGGCGGTTTCTTCGGCTCAGGCGAAAGCACAGGTTCTATCGGTGTTGTTACCATCAATATGCCCAGAATTGCTTACAACGCAAAGGATGAGGCTGACTTCTACAAGCAGCTTGACCATATGATGGACATTGCCGCACGTTCTCTGAAAGTTAAGAGAGACGTTATCACAAAGCTTATGGACGAGGGACTTTATCCCTACACAAAGCACTACCTCGGCACATTCAACAACCACTTCTCAACCATCGGTCTTGTTGGTATGAACGAGGCAGGTCTTAACGCTAAGTGGATTGCAAAGGATATGACTCATCCCGAGTGCCAGAACTTCACAGAGAGAGTTCTCAATCATATGAGAGAGAGACTTTCCCACTATCAGGAAATGTACGGCGACCTGTACAACCTGGAGGCAACTCCTGCAGAGAGTACAGCATTCCGTCTTGCAAAGCACGACCTGAAGTATTATCCCGACATCATCACTGCTAACCAGGAGTCAGACGTTCCCTACTACACAAACTCCTCTCACCTGCCTGTTGGCTACACAGAGGATATCTTCTCTGCTCTTGATATTCAGGATAACCTCCAGACTTTGTACACATCAGGTACAGTATTCCACGCATTCTTAGGCGAGAAGCTCCCCTCATGGCAGAGTGCCGCAAAGCTTGTTCGTTCAATTGCTGAGAACTACAAGCTGCCCTACTTCACCCTTTCTCCCACATACTCTGTATGTAAGAACCACGGATACATTGTAGGCGAGCACTACACCTGTCCCGAGTGCGGTGAAAAGGCAGAGGTTTACAGCCGAATCACAGGCTACTACCGCCCTGTTCAGAACTTCAACGACGGTAAGGCTCAGGAGTTCAAGGACAGAAAGGTTTACAACATCGAGAATTCTGTTCTGCGCAGAGACGGTGTTTCCAAAACTGTTACCGTAGAGGAAGAAAGCTCCGCTGTCCTTGCAGACGGTGTTTACCTCTTTGCTACAAAGAGCTGTCCCAACTGCAAGGCTATGGCTCAGCTTCTTGACCGTGCAGGCATCAGCTTTGAGAAAATCTACGTTGAAGACAACGAGGATTTAGCCCGTGAGCTTTCACTTCGACAGGCTCCTACTCTGGTAGAGGTTAAGGCAGGCAACGCTGAGAAATTCGTAAACGTAGTTGCAATCAAGAGCTACATTCAGAATAAAACCCAGCAGACAGGCTAAACTATAAACACAAACATCATCCGCCGCAAGGATATCCTTGCGGCGGAATTGGATTTTTCAAAAGGAGAGCTCTTATGTTTGACATTATAATTATCGGCGGAGGCCCTGCAGGACTTACCGCCGCCACCTATGCCTGCCGTGCAGGCAAATCTGTTCTCGTCCTTGAAAAAGCAGGTTTCGGCGGACAGATTACCTATTCACACAAAATTGAAAACTTCCCCTCAGCCACATCTGTAAGCGGCACAGAGCTTGCCGACAAAATGGTGGAGCAGGCAATTGCTCAGGGTGCACAGGTAGAGCTTGAAGAAGCACAGTGCCTTACAAAAAACGAAGACGGCACCTTCAATATAAAGACAGACTTCTCCGAATATGACGCAAAGGCTGTAATCATTGCCACAGGTGCCAAGCATCGTACTCTCGGTGTTGAGGGCGAAGAAAATCTCATAGGCTCAGGCATTTCCTTCTGTGCTGTATGCGACGGAGCTTTCTATCAGGGACAGGAGGTTGCTGTTATCGGCGGCGGAAACTCCGCTTTGGTTGAAGCAACACTCCTTGCAGAAATCTGCAAAAAGGTTACCATTGTGCAAAATCTTTCTTACCTTACGGGCGAGCAGAAGCTCATTGATGCACTCTCAAACCGCGACAACGTGGAAATTATACTGAACACCACCGTTGAGGCTTTCAAGGGAGAAAACGAGCTTGAAGCTGTAATCCTAAAAAACGAGGACGGCACAACCTCTGAGCTTCATCCTCAGGGCGTATTTGTTGCCATAGGTCTTGCCCCCGACAACAAGGCTTTTGAAGCTTTTACCGCGCTTGACAAGTGGGGTTATGTGATAGCTGACGAAAAATGCCTTACTGATGCAGAGGGACTGTTTGTAGCAGGTGACTGCAGAACAAAGCAAATCCGCCAGATTACCACAGCGGTTGCAGACGGAGCAGTTGCCGCTCTTGCCGCCTGTGCTTACCTTGATAACAAATAAGGAGGCAAAGAAATGGGCAAGAAACTGACACCCACGCGTCAGACAGGCTACAGCCTGTCGGCGCTCAGCAGTACAAGAGATATACTTTTTGGTATTGCCACAATTATGATTGTGCTTTACCACTCTTACATAAGCTTCAAGAACGCAATGCCTAACTACCCTGTGTTGGCAGAAATACTCACCCTTATCAAAGAACATTGCAACAAGGGCGTGGATATGTTCCTGTTTATGTCGGGCATCGGTCTTTACTACTCGATGAGCAACAATCCAAGGCTCAGGGATTTCTACAAAAAGCGAGCCACACGTATTCTTCCTGCGGTGTTCATTGTCTCCTTTATTTGGTTTGCTTATGACACCCCTGCAGGACTTGAAGGATATTTTAATGACGTTTTCTTTGTATCTTTCTTTACCAAAGGCATCAGAAATTTCTGGTACTTTATACTTGTGATTTTCCTTTATGCGGTTTATCCTCTGATACATAAGCTATTCAAACGCACAGGCGTCTTAGGGGTTATTGCCACAGTAACAGCAGTGGTTGCCCTTAACTTCCTGCTTATGAAAACTTCTCCTGCCTTCTACACAAGAATTGAAATCGCACTCACACGAATTCCCGTTTTCCTTCTGGGTGCTTTTGCAGGCAAGTTCGTTAAGGAAGGCAAAAAGATTTCCTGGCTATGGATTGGGCTTGCAGGTGTTGTGCTTGCAGGAATTTATGTTTTCTATTACTACCAGCCTCTTTCCCATCTTCTGTATCTTTACAGATACATTGGCGGTGTTTTTGCTATCTGTCATCTGTTCCTCTACTCTGCACTGTTTTCAAAGTGCAGAATGGGAGCTTTGGGCACCTTCCTTGTGTGGCTTGGCGGATATTCAATGGAGATTTACCTCATCCACGAAAAAGCAGCTGTTATCTTCAACAAATCCTTCCACACAAACGACACAACGGGAATTGTTTATTACACCGCAATTTTCTTCATTACAATGATTTTTGCAATCGCCCTCAAGGCAATCTGCCAGAATCTTGATAAGAATCTGTTTTACAGAAACAGTCAGAAGAAACAAAAAAACTGAACACCAAAAACTAAGGCGTATTCCAAAGGGATACGCCTTTTTCTTATGCAACAAGTTCACATATAGTAACCGCAAAAAGGGTGCTGACCTAAAAAGATCAGCACCCTTTGAATTGTTCAAAGATTATATTGATTGGATTATGCTAAAGAAACTGAAATCCTGACCTTACCTGAGGACTGCTCATATACATACTTGAATGTATAGATACCGTCTTCTGTTGCGTTGAGTCCGCAGTTTATAGTACCTGTATCTGTGAAGGTCCAGTTTGAATCACCGGGATTCATTGTGCTGGTGTTGCCAAGCCATGTACTTGTATCTGCATTGAAGTACTTGAACTCATAAGTACCCTTTGTAAGCTGATAGGAAATAGTGTAACTGCCGTCAGAATTCTTCTTCATATACTCAAGGCCTGAGTTACCCCAGTTGTTAAATGAAGCTCTGATACAGTGTGCACCGTCGGATGGCTTGGTTTTAAGTCCGTCAACGGATGTTGCATTGGTAGTTGAACCTGTACCTAAAGAACCGCCTGAAGAAGCAGATATATTGACGTGGCTGGGGTTGTTGCTCTTCATAGTCTTGTAAGCTGTGAAGGCATTGTTAACTGCTGTGTATGCAGTGTTTACATCAGTGCTGTTCTTGTATATGTTATATGCTTTCTTAAGATTTGAATAAGCCACATAAGAAGCATAGTAAACCTCGTCAGAAAGCGACTTCTTAACAGTATTAAGAAGAGTTGTAAGCTCAGCGCTTGTTGCACCAACCTCAGCGAGTGTTTCTTCCTCAACGGGGAAAACTGTGAGCAGACCTGCAACGAACTTCTGGATATATGTTGCATCTCTTACGTTTACTACAGCATCTCCGCTAACGTTAGCCTGAGTAAAGGCAACACCCTCAAGCTCTGCACCTGCAAGCTCAGCAGAATACTTCTGAATGAGAGTTGCGTCCTTGATTGTAACCTTGCCGTCCTCATCTGCATCGCCATACATATATACCACAACAATTGTGGGTGCCTGTGTAGGAGGCTCTGTAGGAGCAGTTGTAGGAGCCTGTGTGGGAGGTGTTGTAGGAGGCTCTGTGGGGTCAGAAGGCACTGTTGTAGGAGGCTCTGTGGGTACAGGAGTGGGAGCCTGTGTGGGAGGCTCTGTGGGTACAGGAGTGGGTGCCTGTGTAGGAGGCTCTGTGGGGTCTGTGGGTGGCTCGTAAGCATAAGTGGTAACACCCCATTTGTTTGTACCCATAGATGCACCAAGCTTGTAGCATATATTATCGTTAAAGTCCACAATAATATCAGTTCTGCGGTTGGTTGAAGAACCGTCAGCGAACTTGATTGTGTTGATATCCTTAGGAACTTCGCCTGAATAAATCTTGCTGCCGTTTGCGTCGGTTTCAACAAAGGTCATAAGGTTGCCGGGATAAGCATTGGACCAGAGCTTATCCATATTTGTGCCATCACCGTAATAAGCATAGATGTATGCATTAGCCCAATCAGAAGGCTTAACAAAGTAGATAGTAATCATATCTGCTTCAGGAGGCGCTGTGGTAGGCTTTGTGGGCTCGGTAGTTATATCGCCGTTACCGTCAGTGAGTGTGTAGCTGCCCTCAATTTTTGAAACAACATAGGGAGTAATTGAAAGGTCAGCTGTCTGAGATGAGCCGTTGTTGAAGATAATCATATCGGGGTTGACGCCGCCGGGAAGCAGAATTGTGTATGTACCGTCAGACTCTTTTGTCATAGCATTGCCGGGCCATTTTGCTACTTCACCGCTTGCGCTCCACGCATAAGCATTGACTGTTGCCCAACCTGTGCAGCTTGCACCTGTCTCCTTTACGGATATTGTACTAAGATCAACTTTTACTTTCAGACCGCCAAGAACAACCTTGCAGTTTGCAACTGTATACTCATCTGACAAAGCTCCGTTTACAAGGAATCTCATCTTTGTAAACTGAGTGGAAACGGTTGCAACGTAAGTACCGTCTGTTGCCTTTGACATTGTAACGTCTTTGGTCAGCATCTCATCATCTGCGCCGTAAAGTCTGACCTTTACAGAAGAAGGATTCTCAGACTGTGCAGTTACATCAACGATTACCTGAACAGTGTCGTAATTCACAACAGGAGGTTCGGGCATATCATTTTCAACAAGCTTCTCACCTGTGTAATCTACAAGGTAAGTGTACATAGGCAGAATCTCATTCTTAACCATATCTGTACCGTTTACTACAGTTGCGTCCTTATAAACATCAACAAAGTAACCCTGTGCACTGTCTGCTTTTGCTTCATAAATAAGTCCGCCTGCAGAATCTACTGTTGTAGAAGATACTGTTGCAGGAACGTGAACAGTGTAAGCGGTTGTACCGTTCTCGTTATCGAAGTTGTAATTATACTTGAAGTCAATGTGTGTATGACCGCTGAACCAAACAATGTTCTTGTTAGCCTCAAGGAGCTCCTTGAATCTGTATGTCTGAGGATACAGACTCTTATCGATAGTCATCGCTGCACCATAGTGAGGAGATACCTTGTTATCACCTGCACCGTAGCCTCTGAAAGGAGCGTGCTCATAGATAAATATCTTCTTGCCGTCGTTCTTATACTTATTGATAAGGCCCTCAAGCCAATCCATCTGCGCTTTTGAGAAGTTGTCAGAAATACCGGGATGGTAGGTATTGTTAACCAGTTCCAGTGCCATAAAAATGTGGTGGTCGCCATTGGAAGCAGTTATCTCATAGTAAAGTTGAGACTGCATTTTACCGGTTGTGGTATTAAGACCTGTCGCAAGTTTATACTGATTAAGTAAATTTGCGTGAGTAGTGGTGTTGATTTCGCCCTGCTCATAAGGCTCGTGGTTACCGTTAACCTCATAAACCGGACCTGTGAAATCAGAGTTTGCAATAGTATTGAGGTATCTTTCCCATTCAACCAGATCACAGTAGTTTGTCTGGTCACCGCAGGTTGCAACAAACTCTGCACCTCTATTTTCAGCCGCATTCAGTGCACTTGTAAAGTGCTCGCCGGCATATTTATATGGTTCATAATTGCCGCTATGGAAGTGGATATCAGAGAGTGTCTGGAAAACATACGCCTTATCATCTGCTGCATACTTGAACTGCTTAGCTGCGGGAATGTCACAAACCGCTGCAGCAGCAGATACAGTCTTGTTTGCTGTGCTCTTAACAGCAATAACCTTTGTAGCATCTGCAGGAATTGCAGTAAACTCACCGAGCTCAACAAAACTCAATGCTGTATTAAGGGTGAAGGATTTGATAGGTGCATATCCGTCCAGGGCTTTTGTGTTGTTTGCCCAATAGAGGTAGTATGTACCGTAATCTGCAGAAGAGTTTGCAGTCAAAGTAATTCTGCCCTCTGCATAGCCTGCGTTTGCATACTTGAAGTCATAAGTAAGCTTAGGGCCACTTGCTGCAGAAACAGCGGAAATGCCCAAAGCCGCTACTGACATAAGCATTGTGATTACCAGAATAACTGAAAGCAACATTCTGGCACGGCTTTTGATTTTCATAAAAATTCCTCCTGTTCTCCTTGAAAGCACACAGGCTTTTAAGGGATAATTTTACATATATAGAATACCACAAAAACAAGGGGGTTTTCAATTAACATTTTACCTATTATTAATGCCGATTATCTGTGCAATTTGCCCTTACCGGTTGTTAATCTGCACATCATCCGACAAGAAATCTGCGTTCTCTGCATTGTCAATGTCAGCTTCATCTGCACAGGTCTCCGCCTTCACATCATCGCAGAAAAGCTGGTTTTCCGGGTTTCTTTTCCTTATAAAGCACAAAAGCACAAAAAGCACCAAACCTGCAAGGGATACACATATTCCTGCATTAAGCCCCGGGGTGAAGAATTCAAGCTCGATTTCGTGCTCACCCTTTGAAAGCTCAAAAGCAATAAAGGTGTCCGCAACCGGGGTAATCTCAACCTCTTTGCCGTCAACATAGGCTTTGAAGCCTTCAGTATACAGCACCGATGTGTAGAAAAGTCCGTCTTCCTGCACATTGATGCTTCCCTTGATACCTCTGTCTGACCACTCCTCGGTTTTCATCGAAGATGCTGAAAGTTTCTTAATTCCTTTTTCAAACACCTGGTTGTCAAACTTTACAAAATAAGCGGAAACGTCGCTTTTCTTGCCTTCTTTGCAAGGAATTCTTGCTGTGAGTTTATCTCCCTTTTTGTATTCTCCAAGGGCGGCAATACGGGAATAATCCTGATCAAAGCTTAAGGGATTTTCTTCGTCTCCATTTACCACAAGCTCTGTTTCCTTAACAGAAGAAGAATAGAAGCATCCGTAATACGCACCATCTGAGGGCACTACATAGTCAAGGGTAACTACTGTTTCTTCTTTTTCATCGGTAAAATCACAGATATACTTATGCTCAAAGCCTTCTCTGAGAGTTATTTTCTCAGAAAGCTCAATGTCCTTTTGGGGCTCAATTTCCACAAGCACAGGCTCCTCAATTCCTGTTGCAAGGCGGAATATATCGTTTTGCCCCCAAACAGACAAATATGAAGTATCGTGAAGCTTATAGTCGAGCAAGCTTTCTTCTGCCATAAATCCCATAGGCACATAGGCAGTGTTCTCATACAGAGTGCACTCATCAACCGTTGCCGCAACAGACAGATACCCAGGGCACAGAACCTCATCCTCGCCCCTGTTTATGAGGTATTTTATATTGAGGAAAAGATTAGCCACGGGGGTGTTCTCGAAAAGAGCATACCTGTTGTTTGATTTTGATGAAGCCAGACCGAACTCAGACAAGAAGTCTGTATAAGAATCATCTACCATCGAGTTGAAAGTTCCGATGGTATACAGGGAGTATATATCGCCATCGTTCAGGGTTTTGGGAGAAGTAAACTCTGTGCGGTATATAATATCGTCGCCGCTTTTTTCCTTTGCAATCTGCGAAAGTTCTGTTACCTGCTCATAGCTGTGAGGATAGTTTGTTATGTCTGTGGATTTTACCACGGTTACACCATAATACGCTGAAAGCCCCATCTCACACAGCACAAACAAGCACAGCAAGAGTGAAAGAAATCTTTTTCTCATTTTTCCTGTTCTGTACAAAACAAAGCCCAGAACAATCACCACAACCCCTGCAAGGGTTATTGCTACAGAGAGTTTTCTTTGCAGGAAGAAGGCACAGCCCAGATACAACAAAAGAAAAGCACCTGCGAATATAAAGGTTTTCTTTGAGAAACTATCAATAAGAGTATATGCTCTGTAAGCCATAACAACCAGCACAAATGAAAATATAAAGCTGAAGCGGTAGTAAACCATGGCAGGGGTGCTCATACCATGCCAGATGTAGTTAAGGTAATTTATGACAAAGCTCAGCAAAAAGAAAGCAAGAAGACAAAGGCTTACGATTTTCTCCTTTAGTTTGATTTTCTTTGTGTAGAAGTAGAAAAACACAAGCACCAAGCTCAGCACACCGCAGGCAATATTGGGCAGACCGCCCTTTAAGGTAATGGGTCTTGTATATGCCAGAAGATTGGTAGCAGTACGCACCAGTGCCGAAAGTGTGTGGATGAGTGTGTTTTCCGATTCGTAACCGTAGGCATAATTGATTGTATATTCAAAAGGGAAACCTTCAACAGAACCCGCACTTTCAGAGGCCTGCAAAGCCATAAACGCAGGTATTGTCACCGCAGCGGTCAGCATAAAGGCAACAAGAGTATACACAATCATCCTGCCTGCATTTTTAAGAGATTGCTTAAAGCTTACATAGGAAACTATGGTGTAACACACACAGACAATAAGTACAAAAAGGCACACCATATAGCCTATGTAAAAGCTGAATACTATGGACAAAGCAAGGGATATTATATACAGATAAAAACGGTTTTCCTTGAGAACATCTATAACTCCCGCTATAACCAATGGCATTATCGCTACCGTATCAAGCCACATCATATTCCAGTAATAACCCAGAATATAGGCACACAAAGCGTACATCAAGGAAAATGTCACCAAGGACAAATCGTTACGTCTGAAAACCTTACGCAAAAAAACAGCAAAGGACATACCTGCTATTCCAATTCTCAGCACCACGGTTGCCGCCATAAAGGTCTGAAGCCAGGGTGAGCCCGAGGGAATAAACACAGAAAGCAGATAAAGGGGGCTTGCCACATAGTTTGCAATAACACCGAAGAAGTTTGCTCCTCCCCCTGTGTTCCAGGAATACAGTACAGAGGTACCCTCTTTAAGCATACGCTGATATTCATTGAGAAATGGATAGTACTGGTGCCATGCATCAGAAACAAGTATCATTCTGTCTCCAAAGGGATAAATATTCTTTAACGCAAAAGCCAGCGTCATAATTACCATAGGTGCCAAAAAGGCAAGGAGAATATATATATTTCTTCGCAAGAAACCGCAGAATTTATTATCTGAAGTTCTTGAAACTCTGCTCTCTGTCATAGTTTCCCTCCTTGTGTAAATTACAAATCAATTATACATTGAGCATCAGACAATGTCAAAGATTATTGGTAATATTCGGGTTTATATATTGACCTCTTCACGAGGAATGATATAATTAAAACAGAACCAATACAAAACAAAAGGAGAAAATATAATGAAAAAAACCATACTAAGAGATTACGCAAAGCTCCTTGCAAAAAAAGGAGTAAATATTCAGAAGGGTCAGGAGGTTATTATTGTAGCTGAGCTTGACCAGCCCGAATTCGTAAAAATGCTTGTGGAGGAATGTTACCGCACAGGCGCAGGCAAGGTAACCGTTGAGTGGACCTGCCAGGCAGTAAGAAAGCTTGACATAAGATACCAGAAAGAAAAGGTACTCTCCAAAGTTGAGGACTGGGAGGTTGAGAAAATCAAGCACAGAGTAAAAACTCTGCCTGCAATGATTTATCTTGAAAGCGAAAACCCCGACGGACTTAAGGGTATCAACCAGAAGAAAATGGCAAAATGCCTTGGTATCCGCCGCAGCGTGTTCAAACCCTACAGAGATGAAATGGACAACAAATACCAGTGGTGCATTGCCGCCGTTGCAGGCAAAGACTGGGCAAAAAAGGTGTTCCCCACAGAACGCACCTCCGTTGCAGTTGAAAAACTCTGGGAAGCAATCCTTTACACCTCCCGTGCTCAAGGCGACGCAATAAAGAACTGGGAAGAACACAACCGTGACCTTAAGAACAGATACGAGTATTTGAATTCCCTGGGCATTACCGAGCTTCACTATACATCATCAAACGGCACAGACCTGAGAGTAGGACTTCTGCCCGAAAGCAGATTTATGGGCGGAAGCGACTTGCTCTTAGGCTCAGACGTGGAATACAATGCAAATATTCCTTCTGAGGAGGTGTTCACCTCTCCCGACAGAAACCGTGCCGACGGTGTGGTGTATGCCTCTATGCCTCTCTCCTATCAGGGTGCCCTTATTGAAAACTTCTGGTTTAAGTTTGAAAACGGTAAAATTGTTGAAGCTCACGCAGAAAAAGGCGAAGAACTCTTAAACTCCATTCTTGATACAGACGAAGGTGCACGTTACTTGGGCGAATGTGCTCTTGTGCCTTATGATTCCCCCATCCGCAACTCGGGCATACTTTTCTACAACACTCTCTTTGATGAAAACGCCGCCTGCCATCTGGCTTTCGGCGAAGGCTTCAGCTCCTGCGTCAGAGATTATGAAAAGTACACTTTGGAAGAAATCAGAGAGCTTGGCATTAACAACAGCATTGTCCACGTGGACTTTATGATTGGCACAAAAGACCTTTCTATAACAGCAAAAACCGCAGACGGCAAAGAGGTCGCCATATTCAAAGACGGCAACTGGGCTTTCTGATTACTCTGAAAAAAGAGGTATACCAAAATGAAAAAAGCAAAAGTTATCCTCAGCCTTATTCTGACAGTATCAATCGCACTGCTTTCTGTTTTTTCCGCATTTTGCGCAAAAGCACCTGCCCCTGTAAACTTCACTGTGCTTGGTGATTCCATTGCGTCAGGCTACGGACTTGAAAACGCTCTGGACAGTTACGGTGCACTTATTGCAAAAGAAAAGCACTATGACCTTACAAACAACGCTGTTCCCGGCCACAAAACCTCAGACCTTCTGTGGGTTGTTTGTCACGACGAAACAGCAATCAAGAATATCAGGGAAGCAGACCTTATAAACATTTCCATAGGCGGAAACGATATTCTGAATCTTCTTGCAGAAGCCCAAAAAGACCTCTCTGTACTTCTTGATATTGCACAAAAAGCCGAGAACTCCGAATATATCAAAACTGCTCTGAGCACCGCTCAGGCAAATCTTACAAATGTGTGTGCAGAAATCCGTTCTCTTAACCCTGATGCACCCATTATACTCCAGACACTGTACAACCCCATATATGCACATCCGACCTACAAAAATTTTGCACCTGTGATTGAAAAGCTTGTGCCTGTTTTTCTTTCGATGCTTCAATCTGTTTCCCGGGAGTTTTCAAACATCTTCATTGCAGATGTTTACTCTGTTTTTGCACAGTATTACGCAGAAGCCTCGGACTTCAGTGTTATCCAGAACGACGGAATACACCCCTCGGTTAAAGGCCATCAGCTCATTGCACAGGTTATCACCGAGGAAATAAACAAACTGGAAGAAGCAGGACTTGTAGACAAGGTAGCAGACGTATACTACCTTCTGGGGGATACCGACAACTCAGGAACTGTTACCATCAGCGATGCAACCGTAATCCAGAAAAAACTGGCAGGACTTGTTATTTTCAATGACATAGCTTCGCTTTGTGCAGACACTGACAGAGACGGTGAAATCACCATAAAAGACGCCACAACTATTCAGAAATTTCTTGCACAGCTTCTGACAGATACCGAAATCGACACATATCTCCCCTTGTATTATTGAGATAACAAAACGCACTCTGCATCAAAAAACAGAGTGCGTTGCTTTTTACAGTATTAGCATCATCAAGGGCATTGTGGCTATGCTGAGTATCGTGCCCAGAAGCACACAGCTTCCTGCCTCTTCCTGTCCCTTGCCTGCAATTTCTGCAAAATTCAGCACATTGCTTGCTACAGGGCAACAAAACAGTATAAAGGCAAGCTGTTTTATAAATAAGTCCAGAGGCAAAAAATACATAAGCGAAAAGACAACAAGGGGTACTGCCATCTGCTTTATCAGAATAACAACATACTGCTCCCATCGGCAGAAAACTGTTTTTGCTTTAGCAGAGCCTAACCTCATACCCAGAATAGTCATACACAAAGGTGTTGAGATTTTCCCGCCCAAGGACACCGCCTCAGACAAAAGCGAAGGAAGCTTTATGCTCAACACAAAAAGAGCAAAGGCAACTATAAATGAGATAGTAGAAGGATTGAGCAAAAGTCTTTTTGCCCTTATATACTTTTTGTCCCCTGTGATTATGTAAAGCACCATAGTCCAGCACAAGAGATTGAACGCAAGAGTAAACACAAGGCAGTAAACTGCTGCATCCGACCGCTCGGGAAAGAGTTTTTCCACAACGGGTATTCCAAAGAAACCGCAGTTTCCAAGCACCATTGCGATGTTGTAAACTCTGAAGCTTACATTCTCCTTACTGCGTTTTCTGAGAATAAAATAAAAAAGCATCAAAAATCCCAGCTGTCCAACAAGTGCCACAAGGAAGAATACTAAAAGATTAATAAGTAAGTCCGATGAAAAATCTGCCTTGTCAAAGGAATAAAAGGTAAGGCAAGGCTGACAAACATACAAAAGAACCTTGGCAAAGGCAGGTATTGCATCTTTTTGCACAAGCTTTGTTTTCATTAACAAAAATCCCGGCAGGGCGTACATAAGCAGAAGTGCCACCGAAGAAAGTGTCGTTGTAAATATCATAAAACCACCGCCTTGTATTGTACCACGTAATAAATTTATAAACAACAGGAAATTTAGCTGTAAATACTGTTAAATCGTATAAATATATGGTAAAATAAAAATATCTTAAAATTTTTCAGATTTTTTGCAACCAAATCAAATAATTGTTGTCATTATTAATGACGGCAAATGCAAGGAGCACAAAATGGACGACAGTAAGATACTTGAGCTGTACGAGGCAAGAGACGAGAAAGCCATTGAACACACCGCCTCAAAGTACGGCAAGTACTGTATGAAAATATCGTTCAATATTCTTTCAGACCTTTCCGACAGCGAAGAAAACGTAAACGATACATATATGCAGGCGTGGAATTCAATCCCGCCCAATCGTCCCAAATCCCTGATGGCATATCTGGGAAGACTTGCAAGAAACTCGGCACTCAACAAGCTCAAGGCTCAGAATGCACTCAAGCGCACAGCCCAGAGTTTGAGCCTTTCTCTTGACGAGCTTTCTCTTTGTACCCCGTCCTCTGTGAACATCGAAAACGAAACTGAAATGGCAGAACTCAGCCGATGCATCTCAGATTTTCTGAAAATGCAGAAGGAAGATATGAAAAACGTTTTCGTGTGCAGATACTTCTACTGCTACAGCGTAGAAGATATTGCAGAGAAGTTTTCTTTCTCAGAAAGCAAGGTTAAATCCATGCTCCTCAGAGCAAGAGGAAAACTCAGAGCTCACCTTGAAAAGGAGGGATACGATTATGGTTAACGAAGTGATGGCAAGAGCTGTCACAGGGATTGACGACGAACTGATTACAGACGCTTACAACGCAACAGGCAAAAAGCACAACCGAAAACCCCTGTACACAATAGTATCTGTAGCGGCATGCCTGGTGCTTGTGTTCACAGCAGTTTTTATGTCTGCACCCAAGAGCCCAAGTGTTTACCTTGACAGCGAAAAAATAAGCAACTCACCTGTTTTGGTATCCTTGCCTTTATCTGCTTCTCACATAACCCCAAGGCTTTCGCCTGAACTGACACTCCGCCTTACTGTGGATTTAGGCAAAGCAGAAACAAGAATATACACTTCTGACGGTGAGTTTTCACTGTGCGGTATAAATCAGGACACCCTGTTTTACGAAGGTTCTGACTACACCACAGACAAGCAAACAGCAAAAAAGGAGCTTTCGCTTTACTGGACTGTGGAAAACCCCGACACAAACAAAACCTACACTCTCACCTTAGAAGGAAAAGAAACACAGATTCTCAAACTTGAATTTGACGAGAATCAGCAAAACTGGACGATTTTTATTGAAAAATAAAAATATAAAAATTATTCAAAACAAAAGGAGAAAAACATCATGAAAAGAATTTTCGCAGTACTTATGGCAGCTATGCTTATGTTCTCACTCGTAGCTTGCACAGGCAACCAGGGCGGCACTGAGAGCACAATCGCTACTCCCCTTGAGCTTCTCAACACAGTATGGGCAGCTTACGCAGGCGAGAAGTTCCCCGTTGCAGGCGGCGACATGACAGAGGCTAACATGAACATGGAAGGCCCCGGCGTATACGGCATTGAGGACACAGAAGGTCTTGACGCAACTCTCGGCTTCCCTGCATCAGCAGTAGCAAAGATTGACAGCGCTGCTTCTCTTATGCACATGATGAACGCTAACACATTTACTTGCGGTGCTTACCACCTTGTAAACGCTGCAGACAAGGATGCTCTTGTTACAGAAATCAAGGGCAACATCATGAACAGACAGTGGATGTGCGGCTTCCCCGACAAGCTCATCATCGTAGCTGTTGAGGACTACGTTGTTTCCTACTTCGGCAACGGCGAGATTGTTGACAACTTCACAACCGCTCTCACAACTTCCTACTCTCAGGCAGAGGTTGTTTGCGAGGAAGCTCTCGTATAATCACCAATTAAACCCACAAACTAAAATAAAATCAAGAGCGGAGCAAAATTATGTTATTCTCAAGCATACCATTTCTCTTTTACTTTTTACCAATAGTAATACTGCTTTACTTTGCAGTACCCAAAAAGCTTAAGAATCTTATTTTGCTCCTCTCAAGCCTGTTTTTCTACGGCTGGGGAGAACCCAGATTCTTAGTCTTTATGCTCATCTCCATTTTACAGGGTTATATATTCGGACTACTGATAGAAAAACACTACGGCACGAAGCGGTCAAAGGTGTTTTTGACCGCTTCTGTTGTTTTTTCCCTGGGGCTTTTAGGTTACTGCAAATATGCAGACTTTTTTATAGAGAACTTCAATGCCTTGACGGGCATGTCGGTTCCCCTTTTGGGAATAGCCCTGCCCATCGTCATCAGCTTCTACACCTTCCAGATTTTAAGCTATGCGGTGGATGTTTACAGAGGAAGCGTTAAGGCTCAGCGCAATATAATAAACTTAGGCGCATACATTGCAATGTTCCCTCAGCTTATTGCCGGCCCTATTGTAAGATATGAGGACATAGCCGACCAGCTTGAAAACCGTACCCACAGCATAGAAAAAGTCTCCCTTGGCATCAGACGCTTTGTGATTGGACTTTCCAAAAAAATCCTTATTGCCAATATACTGGGCGAACTGGTGGCAACCTTCAAAGCATCCGACGACAAATCCGTGCTTTTCTGCTGGGTTTACGCCTTCGCGTATCTCTTCCACGTTTACTTTGACTTCTCCGGCTACAGCGATATGGCAATCGGTCTGGGCAAAATCTTCGGTTTCGACTTTCTGGAAAACTTCAACTACCCCTTTATCTCTGCCAGCATTACCGAGTTCTGGCGAAGATGGCATATGTCTCTGGGCACCTGGTTCCGCGATTACCTTTACATTCCCTTAGGCGGTAACCGCGTATCCCCCCTAAGACACATTTTCAACATCCTTGTTGTATGGATGGCAACAGGTTTCTGGCACGGTGCTGCCTGGACCTTTATCCTCTGGGGACTTATGTTTGCTATTCTTCTGATTGTAGAAAAATTCTTCCTCCTAAAAGCACTCAAGAAGCTCCCCGTACTCAATCACATCTACGTTTTGTTCTTTATAATCATCAGTTTCGTGCTCTTTGATTCATTGAGTGTTTCTGATGCATTCACAAACATCTCCTCGCTCTTTGGTGCAGGAGGACTTCCTCTTGTTTCAGACGAGGCGGTATATTATCTGAGAAGCTACGCACTTATACTCTTAATCGGTGCTATAGGCTCCACCCCCCTTTGTACTTTCCTTGTAAACAAAGCAAAAGATACAAAGGCAGGCTCCACGCTCATAAACATTGCAGAGCCTGTAGTTCTTCTGACACTTCTTGCAGTCTGCACTGCGTTTCTTATAGACGGCTCTTTCAATCCGTTCTTGTATTTCAGATTCTGAGGAGGGATACTGTATGTCAAACAAAATAAAAAACATCATCCTCGTTGCACTTGGCACAGTATTCATCTTCGGTTTCCTTGTGTGGGGACTTATTGCTCCCGACCTTGAAATTTCAAAGAGCGAACGCCGACCCCTTGAAAAATTCCCCAAACTCAGCATCAGTACAATTATGTCCGGTGATTTTATGAAGGATTTCGAATCCTATACTCTGGACCACTTCCCTTTAAGGGACGAGCTGCGCACCCTAAAATCCGTCACAGTCTTTTATGTGTTCAACCAGAAAGACAACAACGATATCTTCCTTGCCGAAGGCCACGCCTCAAAGCTTGAATACCCCCTAAGCGAAGACTCTGTAAATCACGCTACAGAGCGTTTTGAGTATGTATACGACACATATCTCAAGGAAAATGCAGAGAACATTTATCTTTCTGTAATCCCCGACAAAAACCTGTTTTTGGCAGAGAAAAACAACTACCCGAGCATCGACTACGAAGCCCTGATTACAAAAACAATACAGCAGATGCCTTATGCTCAGTATATTGACATAACAGATAAGCTACAGCTTTCCGACTTCTACACCACTGACTCCCACTGGAAGCAGGAAGAAATCCTGCCTGTTGCACAGCATCTTGCAGAAAATATGGGTACAAGCCTTAAAAGCGAATACACAGAAACAACGGCAGACACTCCTTTCTACGGTGTGTACTCAGGTCAGTCCGCCCTGCCCCTCAAGCCCGACACCATCACCTGCCTTGAAAACGAGTACACAAAAAACTACAAGGTGTATGACTTTGAGACAGATTCCTATATTCCTGTTTACGATACAGAGAAGCTTACCGGCAACGACCCCTATGAAATGTACCTTGCCGGCCCCAAGTCTCTCCTTGTAATTGAAAACCCCAAGGCAACCACGGACAAAGAGCTGATTATCTTCAGAGATTCCTTCACAAGCTCTCTGGCGCCTTTGCTGTGCGAAGGCTACGCAAAGGTAACCTTGGTGGATATCCGCTACCTTGCTCCCGAAATGCTCAGTAACTTTATAACCTTTGAAGGCCAGGATGTGTTGTTTATCTACAGCACCTCAGTCCTCAACAACAGTATAACAATTAAATAAAACAGAACGGCTCAGTCCCCTGCTTGGGAAACTGAGCCGTTTTATTTTTGTCTTATTCAATTACAAGCTCCACAGGACAGTGGTCCGAGCCGAAAATATCCGAGTGGATTTTTGCACTGATGAGCCTTTGCTCCATACTGCCTGAGGTTACAAAGTAGTCAATACGCCAGCCTGCGTTCTTTTCTCTTGCGTGGAAGCGGTAAGACCACCAGGAGTAAGCCCCCTCCAGGTCTGGGTAAAAATGACGGAAAGTATCAATGTAGCCTGCCTTAAGAACATCGGAGAACTTCCCTCTTTCCTCATCGGTAAAACCTGCATTCCTGCGGTTTGTCTTGGGATTTTTCAGGTCAATTTCTTTGTGGGCAACGTTCAAATCTCCGCAATACACCACAGGCTTCTTCTCCTGAAGTGTGTTGATATACGCAAGGAAATCTTCCTCCCACTTCATACGATAATCAAGACGTTTAAGCCCGTCCTGGGAATTGGGCACATACACGGTGATAAAGTAAAAATCCTCAAACTCTAATGTTATGAGCCTTCCCTCGTGGTCGTGCTCATCTATACCCATTCCGTAGGTTACAGCCAAAGGCTCCGTCTTTGAAAATACCGCTGTACCCGAATACCCCTTTTTGTCTGCATAATTCCAGTAACAGTGGTAACCCTCGGGAGCAAAGTCAATCTGCCCCGCCTGAAGTTTTGTTTCCTGCAGGCAAAAGATATCTGCATCCAAAGTACTGAAAATTTCCTCAAAGCCCTTTGTCATAACCGCTCTGAGGCCGTTTACATTCCAAGATATAAATTTCATAATATCACCTGTTCTTAATTAACCGCCGTAAGCACTGTAAAGAGTACTGTAGATACCTTCTTTTGCAAGCAACTCTTCGTGAGTACCCTCTTCTGCAATTCCTTCTTTTGTAATAACAAAAATGCGGTCTGCGTTCTTGATGGTTGTAAGCCTGTGGGCAACTGTAATGGTTGTTCTGCCAAGGGATAGCTTCTGCAAGGATTTCTGCACAAGGAACTCGCTTTCATTATCAAGTGCCGAAGTTGCCTCATCCAAAAGCAGTATGGGAGGATTCTTAAGGAAAACTCTCGCAATAGAAATTCTCTGTTTCTGTCCGCCGGAAAGTTTCACTCCTCGCTCACCTACGTAGGTGTCATACCCCTCGGGGAGCTCCATAATAAAATCGTGTGCACCCGAAAGCTTTGCTGCTTCTATAATCTGCTCCTTTGTAGCACCGGGGCATCCGTACTCAATGTTATCGTACACACTGCCCGAGAACAAGTACACGTCCTGCTGTACAACACCCACATTGGAACGAAGGGACTTAAGAGTAACCTTGCGGATATTGTTGCCGTCAATGGTAATCTCTCCCGAATCGGCTTCGTAAAATCTGGGAATAAGTGAGCAGATGGTAGTCTTGCCTCCGCCCGAAGGACCTACCAAGGCTACGTTCTCTCCTGCTTTAATCTTGAAACTTACATTCTGGAGCACGTCCTCGTTATCCTCACAATAGCGGAAGGTAACATCACGAAACTCAATCTCGCCCTTGATATTTTCAAGTTCTGTTGCATCATCTGCGTCCTTGATTTCGGGCTCTGTGTCCATAATCTCAAAGAATCGTTCAACGCCTGTCATACCCCGTTGGAACTGCTCTGCAAATTCTACAATCCTGCGTACAGTAGCAAAAAGGGTGGTTACGTACAGCAGATACGCCACAAAATCAGGAGCAGATATGGTATTGCCCTTCATAAAGAACAGCGCACCTGCCACTACAACCACAATATACATAAAGCCTTCAAAAAATCTGGTTGTTGATGCAAAGCCACCCATATACTTATAGTTTTTAGCTTTTATCTGCAGAAATCTCCGGTTGCCTTCCCCAAACTTTTTCTCTTCAATTTCTTCGTTTGCAAAGGAACGCACAACACGCACACCCAAAAGACTGTCCTCAACCTGAGCATTAAGCTCTCCAAGTTCTTTTCTCTGTTTTCTAAAGCCCTCGCGCATACGTTTATTGAAATAATAAAGCACCAGCGCCATAGGCGGAATAACTGCAAAAACAATGAGAGTAAGGGGTATGTTCATTGTGCAGAGAATCGCAAAAGAAGCGATAATCTTGATGCCTGCAATGAAGAACTCCTCGGGACAATGGTGGGCAAACTCTGTCACATCAAACAGGTCGTTTGTAATACGCGACATCAGAGTGCCTACTTTGGTATTGTCGTAATACTTAAAAGGCAAAAGCTGAAGATGAGAAAACAAGTCCCTTCGCATATCTGTTTCAATCTTTGTACCCATTATGTGGCCAATGCTTGCCATATAGTAATAAGCGGCAGAATCAATAATACGCAAAATAAGATAAGCCAGTCCCAGAATCAGTACAAAATTCACCGTAAGCTGCACGCCGTTTCCGCCCATACGGGTAGTAATCTCGCGGACAATCAACGGCAGTAAAAGCTCACAGATTGTAGTAAGTGCCGCGCACAGCAAATCCTTTATCATTACGCCCTTGTACTTGCCGTAGTAAGGCAAAAACCGTTTAAGCTTTGAGGGCTTTTTTTCCTTGTTTTTCATAGTTACCTCTTTATTTCTTATTCTCTGTATTTTTCTTTTTCTCTGAACGGTAAGAGAAAAATGCCATCAACCCCAGCAATAGCGAAAGAACCACAAAGCCAAAGCCGAACCAAAAGTCCCTGCATACAAAACCGACTATGGCAATTCCGAGACACACAACACTCAGAAACACAGTGTATGCATTAAGCCCCTTTTCCGAGCGTTCTTGCGCTGCCTTTTTCTTTGCTTTGTAATCCTCAAGCTCTTTGTGGCTGTTCATCCTTTGTCTGAACTTTTCTTTCATATGCTTTCTCTCTTTTCCGATTTTGGCATAAATTCATTTTACATAACATATACATTATTATGTTACTACAACAAGCAGAGAATTTCAAGACTGCACCATAGCACAAAACCCGCCACAAGTCTGTGTAAAAAACTTCCATACATATAAAAAGTGCAGGAATTTTTATATATTCTTTTTACTAAATTGAAAACAAACTTTAGCTAAACTGCAAAAATTTACCCTACAGTCTTGTTTTTTGCTCTTTTGTGGTGTATAATTCCATCAACAGTTCAGGGAACTTGACCTGAGCTTACATAAAATTTGGGAGATTGATTATGGAAAATACAAACAACAATGTAAGTTGTGAGCCTGTATACACAGCTCCTGCTTACAACGCAACCGCACCTGCACAGGACAACTCCAAAAAGACACTGATTTTTGGTATCCTTGCTGTAGCTCTCGGTGAAATGGGAATTTTAGGTCTTATCTTTGCAATTCTCGGCAAAAAGGAAGCAAAGAAGTACGAGGCTTCATTTGGTAAGCTTTCCGGCAAAGCTAAAGTAGGCTCAATACTGAGCACAGTTGGTTTAATCCTCTCTATCGCAATGATAGTTGTTTATGTACTTTGTGCTATCATCGGTGTAATCATGGGAATCGCTGCCGCTAATTTTGCTCTGTATTACTAAACGCAAGTTTACATCTTTAGTCATCTGACAGACTAAGGTGTTTACTATAAAAATTCCTGCAAAACTAACGCCCTTGCATCTTTACCTGCAAGGGCGTTGTGTTATTTATAAACATTATTTTTGTTCGGCAGTATCCGAAGCCTCTGTGGCTTTACTGTTCATTCGAAGAATCGCCTTTCCCTGTTCCAGATAAACCTCCTGCTGGAAAGGTGTAAGAGAGCGAAAAACACGCAGAAGGTCATCTTCTTTGTGAGAAGCTGCCTTACCTGAGCGAAAATCCAGAAGGTAATCCGAAGACACCTCAAAATACTGCGCAAGACTTCTGAGGGTGTCAAAATCAGGCTCGCTTGTGCCCTGCACATATCCGCCAAGGGTGGACACTGCGATGTGCAAATCCTTTGCAAGCTGTTTCTGGGTGATACCCTTCTCCTCAATCAGCAACCTTAAAATATCCGAAAACGTCATTCAAATCAACTCCGCTATTATTTTATTCCTGCGTGCAGAAAAAATCAAGTGCCGCTTTACAGGAACGGCTCATCTCGATACTGAACTCACCGTTATGCTTGCGGTTGCAGAACTTTTCTGCCCAACTGTGCAGCTCATTATCACTCTCAAAACCCTGACGCACAGCTATCATTTCTTCCATATTCATAGCTTTACTGTTATCATAACCATTTTCAAAGACTATATCTTCAACCTTAAAACGCGGCGGCTTTTCCCTGTCTTTCTGTTGCTGTGTGGGGTATCCGAAAACAAGCATACACACAGGCACAACATGATTTGGCAAATTAAAAAGTTCTCTGTGTCGCTCAAAATTCTCTGAAATATCACCGATATAACAAGAGCCGATGCCAAGACTTTCTGCACAAACCACACAGTTGTGTGCCGCAATTACTGCATCAACACAAGCTAACTGCAAATCTCCCAGAGAAGGTCTTCTGACTTCATCGCAATGACGGCAGAAAAACTCGTACCAGCGGTGAAAATCAGCACAGAAGACAAGCACCAAAGGAGCTTTTGCAATGAAAGGCTGATTATCACAGGTAACGCTCAAAGTATCCTTAAGCTTCTGCTCTGTAACATCAAGGATTGTATAAAGTGTCATATTGCCTGCTGAGGGAGCTTGCAAAGCCGACTCCAATATAAGTCTTTTATCCTTTGAGGAAATCTCTCTTTCCTCAAACACCCTCACAGATTTTCGGTTATACAAGGATTTAATTATGTCGTTCATAAACTTACCCTTTCATATCAAACATTGGCGTTTCGTTTTTTAAGCTGTTCGGCTACCATCGCCTCTAAGCTTCCTTTTTCCTTCTTGTTCTGAAGCTTCTTTGTAAACTCATCCTTCTTCTGCTGAACATCCTTGACCATTGCTTCAATGGTCTTTGCACGCTCCTTATCTTTTCTTATGCATTTGCCTTTATTATAGTGGTTTGCAAGCTTGGAAAATCCGTCAATAAGATAATCACAGCCTTCAATAAAGCCATCGGGCTTTCCTCCAAGATACGCGCTCATAAGTTCGCGGCTGTTTTCATCAAGATATTTCTTTGCAAAGAGCAGAAACTCCTCGCCAAACTCGGCATCAAGATACAACGCACCCGTAGTCTCCTCAACCATATACTCTCTGCCGATAGAAACAATACAGTTCCACATAGTCATATCGGACTTGAGGGATTTTTCAAAGTAATAGAAAACATGGTCCTTATCAGGATTTTTGGTTGCTCGGTCAATAGCAAGCTCTACTGCGTAGGAATAATAGTAAGAGGCGTGGAGTTCTTCTTCCTGAGCAAGAGAAAACAGAAGCTGGAAGGTTTTAAGCGCCTTCTCTCTGCTTGCAAATTTTTTGCCGCCAATTACCCAGGATTCCATAGCACAGAGCTCTTTAATGCAATCAATATCACCATTGTCTGCACCTTTTCTTGCAAGGCTGTAAAGAATATCATCGATTTCTCTGTAGTTTGATTTTCTGCCTGCCTTGGAGTTTTCTGCAACAAGAGCTTTTCTGCTCTCCAGATTCATATCAAACATATCCAGAGTATCGTTGATTTTTTCAAGGTCGGGTTCTTTTTCACCTCTTAAGCGGTAAATCATTCTGAGTTCTGCTTCTGCACACTGATAAAAGCAAGCTTCTCTAAGGTAGCCAAGCTTTTCATAAATGCTCAGAGTTTCCGCCACAGCAATGTCTTTTGCAATCTTCTTTTTTGTGTAGGCATGGTTTCGCTTAACAGCTTTGAACATATACTCAATGCCTTTGCGCTCATCCATCTCAACGCCTTTGCCGTAATAATAGCAAAGTCCCAGGCGTCTGTAAGGAAGTCCGGATTTTGTCTTACCTTCATCTGCGGCTTTTTCTGCCTGACAATAATAATCCCAGGCTTTTGCGTAATCCTCTAATTCCCAGTAATAAATACCACCGATATTGCAAAGAGAAAGGTTGTCCCCCAATTCAACGGCTTTTGCATAATACTTAAGCGCCATGTCTAAATCCTTATCCACAAACCTGCCGTATTCATAGGCTCTGCCTAAGCTTCTGAATGCTCTGGGAAATTTGTACTCCGATGAACTCAAGGCATACATTAGGGATAAACCGTAGTCTTTATCGAAGCATTCGCCGGTCTGATATCCGTAAGACATAAAGTACATGGAAGCAGGATCGCCCTTGTCGGCGGCTTTTCTCCACCATTCGTATGCTTTTTCTTTGTTTGGCTGCATTCCCCACTTACCGTCATAGATGTTATCCCCCAGATAGGTCATTGCAAGAACACTTCCCGTGTCGGCTGCTTCCTCCATCTGACTGATATAAGATTTTCTGTTCGCATTATCCTTTTCTATCATCAACGCCGCATAAAGGTACTTGGCATCAATGCTTCCTTTATGTCTGCCTACTGTGTAGTAAAACTCAGCTTTCTTCAAATCCTTCCCGATTTCAATGCCAAGTTCGTATGCCATCCCAAGAAGCACTGCGTTTTCTGCCACAAAACAAAGGGAATATTTATTTTTCTTCTCAGCAGCCAGAAGCTCCTTGATAGTCTTGATTTTTTCTGTGGGAATAAAATATCTTTCGCCGTGAAAAGGAGAATCGTCCTGCGTTGTTTGTGTTTGCTGTGCAGTACGTACCACATAACCCTCCTCAAAGGCACGTGCAACACTTTCGCAAAGTTCCTCCTCGTCACCGTCAGTCCACATGATATAGTGGGTATTCTGGATTACCAGCTTCACCCCTGCAGGGATATCTGTATTTTCAAGCCAGATTGCAATAATCTTCTTTTTCTCCGACATTGCAAACTCCAGCTCATGCAAACACCAGTCTGAGTTAACAGAAGACTTTGACACAACGAAAACAAAGTAATCATTTTTCAGTATGCTTTCAGCAATAACACTGAAGTAGTGCTCGCCTCCACGCAGATTGCTGTCGTACCAAACCTCTACGTCGGGGATTGCCTTCAAAGCATTTATTATTTTATTTACAGCTTCTATATCCGAATGGGCATAGCTTACAAATACATTCTTGTTCATTATGTCAGCTCCTTAATCTTGCCGATATATATAAATTATAACTTTATATGAAACACTTATCAAGAAAAAATACGTATTTTAAGCACAAAAACACCTCCTGCAATGCGGTGGAGGGGCGGGTTGCAAATAATTACATTATTTTGTATCAGCCAAAAAGTTTTTTGGCATAGTAGGAATAAACTATTGCAGCCTGAGAAACACTCTGTGCATCACAGTTTCTCTCTGCATTCTGCTTTAAGAAATCAGCAACGCTGTAAGAAACAACACCTGTGCTATGAACCTCTGAATTCACATTATAAACAACTGCAATGTGGTAGGTGCTGTCCAGTTCTTTTGCAGAAATGTCGCTTATACTTGCTGTGTAAGTGCCATTCTTGCTCTTTTCCATTACAATACAGCCGGTAGCATTGCTTGCATAAAGAGTGTTTGCCTTGCTGTAGGCTTCCTCACTCCAGTAATAAAGCTTAACATCACCAGCTACACCGTTTGTAATGAAGTTAAGAGTCAGTTCAAAGTTCTCTGCAAAAGCAACTGTGGGGTAAACCAGAGAGTTTCCGACAGTCTTTACAAAATCACCGTACTTTATTGCATCAGCCTGAGTGCTGTCTTTTACCATAGAAGCATTATACTTCTTAACCAGCGCTCTGTGCTCTGTCTCAAGACCTGCATTTGCAAGATTTGATGTTTTGTAGTTGCTGTAAATCTGAGCCTGTGCACCAAAGTTGAGCAGTGAAACCATAAATGCTTTCTGCTCTTTTGAAGCCACAGGATTGCCAAGAACCTTTTTAGCAGAGTCAGCTGCATTCAGAGTGAGCATATCACTGTATGCGTAAGTGCCGTCTGAAAGAATTGCGTAAACCCTTGCGTATAAGTTGTCAACCATACGCTCGGGAGCGATTGCAGGAGAACTTACTACAAAGTAATTACCCTCTGTGCGTGCACCCTTGATAAGGATATCTGCAACCGAAGCGTTTTCATCCGAATAAATTGCAAGACCCATATCAGACTTTGCAACTGCACCCATATTGCTTAACTTAAAGTAAACATCAAAACGGATATCCTCCTCGCAGTTAAGCTCTGCATACTTGGGTGTAATCCGGGAAGCAGACTGCTTATTCACTTCATAACTGAGAGTAAAGGTATCGTTACCGTTATTCTGCAGAGTAAATGTTACCTCTGTATTACCGGGAACAAAAAGTTTATCTGCTTCAATACCAATACCGGTGTTGTAAAGAACGGCCGTCTTTGAATTGAATCCCAACCATCCGTTGGTCATATACCAATCGGAATTATCGGCAGTTTTTACTGCAACATAGCTGTCCTGTGTAAATTTTGCTGTAAGCTTGCCATCTGTAAACTTGTACTCACCTGTGTAGTGAGCATTCTCTTCGCAGGCGTAATTTGTACCGTTGATATAACCGAAAAGATACATGGTTTCCTGAGGCTTGTTTGCGTTACATACGGTGCACTTACCTGCCTCGTATGTGTGCTCTGTCAAAGCTTTGCAAACTGTGCACAGACCAAGTGTATCGTGCTTGTGATGCTCACAGTTAACTACCTCTGTAATAAGAGCAAGGGTATCGTTTTTGCCTGTATACAGTTTAAGGTTAAGAGTTGTACCGCCGGGCAAGAGGAAAAGTCCTGTCTGCTTACCGCTTGTAATATTATATAGCGTTGCAGAAACACCGCTTACATCACCCTGCGGCATATAAAGTTCTTTATTCTGTGCGGTCTTTATGAATACATAACTGTCCTCATAAAGAGTGATGCTGAGCTCTCCGCCAACAAATCCGAATGTACCCATCAGGTTGAAGTTTTCATCACAGCCTACACTATGGCCGTTGATGTAACCTCCCAGATAATATTCACCTGAGTTACAATCTATGCACTCTCCGTCTTCAAAATTGTGCTCACATACATAGGAGCAGGCTGTACACACACCATTGTAGAAAGTATGCTCACATACAAAGGTACATTTTGTACAGATGCCGTTCTTGAAGATATGTTCGCACACAGCCTGGCACTGAGTACAAATGCCGTCCTCAAAGGTGTGAA
Source organism: Ruminococcus sp. (assembly GCA_045593025.1). Classification (GTDB taxonomy): domain Bacteria; phylum Bacillota; class Clostridia; order Oscillospirales; family Acutalibacteraceae; genus Ruminococcoides. The sequence goes on along the minus strand of JAZNVW010000021.1, from coordinate 39,023 downwards.
CACATACATAAGAGCAGATTGTGCACTTGCCGTCTGTAAACTCGTGTGTGCATTCAAGACCGCAGTTTGTGCAGTATTCATCAAAGAAGTTGTGCTCGCAAACAAAGGAGCAGACTGTGCACACACCATCCTTGAAACGGTGCTTGCAAACCTTACTGCAATGTGTGCAAATACCCTCGGTCCACTCGTGCTCACACTCAAATCCGCAGTTTGTGCAGATTCCGCTTGTAAAGCTGTGATTACAATGGAGATTACATACAGTGCAAACACCGTCTTTATAGCTATGGTCAACCTGTGCACCGCAAACCCCGCAGACAGCATCTGTGCTGTGCTCTGTATGTTTGCAGGGGGATGCTACATAATAGAGTGTGAAGGTATCGTTGCCGTTATCAATAAGCGTAAAGGTAATCTCTCTGCCCTTGGGCACAAAGAGCTTATCTCCCTTATCTGAAAGAATTTCTGAGTTATAAAGAACAGCAAGGTATACGTTATCGCCCTGATAACCGTTTGTCATATAGAAACTTTCGTTGTCTCCGTCCTTAACAGCTACATAGCTGTTTTCTGTGAAGGTGGCAACAAGCTGTCCGTCCTTGAATTCATAGGTGCCGATATTTTCAATATCCTCACCGATGCCGTAATCTTCACCGTTAATAAAGCCGTAAAGATAGAGCGGAGCTCTTTCCTTTGAGCAGACAGCACAAACGCCTGAAACGTAGCTGTGCTTTGAACAAATCTGTCCGCAGTTTGTGCATCGGCTATCTTCCCATACATGAGCACAATGGGTACCGCAGACTGTACAACTGCCTTCTGTAAACTTATGCTCACACTGAAGGGCACAGATTGTACAGGCACCGTCTTTCCAGTTATGAACGCATACAAAGGAACACTTCGTACAAGTGCCGTCTTCCCAAGTGTGTTTACACTTGAGTGCACACTCGGTACATTTGCCGTTTTCCCACTTATGCTCACAAACAAGGTGACAGGTCTTGCAGACACCGGATACGAAGCTGTGTTTACACTCATATGAGCAGACGGTACACTTGCCGTCTTCCCAAACGTGCTCACAGACAAGGGAACAAATTGTACACTTGCCGTCTTCCCAAGCGTGTTCACACACAAGAGCACAGACTGTGCAATGTCCGTTGCTCCATTTGTGTACGCATTCTTTGTGGCAAACAGTACAACTGCCGTTTACAAAGTCGTGGTTACAAATCTTTGAGCAGACAGTACACTTGCCGTCCTCGAAGTTATGCTCGCATACAAAGGAACAGATTGTACACACACCGTCCTTGAAGGAGTGTGTGCAGACAAGCTGACAGATTGTGCACTTGCAGTCTTCCCAGTTATGAGAACAAGGAGCACCGCAGACAGTACATTTGCCCTGTGAGAAATTGTGACTGCAGCTTGTTCCGCAGGTGGAGCATCTGCCCTCATACCAATGCTCGTGCTTACAAACAAGAGAACAAATCTGGCATATTCCGTTTACAAAGTTATGAGGTGAACAGGGTCTCTCGCAAATTGTGCAGTAACCGTCGTGATAATCGTGATTACAATGAAGGTTACAGGTATCACAGACGCCGTCTGTCCATGAGTGTTCACACTTAACACCGCAGAGGAAACAGCTTCCCTCTGACCAGTAGTGGTTACAAATCTTACCGCAGACATAACATCCGCCCAAGTGCCACTTATGCTGACATTTGAGTGAACAAATTGTACAAACGCTGTCTAACCAGTCGTGGTTACAAGCTTTTCCGCAATATGTGCAGAAACCATCCTCAAACTCGTGCTCGCCCAAAGATGCTGTACTGTAGCGGTAAAGGGTGCGGGTTTCTACCTTTCTGGTAGAAGTTGCTGTAACCGCAGTATCGCTCCAAGCTGACCAGTCACTCCACTTTGAATGAGTATACTGCATTGTATAGTCGGTGTAAGTCTGCTTATAAACGGGTACATTGTAGTACCAATAGGAGTCTATACAACAACTGGGAGTAGAACGGATGATACTTCCGTCAGAAGCTGTTCTGTCTGTAACAGAAGGATCAACAGTATCAAAGAAAGCGTGGAAGCCTATGTAATAATCGGTCTTAACCTTACTTGTTGTACGGTTCCATGGACCTCCTGCTATCTGATTGTCAGAACACCAGTGATAATAGATATAGCCTGCAATCTGCTCAGAGTTAAGCTCTGTTTTTGATGTTGAAGTCGTGCTGTTGGATTTAGGTGTTTTGTTGTATTTCGAATAGAAAGAGTTGCTTGTATCAAAGCCTTCCGGCCAGGTCTTGACACATTCCTGTGTTTTCTGACCCTGGCTCTGCCATTCGGATTTCACGAGAGTGTAACCATCCATAGAAGACTGGTCATTCTTTACCTCTGTGTAATCCGAGTAGCGGTACTGTGTCTTTGTTTCGTAGAGTTTTTCGGGGATGCCGTCGGGCAGGGTTTCTACCCAGTCTGAGGTATTCTCCTCTGTAAGATATGTTCTGTAATTATCACCGCAGTTCTTACAGGTGTAGAGTGCGTGCTCATAATCAAGACAGTTTGAAGGAACTGTTGTGACAGCATAGCTGTGTCCCTTTGCAGGAACAGTTTCCTGAGTAGCAAAAACCTCTCCGCATTCAGAGCAGTAAGAACCTGCTGTCTTACCTGCTTCAGTACAGGTTGCTTCCTTTGCAGGCTGAATAACCATAACGTGGGAGCAAACTGTTTCGTTGGGAGCCACAATGGATGCATTGTCCACAGTGTAAGGAGCTGTCCATACAACCACGTTTTCTGTCTTGCTTGCCAGAGACGTAGCACCTGTTGCATAGTAGTTCTTTGCATCTGCAGAAATCTCGTAGGTGTAGTAACCCCTGGGCTGAGAGCCGAATGTAAGTCCGTAGTCAACCTCGCTCTTATAGAGAGAATACTCCTTGGAGTTGGGGCTGTAACTGCTTGTAAGAGCAGGTGTTTCCTGAGTATTCTCACCTGAGTAAACCTTTGTGTAAACGGTAGCAAGGTTATTATACTTGGAAGTAAGCTCGCCCTGAATGTAATATCCCTTACCAAGCTCAAGGTTTGATGCCATAGATGGGTTTCTGATTGCAATATCATTGTAAAGATATTCCTTAACCTCTACATCCGTAGCATATACATAACCTGTTTTACCGTTTCTTTCAACCTGATACCACAAGTTGCCGTAAGCATTCTTGTAAAGTCCTGTTACGTGAAGGGATGTGCCGGCAGATAATGTTTCAAGCAAAGTGTAATCCGATGAGGGATATTCTCTGAACGATGACTCTACTGTTGTTGAAACCGTAAGGTTAGAGGGGTAATAAGTACACTTTGAAAGATAGGAGGTGTCACTTGAGCCTGTGCCGGGAAGCTCCACGTACATCTTGTTACAGTCAACGTCACCGGACATACCGCTGAAGCGTCCTACCCAGGAATACTGCCACAGCCACAATCCGCCGGGATAGTTTGTGTATCCGCTCTTAATCTCTGCAACCCAGGTGGGGATTGCCTTGTAATAAGAATCCGCAAAAGTACTGCTTCTGAGAAGCCACTGGTATGTATAGATACCGGGCTGTTTTCCTGCGGCGTAGATTGTATCGCAGAAAGTCTTTACAACCTCCTGCTGCATAGATGCACTAAGATTCATCTGGATTTCATCCTCAAAATCCAGGAAAATTGGCAGGTCAAGGTCGTAGCCGTCTACAAGAGAAAGTACATATTCGGCTTCGCCCTTTGCTTCTGCCGCATTCTCAGCATAAGAGTAAACATATACACCGAAAGGAATTCCGTTATCTCTGCAGCCGTTTGCATTTGTGTAGAATTTTGTATCTGCGGTTTCTTCCCATGAAGCACGCAGAATTGCAAAGTCTATCTGGCTTTTTACTGTTGCCCAGTCAATGTTGCCGTTCCATACAGAAACGTCAATACCATTATGGAGAACAGGGTTGGGGTTAGCGCTTGTGGTAACAACGCAGAGCTTTGTCTGCAGGACCACCTCTGTCTTTGAGGTAGAAAACGCACCCTTATCATTGATATAGTAGCTGACAGCCTCTGCCAGTACTGCATAAGTATACGAGCCTGTAGCAAGGTTGCCAAAGTACATTTTGTCATCCACAGCACTTCCGTCAAGAACATATTTCTTGCCGTTAACCTCTGCACTTGACTGTAAAGCAGGGGTTCTGCTCACATTGTTGCTCTTATACATCGCAACAGTAACCTTGCCCAGGTCGTTGAGGGTAGATGTAATTGTACCTCTGACAGGGAAAGAACCGCCGTAGGTCAAAGATGCAGGAGAGTGAAGACCGGTAGCTTTAACGTCACCTGTAAGGTGGTCAACCATAACCGTAGCTGTGGCGTCAACATACAGGGTTTTGCTGTAATACAGCACCTCGTACCAATATTTTCCTGCGGTGTCCTTATGGAGCTTCTTTACAGTCAGCATTGTACCCGAGGGTACTGTGTGCTCTGTGTAAGCTGACTCCGCCGAGGGGTATTTCATAAGACTTGTAATCTTACTTGTTTTGACCGAAAGGTTTGATGCATAGCTTGCAGCTATGAAATCACTTGCCGAAGCTGCGTGGATATGCACAGGCACCACGCTCAGCACCGACAACACCATAAACAGACAAAGAATCAGACACAAGCTTTTTTTCATAAACTTCATATTGCCTTTTGCAAGGTGCAGCTAAAAAGCACACCTTGCTCTCCCTTCTTACTAAATTAGGTGTTTTCAAAATCTATACAGGTTATTAAAGGGTTTTTGTTTAGTCGGCAAAACATTTTTTGGCATAATAGCCGTAAACGATTGCTGCCTGTGCAAGAGGCTGAACATCAGCGGTGTTGTTCTCTGCATAAAGCTTGCAGTAGTCTGCAACAGTGTAGGAAACAACTCCTGTACAGAGATTTTCGCCCTGTGCTGTGTATACTACGCTCACATAAATTGTCTTATCCATATCTTTTGCTGATATATCCTTAACCTGTGCAGTGTATACACCCTGAGAATTTTTAGTCATAACCGCTGTGCCTGTGGCATTGTCTGCTGTCAGCTTATCTGCACCAAGGTAAGCTTCTTCGCTCCAGTAGTACATTGTAACCTCACCCTGTGCATCAGGGGAAGTAAGGTTATAATTCACTGCAAAGAGCGCATCGTCAAAGGCAACGGTAGGATAAAGCATAGCCTTCTTGGCTGTCTTTGTGAAGTTTTGAGTTTTCGCACTGTCTGCAACTACTGTTTTGTCTGCCATATCGGCTGAGTAGTCCTTTACAAGTGCCTTCTGTGCAGTGCTCAGTCCTGAGTTTGCAAGACTTGAGGTCTTGTATCCAAAGTAAATCTGTGCTTCTGCACCGTAATTGAGAAGTGAAACCATCAGAGTTTTAAGCTCCTTGGAAGCCGCAGGATTGTTAAGTATATTCTTTGCGTAACCTGCCACACTTTCACTGAGCATATCGCTGTATACATAAGAGCCGTCAGAAAGAACAGCGTAAACCTTGAAGTAAACTGTGTCAACCAAAGTCTTGGGATTTATTGCCTCGGTGGAAGCTACCAGATATCTGCCGTCTTCGTAAACTCCTGCAATGTATTCGTAAGCCTGGGTTGAGTTTTCTGACTCAAAGAGTGCAAGTCCCATATCAGAATAGGGAACTGAGCCTAAGTTTTCAGCTTTGAAGCAAACCTCATAAGCAATACCGTCCTCAAGAGAAAGCCTTGTAAACTTTGGTGTAAGCTTTGGTTTTGCCTGTGCAGCTGTGTAGCTGATTGTAATTGTATCAAAGCTGCTTACATTAATTGTAAAGGTAACCTCAGAATTTCCGGGAACAAAGAGCATCTGTGCATCAATACCGTAAACAAGGGTATTGAACAGAACAGTTGCAGGAACTTCACCCTGGTCGCCGTCTGTCATAAACCAGCTCATATTGTCCCCTGTCTTGACGCCGATGTAACTGTCTTCTTCAAAAGTAACGGTGAGCTTTCCGTTCTTGAATTTATAGTCTCCGATTGTTTCGGAATCATCTTCGCAGCCGTAAGCCTTTCCGTTAATAATTCCGAAGAGATAGTAGCTTGTTTCTGCAAAGGAACATACTGTGCACTTGCCGTCGCTGTATGTATGCTCTACCTGTGCAGAGCATACTGAACACAGTCCGTCGGTTCTGTGGCTGAGATGCTGGCAGGAAGCGAGTTCATAAGAAAGAACCAGCTTGCCGTTTTCGTTTGTATCAAGTGTGAATACAGCTTTGACACCGGCAGGAACACGGAACATATCAGAGCTGTCGGTTCCTCTTGCGTTGCAAAGCTCTACAGAAGTTGAAACTGTTGTGCCGTCGGGCAGATACCAGTCAGATGAGTCTGCAGTCTTGACAGCAACTGCACTGTCCTGTGTAAACTCAATTGTCACAGTACCCTCAGAGAAACTGTAAGGACCTGTAACATCTGCGTTATCTTCGCATCCGATGTTTTCTCCGTTAATGTAACCTACCAGATAGAACTCTGTGCTGTAAGAGCAAACCGTGCAGGTGTTATCCTTAAAGCTGTGCTCACATTCGCTCTGGCAGATTGTGCATACTCTGCCATTGAAGCTATGCTCGCAAACAACACCGCAGACTGTACATTTTCCGTTGGAGTATGTATGAGTACATACCAAACCGCAATCCGGGCATCTTCCGTTTTTGTAATCGTGAGCACAATCTTTACCGCAGAGCGTACAAACAGAATCAGTATATATATGTTTGCAAATCAGACCGCAGTCTGTGCATTCTCCGTCATTGTAGCTGTGTTTGCAAACAAGGTGACAAACAGTACAAACACCTTCTTCGAAGTTATGAACACACACAAGTTTACACTCTGTGCACTTGTTGTTTTCAAAGTTGTGCTTACATTTATAGTCACACTTCTTGCAAATGCCGTTTCTGAAAGAGTGAACACATACATCAGAACAGCTTGTGCACTCTCCGTTTTCATAGGAATGAGCACAAACTGTATCGCAGATTGTGCACACACCGGTATCAAAACTGTGAGGACAGTTATATCCGCACAGTACACAGCAAGCATCAATCCAGATGTGCTTGCATCCGTACTGGCAGACTACACACTGACCATTGTGCCAGTAGTGCTGACATTTAAGCGAACAGCCTGTGCACACTCCGTCTTTATATGTGTGCTCTACTTGCTCTGAGCAGGTAGTACACTCACCGTCAGTATTATGAGTTACATGCAGGCAAGGAGCCGCTGTGTAAGAAAGTGTGAGGGTATCGTCTGAATTTCTTACAACAGTAAAGGTAATAAGTCTGCCCTTGGGAACAAACAGTCTGTCGGGAGAGGCTATTCCTGAGGCTGTGTTGTAGAGAGTTGCAGTGGTTGCACCGTCCTGATAACCCTCTGTCATATACCAGCCTTCGTTACCCTCTGTCTTGACAGCAACGTAGCTGTTCTCAGTAAAGACTGCAATCAGCTTGCCTTTTGAGAACTTGTATATACCCATATTTTCTGTATCTTCTTCGCAGGCATAGTTTGAGCCGTTGATGTAGCCGAAGAGATAGAAGTCGGGTGCAGACTTTCCGCAAACTGTACATACGTCATTTTCATAGGTATGAGTTACCTTTTCAGAACATGCAAGGCACTTTGCCTCTGTGTTATGCTTGTGATGTTCGCAATTGATGAACTCATAGGACAGGGTAATAACACCGTCCTGAGCACAGGTAATTGTAAACTCAACCTCTATACCCGAGGGGATATAGAACATATCTGTACCCTTACCTGTAGTGATGTTGTAGAACTGAGCAGAGGTGCCCTCGGCATCAATCTCTGTCAGGAAACGTTCATCTTCTGCCGTTCTGATAGCAATATAGCTGTTTTCTGTAAACTTAACTTGGAGTGTACCGTCTGTGAAGCGGTATTCTTCACCGTCGTACTTTTCACCGTCAATAAAGCCGTAAAGGTAATATACGGGTCTTGCCATACCGCAGTTGATACAAACCTCATCCACATACTCGTGGTCGCAGATATGTCCGCAAACTGTGCAGACACCGTCAACCTTTGTATGCTCTACCTGTGCATCACACTTATTACAAATTCCGTCAAGGCTGTGCTCCTTATGCTCGCAAGCCTTGATATCAAGGTAAAGGGTAATGCTCTTATCGTCATTTTCAACGATTGTTGCTGTAATCTCTCTGCCCTTGGGAACATAGAGCTTATCTGCATTCTTGCCGAGCTGTGTACTGTCGTACATATTGGCAATCCTGCAATTTTCGCCTAAGTATCCGTTGGTCATATAGGTAACGCCTTCACTGCTCTTTACAGCAAGATAGCTGTAATCGCTGAAGGTAGTTGTAAGCTGATTATCCTCAAACTTAAAGTCTTCGGAATAGAAATCTCTGCCGTTAATGAAGCCTACCAGATAGTAATAGGGCTTCTCTTTTCCGCAGATTGTGCACACACCGTCTTCGAAGTTATGGTCGCAGTTGTAACCGCAGATTGTGCACACACCGTTTTCATTCTCATGGCCTACTTCTTCACCGCACCGGGAACAAAGTCCGTTTATATCGTGGGTTTCGTGGGGACACTCTGCGGCAACATAGCTGAGTGTAAAGCTGCCGTTCTGATTATCGGTAAGGGTAAATGTAATCTCTCTGCCCTTGGGGATAAAGAGCTTGTTGGCATTGTCGCCAAGCTTCTCAGCATTATAGAACACAGCCGAGGTGTATTCCTTGCCTTTATATCCGTCTGTGTTATACCATTCTGAATTATCGCCTGTCTTCAAAGCTACATAGCTGTCTTCTGTAAAGGTTGCTGTAAGCTTTCCTTCAACGAATTTATAATCTCCGATTGTGTCAGAGTCACCTGCGATGCCGTAATCCGCACCGTTGATAAAGCCAACCAGATAATAAGTAGGCTTAATCTTAGAGCAAACTGAGCAGACACCGTCAACATAAGTGTGCTGAACCTCAGCAGAACAGGAAGTACAGATTCCGTCTGTTGTGTGGTTATCGTGAGTACAGGAACCTGCAAGGTAGCTGAGCCTGAGAGTACCGTCATTATTCCTTACAAGGCTGAATACAATTTCTCTGCCTCCGGGAACAAAAAGCTTATCTGCGTTTATACCCGTATTTACATTGTAGAGAGTTGCAGAGGTAACGCCTTCGCCCTGATAGCCGTCTGTCATATACCAGCTTTCGTTGTCGCCTGTCTTAACAGCAACATAGCTGTTCTCTGTAAACTTAACCTTCAATACTCCGTCTGTGAACTTGTAAATACCGATGTTTTCTCTGTCAGCTTCGCAAGCGTAATCTGCACCGTTAATGAAGCCGAAGAGGTAGTAGGAAGGCTCTGACTTTGAACAAACTGAGCAAACTCCGTTTACGTAGTTATGGTCTTCAAGCTGACCTGAACTCTTTACTCGGTAAAGAGTTCGGGTCTGAACCTTCTTGTTCCATGCTTCTACAGCCTCGGTATCGCTCCAGTCGGAATAATCCGTCCAGATTGAGTGAGTATATGTCAGCTTATAGTCTGTATAGGTCTGTCTTGTAACAGGAACTACGCAGAAGTAATCTGCATTTGTGCAACAACTGTTTGAAGTCTTGTAACTCATATCACTTGTGTCACAAGTGTAGTTGTCGGGATTTGTTGTGTCGTAGTATGCGTGGAAGGTAGTAAAGTTACCGTTCTTATACTCCCAGGAGGTTCTGTTATCATTGGGATAACACCAATGGTAATAAAGATAACCATACTGCTTGGTAGAATCGATTACTCTCTTTTCTGTTGTATTTTCATAAGCTGTCAGGGGAGCAACATTGTATTTTGCATACAAACTGCTGGTTTTGTCAAAACCGCCTGCACCCCAGGAAGTAACATAATCATGGGTCTTCTGCCCCTGACTCTTCCACTCACTTCCTACCAAAGTGTAGCCTTCAAGAGAAGCTTCATAGCTTTCAATTGTTTTATACTCTGAGAAGCTGTACTGAGTTTTGGTTTCTATCAGTGAGGCGTCAACTCCCACCGGCTTTTCTGTCTGCCACTCAGTAGGAGCATCCTTGTATTCCGAGTATGTGTGTCCGCACTCGGTACAGGTGTAAAGGATTTTTGCATAATCCACGCAGGTTGCCTTCAAATCAGAGCTTGCGTAGTTATGTCCGCCGTTTGTAAGCACCTGAGTTTCTGTATCCTTACAAAGTGAGCAGGTGCGGGTTTTGGAGCCGGGCTTTGTGCAGGTAGCTTCAACTGTCACCCATTCGCCCCATTTATGAGAACCTGTTGTGGTTGCAACCTTACCCATCAGACCGCAGGTGGTACAAGCTTCAACACTCTTGCCCGCCTGAGTACAGGTGCTCTCTGTAATTGTATATTTCTTGTTTGTATGACTGCAGGAACTCTGGCTTACTGAGGAAGAAATTACCATAAAGTAATCCTCTGCCAGAAGCATGGTGCCTGTATTGGTTTTCAAAGTTGTGTCGTTCACAACGTAGCAGTTCTTGTACTCTACCTTTATAGCCAGAGTAAAGTTGCCCGGAGCCATAACTCCCATCAGTACATTGTTGTCAACGGTACTTCCTGCCAAAGTGTATGAGTGAGCATTGGAAAGAGTTTCCTTATAGCCTGTTTCGGTACTGCCTGAGGTACCGAAGCCTTTGTGAACATAAGCAGAAACGGAGGTAAGTCCGTTATAAGGTGAGCTGATATTACCGCTTACAACATATCCTGTGCCGGTAACGTGGCCGTTGGGAGGAGTATGGCCTGTCATCTTGATATCATTAAGAAGCTCTTGCTTATACTCCATATATGCCGCACGGACATAAGCCGAACCGCCCGAAGCTGTGAGAACCTGATACCAGTACTCACCCTCTGTATTCTTCACAAGTCCTGTGCACTCCAGTTCATCGCCCGAGTTGTACTGAGCAATGGCTACAGTTGAGGAATCTGTGGAAGCATAGCAGGGCAGGGTTCTTGTCCATACATCTGTGCCTGTACACTCCAGCTTGCCGTGAGCAGGGTACATGGTACACTTGGAAAGATAGTCAACTATAGTTGCACCTGCAGCATCCTTTGCTGCGGTGGATTTGGCTGTGATATTTGTAAGAGCTGTGGAGTTATACAGTGAACCCAGAGAACCTGTGCCGTACTTTGTACCTGAGGGGTTAGAAAGTGCCAGCTGACGGTCTACAACATAGTAGCCCTTGTAGATGCCTAAGTTTGAAGCAGCCCAGGTGTTGAGTGTCTTGTTTGACCAGGAAATCCAGGGGTTCCAGGTGATACCTGTAACAGCTTTCATAAAGCCGTTGAACTCGTTGCTTACATCGTTACCGTAGCCGATAACCTGGCAACCCTCAGACCATGCCCAACCCAGAGCACTGCCGCCGCCGTAGCTTGTGGAACGGGTATGGATATTGATACCGCTGGCACCCGCTTTGTAACCGTTAAGGTTCTGAGTAGGTGTGTAATAACAGTAGCCGTTACTGTTTGCAAGGTTAATCTGGAAGGCCGCATAAGGACCTGTGTGGTTAGTGGTAAAAAACGAATATGTACCGTCCATCAGAGTAGTGGAGCCTGAGTATGCAACACCGTTGGTACACCAGGTAGGCTCGCTGGGGATTGATGAACTGTTTTCGCAGTAATAAGCAATGTAAGCATTACCGCTGGAATTCTTCTTTACTACAATACACACCGCCTGAGTACGTGTATTATAAGCACCATTGTAATATGTGGTGCCGTTCCAGTAGTTATCAGAACCGCCCTCAAACATAAATACAACGGAGTTGCCGTTGTCAAGGGTTGACTGCAATGTGGAGCTTGAGTTGATGTAATACTTCATCATTGCATCGATGTAGGAGCGGGCTGTGGAATTGGAAATAAAGCCCGAACAGGTTAGAGAGTTGACACCGCTGACAGCTTCAACTTCGGCAAACTGAAGCCCCATCGGTATCAAAGAGAGCGTCATAAGCAGGCAAAGAGCCAGGCTCATAACACGTCTTAAGAATTTGTACTTCATAAGAAACCTCCTGAAGTCAGATTTTGCACAAACACAGTTGTGCGTTTCACGCATTGATACATAATAAATATACACCATTCCATTACCAAAATCAAGGAAAATACCCGCAAAGTACATAAAATTTATCAATATATATAAATTAATTTTATATTATTGTATAAAACAACGAAACGCTTCCTTTAGAATAAATTCTACTCAGAAAAACTACCCCTGTTTCATTGAAATTTTCTTGTGTTAATATATAATATAAATGTGACCTTTTGGAAAATTTTGCGTTTATATCAGTGAAAGGACTTAAAAAACCAAACAAGGTGGTGTCGCTGTGGAGGACAAAAAAATAATAGAGCTTTATGAAAACCGAAGCGAAGAGGCTATAACTCAAACAAAGGCAAAATACGGAGCATATTGCCTGAGCATTGCAATGAGAATACTGCAAAACCGCGAAGATGCAACAGAGTGTGAGAACGATACGTACTTAAAAGCTTGGCACACCATTCCGCCAAAAAAGCCGAATCCTCTTTCTTCCTATCTTGGCACTATAACAAGAAACCTTTCTCTTGACCGGCTGAGAAGGAAAAACGCACTTAAACGCTCACAATCCGTATGGACTTCTTTTGAAGAACTGGAGGAATGCATTCCCTCGGGCAAATCCATACAGGAGGAACTGGAGGCAAAGGAACTTGCAGAGCACCTCAGCACTTTCCTTCACAACCTTCCGAAACCCGAATGCAACGTGTTTCTCAACCGCTACTGGTACTTTCTCTCTATAAAAGAAATCTCAGAAAAATACGGTTTTACTCAAAGCAAGGTAAAAATGATGCTCTCAAGGACAAGACGTAAACTTTCGGATTACCTTTCAAAGGAGGGATTTTTTATATGAAATCAGACAAGCTTCAGCAAGCCATCTCAATGATAGATGCAGAGCTTATAGAGTGTGCACGCATAACCCCTGCAAAAAAATCAAAACGCAGACACATCAGTTGGACTGTTCCCATAGCGGCCTGCCTTGCGGTAATCATAGGGCTCGGTGTGTTCTTCTCGTTAAAAGGAAACAGCAACCCCATATTCGTTAACACCTATGCTGTTGCACAGGCTCAGTATCCTGAAATGGCAAAATACCCAACCTCTATCGGGGGATTGATTTACTCTCAGTCCGACTATAAAAAATGGTGGGAAAGCCTAAGAAAGCAAAGAGAATATATGGGACAGGGCGAAAACCTCGGTACCTTCTTTCAAAGCACTGCCTCAGAGTTTCTCAAAGACTGCGAGTCAGACAATCTGGTGTACTCTCCCTTGAACGTCTATATGGCACTTGCAATGCTCTCTGAAACCTCAGAAGGCAAAACCCGTCAGCAGATACTTGATTTGCTGGGAGCAGAAGATATTGCTTCTTTGCGAACTCAGGCACACGCTGTATGGAATGCAAACTACTGTGACGACGGAGCCGTTACAAGCATTCTGGGAAGCTCCTTGTGGCTTGATGAAGAATTCGACTACGACAAGGAAGTAGTCGACACCTTAGCTGAAAACTACTATGCCTCGGTATTCAGAGGCAAAATGGGCAGCAAAAGCTACAACAAAGCATACTCCAAATGGCTCAACGAACAGACAGGCGGTATTCTCAAAGAATACACAGACAATGCAGAGCTGGCCCCCGAAACTTTACTGAACCTTGTCACAACAATATACTTTCAGGCAACGTGGGACGAAAAGTTTGTCAAAGAGAGCAACACAATCAAAGCTTTTCACAAGACAACAGGCGACGTGAACTGTGAGTTTATGAATCAGAAAATGACTTACGGAAACTATTACTGGGGCGAAAAATTCTCTGCCACAAGCAAAAACCTTAAAAACAGCGGCAGTATGTGGTTTATACTGCCCGATGAGGGTGTGACACCGCAGGATTTGCTTAAAAACGAAGAAGCCCTGTCCTTTATGACAGACCCCGTCGATTGGGAACAAAGCAGAAGCCTTAAGGTAAACCTTTCCGTTCCAAAGTTTGACGTAAGCTCCAGAATCAATTTGACAAACGGACTCCAACGCTTAGGAGTTACAGATTGCTTTGATTTCACAGCTTCGGATTTTTCGCCTTTGGTTGGAAATTCTCAGCCTGCCGCAATTTCCGCAGCAGAGCACACCGCACGGGTAATCATTGACGAAGAAGGTGTAACCGCCGCGGCTTACACAGAGCTCAGGCTTGCAGGTGCCGCCGCACCGCCGGAGGATGAGATTGACTTTGTCCTTGACAAGCCCTTCATATTTGTAATCACAGGCACAGATTCTCTGCCGTTGTTCATCGGCGTTGTAAACAACCCTTAAATCATAATCAAACTCAGAAGCCCGACTTCTGCAAAATGCACCGTCCTGAGTTTTTCGGACATACAAAAAACACCGCAGCCGTAACTGCGGTGTTTTTTTACGGTTTATTTGTCTTTGCAGGCTAAGTCTGCAAGCATTAACGCAAAACAACAAATCGGCAAGAACAAGCCTTCGCTCAGAAGCATCTAAGCAGTTCTTCCGAAACCAAACGGATTCGTTCTCTTCTGCGTTCTTCCGGCGACAGTTCCTCGGAAAATTGCTGATTTGTGTAAGTTCGGTTGAGCTTCTGGTTGCTCAGATGATGTTCAAAGCAAACAACTCTTCCGCCGATTCCTGCCTGACGCACAGCAGACGAGGCTCTCTCGCCCATGCATATTATGATACGCTTGCTGTTAAGTTCATTGCGAAGCCTCTGAAGATTTTCATAAGCATAGATTTCTTCATCACTTGCTTCTGTATCATTCGTCATACTCTTAAAATGGACCAAATCCGAAGCGTTTGTAATCAGATAGTCACCTTTGCTTGGGGAGGGAAATATGTCGGGTCTCTTCTCGTGACAATATTCCAGCACCATCGAAAGGTTGGCGCCTGTTGTTCCTGCACAAACAGTACCTAAATTCATCTCTGTCTGACCGGGACAAGAAAAAACAAAGGCGGTTTCGTTCCAGGAAGCACCCTCCTGAAACCTTACTCTTTTCTTTGCAGTTGCACCCTGCTTTTCTCTGAAGCCTGTAACAACCTTTTCTGTCTGCTCGCGGGACATTCCCTTCTTTGCTGCTTCTCTTCTTATCTGTGCTTCATAATTCCGCTGAATCTGCTCAGAGGTCGTTCCTGTAGCCGTTTCATAATGCTTCGGCTCTTTGCCCCAAGATTTGCGGATACTGTTAAAGGCCGCGGATTTTCCTTTATATGCCAAATCGGAAACAATGTTGCCGCCGTCTATCTTTGTTCCTTCTTCAATGATTGCCGCAACCGCGCCCAGAGGTGCTACATGAATTGTCCAGAGAAAAGCACCCACGCCTCTTAATATCTTTTTTGCCTTACCCATAACCAATTCTCCTGTTGATTAAGATTGTATTTATGTATCTCTCAAACGATTACTTGTCCAAAGAATCCACCTTGGAGCATTGTATCTCTTTGTCTGAAACCGAAAAAACAAGACAATCGTAGCCTTTACAAACCTCAACCCAGCGGTCATGCTCACCGTCGCAATTAGGATACGTGTCCTTATACCCCACTATAGAAAAATACAGCTTAACTTTACCGTTTTCCGCCTTGCAATAAGCCGACGAATGCATATCGTTATCGGTATTGGGTTTTACAAATGCTTCTGCAAGCTTTGTATGAAACTCATCCTCAAAAGTAACCTCTCCTGTTTTAATCACAGTCACATACAGATTTTCTTCCTCGAAGAAAACTTCTGTGTCCTCAATATGACCGTAAAAACCGGGTAAAGCCTTCACGGAATCATTCACACCGCACTTGATTTTTTCCATACAAAACACCTCCTGTTTTATACTGATATCATCATAACACTAATTAAGTTCAATAACAACACATAAATTTAGAATTCCTTGTTTTTATCTGCACAATTCTTCATATATGCAAAAACGTTGCACAATGGATTTTCAGCTCCAACGTGCAACGCTTGTTTTTGTAAATCAATTCAAAAAAATGGTGTTTTCAAATGCTTTATACCTTTTATTTTCCTTTCAAAAGCACATTGAAGAACTTTTCAAAGCAAGGGGCGAAGTTATTGAAAAACACTTCTTTTTTCACACCGTCTGCAAAGGTAAAGGATATATGATTTGTCTTTATCACAGAAAACTCCACAATGTCATTAAGAGGAAGTGAAAAAGAATCAAGGAATGTGCCTGCTCCATACAAATAGTTTTTTGTTAAAAGATAACCTGATTTACCGTTGCTCAGAATACTGTCGTCAATCATTGCGATAATATCACCCTGAGTAGCAGCGTTCTTTGCCATTACCCGTACAGCATTACCCATCTGTTTTGGGGTAAGGTCTTTTGTAAACTTAAAGCAATCATAGGCATTTTTTCCTCTTGCCTCATTAAAAACCTCAATTGCCTCAACCATCACTTCTCTTGAAATCTTTTTATCCGCAGGCTCAGGTTTTACCTTATCGGCAGAAGCACCCGTGTTTATATCGGTTGCCTTATGAACATCTCCGTTCTTAAACTCATCTCTTTCTTTCAGGTAAACCTCAAAGAAACTTACAAAGCAGGAACAAAAGTTGTTGAAAAACACACTTTTTTGCGTACCATCTGCAAAACCAAAGCATATATTACTTCCATTTACAGTAAACGACACAATCTCTTCAAGAGGAAGTTCAAAGGTATCAAGCAACGCACCTGCACCAAACAAATGGCTCTGAGTTACAACATAACCTGATTTTGCACTGTCAAAAATAGTATCGTCAAACACTGCAATAATATCGCTCTGGGAAATTCTGTTCTTTGACATTACTCGAACAGCATTTTTCAACTGTTCGGGAGTAAGGTCTTTAACGAACTTAAACCGAATCGGAGAATTTCCTCTTGATTCATTGAGTGCATTAACAGCTGAAATCACAGGAAGCTCCACATCTGCCTTTTTCGCAGGAACAGAAGTTTTCTCTTTAGGCTTTTCTGCCTTTGGTGCAGTCTCGGGGACAGTCTTTTCCGAAGATTCCTCTGCCTTGATATCAGGGGCAGGTTTTTGAGTTACAGGAACAAAAACTTCCGCTTTTTCTGCAACGGGCTGCTCCCATTTCTTTGCGGTTACAACAGCTTCTTTCTCGATATCTAAACTTACATTGTGCTGATATTCATTATGTAAAGCCTCGTTGTTCAGAACAATTTCCTGAGGTTTTTCTTCCTCGGCTTTTTTGCACGGACGCAATATGTTTGCATTGCAAAGATGAGCTAAAAACTCAGCATCTTCTTTGAATTTCGACCTTGCCATTGCCTGCAGTGTGCTCAGACGCAGACGCATTCCGGGAGAAAGCATAAAATCCTCAAGATATACAACAAGCAGGTCTTTTTTCAGTTCCAGGGCAAAGTGTATTTCCTGACGGCAGTTGTTTGATTCCTGTGCGTTTCTGGACATAAAGGCTATAACAACCTCACAGTTAATCATACGCTCTGCTATATATTCAGGCCATTCTGTACCCGCTTCAATTCCGTTATCATACCACACGGAAAAACCGTTACTTGTCAATGCATCAATTGCCCTAAGTACTATTTCTGAATCCTTATGGGAATAACTGATAAAAATATACGGCTGTGTTTCGTTTGTCATAAGCCCCTCACCCCGCTGAAATCAATCAGATTATGATAAAATATTGTATCATATCATAGCAAATAATGTCAAGGAAACCACCCTAACAAAGCCTACTTTCACAATTGCCTTGAACACTACGATTTTCGATATAAAACAACAAAAACTCTACCTCTCGACTGTATCAACAGAGGAATCTGATTTGGTTGCGATAGGCACGGATTTGAACCAACGGTCCGTTTGCGGTACGGGATATCAGCGGGCACAACGAAGTTGTTGCTGATTTTGACCGCTGCACCCTCACCGCATCGCTGCATCTGCCACCGGCAACGCTTCGGCGGTTCGCCCTTCGGTAGGCAGACGCTCGTTTCATGAACTTTCCATAACAAAAAGAAAAGACACCCTGTTGGGCGTCTTCTCATTTTTGGCTTGTTACACCGATTTAGATATCATTTTTATAAAAATAAGATTATTAAAAAAGTCGGAAAACGCTTTCTTTTGTCGAAAAGTGTGGTATAATGATTAAATATTACGAAAAAACATATTAACTTACAGGAGCGTAATGGAATATGACGGATAAATCTTGTTACAAATTAAGTCTCTCGCAAGACGTGGCATATTTGCAATGCAAGTATAGTTTATATAAAAGAGTTATCAACATCCTTTCCTCCATCACCATTGATGAGGAGGTGGATTTCGAGCTTATGGATCAGGCTTTCAAGCTTCTGGTTAAACGAAATGACTGCCTCAGAATCAGGTTCTTCAAAAAGAGAGGAGAGCTGATGCAGTACTTTGGCGATTCCGGAAAGAATATCAAGAAAGTGCCTGTTTTGTCCTTTGAAACCAAAGAACAGCAAGACGCCTTTATCGATAAGGTTAGAAAAAAAACCATTGGCTATATGTACGGCGTTGTCATCGAACCTTATTTTATTCACACCTATGACAATCGTTACATGGTGTTTTTCAAGATTTGTCATCTGGTTGCTGACCTTTATGGAATCAACGTCTTGTATACGGATCTTATAAACGTGTATAATGCTCTGAAGAAGGGCGAAACGTTGCCCCCCGCCCCTGCAAGTTTCGAGGAGATTATCAAAAAGGATATCGAAAAGAACTCCAAAGGCATTTTGTCGGAGAAACACTTGGAGTACTTCACCAATCTGCTCACCAATAATCCCGAGCCATTCTATGCCGGTATTCACGGCCCAAATAATCCCATTTGGCAGAAGCAACTCAAGAAACACCATCGGAGCATGCCTATTTTCCTTGTCCGCAACAACACTCAGACCTACCGTCACAAGATTGACAAGGATTTGGTAGAAAAGGTGCTGGCCTATTGTCAGAGCAATCTATGCTCACCTGCGAATTTACTTTTCTACACAAGCTCAATAGCCTTGGCTAAGCTAAACGGAAACCTCAAGAACATAATGCCCATAGGTCTTTATAATTGCCGCAATTCCGCACAGGAAAAGCGCTGTGCAGGTCCTAAGGTGCAAAGTGCTGCTTGTTATACCAAGATTGATTACACCCTTTCCTTTGAGGATAATCTGAAGGCATTCTCAATTGCGCAGAATAGTCTTTATAGACATGTCAAGTTTAAGGATAGAGATTTTGAGACCTTAATGCACAACATCTACCGTTCTTCACCTCTTCTGATCTACTATTCGATGGCCTACTCACTCATACCCATTGATATGCCCGAGGATGTGGAGTTTAATTTGTATACCAACGGTAATAGCGCTCTTCCTGCCTATGTCATTCAGGTTTTGAACGCCAAGACCAAAGAAGTTGATATGGCTTACGATGTGCAGACCAAGATCACCAGTGAAGATGATGTCAGCAACTTCCATACCTACTATCTGAATGTACTAAAACAAGTACTGGACAATCCCGGTATCAAAGTTGCAGATATTCAGCTTTCGCTGTAATGACATATTTTCAAAAAGCATTCATATATGAACAGCACCCCAAAAGTGTTTAGTTTTTGGGGTGCTGTTTATTTTATCAGGTGGATATATAAAATCTTTCTTCTATTTAATTTTTGCGTTATTTTATTAAATTTGGTAATAATCACGTCACCGGTTAAATCCTCCTATTCTTATATGGCTTTGACAAAATTACACACTAAATTACTGTGCAATTCAATCGGATAATATTTCAATCTTTTAACGATACCCCTATAATGAGCGTAGGTTTGGGGATTTTACCGGCTTTATTATAAAATCTCATTAAAAATCACAACAGAAAAGCGTTGCGGATGAGGGGGAGTATCAAATTACTCCTTCAAACTGCAACGCTTGTTTTTTATTCTCTGCTTATTTCAAAGCGGAGGAGCAACAGATAACAAGTTTTATATTGCTATCATTTTATTTGTTGTGATATAATTAACTTGATAAACTAAAACTTAACATATAGTGGTTATTTTAGGAAAGAGCAGATATTATGGAATTTTACGAAAAATTACAGGAACTCCGAAAGCAAAAAAGGCTTACACAAGAAGAACTTGCAGAGGTTCTTTTTGTGTCCAGAACTGCTGTTTCAAAATGGGAGTCAGGCAGAGGATATCCAAATATAGATTCTTTGAAAGCAATCTCAAATTTTTTTGGAGTAACAATTGACGAACTGCTGTCTGGTGATGAATTACTGACCATAGCAGAAGAAGATACTAAGCAAAAACAAAAGCATTTTTTTGACTTGGTATTTGGATTGCTCGATTGCAGTATTGCAATGTTTTTCTTTCTGCCTTTCTTTGGGCAGAAGTCAGATGCGATTATACAGGAAGTGTCTCTTTTATCCCTTACCGAAATTGCACCGTATTTGAGGACAGCATATTTTGTTGTTGTAATTGGAATTATAGTATCTGGAATTTTAACCCTTGCTCTGCAAAATTGCTATCAAGCATTTTGGGTGAAGAATAAAAGTAAAATATCGTTAGCATTAAATGCAGCTGGAGCACTCCTTTTTATCATTAGTTCGCAACCGTATGCAGCAGCATTTTTGTTCATCTTCTTAATAATAAAGGTGTTGATGCTCGTAAAATGGAAATGATACGAAGAGTATCATCGTTGTGATGCCCCGTTTCTTGTGGTTGTTCATACCCTCTCTTAAAATGTGTTTAGGCAAGAGCCAAATACAAAAAAGGTAGGTTGAACAAATGAAAAAAGTAATCCAAAAAAACTTCTGCTTTGCAATATGTATGCTTATTGCATTTATGATGTGGACGATAGCAGTTCGTTTTATTGATGTGCAAGCAATCGGACCGCAAGAGTCATCTGTTGGATTTGCAACGATTAACCGGTTCGTTCATAGCCTTACAGGTGTGCATATGTCCCTGTATACTATCACGGATTGGTTGAGTCTGGTGCCACTCGTTTTCGTAATGGGGTTTAGCACTCTCGGACTTATTCAATGGATTAAGAGAAAACACCTCTTGAAAGTGGATTACAATATCCTTATTCTTGGTGGTTTCTATATTGCCACTATGGCGGTATATGTGCTATTTGAAATGCTTGTTGTAAATTACAGACCAATACTCATTAACGGATATCTGGAAGCCTCTTATCCATCATCAACAACAATGCTCATAATGTGTGTTATGCCAACTGCTATAATGCAGTTTAATTCTCGCATCAAAAACGAAGTTTTTAAGCGATGTGTCGCTACTGCAATTACTATATTTATTATTTTTATGGTAATCGGCAGACTTATTTCGGGCGTGCATTGGTTTACTGATATTGTTGGCGGTGCTTTGCTTAGTGCAGGGCTCGTTCTGATGTATCGTGCCATCATCTACAAATTTGATGTTAGATAAATTCATTTTGTGGATATAAAACAGCCGTTTAACGATACCCCTATAATGAGCGTAGGTTTGGGGATTTTACCGGCTTCATTACAAAATCTCATTAAAAATCACAACAGAAAAGCGTTGCAACTAAGGGAGAGTATCAACTTACTCCTTCAAACTGCAACGCTTGTTTTTTATTATCTGCTTATTTACTATTGTTTTCGCTAAAATTTAACGATAAAATGACGAAACCTCTATTGACACGATTGTATCCATAGAGGTTTCTGATTTGAAATTTGCATCGACATAGCAATAATATTTTTAATTGCAATTACTAATTATATGGAGAATACTGTTCCATTTCCGCATAGTTGGAATAAAACAATCCTGAAATATCTTCACCTGTTTGAAATTTACTTATGGTATCCGAAAAGACGGGACTGAAAGCTGTTGCACCCTCCTTGCTGAGATGATAACCGTCACTGAAAGAATTTGTATCATTAAAGTGTTCAAATCTACTCTTTAACAAATCAAAGTTAATAAGCGAACAATTATTATCTTCGCAGAATTCTTTGAAATATGAATAGACCTCGTCTTCACCATAGATTTTCCAAAGAACGCTATCAGAAAGAGGGGTAAAAACAATAATGATGTCTACGTTTTGTTCTTTACAGAAATCTATTATCTGTTTGATTTCATTAATATTCTCTTCCAAGGGCATTCTAATTCGTTCACTATTGTGTAACTCCGAAATCATCTCGTCCGGAATAGACACATCCTTTGATCCATGGCTCACATATCCTCTGTCGAGCTCTATCCGTGCTGCATTAGTAATTATACTTTTTAGTTGACTAAAACCAAATAGCATAGAAATTGAGTATGTATAATCCCAATGTTTTTTGGGAATATATGATGCAGTATATTGGAGCCTTTCTGAAAAACTGTCCAACCTTGAGAGCACATATGCATCACCCTCTACACTGTCTATCCCACTCTCATCACGCTCAAGGGTTTCTAATGAAATTTCAAGAACAACGGTGTCTACCGGATTTCTTTCAACCTCTTTTTCAATCAAAACCTTTCTTCCGTGAATAGGCATCATAGCTCCGCTCAGATTATAACTGGTACAATCGAGGATACTGTCAGCAATATCCGGAACAAAAGCAGACTGTCCATGAGATGCACCGCAAAAAATAAAATCTATCTCTCCGGCAAGTTTTGCACGAGTGCTCGTATCGTCATAGGGAGCTACCTCGCTTCGAAAAAACACACCAAGAAAAACTCCGGAAATGAACGCAACACACACAAGAAAAGAAATTGATGACAATAAGGCTTTCTTAAAATTGTGCATACATAAATCCTCCTGTTAATTTTGTTGCCGGTATACCGAAAATAACTATGCAAACAAACAAAACTGCTAGAAGCACAATTCTGATTGGAGCAGGAATTTTATTGAAATAATCTCGGATCGGTTTTTTTCGCTGCAGAAGACTGCTTACAAACAGAAGACCTGCAAAAAAGATAACAACTATAAGTTTATGAGTTGCATCAAGGAAAGGCAGAAGTTCTCCAAGGCTCTTTGGAATTTCGAAGTTTGTAAAAATTCGTTTTATAAAGCCAAGACCATCCGACAAGGTACCAACCTCAGGGAGCACCTTAATAAGAGTAACCAACAAAAATGTACGAATAGTCTGAAACGCTCTCCACAACCACTTGCTCTCATTTATTCTTAATGCAGCCTTGCTTTTTTCAAATACGGGTTCCATCCATAACGAAAAAATAATGAACAAGCCGTTAACTCCACCCCAAGCGATATAACTCCAACTTGCACCATGCCAGAAACCTGTTGTTAGCCATACTACGATTAATGCTATGGTAGCGGGGAGTGTTTGTCCGAAATGTTTGCCCATTTTTTTCTGTGCGTTCGTGCCCAGCTTTCGATTCCATTTTGCAACGGCAATCGGATAATAGATATATTTTTTGAACCACTCACCCAGGCTGATATGCCATCTACGCCAATATTCTGCAATAGATTTTGAAAAATATGGACGATTGAAGTTTTCTGTCAGATTAATATCAAGCATTTCGCAGGTACCGCACATAATGTCCATATAGCCTGAAAAATCAGCATAAATCTGAACACTATAAAACAAAGCACCAATGAATACAGTGACTCCTTTATAACTAGCATAATTAGTAAAAACATCCTGTACATAAGGAGCCAAAATATTAGCAACAATCATTTTTTTCATAAGACCCCAAAGCATTCGCTGAAAACCTCTGGAAAAGTTTTCATAGGTAAACGTATGAGACTTAAAAAGCTCACCAGACAATGCTTCATGGTCACTTATCGGACCTTGAGTAATCTGAGGAAAAAACGAAACAAAAAGAAGGTTTTTGAAATAATTCTTTTCTGCAGGACAAGTTCCCCAATATACATCTACTAGATACCCAATAGATTGGAAAGTGTAGAATGATATTCCTAATGGTGCAACCCAATTAACTTGACTGATGGAACTTGTGGTATTAAAAACTGAAATCAAAAGTGAAATTTGATCAAGAAAGAAATTAATATATTTGAACGAACAAAGGATTGCTATGTTTAATATAAGAGTACAAACCATAATGCGTTTGCGACTCTTTGCTATCGTCCGTTTATAATCAGACATTTCTTCTTTTGAAAGATTGGGCTTATTTTCCTTTATGTATGCTTTCTGTTTTCGCGACAAAGATTCCATCCAGCGTGTAGCAAAATAAATACTTGTGGCCGTGAACAAAATATATGGAATTCCTTTTAAACTACACATTAAATAAAAGGAAATACTCGCAACCAAAAGAACTATCCACTGTGTTCTTTTCGGAAGAACATAGTAAACAATTAACAATGCAAAAACAAACAACAAAAAAGAAACAGAAGTTATAGTCATTTGATTTTGTCCCCCTAATAGTTATTCCTCTTCCTGAATAGTTTGAATCATATTCCACATCGCTTCAACACTATTGAAATTTTCATTTCGCATCCATTTAGGACTGATCTCAATATCAAAAGTGTCACAAATTTGTCCAATCAGAGTAATTATACTGAACGAATCATAAACCTTTCCATCAATCAGATTCTTCTCTTTGCTATAATCCACATCCGGGTTGATTTCAGTCAAAATTTCCAATAATTCTTCCATGTAAATACTTCCTTTTTATAATGATTGTTTCAGTAGTTGACGATCAATCTTTCCATTTGCATTCAGAGGAAGTTGATCCATCAGCACAATTTTATTTGGCAGCATATATCCCGATAACTTAGGTCTCAAAAGGCTTTTGATCTGCTGTCCGGTTAGTGTCCCATAATCCCTTGATGTTTGACAAAACAGAACTATGTTGTTGCGCTTAGTATTATAGAGGCAACAACAGCGCTGGATCTGAGGTAACGCACCTGCGACGGCCTCAATTTCTCCCAGTTCGATGCGATGTCCCATATGTTTGATTTGGAAATCTGTTCTTGAGGCAAAAACAAGATTGCCTAACTGATCGTACTTTGCAAGATCACCGGTCTTAAAACATCTGCAGGGTCCGGTGCCAAAATCTTTAATAAGAAAGCTATCGGCGGTTTTCTGTACGTCACCATAGTATCCCAGTGCCAATGCAGGACTTACAAGATACATCTCACCGATTTGCTCCACATCAGTAATCACTTTATCATCTTTCATCAAAAAAACGGAGCAATTGCTTAGAGGCTTGCCAATAGGAAGGGTTTCATCATCACTGTACTCACCTTCTACTTGATAATAGCAACAAACACCCGCGATTTCAGATGAACCGTATAGGTTGACATACTGAATGTTGGGAAGTTCTTTTCGCCAATAATTCAGATGTTTCATTGGCATAACTTCACCAACAAAGAAAACTTTTCTGACAGTCTCCGGCTTGATATAGGAAAAAGTTCTTAGTTGAGAAACCACAGAAAGTGCAGTTGGCACCCAGGACAAAAACGTTATATGCTTTTCGTTAAGATACTCTATGAGCATAGGAGGCATCGCAAAAAGTTCTGTCGGTAAGATTTCTAAACTTGCACCTGTTCTTAACATAAGATAAAAATCCTTTGCTGCTGCATCAAAGAAAAATGGGGTCTGGTTCCCTATGGTCTCTTCACTTGAAAATTCAAAAGACTTAAGAAATGCATCCAGATAACTAGCAACGGCAGCATGACTCTTTAGCACTCCCTTGGGTTTTCCCGTAGAGCCAGATGTATACACCATGTATATTGGATCTGCTCCGTTATTTGTGGGGAAATCACAAGGGTTGCTGTCGGCATCCTCAGGTGTGTAAAATAGTCCATTGAATTCAATCTGGTTCAATAAATCTATGTAGGCGGAGTTGCCAATGATTACTTTGATGTCTGCATCGGACAAAATCATGCGAATCTTATCCTTAGGCATATCCGGGTCAATGGGAACATAATAATTTCCGCTATATAGCACCGCCAGAAAAAAAATAGGGACTTCAACAGATCTGTCTGAAACAATTCCTATAGGCTGATTTCGCAATTCTTTTGGGAGCTTATTTGCTAAACATCTTGCTAGTAACGAGAGTTCTCCAAAAGAATACTGTTTATCACGAAATGATATAGCCTTTTTATCAGGATACGCTGCAACTGTTGCCTCAAAAAAGTTGAGAATATTAATCACACACTCCTCCTTGTGCAAATCATTTTTTGCTTTTTAGTAAATTATACGCAAACAAAAAACTCAAAAATTTTGGCTTAGTTTTACAAAATCTCTTTCGTCACCGTATAATATACCATTATAGTCTAATATTCATCATTGAGTATACGCCTTTTTTTCTCTAATGTCAAGAAAGACCGCTTACAACTAACATTGCAAAAAGCCTTTCATTATCGACGTTTTCATCTTCTGTTTATACTCCAATTATCAGGTTTGAGTATTGATAGAAAAATCTGTATCGATAAATATCCGATTCGGAAATATAAAAAGATAAACTTAATATTAACGATATAAAACAAAGCCTTTTACATTTTAGCTATGCTCCTATAATTTAACGATAGGCTTTGGTATTTTACCGGCTTCATTACAAAATCACATAAAAATTCACAGCAAAAAGCGTTGCGGATGAGGGGGAGTATCAATTTACTCCTTCAAACTGCAACGCTTGTTTTTTATATTCAACTTAAGATAGTATCCGTTAAAAGCATTAAACAAAAGCCAATTAGCAAGGCATACGTAGAAGCTCTCTCGTTGCCATGAGCATGAGTTTCGGGTATCATTTCATCGCTGATAATATAGAGCATTGTTCCTCCGGCAAAACTCAGAGCAAACGGAAGTATTGCAGTAGAAATGCTAACCGCAAAGTATCCGATTAGTGTCCCGATAACTTCTACAAAACCCGTAATAGATGCAAGTATGAAGGTTCTTGATGGTTTGATTTTTGCTGATAGCATAGGACCGATGATAACCATACCTTCAGGGATGTTTTGTAGAGCAATACCTCCTGCAATTATAAGTGCCTGAGATAAGTCTTCAGAACCAAAGCCCACACCTGCTGCGATACCTTCAGGAAGATTGTGAATAGCAATAGCAATAACAAACAACAATACTTTGTTGGTGTTTGAATTTGGTCTATATTCTATACTTATTCCTGTGAGCCTGTGCAAATGAGGAACCAGTTTGTCTATCAGATTAAGACATATCGCTCCAACAAAAATACCTGTTATAGTTATAAGAATTCCGTATTTACCACCATACTCAAGTGAAGGTAATATCAGCCCCAAAATTGAAGCTGAAAGCATAACTCCCGCAGCAAAAGACAGAACAATATCAGAAAACTTATGTGATATGTTTTTGAAACAGAACCCCAGCAAAGAACCAAACACCGTAGCGGTACCGACACCGATTGCGGCAAGAAATACAACTCTCATATACTCCTCCTCTTGAGTAGTTTACTACAAATCGCAATTAAAATACCTGTGTACTATAAGCAGTTTACAGCCGATATGAAATTTTACAGCAAAAGCGAGAACGCAGACTATATCAGGCAGATGCACTTAGTGCTTTTATGTTTGCCCTGCTTGAACTTGATATATTAAACCTCAAATTCACCCCAACCCTCTGGCACACAACAGTAGATAAATTTGTTGTGAATGCAGACGGAAGCGTGGTGTTCTGCTTTAAGAACGGGAGTGAGGTAGAAGCATAAAAAACCATTATGCTTTAAATCTTAAGGGTTTTGCTGTGTTTAATATTACAATATTTACAACCATGTCCGTTGTATCATTATAAAACAATTATATCAACCTAACTCAAGAAAGTCTATAACTGATTATTTAACGATAACCCTATAATTTAACGATAGGTTTATTGGATTTACCGGCTTTGATACAAAATCACATAAAAAATCACAACAAAAAAGCGTTGCAACTAAGGGAGAGTATCAATTCACTCCTTCAAACTGCAACGCTTGTTTTTTTATATTGCTATCATTTTATTTGTTGTGCTATAATCAACTCGATAAACTTGAATTTGGTGGAGATTGTTATGAATAAAGAATGGGCAGAAATGAATAAGACCTTACAGTTACAAATTAAGAGAAAAGACACTTTTGCAAAGGGTATAGATACATTATTAGAACTTCGCAGAAGCCTAACGGAACAAATTATGCAGTTTAGGAATGAACTGTCGGATGCTGATTTTTGTGCTATGCCTTATATGAACGTAAAAGGTTATCATAACAAAACGATTGCATATTCCTTGTGGCATATTTTTCGTATAGAGGATATTGTAGCACATTCGCTTATTGCAAATGATGAACAAATTTTGTTTAAGGGAGATTATCAAAGTCGCATAAAATCCCCGATTATAACAACTGCAAATGAACTTGTAAAAGAAGAAATTGGAGAGTTTTCTAAGAAACTGTCTATTGAAGAACTGTATAATTATATTGGTGATGTTGATAAATCAACAACACAGATTTTAAAGACACTTACATATAGTGATATGAAGGAAAAAATATCAGATGAAAGAAGAAAACAGTTGGAAAAATTAAATGTAGTAAGTGTAGATGAAAATGCCTATTGGTTAATTGATTATTGGTGTGGGAAAGATGTAAAAGGATTGATTCAGATGCCATTTTCAAGACATTGGATTATGCATATTGAGGCATGTTTGAAGATAAGAGATAAACAGTTATCTATTAAGTAAATTCCAATTTGTCGAGCTGAAACAAAAATTCAGTCGTTTAACGATTACCCTATAATTTAACGATAGGTTTATTGGATTTACCGGCTTTGATACAAAATCACATAAAAAATCACAGCAAAAAAGCGTTGCGGATAAGGGGTAACATAGATTTACTCCCTCAAACTGCAACGCTTGTTTTTTTATATTGCTATCATTTTATTTGTTGTGCTATAATCAACTCGATAAACTTGAATTTGACGAGGTGAATATCATGGAGATTTGGGACGGATACTTTATTGATGGGACTCTTGCAAATCAGGATTTAGTCAGAGGTAAGCAAATCCCAAAGGGGTTGTACCATCTGGCAACCGATGTGTTGGTACGACACGTTGACGGTGATTACCTTCTGATGCAGAGAGGTTTTTGCAAACCGAACTATGGAGGCTATTATGAAGCAACTGCAGGTGGTTCTGCACTAAAAGGCGAAGATATGATGGCGTGCGTAAAAAGAGAGCTCCTCGAAGAAACAGGTATAGTATCAGATTCTTTTGAGTTTATTGGTCAGCACTCCACAAGGGATACAATATTTATTAGTTTTCTTTGCGTTACTGATTGTGATAAGACAGAAATCACTTTACAAAAAGGTGAAACAATTTCTTATAAGTGGGTGTCAGAAAAAGACTTCATTGAATTTGTAAATTCAAATGATATGATTGATGTCCAAAAACAACGCTTCAATGATTATTTTATGAGAATGGGATATGTCAGATGAATTGCAATTTGTCGAGCTGAAACAAAAATTCAGTCGTTTAACGATACCTCTATAATTTAACGATAGGTTTATGGTTTTCACTGGCTTCATTACAAAACCACATATTTTTACACAGCAAAAAAGCGTTGCGGATGAGGGGCAACATAGACTTACTCCTTCAAACTGCAACGCTTGTTTTTATTCTTGGCTTATTTACTTGGCTTTTCTATATAATTTAACGATAAAACGACGAAACCGCTATTGACACGATTGTATCAACAGCGGTATCTGATTTGGTTGCGATAGGCACGGATTTGAACTAACAAATTCTGCTGAGAAAAACAATATTTATCTTATACTCGGCAACTGTTGAAAAATCGCCCCTCTTGCGGTGCCCGAAAAAATCTTCAGGTGCAGTCGCACTTTTCCTCGATTTTTTCGACCGCTGCGCCAAAATACCCTCCCTGTATCTGCCACAGGCAGCGGTCGGGCATTTTCCCCATCGAGCTACGCTCGTCGGACTCATAACCTAAACTCGCAGATTAAACCCCAGAACCAAAGGAAAAGGCAAGTCATAAGACTTGCCTTTTCCTTTGGTTGCGGAGGAAGGATTTGAACCAACGACCTTCGGGTTATGAGCCCGACGAGCTAACCAACTGCTCCACTCCGCGATATATTTTGTCTGCTGTTTTATCAGCAAGAGTTATTTTATCATTAATCACAGTATTTGTCAAGTGCTTTGGGTGATTTTTTTGAATATCTTTCAATCCAATTGCCATCTCTATGCAACAGATTTTCTTATCGTTCCTGTTTCGGGAGGAACCGACCCCTCCCCTACTTTATTATATTGCATTTTCAGGCATTTATGCTATAATGTTATTATGAATAATTTGCACCAAGGAGTGACTACCATGTGTGAGAAAAAGACTTTTTATATCACAACACCTATTTATTACCCTTCGGGTAATCCACATATCGGCCATTGCTATACCACAGTAGCCTGTGATTCCATTGCCCGCTACAAGCGTATGCAGGGCTACGACGTAATGTTTTTGACAGGTACTGACGAGCACGGCCAGAAGATTGAAGAAAAGGCACGTGACAAGGGCATTACTCCCAAACAGTATGTTGACGAAATCGTTGAGATTTTCAAGAAGCTGTGGGACTATATGAACATTAACTATGACAGATATATCCGTACAACCGACGAGTACCACGTGGAAACTGTTCAGAAGATTTTCAAGGCTCTTTATGACAAAGGCTACATCTACAAGGGCGAATACTCCGGCAAATACTGTACCCCCTGCGAAAGCTTCTGGACCGACAGCCAGCTTGTAGACGGCAAATGCCCCGAGTGCGGACGTGATGTTATTGAGGCAAAGGAAGAAGCTTACTTCTTCAGAATGTCCGACTTTGCAGAGAGAATCGAAAAACTCCTGACAGAAACCGACTACTTACAGCCCAAAACCCGTGCTGTGGAGCTTGTTAACAACTTCATCAAACCAGGTCTTGAGGATTTGTGCGTATCCCGTACAAGCTTTACCTGGGGTGTACCCGTAACCTTTGATGAGAAGCACGTTGTGTATGTTTGGATTGATGCTCTCTCAAACTACATCTCCGCTCTGGGTTACGAAAACTCCGCTTTCGCTGATTACGACAAATACTGGCCTGCAGACACCCACATGGTTGCAAAGGATATTATGAGATTCCACGCTATCATCTGGCCTGCAATGCTTATGGCTCTCGACCTTCCCATGCCCAAGCACCTTGCTGTGCACGGCTGGATTACCTTCAACGGTCAGAAGATGAGCAAGTCCCTTGGCAACGTTGTTGACCCCTTTGTGCTGGGCGAGCGTTACGGTGCCGATGCTATCCGCTACCATATTCTCCGTGAAATGGCACTGGGTGCAGACAGCTCCTTCTCCAACGAGATTATGATTAACCGCATCAACTCCGACCTTGCAAACGGGCTCGGAAACCTTGTTTCCCGTACTGTTGCTATGATTGACAAGTACTTCGGCGGTACTCTGCCCTGCGAGCGTGAAGCAGGCGAGTTTGACGAGGATTTGATTGCCACTTCCCTTGCTCTTAAAGAAAACGTTGATGCATACATTGAGAAAACCCAGATTAACAACGCACTTGCAGAAATCTTCAAGGTGGTTTCCCGTGCTAACAAGTACATCGACGAAACTACTCCCTGGGTACTTGGCAAGGACGAAACAAAGAAAGCACGTCTTGCAACTGTTCTCTACAATCTCCTTGAAAGCATCCGCATTGCATCAACTCTCCTCTCTGCTTTTATGCCCACAACTATGCCCAAGGTATTTGAGCAGATTGGTGCAACCGAGTTTGCAAACTATGAAAACGCTGACAAGTGGAATGTACTTCCCCTTGATGTTACTGTTAAACGTGGTGAGGTTCTCTTCCCCAGAATTGACGTTGACAAGGAAATTGAAGAACTCAACGCAATTATCGAGGAGAATGTAAAGGCTGCTCAGGCTGCTGAGAACAAGCAGAAGGTCGACTACTCAGGCATTGCCAAAATCGGCATTGAGGATTTTGCAAAGGTAGACCTTAGAGTTGCTCAGATTGTTGAGTGCGAACCTGTGAAGAAGGCAAAGAAGCTCCTTAAGCTCACCCTTGACGACGGCAGTGCTGAAAAACGCACAGTTGCCTCAGGTATTGCTCTTTACTACAAGCCGGACGAGCTCATTGGCAAGAAGATTATCCTTGTTCAGAACTTAAAGCCTGCTACTCTCTGCGGTGTAGAAAGCTCTGGTATGATTCTTGCAGCTGACACCGACGATACTGTGAAGGTTATCTTTGTTGACGGTATGGAAAACGGCGCAAAGATTCACTAATGTGCAAAGACTATGAGTGAATTCTATAATATATTTGATGCTCACGCACACTACGATGACGATAAGTTTTCAAGTGACAGAGAGTGTGTGCTGAGCACTATAGAAGAAAACGGGGTCTGCGGTGTGGTGAATGCCTCGGTTGACATTCCCACCTGCGAAACTGTGCTGAAGTTTACACATAAGCACCCCATAATCTACGGTGCTGTGGGTATTCATCCCGAGAATATCGAAAATCTTCCTGAAGATTACCTTGACCGCCTTGCAAAGTATTACACCGAGAACAAAAAAATCGTTGCAATCGGTGAAGTGGGGCTTGACTACTACTGGGACATTCCCAAAGAGCCTCAACAGAAAATTTTTGCAGAACAACTCTCCCTTGTAAACGACCTTGATGCTCCTGTGGTAATCCACGACAGAGAGGCTCACAAGGACACTCTGGATTTTCTCAAAAAATACAGACCAAAGAGTGCTCTGCTTCACTGCTACTCAGGCTCTGCAGAGTTTCTCAAGGAAATTCTGCCACTGGGGTGTTTCATAAGCCTTGGCGGTACAGTTACCTTCAAGAACGCAAGGCACTCTGTAGAGGTGGCACAGGCGGTACCCCTTGACAGACTGCTCCTGGAAACAGATGCACCTTATCTTTCCCCCGTACCCTTCAGGGGCAAACGCAATCAGAGTGATTATATTATTTACACCGCAAAAAGGATTGCAGAGCTGAGAGGTATGAGTGCACAGGAGATACTTGACATCACCTGTGAGAACGCAAAAAGATTTTACAGAATATAAAAATTAAAAAGGTGCTGTGGGAAAACCTACAGCACCTTTTTGTTTACATAATATAATCGGTATAAGTAAAAAAATTTTTGGATTGTCTTATATAATTTTCACACACATGTGTGTATTCTCTGGAGCGTTTTGATGTTTCTTCATGAGTTTCTGTGTAATTCCACAAATCCTGTGGTTTGTTAATTACAACATCTTTTGTACAAAAGACTTCGTATGGAGCATTTCCCACCGGACACATGTTCCCGTGTCTGCAGTTGATACAGCCTTTGATTATTATCTTATCAGGCAGTTTGCTCTGTAAACGAACAAAGGCATCCATCCAAGGATATTCTACCCCTTGTGCTGAAAAAAGCTCACCCTTGTATTCTATCGTTACCGTCATAGATGTTGCATCGTCAAATTCTGCGTCATATTCCACCCAGAGGGGAACAACAACTTCCCCATCAGGTGTCAGTAAATGCAATTCTTTTTTGCTATTTAAAGCCTGCTCCATTAATAACACCTCATTTATGTTTGTTACAGTTCCTTTATGTAGTCTACAATCTCCTCAAACTTCATACTGTGGCTCGCTTTGACCAAAACGGTGTCGCCAATGGTGAGCATCTCATAAAGTTCAAGCTTTGCTTCTTCAACAGTCTGGAACCACTCACAGTCAATGTGAGGTCTTGCTTCTTTGTAAATATTAAGCGAAAGGTCGCCTATAGCAACCACCAAGTCAAGTTTTTTCTCAACTACAAATCTGCCAAGTTCGCAGTGGAGTTCAATCTCCTGCGAGCCTAACTCCTTCATATCGCCAAGAATTGCTACCCGTCTGCCCTCAAAACCTGCAAGGGTTTCCACCGATGCTCTCATGGAGGCAGGGTTTGCGTTGTAGCAATCATCAATAATTGTAAGCTTCTCTGTTTTGATTACGTTCTGTCGGCTTCCTGCAGGCTTATACTCTGCAATACCCTTTGCGATTTCTTCGTTGCTTAAACCGAAGTGCTTGCCCAGAGCAGTTGCACCCAAGGCATTTGAAACCATATGCTTGCCCAGACCGTAAACTGTTGCAGAGAAATCCCCTTCTGCGAATTTCACTGTAAAGTCTGTTTTTGTTTCGTTGTCAGAGGTGATGTACTGAGCAGTATATGCACAGTTTTCAGAAAGTCCGAAGAACACAGGAGATTTGCCCTGCACCTCTTTAATCTCAGAGAGTTTATCATCGTCACCGCAGAGGAAAACTGTACCGCCATCCCTCATATATTCAAACATCTCGGTCTTTGCCTTTTTAACTCCGTCTCGGTCTATAAGGCATTCAAGGTGGCATTTACCGATATTTGTCAGCACACACACATCGGGTTTAACAATGCGTGAGAGTACTGTCATCTCACCAAAATCAGAGATGCCCATTTCGATAACCGCAATCTCTGCGTCATCCTCCAGAGCGAACAAGGTCAGGGGCACACCCAAATCGTTATTGAAGTTACCCTGTGTCTTGTGCACCTTGTATTTCTGAGAAAGGACAGATGCTATCATTTCCTTGGTTGTGGTCTTGCCCACAGAACCGGAAATACCAATAAAAGGAATTGTAAATTTCAGTCTGTATGCAGTAGCAATATCGATAAGTGCCTGCTTGGTAGACGCAACCAGAATGTGGGGCGAATTATCAAGGGGAGTTTTCTCACACAGAGAACATATTGCTCCTGCTTCCGCACAGGAAGGGATAAAGTTGTGTCCGTCTACCCGTTCGCCCACAATGGCGGCAAAGAGAGAATTTTTCTTCACCTTTCTGCTGTCTGTCACTATGGAAGACAGCTCCTGCTCCAACAGGTCTGCTTCGCCAAAATACTGACCGTTACAAGCAACAAGTGCTTCTTTTAGTGTAAAGCTTTTCATACTCTGCACCTCGTATCAAAGTAGTATAATCATTCGCCGATAATCTTAATCAGGGCGTGCTTTTTTCTCATTCCGTCCATTTCATAGTAGAAAATCTGCTCCCAAGTGCCAAAGTCAAGGCGACCGTTTGTAATGGCACACACCACCTCACGGCCCATAATTGTGCGTTTAAGATGAGCGTCTGCGTTGTCCTCAAAGCCGTTGTGGTCGTACTGACTGTAAGGCTTTTCGGGAGCAAGACGCTCAAGCCATCTCTCGTAATCTCTGTGAAGTCCCGATTCGTCATCGTTGATAAATACAGAAGCGGTAATGTTCATAGCGTTCACAAGAACCAAACCTTCTTTGACACCGCTTTCGTCAATGGCACGCTGAACATCCTGTGTAATGTTTACAAGACCGCGTCTTTTGGGAATATTGAACCAGAGTTCTTTTCTGTAGCTTTTCATAGTTCACCTCAGAACATTCTGCTGTCCCATCCCCAAAATTCGGTTTCACTGAACTTTACATATATTCTGCCCGTGGGAATGGAAAGCTCTTCTGAAAGAATTTTGCAGATTTCAGCTGTGAGTTTTTCATAGGAAGCTTTGGATGCTGAGTGCAAGAGTGCTACCTCAACGTATGCAGCATCCTCGTCATTGGTGCCTGCAAACCACAGACGGCAGTTTTCTTCAAAGGAAAGCATAAGGTAAGCTTCAGGCTTGCCGATAAGTGAAAGGGCTTTTCCGAGTTTTGCTTTGAGCACTTCCTCTTTTTCAAATGTAATCTCTGTTGTAACCTTAGTATTGATAAATGGCATAGTGTGTACCTCCGCTTTTTAGTTTATAAAAGCATTATACCATTCAGTCTTTCATAGTGCAAGAAAAACTGCATATTCAAAAGCAAGTATAAAGACTATATCTGTTGTAAAGATTATTACCATAAAAACTGACACTCAGAAGAAAATTTACTGCAAAGTTACATTTTTTCTTGTAAAGGTTTACATTTTTACACCTGTGTTGTATAATTGATTTGTATTAATATTTTTATAATATTGGAGGAATTTTAATATGGCACTTGTAAATGCAAAAGAAATGCTTACAAAAGCAAAGGCAGGCCACTATGCAGTTGGTCAGTTCAACATCAACAACCTTGAGTGGACAAAGGCTATCCTTCTCACAGCTCAGGAGTGCAACTCTCCCGTAATCCTCGGTGTATCTGAGGGTGCAGGCAAGTATATGTGCGGCTACAAGACTATCGTTGGTATGGTTAACGGTATGATTGAGGAGCTGGGCATTACTGTTCCCGTAGCACTTCACCTTGACCACGGCTCATACGAAGGTGCAAAGGCTTGCATCGCAGCAGGTTTCTCCTCTGTAATGTTTGACGGTTCACACTATGCAATCGAGGAGAACATTGCAAAGACTAAGGAACTGGTTGCTACTTGCGAAAGCTTAGGTCTTTCTCTTGAGGCTGAGGTTGGCTCCATCGGCGGCGAAGAAGACGGTGTTGTTGGTGCAGGCGAGTGTGCAGATCCCGCAGAGTGCAAGATGATTGCTGACCTTGGTGTTACAATGCTTGCAGCAGGTATCGGTAACATCCACGGCAAATACCCCGAAAACTGGGCAGGTCTTTCCTTTGAAACTCTGGATGCTATCCAGCAGCTCACAGGCGATATGCCCCTGGTACTCCACGGCGGCACAGGTATCCCCGAGGATATGATTAAGAAGGCTATCGACCTTGGCGTTTCCAAGATTAACGTAAACACAGAGTGCCAGCTGGCATTCGCAGCTGCTACAAGAAAGTACATTGAAGAGGGCAAGGACCTTCAGGGCAAGGGCTTCGACCCCAGAAAGCTTCTCGCACCCGGCTTTGAGGCTATCAAGGCTACAGTAAAAGAGAAGATGGAGCTGTTCGGCTCTGTTGACAAGGCTTAATCTGTCAGCTTAATTTTTCAACAAAAAACACAGACCGCTGAGTTTTTAGAAAGCTCAGCGGTCTTTTTATGTTTTATTTATCAGTTCAGGTTGTTGATAATAAGGTCAGCAATATACTCGCCGAAAGCAAGATTTTTCACGGTAACAGGGCCGATAACCTGTGTACCGAAAAAGTTGTTTTCGTGTATACCTTCGGCACCCGCTTTCACTGTTCCCACCACGGAAGAAATTTCAAAAAGCGGTGTAGTGATTCCCTGCACCTCACTGCATTTGTTAATATACCCGATGAGGTTTTCCTTGTCCAAAAGTGAACACTTAAAGGTAACATCACCGCTGTATCGGTTTTTGCTCTGCTCAACTGCTGTGAAATCAAAAAGCCCTATGCCTTCATGCACTGTGCCGTCTGCCAGAGTAAGGGATTTACCCAGCATTTCGTAGGAATTGCCTGTAAACAGCATAACAGTGCCCTTTTCACAGGCTTTTCTGAGGCTTTTGGAAAAACCTCTCAGATGCTCAAGGCAAACGTTACGGGAAAGCTCGGTACCTGCACCGCAGTATATAAAATTATACTGAGTAAAATCAATGTCTGTATCGGTGACGGTTTTTCTGATTATTTCAGTCTCTGCACCCTTGTGGGTGAGCACTCGCTCCATCATACGGATGTTGCCGTTTTCGCCATAGAGGTTCATTATATCGTAGTATAAATAAAGAATTCTTGCTTTCATCGTGTCACCTTCTGCTGTCCGTAAGTGTGAGGAATTTTTCTTTATCCGAGAAGCAGGTAATCACATAGATATAATCCTTGCCGTTTTCTCTCAGATATTCTGCACTCTCTGCAATATCCTCAAAGATTCTGATTTTTTCCTTTTCAATCTCGGTAAAAGAAAAACGTGTTTCCAAATCTTTTGCATATCTGCCTACCAAGAGTACCTCTTTAATATTGTCAGATTTCAAGAGTTCAAAGTCAATATCCCACAGCCAGGAGGTTTCGTAAGTCTGATACTTACGGCTTATGGCATCAACCATAACCACAACGGAGCAGTCCCTTTTGTCTGCCCTTGCCACGCGGATTGACTGGTCATAAGAGATAGAGTTTTCGTGCTTACTTACAAGGAGAGTTCCCTGCTTTTCACCCAGGGTAAACTCCACAATTCTGCCCGACCTCAAATCATATCCGCTCAGAGCCTTTGCCGCAACCTCAGGCAAAACCCCTGCAATGGAAGCCACAGCAAAGGCGGCAAGAGTATTGTAGCAGTGATAAATGCTTGAAAAAGAAAGTGTAATCTTGTATTCGCCGTTTACAATGATGTAGCCTTCCTCTAAACTTGCGTCGGTAATCGTCCAGGCGGTGTCGTTACGCTTGTGAGAGCAATTTGTGCAGTGGTATGAGCCGATGTGGTTGTAGTGGTAGTAATCATACTCCATAGGAGCCTTGCAACAGGGGCAGTACTTGCCGTCGTGGTAAACCGAGTTGTTTTCATTTTCATCAACAGAGAGCTTGTCTGCACCGAAGTAACGTACTTTTTCTCTATCCTTGCCAAACTTCGAAACCAAGGGGTCGTCAGCATTGAGTATAAGCTCCATACTGTCGTCCATACACTCAGCTATTACATCATACACCCACTCGGGATGGCCGTTACGTGTAAGCTGGTCGCGGTAAAGATTTGTAATTACAAGATGATTCGGCTTGAAGTGGCGGAAGGTGTGACGCGCAAAACGCTCATCAGATTCCATAATTACAATATCACTCTTAATCTTGCCCGAAAGAGTGCAGTCGTTTAAGAGAAATGTGGTAACACCCTCAATCTGGTTTGAGCCTTCCTTGTTGTATGCTACCTTGAGCCCTGCTTCTTTGAGCACGTGGGCTATCATTTCAAGGGTTGAGGTTTTGCCGTTACTGCCTGTAACAGCAATAACCTTTTCGGGCATCTTGATGTATCCCAGAATATCGGGAAAAAGCTTTAGGGTAAGCTGACCGGGGAGACTGCTGCCTCTGCCCAGAAGCTTTGCAAAAAACCTGACAGTTTTACAAAAAAGAACTGCAAAGAAAACTTTTATCTTCATAGGACTCACCACATAATTCTATAGTATAATAAAATAATTCTATACTATTATTTGTAAAAAGACAAGTATCATTTAACAACACCCCAACATAAACACCTAGATGATGAATTGTCAAACTAAGTGCAACACTTTTTGATATTCAGCTCAAACAAATCCACTGGTTTTAGAAAACCTAAAACTTTCTTGGGCCTGGCGTTAATTAACGCCAGGTTCTTTTTTAGTGTTGTGGGACTAACTCTTG
>JAZNVW010000020.1:0-38374 GCA_045593025.1 Ruminococcus sp. | reverse complement strand
ACCATTGCGGTAACTCCTGCATAATATGTGCAGTAATTACATATAATAAAGTTGGTGTTGATGACGTAGGGGGTCCACCTGTTCCCATTCCGAACACAGAAGTTAAGCCCTATAGTGCCGACAATACTTGGCTGGTGACGGCCCGGGAAGATAGGAAGATGCCAACACTTTAAGCTACCACCCAATAGGGTGGTCGTTTTTTTTCAAAACTTTTTTACAAAAAATAAAATCCGCAACTGTCAGCACAGTTGCGGATTTTTTCTTTGTTGTGATTATTCAGCTGTAACTTCCTCTGTTACTTCTGCTGTTACTTCAACAGCCTCTGTTGCAGTTTCTGTGATTGCGGGCTTTTTGTCGGGAACAAAAAGACTGACAACACCTGCAACGATTACTGCCAGCTCACCGAAGAAGAGAAGCCAGTAGCCGATTTTTGCCTCTGCCATAGGCATAATCAGATAAACAATGCCCTGGATAAAGGTGATGTGGATGCAGATTACGGAAATTATACCTGCCCACAGCTTCTGACGCATAAGGCCAAGCCAGATGATTGCAATTGTCATCAGGAACATAAACCAGCCGAAGGTTGTGCCCAGACCCTCGCAGTGTACGTAATAACCCTTGAAGATTGCGTACTTTACAGCATAGGGAACAAGTGCACTAAGAAGCATCAGGAAACCGCCTGCAAGACATACAATACTCAGAGCATCCTTGCCGATAGCCTTGAACATTGTGCCGAAGGTCATATCCTTGAAGCCTTTGATAGCGGAGATGAGTTCCTGGAATTTTACTTTGATGTTCATTTTTTTCACTCCTGTTTTTTATGATGCTATAATAATACTATCGCTTTGCAGCAATTGTCAATAACACAAGGAGCTTTTTGTCATATCCTACAAAAAAAAGCTCTCCGCTGATTAAAGCGAAGAGCAATCTTATTATAGTATTAAGGCTTATCAGGTAAAGAGACCTGTGTTCTGAGCAAAGACTGCCAGCGCAAGGGTTACAAATATAAGAGTTCCTGCACAGCTCGAGGCAATGCTCAGTGCAAGAGAGACTTTGTTAAGGGCAGTTATCATGCCTGTCTTCTGAGAAAGCACGGAGCAAAGCACCCCGAACATAGCATTGAGATAGGCAAAGCCCAGGCAGAATGCCATAGGCAAAAGTCCTTTTTCTGTGAAAACAACGTTTAGTCCGAAAAGGTTCATAATTGTTACAAAGGTGGCACAAGCGGTTGCAAAAATCAATGCAGGAATACCAAAAATAAGGTTTAGTGCAAGCTTTTTTCCCTTGCGGACTACGTTGTTTGGCGATAAATTATTTCTCATTATACATTGAAACGGAAGAGAACAACGTCTCCGTCCTTCATAACATATTCTTTGCCTTCACTGCGCACAAGACCCTTTTCTTTTGCTGCTGTCATGGAACCGCAGGCAATAAGGTCGTCGTAAGCAATAACCGCGGCACGGATGAAACCGCGTTCAAAATCCGTATGTATTTTTCCTGCGGCACCGGGAGCTTTTGTACCTTTTGTGATGGTCCATGCACGAACCTCTTGTTTGCCTGCAGTAAGATAAGAGATAAGGCCTAAAAGGGAGTAACACTCGTTTATAAGTCTGTCAAGTCCTGACTGCTCAAGTCCGAGATCAGCAAGGAACATTTCCTTGTCTTCCTTGTCCATTTCTGCAATGTCAGCCTCAGTTCTTGCACAGATGGGAAGCACAGCGGCGTTTTCAGCTTTTGCGATTTCGCGTACCTTCTTGAGACCTTCGTTGTTCTCAATACCGTTTGAGAAATCCTCTTCGCTCATATTTGCCGCATAGATAATAGGCTTGTTTGTGAGAAGTGCGGCAGTGGAAAGAAGCTCGGCTTCTTCTTCGCTGCACTCAACGGAACGTGCACTCTTACCCTCGTTGAGAGTGTCAAGCACTCTCTTCCAGAAATCAAGCTCAACCTGATATTTTTTGTCAGCTTTGAGCATTTTCTGTGTTTTGTCAATACGGCGTGTTACCATTTCTGCGTCTGCAAGGATAAGCTCCAAATCGATGGTTTCAATATCTCTTACAGGGTCAACACTGCCCTCAACGTGGATGATGTCGTTATCTTCAAAGCAACGTACAACGTGAACAATGGCGTCGCATTCACGGATGTTTGAGAGGAACTTGTTGCCAAGACCTTCGCCCTTTGAGGCGCCTTTTACAAGACCTGCAATGTCAACAAACTCAACTGTTGCAGGAGTGTATTTGTCAGGGTCGTACATTTCTGCCAGCTTGTCCAGGCGTTTGTCAGGCACTGCAACCACGCCAACATTAGGCTCAATGGTGCAGAAGGGATAGTTTGCAGACTGTGCGCCTGCATTTGTGATTGCATTGAACAGGGTGCTTTTGCCAACATTGGGCAGACCCACAATACCGAGTTTCATATTATAAACCTCCGATTAGCGAAATTATATAGTAAACCCCGAAGATAAGGGGTTGGTGTACAAGATAAACAAAGAACGCGTTTGTTCCGAGCATAGAAAAGAAGGGTACACGGCTTTTGTACATTCCGTCGGGAAAGCCTCTGTCCTTGAGCAGCTTGCCAAGGAACACTCCTGCAAAGAAAGCAAAGAGCCAGGGCAGAAGCGGAAAGTAGTCCGAATATGCCGAATAAGGCGAGCGAAAACCCAGTACCATAAGGAACTCCTGCTCATAGAGTTTCTGAGGCAAATTTATGCGAAAAAACTCAAATCCCAGGTATCCTCTGTCTGTGTTGCAGGTAACTAAAAACAGCATAAGACACAGCACAAGACCAAAAGGTGCATGGATTTTATCAATAAGCTTTGCA
The DNA here is from genome assembly GCA_045593025.1 of Ruminococcus sp. Lineage (GTDB taxonomy): Bacteria > Bacillota > Clostridia > Oscillospirales > Acutalibacteraceae > Ruminococcoides. Next base: position 35,554 of record JAZNVW010000020.1, on the reverse strand, counting down.
CAGAGGGCATAAAGGATTGCACAACTTCCTAAAAGATGAAGTACACCGAAAATAATAGGTGCGTCACTCATAGCAAAAAGGGAAAACAGGGTTACACCGAAGGCGGCACACAGGATTTTTACCCCGCGGTTTAAGTTGTTTCTGCTGAGCATACAGGACACACCGCTGATAAGCACAAAGGTTAAGGCGAAAAGGGGACTGATGTATGCCAGTATGTCAAATGCCTTTTGAGAAAAACCGTGTGAGAAAACGTAGCCCAAAGTGAACAGAGCGTGGTCAAACACCATGCAGAATACGCAGAAGCCACGGATTTCATCAAGAAGATGTATTCGCTTTTTGGCGCCCAAAGTATCACTCTTTTCAAATTAAATGTTGAAAGACGCAAAAAAATATATTAACATATATAATACCATATTAAATGAAAATATACAAGTGATTAGTGAAAGACGGTGATTTTTTTGAATTGCATATATGATTATGTGCTTTTTGATTTGGACGGTACCCTCTCTGCAAGTGCTCCCGGTATAAGACGCTGCATAGAGCTTACTATGAATAAAATGGGCAAAGAGGCACCCGACCTTTCCGACTACAGCAGATATATAGGTCCTCCCCTTATCACAACCTTTCAGAAACTCTGCGGACTGACTTTAGAGCAGGCGAAGGAAGCGCTTGGGATTTATCTTGAATTTTACGATACCGAGGGTGAGCCGAGAAACTCCCTTTTTGAAGGTACGCGGCATCTTCTTGAAAGACTTAAAGGCAGTAATGCAAAGGTGGCTGTGTGCACCTCAAAAAACGAAATCTCTGCCAAGAACGTGTGTGACTTTTTAGGGATAACGGAGCTTCTGGACGCTCTGTGCGGTTCTGACCACTCCACAGGCAGACGTGAAAAAGAGGATATTATTCCTTATGCAATGCACACTCTGGGGGCAACTGCAAAGGACAAGGTGGTTATGATTGGCGACACTCACTTTGATGCCAAGGGAGCGCGCTATAACAGCGTGGACTTCATCGGTGTTACTTACGGCTACGGCAAAAAGGAAGCAATGGAGGAAGCAGGAGCAAAGAGGTTTGCCTGTAGTGCTTTGCACCTTGAAAATATCCTTTTCGGTGAAGAACATTCCTTTGACAGGGACTGCAGATTTGATGTGGACAGTAACAGGTTTCAGTTTCGCGTGGGTGCCATAATCCTTGAGGATGGCTGTGCTCTCCTTGCAAAGGGTGACAAAGCGGATTATTACTACTCCGTAGGCGGTGCTGTGAAAATGGGCGAAACCGCCGAAGAAGCAGTAATGCGGGAAGTTTTTGAGGAAACAGGCATTCACTACGAGGTGGAAAGACTTCTTTGTGTACACGAAAACTTCTTCAAAGATGAGGTCGTGTTAAAAGGAGTTACCTTCCACGAGGTATGCATGTATTTTATGATGAAGCCCAAAGGCGGAAAACTGAGTATAACACAGGAAAGCTTCAGCTCTGTAGGCAGAGAGTATATGCATTGGGTTCCTGTTGAGGAGCTTAAAAATAAAAAAGTCTTCCCTGTATTCTTAGAGGATAAACTTCTGAATTCCTCCCAAGGAGTAGAGCATATAGTCACAAACGAGCTTGATTAAAAGCTCCCTCTGTGAAGGAAAAGTTTTTGCTTTGGCAAAAACTGAGGGAGTAAGAAAAACAGGAGTACTGCAGAAACCGGCTTTTCCGTCGGTCCGTTCGGAGTTCCTCTGCGAGCTATCCTTTTATACAAGGACTTATATAAATAAATTCATTACACATTCGCTTCTCTCATATTTATTTATGAGGTGGAGCGAATGTTTTTATTATCGTATTTCAAAAAATATCTGAAAAAGTCTGAGAATAATGAGAAAAACCGTGTTCCTGCAGTGATTTTCTTATGCGTTCTGGCTGTTTGCGCGGTTACACTTTGGGGAGTATACAGGGTAAATTCCGTGCCTTCAAAGGCATCCTGCGAAAGCCTGGGGGAGTATTCTCTTCTGGCTTCAACAGAAGCTGAAAGAGAAGAATTCTTTTCTCAGTTTGATATTACTGCCGAAAGCATAAGCCACAGCCTTGTGCAAATCCCTTCGCAAGGCAAAACTTTTGAAGAATACAACGCCCTGCAGGAAACTCAGGGCTTGGACCTTCGTCCTTTTATGGGTAAGCAGGCTCATCAGTATATATTAAGGATTAAAAGGCAGAGCAATGAAGTTCCCTTGTACGCTGTGATGACTGTCTATAAGGATAGAGTGGTGGCGTTGCACATTACGGATTTTGCTCTCGGGTCGGCTTGTATCAGCCTTTCTGAACTTTGAAATTAAACTCACACATTATCTTGTAAGCCTAATGCCGAGCCTCCCATATATATATGACAAATAACCAAAAATCAAGGCTGTTGTTTGGTGATTTTTTTTCTTTCTGTTCGATTTACATAAAATATTCAATTAATATTTAGTGAAAACATTAATTGAGCTTTTGAAAGAAAAGTGGTATATTATTAAGTAGATTAAACAGGAATCTGTAAAAGTCTAACTTTTTTCGTATATGGAGGTTTTTCAGTATGGCAAACGTATCACTCAGACACGTGTACAAAATTTATGACGGCGGCGTTACCGCTGTAACAGACTTCAACCTGGAGATTGAGGATAAGGAATTTATCATCCTCGTTGGTCCTTCCGGCTGCGGTAAGTCCACAACCCTGCGTATGATTGCAGGTCTTGAGGATATCTCCAAGGGTGAGCTTTACATCGGCGACCAGCTCTGTAACGACGTTGCTCCCAAGGACAGAGACATCGCAATGGTATTCCAGAACTATGCTCTGTATCCCCATATGTCAGTATATGACAACATGGCATTCGGTCTGAAGCTCAGAAAGATGCCCAAGGAAGAAATCAAGAGAAGAGTAGAAGAGGCTGCAAGAATCCTCGGTATCGAAGAGTACCTTGACAGACGTCCCAAGGCTCTCTCCGGCGGTCAGAGACAGCGTGTTGCTCTGGGCCGTGCTATCGTTCGTGATCCTAAGGTATTCCTTCTTGACGAGCCCCTTTCAAACCTTGATGCAAAGCTTCGTGCTAACATGAGAACTGAGATTAACAAGCTCTATCAGAGACTTGGCACAACATTTATCTACGTTACTCATGACCAGACAGAGGCTATGACAATGGGTACTCGTATCGTTGTTATGAAGGACGGCTTCGTTCAGCAGGTTGATACTCCCCAGCACCTCTACGATATGCCCTGCAATGAGTTCGTAGCAGGCTTTATCGGTTCTCCCCAGATGAACTTTGCTGATGCTACACTCATCAAGATGGGTGACGGCGTTGGTCTCAAGTTCGGCAAGTACGAGATGAAGCTGCCCGCTTCCAAGAACGCAGACGGCAAGCTCACTCCTTACATCGGCAAGGAAGTTCGCTTCGGTATCCGTCCTGAGCACGTTCACGATGAGCCCGAGTTCCTTGAGAAAGTTTCTGACGGTGTTCTCACAGCTAAGGTTGATGTTACTGAGCTTATGGGTGCTGAGATTTATCTCTATGTTGATATCGACGGCACACCTATCACAGCTCGTGTTGCTCCCACATCCACAGCTAAACCCGGCGATACAATCAAGATTGCATTTGAGCTTGATCGCATTCATATCTTCGATAAGGAAACAGAGCGTACAATCGTTAACTGATTTACCCTTTGATATTCAACAGCAGAAGGCTTCGGTCTTCTGCTGTTTTTTATGCCGCCCTCCCTTACACAAGGAAGGCTTCTCGCCTATAGTAGCCATCGCAGGTGACTGAGGAAGTTAAATTAAACCTTTGCGGTTAATCTCTTCTCCGTTGCTTTTACTTTTTTTCAGCATTTTTTATAAAAAAAGAAGAAAATTTTTGAAAAAAGGTTGCAATTTTATTTTTTTTTGTGTAATATGTATATGAAATTATATTATTTTTGGTATCATTCCCACAAACGATTCGGGATTTTGACTACTAATCATTAATGTAGCGGAGGCAAAATTATGTCTAACAGATTGTTTCAGGGTGTTGTCCACCAGATGAAGGATGCTATCGACAGAGTTATCGGTGTTGTTGACGAAACTTCAGTTGTCATCGCCTGCTCTGAGCTTGGCCGTATCGGCGAGGTTAACGAAAACATCAATTCCGAAACCTTAAGCGCCACAGTTCCTTTTGTAATCAACGGCTGTACATACAAATCTTTCGGTAATTCCGCAAGACACGAGTATGCAGTGTTTGTATCAGGTGCTGACGAGCTTGCACAGAAGTATGTTCAGCTTCTCAGCGTATCCCTTGCAAGCATCAAGCAGTATTATGATGAAAAATACGACAGAAGCAATTTTGTCAAGAACGTTATTCTTGACAATATCCTGCCCGGTGATATTTACATCAAGGCAAGAGAGCTTCACTTCAACAACGATGTAACCAGAGTTTGTATGCTCATCAAGATTACATCAAAAACAGACATTTCCGCTTATGATATAATTCAGAATCTCTTCCCCGACAAGAACAAGGATTTCGTGATTAACATCAACGAAACCGACATTGCTCTTGTTAAGGAGATTAAGTCAGGTATTGACAGCAAGGACTTAGAGAAGCTTGCAAGCTCCATTGTTGATACTCTTTCCAGCGAGTTCTATACTCACTGCTCCATCGGTATCGGTACATCTGTTACCGGTATCAAGGATCTGGCTCATTCCTTCAAGGAGGCACAGGTCGCTCTTGAGGTTGGTAAGGTGTTCGACACAGAGCGTACTATTGTCAGCTACGATAACCTGGGTATTGCACGTCTTGTTTATCAGCTTCCCACAACTCTGTGCGATATGTTCCTCAGAGAAGTGTTCAAGCGCGGCTCTATTGAAACTTTAGACCAGGAGACTCTCTTTACAATTCAGAAGTTCTTTGAGAACAACCTCAACGTTTCCGAAACTTCAAGAAAGCTCTTCGTTCACCGTAATACTCTGGTTTACCGCCTTGAGAAAATCAAGAAGCTCACAGGTCTTGATTTGAGAGAGTTTGAGGATGCTATTGTATTCAAGGTAGCTCTTATGGTTAAAAAGTACCTGACAGCCAGCCCCACAAAATATTAATAAACTATAAACAAACTTCGCTTTGTACGCGGATTCGTATATGAGAATTGCGTGCAAAGCGATTTTAGAATAACAGCAAATTTCCAATATATGTAATTTACTTGCATATAGGTGTTCAGATAGATGAAGGAAGGTTATTAAATGATTGAATTCAGAAATGTTTCCAAGGTTTATCACACCGGAACCCATGCTCTTAACAAAGCAAGCCTTACTATCGAAAAAGGCGAGTTCGTATTTATAGTTGGTTCTTCCGGTGCAGGAAAAAGTACCTTTTTGAAGCTTATAATGAGAGAAGAAGTTCCCACTTCGGGCACAATTATTGTAAACGGTATGCAGCTTGACAAAATGAAGCACCGCCATGTGCCCATGCTTCGACGTACTATGGGTATTGTGTTCCAGGATTTCCGCTTGATTGACAAAATGACAGTTTACGAGAACGTAGCCTTTGCTATGCGTGCTGTCGGTGCACGCTCACGTGCAATCAAAAAGCGTGTGCCCTACATTCTTGAACTTGTAGGACTTGAGGGAAAGGCTGACAACTACCCGTCTGAGCTTTCGGGCGGCGAACAGCAGAGAGTAGGTCTTGCCCGTGCTCTGGTTAATAATCCCCAGATGATTATTGCTGACGAGCCTACAGGCAACATCGACCCTGAAATGAGCTATGAGATTATGGAACTGCTCTCAGAGATTAACAAGCGTGGCACCACTATCCTCATTGTTACTCACGAGCTGGATTTGGTGCACAGCTTCAACCGCAGAGTTATTACCATCGACAAGGGTGTTGTGGTTTCTGATACTGTGGATATTCAGGATTAATGAGAGGGTAAAAATATGAAATTTAGTGGTTTCGGATATTTGGTGAAAGAGGGAATCAGGAGTATATGGACAAACCGTATGATGAGCCTTGCCTCCATCGGTGTGCTTATTTCTTGCCTTTTGCTTACAGGAGCGGCTCAGCTTCTTTCTATAAATGTATCTTCCGCCATTGAGAGCATCGGCGGTACCAACGTGACCAGAGTGTTCCTTCAGCAGGAGATTACTGACCTGGAGGCTGTTCACATCGGTGACGAGCTTGCACGTATTCCCAATGTGGAAAAAACTGTTTTTGTTTCCAAGGATGATGCAATCAAGGATTATCAGGATACTCTTCGTGAAGATATTTTCAATCAGCTTGTGGGTGAGGGTAACCCTTTGCCCAATGCAATTGACGTAACTATGACGGACCTGGCGTATTATGACGACACCATAGCTCAGGTGATGGCGGTAGACGGAGTTGAGTCTGCCCGTGATACAAGAGAAATCGCACAGAAGCTTACAAGTCTTAACGATTTGGTAAGCACCTTGACCTTGTGGATTATGGTGGCGTTAGTGCTTATTTCTGTTTTCATCATCTCAAATACAATCAGAATGACTATGTATTCCAGAAGGTTTGAGATAAGCATAATGAAGTCTGTAGGCGCAACGGATACATTTGTGCGTATTCCCTTTATTATCGAAGGTATGGTAATCGGTCTGGTTTCAGGACTTTTGTCCTCAGGACTTTTGTTCCTTCTTTACGATGTGGTTATGAAGACAATGCAGAACATTGTTTCCTTTAAGTTTATTCCATATTCTCAGGTAGGACTGTGGGCGTCCCTTGCCTTTATCGGTGCAGGTATGCTCATTGGTGCACTGGGCAGTGTGGTATCTATCGGCAGATACCTGAGAAAAGAAGGAAACGAGCTTTTGGGTTGGTAAGATTAAATTTGGAAGAAAGATATGAAAATAAAAGGTAAGAGGTGATTGTATGACTAAAAAGATAATAGCTGCTTTGCTTGCGGTGATTATAGTTTTCTCCTTGGTAATTACTGCTTCGGCTGATACTTTGAGCGACCTTAAAAACGAACAAAACCGACTTGAGCAGGAAGCCGCAGAGTACGAGGCAATTATTGCGGATAAGGAAGGCGAGATTGCCGAGCAGGAGGAGTATGTGAACACCATTGCTCTGAAGGTGGCAAACATTAACGACCAGATTTACGTAAACCGCGAGAAGATTGCGGCTTATGATGCAGAAATCTCGGTGCAGGAGGCAGAAAAAGACCGCCTTAATGCCAAGGCTGAGGAGAATATGAATATTCTCAGAAAGCGTCTGCGTGCAATCTATATGGCAGGTGATACCTCAGCACTTGAGATTATTCTGGGTGCCAGCGATTTCTCTGATTTTGTGGATAAGATGCAGCTTGTAGAGAGTATTTCTGACTATGATGCAAAGCTTATTGACGAAATTGAGGCTCAGCTTGATGATGTAAATGTGACTGTTGAGGCTCTCAATCAGAACAAAGCGGAACTTGAAGCGGAAAAAGCTTCATTGGAAGCAAACCAGGCAGAACTCGATTCTCTCCTTGCAGAGAACAAGGAAGCCCTTGCTACCCTTTACGGACAGAAATCGGATTTGGAGGACCACCTGGATGCCATTGCAGATGCCCAGTCTGAGGTTGACCAGCAGATTCAGGATTACTACGATTCCTTAAGACAGGAGGAAGGCGGTTCTTCCTCAGGCGGAAGCTACGAGGATGACAATCCTCCTTATTCGGGCAACTACGTATGGCCCGCTCCCGGCCACTACGGGCTGAGCTCCGAGTATTACGAGGAGCGTACAGGCTATTACCACGGCGGAATTGATATTGCAGGTCCGGGCTTTATGGGCACTCCCATTGTTGCTTCTGCATCGGGCACCATTATTTCTGCATGCAATTATTGTGAGCACAACTGGGGTAAGTACGGAAGCTGCGGCTGCGGCGGCGGTTACGGCAACTATGTATGGATTGACCACGGCGGCGGAAAGGCTACTATTTACGCTCATATGTCGTACATTGTTGCTTTTGAGGGCGAGTATGTAACCGCAGGACAGCTCTTGGGCTACGGCGGTTCCACAGGCTCATCCACAGGACCTCACCTGCATTTTGAGTGCAGATACTACGGCACCCGCTACGACCCCATGACAGAGCTTAGTTGACAGGAGGGCTTTTGATGAAAAAGAAACTTTCACTTCCTATTGTGATTGCTATTGCTTTGGTTTCAGCCGCTGTTGCTTTTTCTCTTGCTTATATTATCTCCACAAGTGCTATGAATTCCCGTCTGACAGACCTGAGCAAAAAGCAGGCGTTGTTTTCCACAATGGCAGATGTAGACAGCTTTGTAAGAGATAAAAGCTACTATGAAATCGACAAAGAAATCCTCACCGAGGAGCTTTGCAGAGGCTATGCCAAGGCTTACGAGGGCAGGGTGCTCTACTTAACCGCTGAGGAATACGCAGAGGGTGAGTACACCGCTGATGCAGGCTACACAGTTTTGACCCTTGCAGATAAATCTGCACTGGTAGTGCTTACAGAGGAGCAATACAACGCTCTGAATGGCACAGGGGTGTCAACTTCGGCTGAGTAATATAAAAATAAAATATCAATCTCCCGCATATATTTAAGCAGTGTATGCGGGAGGTTTTTTATGCTTACGATACTTACCATAGATGACAAATTCAATAAAAGCAGGGGAGAAGGCGTTTTTAGAGAGGTTCTTCCTAATTCTCTGAAAGTCAGGGAATATGGCGAAAAATTTGAGATTCGTCACATTAACTACATAAACAGAAACGGCAGGGTTAACTGGAAGAAAATAAGCAAAAAAGCAGGCAAGGGGAGGAAGTCGCTTCTGTATAGCGGAAGCACCCCGGTTCCTTTTGAATCAGATATACACCTGTTTGAGCCGGTTTCTCTCAGGCAAAGACTGTGTACCAATATGGCTTTGTCAGTGCTCTCCCTTATGAAGGAGGTACCCAAAGCCTTGCGAATAGGACTTTATGACCCCGAGGGCGAATTCTATGACTTGCCTGAGCATCTGCTGAAATTCACGGATAATCTGGTGGTTGTTACAGAAAATTACGAGGTGTACCGACAGCAGGCACAAAGGCTCCTTGATGAAACAGGAGCGGTTCTTTGTGTAAGTCCCCACACAGCCCTGCTTTCTACCTGCGGGTTTATTGTATCTCCCTCTTTGCTCAAAAAAAGCTTTACTCCAAAGGCTCAGGCAGTGCTTCTCACCTGTCACAAGCCTTTGGTTTCTCTTGCCTGCAGAGTGTATTATATGTACTCATTCAGGCTTTCCTCAGAGTTTGAAAGCCTAAAACCCGAAGGCTTGAGTGCTGAGATTTTCGCAGGAGCCTTGTATTCTCTTTGCTCAGAATATACTCTGGGTTCGCTCATTCCTCTTGTGTGCACAGGGGAAAATGACACCCAGACAGCATTGTCACTGAGAAGATATCTGGCAGAAAGTTTCGGTACTTGACATCCGCTCAAAATAAACATATAATATAGTTTGTGTAATTAATTACGATTTGAAAGGATGGTCACACATGGCTAAATCCATTATGGTTACCGCAGAAGGCTACAAACAGCTTGAAGAAGAGCTGGATTTCCTTAAAGGCGAAAAACGAAAAGAAATCGCAGAAAAAATCAAGGTTGCACGTTCCTATGGCGACCTTTCCGAAAACAGCGAATACGATGACGCAAAGAACGAGCAGGCAATTCTCGAGGCAAGAATCGCTACTATCGAGGCTACACTCAAGGTTGCAGTCATCATTGATGAATCCGAAATGTCAAACGAAACCGTTCACGTGGGTTCTCTGGTAAGACTTGAGAATATCTCCGCAGGCAAAGAGGTTTCCTACAGAATCACAGGCGCTAACGAGGCTAACCCCAGAGAGTTCAAGATTTCCGATGAATCTCCTGTGGGTGCTGCACTTCTCGGTCATAGCGTTGGTGATGTTGTTGAGGTTGAAGCTCCTGTAGGTCTTATGACTTTCAAGGTACTTGAAATCTCTAAGTAATAGCGTATTTCGGGCGACTTGTTGGTCGCCCTTTCGCAATTTATAAATTGATAAAGATACAAGAAAGGACTTGTGTTATGAGCGATAATAACCGCAGTATGGAAACAGTAAACATCAGCGAACAGCAGCAGATAAGAATGGACAAGCTTGCAGCTTTACAGCAGGCAGGCAACGACCCCTTTATGGTCAATACATCCGACAGAGACACCTATGCTTCTGACATTGCAGATAAATTTGACGAGCTTGAGGGTAAGACCGTGTGCGTTGCAGGCAGAATCAAGTCTAAACGCGGTAAGGGCAAGGTTATGTTTATGGACCTTTGGGATGTTTCCGGTAAGATTCAGATTTTTGCAAAGTTCGATGACCTTGGCGAGGAAGTGTACGCAGGACTTAAAAAATGGGATATCGGCGATGTTGCAGAGATTAAAGGCTATGTATTCAGAACACAGATGGGCGAGGTTAGTATCCACGCAACTGCTGTGACACTCCTTGCAAAATCCCTGCTTCCCCTGCCTGAGAAGTTCCACGGTCTCAAGGACCCTGACCTTCGTTACCGTCAGAGATATGTTGATATGATTATGAATCCTGACGTTATGGAAACTTTCAAGAAGCGTACAAGAATTGTTTCCGAAATCAGAAAGTATCTTGATAACCTTAATTATTTTGAGGTTGAAACTCCTGTGCTTTCCACTATCGCAGGCGGTGCTAACGCACGTCCCTTTATTACACATCACAACACCCTCGACCTTGATATGTACCTGCGTATTGCTACAGAGCTGTACCTGAAGCGTCTTATCGTAGGCGGTATGGAGAGAGTTTACGAAATCGGCAGACTTTTCCGCAATGAGGGTATGGACGTTAAGCACAACCCCGAGTTCACTACCATTGAGATTTACGAAGCCTTCACAGACCTGAGAGGTATGATGGAGCGTACAGAGCAGATTGTTAACCGATGCTGTATTGCTGCAAACGGCACCGACCAGATTGAATATCAGGGTGAGGCAATTAATCTCTCTGTTCCCTTTGCACGTATGACTATGATTGATGCTGTCAAGCAGTATTCAGGTGTTGACTTCGGTGCATTTATGGGCGACACAGAAAAGGCAAAAGAAGTTGCAAAACAGCTTAACCTTGAGGTTAAGCCCACCGACACATGGGGCAACATCCTCAATACTGCATTTGAGGAGTATGTTGAAGAAAACCTTGTTCAGCCTACCTTTATCACAGACTATCCTGTTGAGGTTTCTCCTCTTACAAAGCGTCTGGAGAGCAATCCTCTCCTTGTTGACCGCTTTGAGCTGTTTGTAACCAGACGTGAGCTTGCAAATGCATATACAGAGCTTAACGACCCGCTGGACCAGCGTGCACGTTTTGAGCATCAGATGATGCTCCGTGAAGCAGGCGACGACGAGGCTAACGAGATTGACGAGGATTTCCTTACAGCTCTTTCTTACGGTATGCCTCCCACAGGCGGTATGGGTATGGGTATTGACAGACTTGTAATGCTCCTCACAGACTCCGCTTCTATCCGCGATGTTATCATCTTCCCCACAATGAAACCTATCGAAGAGGGTAAGAGAGCAAATAAAGCTCCCAAGGCAGATGTTGCAGCAGAGAAGGAAGATGTTATCGACTTCTCTAAAGTTGAAATTGAGCCTCTCTTTGAAGAGTTCGTAGATTTTGAGACCTTCTCAAAGAGCGACTTCCGTGCAGTTAAAGTGCTTTCCTGTGAAGCGGTGGCAAAGTCCAAAAAGCTTCTCAAGTTCACCCTTGATGACGGCACAGGTAATGAGCGTGTAATCCTTTCGGGTATTCACGCATACTATGAGCCCGAGGAGCTTGTAGGCAAGACTTTGGTTGCCATTACAAACCTGCCCCCCAGAGCTATGATGGGTATTGAAAGTAACGGTATGCTCCTGTCTGCAGTGCACACAGAAGAGGGCGAAGAAAAGCTCAACCTGCTTATGGTTTCAAACAGAATTCCTGCAGGCGCAAAACTTTACTGATACCGTCAGCCACGGTGGGCAGCTCCGCCTATGGGTAACTTTGATTCCTATGTAAAGTTCCATCAACGGCGGGAATAAACAATCAGATAAACAACAATCCCCGACTGAATAAGTCGGGGATTTGCTTTTGCTTAAATATACTTAACTTTCCAGCATTATTCTGATAATTTCTTTGTCTGTTTCTGCCATGCCGTTTCGGGCAAGAGAGCCTATGTTGCGGATTGTGTTCTCTACCCCTTTTGCCACAAGCCCTTCGCCTGAGTAAAACTCGTTGCCGTTTTCGTACATAAAAAGTCCCAGAAGTCCGGCGTCTACAGCAGAGGCAATCTTTGCGGCACAGCTTGCCTTTGCTCCGTCACAGATAATTCCTGAGTCCATTGCAAGGGCATTTACAATTGTGTGGGCGATGGTGTCGTACCTTCCGCCCTTGAGGAAAGCCACGCCTGCGGCGGCACCCACAGCGGCACTTACAACTCCGCAGTAGGCAGACAGCCTGCCGATGCCTGCTTTTAAGTGAATTGTTACAAGGTTTGATACAATAAGTGCCCGCAGAAGTTCGTCTTTTTCGTAGCCTTTGTCATAAGCATAAACTATCAGAGGCACGCTTGCGGTAATGCCCTGATTTCCTGAGCCGGAGCAGATGATAACAGGCATCTCGCAGCCGTTCATTCTAGCATCTGAGCCTGCGGCAGCGTATGCACGCATTTTTTGGTAAATGTCGGGTTTGCCGTGTGAGAGCAGGGTAGTGCCTATATTTGCACCGTAACTGTTATTCATTCCCTCTGTGGCAATTGCCATATTGTACTCAATCTGTCTTTCCAGAGTTTCTCTTAAAGGCTCAAGCTCGGTGTTCTCTGCAAAGTTTATAATCTCCTCAATGCTCAGAACTGAGTGGTCGGTGAGGCCGTTTTCTTGAGGTACAACCTCTTTTTCAAAGAGGTTATCGTTGTTCTTTTTTATGCACACAATATTTGTGTGGTGCTCCGCAATTCGTACAAAGGCGGTTTCTTCACCTTTATAAGCGGTAATCATAATATCAAAAATATGGGGAGTGTCAGCAAAGCGGACGCTGATGGGTGTGCTCTCAAGAAAATTTTTGGCATCTTCTATCTGCTTGTCTGAAATATCAGCCAGCACCTCAAGTTCCTTTTGTGCGTTTCCTGCTGTGATTCCTATACTTACAGCCGCGGGAATACCTCGGAGGCCTCCTGTATGGGGAACAACTACACTCTTGACATTTTTCAGGATGTTTCCGCTTACCTCAACAGTCACCTTGTCAGGAAGCTCACCCAGTACTTCTTTTGTTTTAGAGGCGGCAAAGGCTATAGCTATAGGTTCGGTGCAACCCATCGCAGGCACAAGCTCCTCTTTGAGGATGTTTATGTATTCGTTATAATGAATGTCTGTGTTCATAATATATCCCTCCGTTTTATACAATATAGGGGTGTCGATGAAAATCTGACAGGGATTAATCTATCTACAATATACTATTATTTTACAATGTTTTCAAGTGATATGTTTATTGACATAGATTTTTAGTGAGTGTATAATTTTTTTATCGTTTGGACAATAACTTTTGCAAAGGAGTTTTATATATGAAGATTTACAAAGGCATTGAGGAGCTTATCGGTTCAACCCCTTTGGTAGAGCTATCAAAGTTCACAAAGTGCAAAGGAGCACAGGCTCAGCTTCTTGCAAAGCTTGAATATTTTAACCCTGCAGGAAGTGTCAAGGACAGGGCGGCTCTTTATATGATAGAAGATGCAGAGAAAAAAGGACTTCTTAAAAAAGGTGCTACCATTATTGAGCCTACCTCTGGCAACACAGGTATCGGGCTTGCGGCGGTGGCTTCCTCAAAGGGATACAAGGTTATCCTTACGATGCCTGATACTATGAGTGTGGAGAGAAGAAACCTACTTAAAGCCTATGGAGCTGAGATTGTGCTCACCGAAGGCAGCAAAGGTATGACAGGTGCCATCGAAAAGGCACAGCAGCTTCTGAATGAAACTAAGGGCAGTTTTATGCCCTCACAGTTCACAAACGAAGCAAATGTGCAGGCGCACGTTGAAACCACAGGTGTTGAAATCTGGGAAGATACAGAAGGTACTGTAGATATATTTGTGGCAGGAGTAGGTACAGGCGGTACTTTGACAGGAGTAGGAAAGTTTCTCAAAAGCAAAAACAAGAGTATAAAAATTGTAGCTGTTGAGCCTTACAATTCTCCATTGCTTTCGGGCGGTGAGGCTTCTTCCCACGGCTTGCAGGGCATAGGTGCAAACTTTATTCCCGATATACTGGATAAAGAACTTATTGACGAGATAGTGGCAGTCAAAGAAGAGGATGCCTATAAAGTCTGCAAAGAGCTTGCTCACAGTGAGGGTTACCTTGTGGGCATCTCTTCTGGCGCGGCACTATTTGCAGGAACTCTCATTGCAAAGCGTGAAGAGAACAAGGGTAAGCGTATAGTTGTGCTTCTGCCTGATACAGGAGAAAGGTATCTTTCTACAGGTATTTTTGACTAAAAACTTTATATAAATCGGAACGTTGCAGACGGGTTTTCTTATCAAAGGAAAACCCGTCTTTTGTGTATGTATAGGTTAAATTACTTTAACTGTGCGGAATAGTATTGTGCAATATGCACAACTTGGAAGCTTCAACATTGAGCAAGAAGTCAAAATTGTGGAACAGGAGTAATTTTTTGTTGTGTTAATTCATAGTCTTTGTTATAATTGTTATTAGTTACTTTAAGTATTTAGATTTTTTTGTATAAATTGCTATTTCGCTTACAAGTAATATATATAATCGTTGCCCAAAGAGGCACGAAAGGAGAATCATTATGAAACAGTACACAGCAGACAAAATTTATAACATTGCGCTTACCGGTCATAGCGGTGCAGGTAAGACAACTCTTACTGAGGCAATGCTGTTTATGACCGGAGTTATCGACCGTATGGGCAAGACTAATGACGGTAATACTGTTACAGACTTCGACCCTGAAGAAATCAAGAGAAAGGTTTCTGTTGCACTTGCAGTTGCTCCTGTGGAGTGGAAGGACGCAAAGCTCAATATTCTTGATGCTCCCGGCCTTTACGACTATATGGCAGGTTGTGTTGAGTCTATCCGCGCAGCCGATTCAGTAGCAATCGTTGTATCTGCAAAGGGCGGTATCAACGTTGGTACAGAGCGTGGCTTTAAGTTTGCCCGCCGCGGCAAGCGTCCCAGATTTTTCGTTATTAACGGTATGTGCGACCCCAACGTGGATTATTACGCACTTATTGATGAGCTTAAAGAAAGATACGGTTACAATGTATGTCCTGTATTTGTTCCTGTTGTAGAGGGCGGTAAGGCTACAGCTTACATTGACCTTGCAAACCAGAAGGCATATACATACCAGGGTGCAAAGGCTACAGAGATTCCTATGCCCGCATTCTCAAAGCTTGAAGAGTACACAAATGCTATTAAGGAAGCAGTTGCTGAGACCTCTGAGGACCTGATGGACAAATTCTTCGGCGGAGAGGAATTCACTGCGGAAGAAATGAACGAAGGCATCAAGAATGCAGTTATGTCAGGTGATATTGCTCCTGTATTCTGCGTTGAGGCTATTACTCAGGCAGGTATGGACGTTCTCCTTGATTCTATCGTTAAGTTCACTCCTCCTGCCGCAATTATCGGCAAGGAAGTCGGCAAGGACGAAGAAGGCAATGATGTTGAGATTGCAGTTGATGCAGATGCTCCTGCAGTTGCAACAATCTTCAAGACTGTTGCCGACCCCTTCGTTGGCAAGCTTTCTTACTTCAAGGTAATCGCAGGCAAGGTTTCTCCTGAAACTCCTCTTGTGAATGCACGCACAGGTGAGAGTGAGAGAATTTCCAAGGTGTTCCTTGTACGCGGTAAAAAGCAGATAGATGTACCCTTTGTAGGTGCAGGTGACATCGGTGCCATTCCCAAGCTTTCCGGTGCCGCAACAGGTGACACACTCTGCTCTCCTAAGCGTATTGTTACCCTTGCAGGTCCTCAGTACAACAAGCCTTCCTTCTCAATGGCTATCTTCCCCAAGAAGAGCGGTGAAGAGGATAAGGTTGCACAGGGTATTGCAAGACTGATTGAGGAAGACCCCTCCCTCGGCTTTAAGTCCGATAAGGAAACAAAGGAAATGGTTATCTCCGGTAAGGGTGACCAGCATCTTGACATAGTAGTATGTAAGCTTAAGTCTAAGTTCAACGTTGAGGTTGTGCTCAGAAAGCCCAAGGTTGCATACCGCGAGGCTATCCGCAAGAAGGTTCAGGTACAGGGCAGACACAAGAAGCAGTCAGGCGGCTCAGGTCAGTTCGGTGACGTTTGGATCGAGTTCGAGCCTTGTGATTGCGCAGACCTTGAGTTCGCAGAGAGAGTTGTTGGCGGTTCTGTTCCCAAGAACTTCTTCCCTGCAGTTGAAAAGGGACTTCGCGAAGCAATCCAGAAGGGCCCTCTTGCAGGTTATCCTGTTGTAGGCCTCAAGGCTACACTTTATGACGGCTCCTACCATCCTGTTGACTCCAACGAAATGGCATTCAAGATGGCAGCTAAGGTTGCTTACAAAAACGGTATGGCTATTGCTAACCCCGCACTTCTGGAGCCTGTAGGCTCACTTAAGTGCACAGTTCCCGATGCAAACATGGGTGACATTATGGGTGAGGTAAACAAGCGTCGCGGCAGAGTTCTGGGTATGAGCCCGGGTGAAGATAATCAGCAGATTATCGAGGCTGAGGTTCCCATGGCAGAAATGCACGATTTCAGTACCTACATCCGTCAGGTAACACAGGGCAGAGGCAGATTCAGCTTTGACTTCGTTCGTTATGAGGATGCACCTGCAAATGTTGCTCAGAAGGTTATCGAAGCGGCTAAGCAGGAAGCTGAGGATTAATCAGAATTTTCCGTGCAAGCCTGTTACGGGCGATATAACAGGCTTGCGATTCTCCTATAAAAGAACCACCGCAGAAGAAAATCTGCGGTGGTTCTTTTTATGTTCGTTTTATTGTTTTATCAGTCTGCAATACCTGCAATGAACTTCTGAATAGCGGTTGCGTCCTTGATGGTGATTTTTGTATCGCCGTCATACTCAGCAAGAATCATTCCTTCAATGGAAAGTTCCTCGAGTTTTGCAATGTGTTTCTGAATAGCAGTTGCATCCTTGATGTTAATATCGCCGTCTAAGTTTGCGTCACCCTTTTTGTAGGTAGGAGCAGATGTCGGTTCTGAAGATGTGGGAACGGTTGTAGGTGCCTGTGTGGGAGCACTTGTGGGAGCACTTGTAGGAGCGCTTGTAGGAGCGGTTGAGGGTGCTTCTGTTGGCTCAGAGCTGGGTGCTTCTGTTGGCTCTGAACTGGGAGCTTCTGTAGGCTCTGTGGTAGGTGCCTGTGTGGGCTCGTCTGTGGGAGGCTGTGTAGGTTCAGAAGTAGGAGCTTCAGTAGGCTCTGAGGTGGGAGGCTCTGTGGGAGTGGCTGTGTAAGTCAAGCCGTTAGCATTTGCATACTCGAAGCCTGCAGTGCCTTCAACACAAAGAATTTTGAAGTTGTCAGCATAGTTGTACTCAAAGGTTGTCTGGTCGTAAACATAACCAAGAGCATACTCGCCGATTTCAGTAACTGATGCAGGAATGGTAACTGTTGTAACAGCGGTAGAATCAAAAGCGTGAGCTTTAATAACCTCAATGCCTTCATCAAGAGTGAGGGAGTTGAGTGCATAGCAGTCGCCGAAGGAATACTCACCGATTGTTTTGACTGTGCCTGAAATGCTGACCTGCTCCAGAGCTTCGCTCATAAAGAAAGCAAAATCTGCAATTTCCTCTGTACCTTTGGGAATAGTAACTTCGGTAATTCCTGAGTAAGCAAAGGAGTACTCACCTATTGACTTGAGTGTAGAGGGCAGAGTTACTGAAGTTAAGTGGTTATTAATCTGGAACGCCATATCCTCAATAACTTCAACACCTTCGGGAATTACAAGACTTTCAAGACGTGTGCAACTGTAGAAACAGCTGTTGGAAATGTTTTTTGTGTTCTTGGAAAGGGTAAGGTTTTCAAGGTATACACAGGTGGAAAAAGCTGAGTTACCGAGAGTTTCAACGGAGTCAGCAATAGTAACACCTGTGATGAATGAACCTGCAAAAGCACGATTGCCTACATACTTTATACCATTGCTGATGGTAACAGTCTTGATGTTTTTGTTCTGATAAAATGCCTTTTCGCCGATACCGACTACATCAGCACCGTTGAGCGTTGCAGGAATCTGAACATCTCCGCCTTCGCCTGTGTAGCCTGTAATCTCAACACCGCCGTCAACAGCTTTGTAGGTGAAGTCACCCTCAGAAGCAAACACGGTGCCTGTGGAGAATACACAGCATGTAATAAGCATAAGGAATACTGTCAGAAGAGAAATAAATCTTTTCATAAAAACCACGTCCTTGTAAATTTCTATATATAATAGTATAATATAAGAGTGATTTTTCGTCAATGAAATTTACATAGAATTCACATTTTTTATTGCAGTATAGTGTATAATATAAAACATCCGGGATAAAAAGGAAATTTAAGGCAAAAAAGGTTTGAAATTCCTCGGAGTTTTATATATACTTAAAGGTAGAAGAATGGATTTTACTTTATCCTATATTTGGAAAGGCGGTATGATTTTTGACAACAGAGAGAAAAAGAAAATTTATAATTGACATTGTATTCGTTGCTCTTATTCTCGGAGTAGTGTACTTTGTGATGGAGTACCTTTCTGTGTGGATATTACCCTTTATCATCGGCTTGCTTGTAGCAATAATTCTGCAGAAGCCTGTGGCATATCTCACAGAAAAAACAAAAGGAGGCAGAGGCTTCTGGTCTTGTCTTCTGGTGCTTGTGGTATTGTGTGCTTTGTTTGCTGTTGTGGGTCTCCTTGCTTGGGGGCTTTATGAGGAAGCACCCGGTTTTGCCAAGTGGCTCACAGGTCTGGTGCCCGACATTAAGCACACCTTTGACAAAGTAACGGTCTGGTTTTCGGCAATTACCAATATGCTTCCCTCGGGTGTAGGTTCTGCCCTTGAAAGTGCACCCGGCAATATAATCGGTGCGGTAGTCAGCGGCGTTACGGGACTTGTGACAATGGTATCCAAGAAAATTATCACAGACGGTCCCGGACTTCTTATTTCCTGTGTGTTCTCTGTGGTTGCTTCCTGCTATATCACAAAGGATTACCGCAAGATTGTGAATTTCATAGTAAGCCAGCTTTCAGAGAAAAGAGCAAAGCTTGTTGTCAGCATAAAACAGTTGTTTGTTACCAATATTCTCAAGATGCTGCGCGGTTACATCATCATTATGTTCATCACATATATCGAGCTGTTTATTGCACTTTTGATTCTCAAGGTGGATTACGCGGCTATTGTTGCGGCACTCATTGCCGTGCTTGATATTATGCCTGTTGTAGGCACGGGTACCGTACTCCTGCCCTGGTGTGTAATCAGCCTGCTTATGGGTAACTTCGGATTAGGCATTGGTGTTCTTTTAACATACATTGCTATTACAGTTATCCGCAATATCATTGAGCCCAGAATTATCGGTCAGCAGGTGGGTCTGCCTCCCATTGTAACTTTGATTGCCATGTATGTGGGTCTGAAGCTCTTTGGTGTGCTTGGTATGATGCTTCTGCCTGTTTCCATTATTATTATTGTGAAACTTCAGGAAAATGGTATTGTTCATATCTGGAATACTCCCGAAAAGAAAATTGAGGAAAAGCCCGGTCCTTTTGCATCAGCAAAGCTTGCGTTCAGAAGCAAAATGACCTCAAAGAAAAAAGCAAAATAACTTTGCAAAACAAAAAGCCGTTCCGTACAAATCGGAACGGCTTTGGTGTTTATTTTAGCGTTTGTCAGTACCGGTTCTCGGCAGCAAGGCTTACAACCTTCTTGAGTCTTATAAGGGGGTCTTCCAAAGAGGCAGAGGAGTCATATTCCAAAAGTTTGGGAGGAATGTTTGAGGCACTGCACAAAGTCTGCATACGCATATCTATATTTTCGTTTTTCACAAGGGCAAAAAGTTCAGCTATGGTGGAGCAATTCTGAATTTCTCTGAGTATGTCTTCTTTGGATGTTCTTTTTGCATTTTCTGTGCACATACATCTTCCTCCTTTCAAAAAAAATATTTCCTTATTTTAATTATACAATATAATCGGTAAGTATTTCAAGTATCAGGCTTCATATTTACATAGTGCAAATTTTGTGATATTCTATACCTGTTGCACAGTAGAAATAGTATGATTGTGTTCAAAAAGGGTGGAATGAGTATGAACAGGGAAGTTTTGACAGAAGAAAAAGAGGTGCAGACACCTCTGTATACAAATCCTGAAAAACCTGATAAAAAACAAAAGAAAAAACATTCAGGTTTGTTCAGGTCTTGGTTTAATCCAATGGTAGCTGTATTGCTTGCACTTTCCTTGGTACTTTTGACAGTTGTGTGTGTGCAAGGTTCAAAGCTCAGAAATCACAAAGAAATTCACAGGGCAATCTATGATATGTCCCAGGAGGTTTCGGTTGCAGGCAAAACCGACAGGGTGCCTCTTTCTCAATACGGCTTGGGAGATACAGCCATTCCCGCCATAGAAGGTGTGCCCGTGTGCCTCTACAAGGACGAAAACTTCCGTACTGACGAAAACGGATATATGTATTATTATGAAGACGAGGAGCTTTGCTCCTATATGGGAGTTGATGTTTCCGACTTCAACGGATATATTGACTGGCAGGCGGTAAAGGATTCAGGTGTAGATTTTGCAATGCTTCGGATTGGCGGCAGAGGCTATGGTGAAGAAGGCACTTTGTATGATGATACATATTTCAGAACAAATCTTCATAATGCTAAACAAGCAGGACTTGATGTGGGTGCCTACTTTTTCTCTCAGGCAGTAACTGCTGAGGAGGCAAAGGAAGAGGCAGAATACGCAATATCTCTTTTAAGAGGAGCTTCTCTTGACTATCCTCTTGCCTTTGACTGGGAGTTTATTGAGGGCGATACCGCCAGAACAGATAATATCTCTCCCGATATGTTAACTGCGTGTGCACGTGCCTTTTGTGACGAAGTAAAGAAGGCGGGGTACATTCCTGCGTTATATACAGGCTCTTCTCTTGCATACTATAAGTATGACTTAGGTCAGCTTTCCGACATTGATATATGGTATGCGTTTTTTAACGATACTCCCGATTTCTTTTATAACTACACTATCTGGCAGTATTCCTGCACAGGTGCGGTAGACGGCATTGAGGGTAACGTTGATTTGAATATCTGTTTCAAGAATTATAAGTGAGGTAATTAAAATGGAAAAAATCGCAAGCTTTACAGTAGACCACGATATCTTAGAGAAAGGTATTTATGTTTCCCGTATTGACGGTGACATTACAACCTACGATTTAAGATTTGTAAAACCTAACACACCGCCTTTCCTTGAGAATGGTGCTTTGCACACCATTGAGCATCTTTTTGCAACCTATATGCGAAACAGTGCTTTTGGCAGTAACATTGTTTACTTCGGTCCTATGGGTTGCAGAACAGGTTTTTATCTTATTGTCCGCGACCTTTCAAACAAGGATACGCTGGCACTGATTAAAGACACTCTTCATAAGGCAATCGCCCACACAGGGGACATTCCCGGAAACAGCAAAAAAGAATGCGGAAACTACCTTGACCACGACACAGAAGGGGCTAAAGCTCAAATGCAGGAATACCTTGAGGTAGTTAAAGATTGGACTATTTACGATTTGCAGTATAAGAATTAACCGTCAAATTACACAAAAATACACGCTCGGCTTTGTGCATCGTGGCAAATGCTCCGAAAATTTGTCTTAGAGGTTGTTTTTTTGCCTTTTATTCTGTATAATTACAAAGGTTGTTAAAATAGTTACGAATTTGTAACGATTGTAACAATTCTTTTTCCAGAGGAACCGAAAAGGAAACACAGAAGTTTTCTGTGCGAAATTAAAGAACCAAGGAGACATTTGTTTGGGTACAAAGTTTATAAGTGTTGAGGGTTTTGATGAAATCAAAGCTCTTAGCAAAAAGAACAATGCAAACCAAAAACTTAATATGACAACATCTCAGAAGGCATTGAGATTTATAAAGAGAATTCCTGCTGAGGTTAAAAAAGACGCAAAGATTATCAGAAAGAAGATAGGGGATATCACCTGGTCAACCCTCACCCCTGCAAAGTTTTTTAAGGGTATCAGAAAGTTCCACATCAAGTCTTCTTACTTTGAATTTATGAGAAGCCCCAAGGGTATTGCTACTGCTTTGGCTCCTGTTGCGGCGGCTTTGATGCTTGTGCTCACCGTTTGCTTCTGGACTTGTTCCGACAAGCCCCTCACAGTAAACGTTGACGGCAGATGCATTGCAACTATCGAGAACGATAAGGTTCTCACTCAGGCATCTGCTCAGATGCACAGTGCTCTTTCAGGCACCGATACTGACGAATTTACTACAACACCTGTTATTCAGGTTTCTTACCCCACACTTGCAAGTGTTGATAAGTCCACAGCAACTGACGTTTACGAGAAGCTTGTAGATTGCAACGAAGCTGTTGTTTCAGGTGCAGGCGGACTTTATGTTGACGGTGTGTTCTTTGGCGCCGCTGAGGATGCACAGGCACTTTCCTCTGCTTTGACAGACATTCTTTCACAGGCAAAGGCAAAGTACGATGATACCACAACAACCACATTTAATAACGATGTTCAGGTTGTTACCGATGTATACGCAAAAGAATCCATAAAGTCTGTTGAGGAGATTATCGAGAGTGCAAGACAGAGCTTCTCCATAAGACTGGAAACAGACCTTTCGGTTGATTACGACAAGTACTTCACAACAGTTTATCAGTACGACGATACAAAGTTTGACACATACACAGAGGTTATTGAAGAAGGCCGTATGGGTACCCAGAAGGTATTTTACCGCCTTGTGTATGTTGACGGCGTACAGGTTGATGCAATTGTAAAAAACTCTGTAACTACCGAGGAACCTGTTGACCAGGTTATGCTGGTAGGCACAAAGGAAAGCTACACAGGCACAGGTGATTTCACATGGCCTGTACCTTACACAGGCAACATCACCAGCACATATCAGCACCGTTGGGGCAGATTCCACTATGGTATTGATATTTCCTGGAACGGTATTTACGGACAGGACATCGTTGCTTCTGATTCAGGTACAGTTACCTGGGCAGGATATGACGATTCGGGCTATGGTTACTATGTAATCATTGACCACGGCAACGGCTTTGAAACAATGTATGCTCACTGCTGTGATTTGTATGTTTCCACAGGCGACAGAGTCCGCAAGGGCGACGTTATCGCAGGTGTAGGCTGCTCCGGTTTCTCCACAGGCGACCACCTCCATTTTGAGATTATCGAAAACGGAGTAAAGGTTGACCCTGAGCTTTATGTAACAGGAACAAGTTACATAGGCGGTTAATTAAGTGTTCAAAGGCACTCTTCATTTTTCAGAAGAGTGCCTTTTTAGTTTAATTTATATCTGTTACATCACTCACCCTGTCGTACCGCGGCAGGGTGTTTTTTGTGCATATCTTTTAACATTCCTAAATTTTATATTGAAACAATCTGAAATATGTAATATAATAAGCTACATAATGATTGAGGAGGCTTTTATATGTTCAAAAGAATTTTAAGTGTGCTTTTGACAGCTATTATGCTCTTGACTATAGGTACAGTGGCTATGGTTTCTGCCGAAACAACTCTTCCTGAGAAGGAAGAGGGTAAAAACAGATACTACTTCTATCTGCCTGATGAATGGAAGAATGAGTATACCGATACCGCAGGTATATACTGGTGGGAAGGTTCAGATTTCTGTTCATACTGGCCTGGATATACAGCTAACAAGGCTGATGTTGAGGATGTGTATTATTACGATGTACCTCAGGATGTGACTATGCTTGTTTGGAATAATGCCCTTGACGGCGGCATGGATATTACTCAGGATATTTACACTGCTGTATGTCAGACAGTCAATATCGGCTGTGAGTATTATGAACCGGGTGAGAGCGAGAATTATCCCGACGGAACAGACAGCTTTGACGAAATGATATATGTTATTGACCTTGCAGCTACATGGGTGAATGAATACAATGGCATAAAAGCCTATTCAGGTGAGTGGTATTATTATTACGGAAATGGTGAATACGGCTTCACACCTGAGAAGGGTGACGAGGTGTTCACAGGCAAAACCTACCCTGCTGATGCAACTGTAGATGAAGCTCCGGTATTACCTTCTACACCAGACGAGACTACACCCGATGAGACTACACCAGATGAAACTACACCCGAAGAACCTACGGACGCAACAGAGGACACTACTCAGGGCACAGAGACACCGCTTCCTGAGAAGGAAGAGGGTAAGAATAGATACTACTTCTATATGCCTGACGAATGGAAGAATGAGTATGCAGATTCAGTAGGTATTTATTGGTGGAACGGAACTGATTCCTGCTCAAATTGGCCCGGCTATACAGCCAACAAGACTGATATGGACGGCGTATATTACTACGATGTGCCTATGGATGTTTTTATGGTTATATGGAACAACAATATTGACGGCGGCACAGATATCTCTCTGGACATCTATTCTGCTGCAACTCAGACTGTAAACATCGGTACAGAGTATTATGACCCGGGTGAGAGTGAGAATTATCCGGACGGTACAATTAGCTTCGATGATATGATTTATGTTATTGACCCAACTCTCACAACCGACAATTCACACGGACGAGAATTCCATAAGGGTGAGTGGTACTATTATTACGGAAACGGTGAGTATGGCTTCACACCGGAGAAGGGAGACGAGGTGTTCACAGGCAAAACCCACGTGATAAGCGGTGATGATGCACCCGAGGAACCTACCGATGCACCTGAGGAGCCTACCGATGCACCTGAGGAGCCTACCGATGTACCTGAGGAACCTACTGATGTACCTGAGGAACCTACACAGGGAACTGAGACACCTGTCAGCACATACAGATACTACTTCTATATGCCTGATGAGTGGAAGAATGAGTATACCGATACTGCAGGTATCTACTGGTGGCTCGGCACGAATTACGGTTCTTCGTGGCCCGGCTATACAGCTAACGAGACTGATGTGGACGGAGTGTATTACTACGATGTTCCCACTGATGTTGATTTTGTTATCTGGAACAACAATATTGACGGCGGAACAGATACTTCACTTGATATATATTCCGCAGCAACTCAGACCGTAAACATTGGTACAGAGTATTACGACCCGGGCGAGAGTAAGAATTATCCCGAGGGAACAGATAACTTCGACGGTATGATTTATGTTATCGACCCCACTTTAACATCTGCCAATAAATACGGAAAAGAAACCCATGAGGGTGAGTGGTATTACTACTACGGAAACGGCGAGTACGGCTTTACACCTGAGAAGGGCGACGAGGTATTCACAGGCAAAACCCACGTGATAAGCGGTGGGGGTACTGAGACACCTGTCAGCACATACAGATACTACTTCTATATGCCTGATGAGTGGAAGAATGAGTATACCGATACTGCGGGTATCTACTGGTGGCTCGGCACGAATTACTGTTCTTCATGGCCCGGCTATACAGCTAACGAAACTGATGTGGACGGAGTGTATTACTACGATGTTCCCACTGATGTTGATTTTGTTATCTGGAACAACGCCATTGACGGCGGTAGTGACCCGTCTCTTGATATTTTTATTGCGGTAAAACAGACTGTAAACATCGGTACAGAATATTATGACCCGGGTGAGAGTGATAACTATCCCGAGGGAACAGATAACTTCGACGGTATGATTTATGTTATCGACCCCACTATAAATTCTATTGGTTCATATGATAAGGAAGTTTATAAGGGTGAGTGGTATTACTACTACGGAAACGGTGAGTACGGCTTTACACCTGAGAAGGGCGACGAGGTATTCACAGGCAAAACTCACGTGATAAGCGGTGAAGATGTCACAACTCCTGACGAGTCTACTCCCGACGCTGTAGTGCTTACTGACAACAAGACAGGAGTTTCCGTAGAGGGTAAATTTGATGCCCAGCTTGCAGTAAAAGAGGTTACTGCTGACGAGATGATAAGTGATATTGACTTTATTCTTGTAGGAATCAAAGCCGGTAAGGTATATGATATCACCCTCAGCAAGGACGGAGCAGAGCTTCAGCCCGGTTCGGCAGTGACAGTAAAAATCCCTGCTATTGATGAAAGCTCAAAGGTTTACCGTATGGAAAAAGACGGCACGCTCACCGATATGGGAGCTGTGTATGAGGACGGCTTCCTTGTGTTTACAACAGAGCACTTCAGTATTTATGTAGTAACAGAGAAAATGGGCTTTGATATAGGCGACGTAAATATGGATGGTGATATCAATATTAAGGATGCCACAGAGATTCAGAAGAATATCGCAAAGCTCTTACAGCTTAGTGACGACGCTCTTTATCTTGCAGATTTTGATAGGGATAATTACGTGAATATCAAGGATGCAACTGCAATCCAGAAGTTTATAGCAGGTATTGTGGAGTAACATAAAAGTATATAAAGGATAAAAAGGGATTGCTGCCCATGTTGCAGGGTAGCAATCCCTTGTGATTTATTTGAACATATATGAAGCGGTGTCCATCATACTGCCCATTTCTCTGAGGGCGCGGTTGGCTTTTTTCTTCAGGGTTTTCTTGTTATTCTTCATCATTTTTGAGCCAACATATCCTGCCGCCATACCTGCGGCTACACCCAAGGCAACATTCTTCATAGTGTTCATTGCACCTGATGCCATAGTTTAACCTCCCGAAAAAATTTGCAAGAAAACTTGCTTTATTAGTATTCTCAGTTTAGAATGTGTTAGAGGTGATTTATTTTGGCAGAGCTTAATATTGTACTTGTAGAGCCTGAGATTCCGCAGAATACAGGCAATATTGCACGCACCTGTGCCGCTACGGGTGCACGGCTGCATTTGGTGCGTCCAATGGGCTTTGAAGTAGACGACAAGAAACTCAAGCGTGCAGGACTTGACTATTGGTATCTTCTGGATATAACCTACTACGATAATCTTGAGGATTTTTATGAGAAAAATCCTGATGGTGATTTTTATTATTTTACAACCAAAGCACTCAATAGGCACACGGATGTGCAGTACACGGAAAAAGTGTACCTTGTTTTCGGCAAGGAAACCAAAGGCCTGCCTGAAGAACTGCTGCTTAAAAATAAGGACAGTTGCGTGCGTATTCCTATGCTGAGTGAGGCACGCTCCTTAAACCTTTCAAACGCTGTGGCAATAGCAACCTATGAAACATTAAGACAGTGGGATTACCCTGAACTCCAAGGTTTTGGCGAGCTTCACCGTCACAGTTGGTCTGAGGCAGAATAAAAGACGTAAATATATACCAAGAGCCTCCTTTTTGATGTTTTGGGAGGCTTTTTTTACATTAAAATTATCATTTTGTATATTGTTTTTTATTTTAGATATATTAATACTGTAAATTTCTGAAAAATACAGCAAAAATCCGATAAAAATGCTTGAAAGTCGGAGACACTTGCGGTATAATACTAATGGTTAAATTTGTTTATTTTTTAACACATTCTATATAGGAAAGGGTTTTTACTATGAATCTCACAAAAGTAACTGTTGACGACATTAACGTAAAGGGCAAAAGAGTTCTTGTTCGTTGCGATTTCAACGTTCCTCTCAAGGAAGGCGTTATCACTAACGACAACCGTATCACAGCAGCTCTGCCCACAATCAAGAAGCTGATTGCTGACGGCGGCAAGGTTATCCTTTGCTCTCACCTTGGTAAGCCCAAGAACGGCCCTGAGGAGAAGTTCTCTCTTGCTCCTGTAGCTGTTCGTCTGGCTGAGCTCCTCGGTCAGGATGTTGTTTTTGCTAATGACGATGAGGTTGTCGGCGAGAACGCAAAGAAGGCTGTTGAGGCTATGAACGACGGTGACGTTGTTCTTCTCCAGAACACCCGTTTCAGAAAAGAAGAGACAAAGAACCTTGAGCCCTTCTCATCTGAGCTTGCTTCTCTGGCAGAAGTTTTCGTTATGGACGCTTTCGGCTCTGCACACCGTGCTCACTGCTCCACAGCAGGTGTTACAGACCACATCAAGGATACAGCAGTTGGTTACCTTATGCAGAAGGAAATCGCATTCCTCGGCAATGCTGTTGAGAATCCTGTAAGACCCTTCGTTGCAATCCTCGGCGGCGCTAAGGTTGCAGACAAGCTCAATGTTATTTCCAACCTCCTTGAGAAGTGCGATACCCTCATCATCGGCGGCGGTATGGCTTACACCTTCATCAAGGCTCAGGGCGGCAACGTTGGTACTTCTCTTGTTGATGATACTAAGATTGAGTATTGCCTCGAGATGATTGAGAAGGCTAAGAAGCTCGGCAAGAACCTTGTTCTTCCTGTTGATACAACTTGTGCAAAGGCTTTCCCTGACCCCATCGACCAGCCTGTTGAAACATCTATCGCTTCCACATTTGAGATTCCCGAGGACCTTATGGGTCTTGATATCGGCCCCAAGACTGCTGAGATGTTTGCAGATGCTGTAAAGAATGCAAAGACTGTTGTTTGGAACGGTCCCATGGGTGTTTCCGAGAACCCCTCTTTTGCTAACGGTACAATCACAGTTGCTAAGGCTTTGGCTGAGACAGATGCTACCACAATCATCGGCGGCGGCGACTCTGCAGCAGCAGTTATCAACCTTGGCTTTGCAGATGCAATGAGCCACATTTCCACAGGCGGCGGTGCTTCCCTTGAGTATCTTGAGGGTAAGGTTCTCCCCGGTGTTGCAGTTATTGCTGACAAATAATTATTGATATTCAATCAAGGGCGGATGAACTTCCGCCCTTGTGTTTGTAAATTTGTAGGGGCGATTCAAGGCTTCCCCTTGAGGGGAAGCTGTCACCGAAGGTGACTGATGAGGTGTGGGACACGCAGTGTCCGTCCGAAAAGTTTCATATATGAACAGCGTTTTCACCTTATCCGTCTTGCTCCACTTTGTTACGCAATCCACCTTCCCCTCAAGGGGAAGGCTTTCAAAGCCTTCTCTTCTACACCAAAAGACAGGGGATTATACCATAAAATACATCTGAAAGGAAGATTTACAATGAACAAGGCTACAAGAAAGACTATTATCGCAGGTAACTGGAAAATGAATAAAACTCCCGCAGAGGCAAAGGTTCTCGTTTCCGAGATGATTCCTCTTGTTAAGGATGCAGATTGCGATGTTATCGCTTGCGTTCCCTTTGTTGACTTAGCAGTAGCACAGGAGGCTGCTAAGGGCACAAACATCAAAATCGGTGCAGAGAACTGCCACTGGGCAGAGAGCGGTGCTTTCACAGGCGAGATTTCTGCAAAAATGCTCTCAGCTATGGGCATTGAGTACGTAATCATCGGTCACTCCGAGAGAAGACAGTACTTCGGTGAAACAGACGTAACGGTTAACAAGAGAGTACGTGCAGCTCTTGATGCAGGTCTTACTGTTATCCTTTGCGTAGGTGAGCTTAAAGAAGAGCGTGAGCAGGGTATTACAGCAGAGCTTTGCCGTATGCAGACAAAGGTTGCACTTCAGGGTGTAACAGCTGAGGAAATGAGCCGTATCGTTATTGCATACGAGCCTGTTTGGGCTATCGGCACAGGTCTTACTGCAACTGCAGACCAGGCTGAGGAAGTTTGTGCTCTTATCAGAGATTGCATTGCTGAGCTTTACAGCAAAGAGGTAGCAGAGGCTACTACAATTCAGTACGGCGGTTCTATGAACGATGGTAACGCTGAGGAGCTTCTCTCTAAGGTAAACGTTGACGGCGGTCTCATCGGCGGCGCATCCCTTGTTGCAGAGAAGTTCGCAAAGATTGTAGAAGCTGCTTCCAAGTAATTTATTAACAAGCAATACACGGACATCCGCTCTTGTTTACAGCAAGTGCGGACGTTCCTTTATTCTAAAGTAATTGGAGATGGAAAATATGAAAAAACCTCTGATTTTATGTATTCTTGACGGTTTTGGTATTGCACCCGAGGCGGGTAACGCAATCTATGCCGCAAAAACCCCTAACCTTGACAGAATTTTCGCTGAAAATCCCACCATCGCTATTGGTGCATCAGGTATGGACGTAGGTCTTCCCGATGGTCAGATGGGTAACAGCGAGGTAGGACATACCAACATCGGTGCAGGCAGAATTGTGTATCAGGAACTTACAAGAATCACAAAGTCCATCAAGGACGGCGATTTCTTTGAGAATGAAGCTCTGTGCGGTGCTATCGATAATGCTGTTAAAAACAACTCTGCACTTCATCTGATGGGACTTCTCTCTGACGGCGGTGTTCACAGCCATAACACACATCTTTACGGCATCCTTGAGCTTGCAAAACGCAAAGGTCTTGAGAAGGTTTACATCCACGCATTCCTTGACGGACGCGATGTTCCTCCCTCAAGCGGCAAGGATTTTGTTAAAGACTGTGCTGATAAGTGCAAGGAAATCGGCGTAGGTACTATTGCTACAGTAATGGGCAGATACTACGCAATGGACAGAGATAACCGTTGGGAGAGAGTAGTAAAGGCTTACGACGCAATGGTGCTTCGTGAGGGTGTGAAGTGCTCAGACGCAGTTGAGGCAGTTGCCAACTCTTATGCAGAGGGTGTAACAGACGAGTTCGTTGTACCTGCCGTAATTGAGGGCGGTGAAGCTATCAAGGCAAATGACAGCATCATTTTCTACAACTTCCGTCCTGACAGAGCAAGAGAGATTACCCGTACCTTTGTTGATGAGGCTTTCGATGGCTTTGAGAGAAAGAACGGTTTCTTCCCTCTGTACTATGTATGTATGACACAGTACGATGCAACTATGCCTAACGTTCAGGTTGCATTCAAGCCCCAGTCTCTTAAGAATACACTGGGTGAGTACTTGGCAAGCAATGGTCTCACACAGCTGAGAATTGCAGAAACTGAGAAGTATGCTCATGTAACCTTCTTCTTCAACGGCGGTGTTGAGAAAACCTATGAGAATGAAGACAGAATCCTTGTTGCTTCTCCCAAGGTTGCAACTTACGATATGCAGCCTGAGATGAGCGCTTACGAAGTTTGCGACAAGTGCTGTGAAGCTATCGAGAGCGGTAAGTATGATGTTATCATCTTGAACTTTGCTAACTGCGATATGGTAGGCCACACAGGAGTATTCGAGGCAGCAGTAAGTGCTGTTGAGGCAGTTGATACCTGCGTTGGTAAGGTTGCGGCTTCTATTGAGAAAATGGGCGGTGTAACACTTATCACTGCTGACCACGGCAATGCTGACAGAATGGTTGATACAGACGGTTCACCCTTTACAGCTCACACAACAAACCCTGTTAAGTTCTGCGTTGCAGGTTACCCCTGCACACTTCGCGAGGGCGGTGTACTTGCTGACATTGCACCCACAATGCTTAAGATTTTAGGACTTCCTCAGCCTGAGGAAATGACAGGTAAATCTATCATTTGCTGATAAATAATTTGATTGCATATTTCGGAGCATCCTTTTCGGGTGCTCCGATTTTGCTTTATTTGGGTAGTTTACAACGAAGAGGAGATATGATAAAATAAATGTGTATATGAAACTTTAGGAGGGACTGCTATGGAAAATAATAATCCCAATGTGAAGGAAGAAATTATTGTTGACAGCGAAGTGAACACAAGAAAGAAGCTTCTTGGCATTGTTTTAATCTGCGTGCTGTCTTTGTTTGTTTTCTCTGCTTGTGTGGCTGGTTCGGTTTTCCTTATCAACTATCTGGGTGTGGATACCTCTGTTGCAACTGATGACGAAATAGAAGTTCCAAATACCGAGGTTGTGACAACTGCTCCTGCGGATGACAACACAACTCCCACCTTGCCTGACGGTACACCTTACACTCAGACACAGAACTGGGCAGAGCTTAAAAGTATCAATACCGACATTGTAGGTTGGATACATATTCCCAACACGGCTATCAATTATCCTGTTTTAATGAGTGACCAGGACGGATACGGATATCAGTATTATCTGCACAGAAACTACGACGGCTCATATCTGTATGCAGGCAGTATCTTTATTGATTACCGAAGCACCCAGGGGGTTAACAGCAGAAACATAATCACTCACGGACACAAGATGAACGACGGCACTATGTATCACGACCTGATTAACTACGGTGCATACACAGGTGAGTTGGATTACTACAAGAAGGCGCCTACTCTGTTCTTCAATACCCCCGAGGGCGGAGTTGAGCAGTGGGTGATTTTCTCTGTTTACAAAACGAACACCCTGGAGCGTCACGGAGAGTTCTTCAACTACTTCCACGGAGCTTTTTCCTCAGATGCTCAGTTTATGAACTATGTATACAACGTGAAGGTTCGTTCTCTCTTTGATATTCCCGTGCCCATCAACGAGAATGACCAGATTATAACTCTTTCTACCTGTTCTCATGAATACACAGACTTCCGTACAGTAATGGTAGCAAGAAAAGTCCGTCAGGGAGAAAGTGTAAAAGAATACATCGACAAAGCAAAGCTCAACGAAGCTCCCTATTGGCCCGATATTTATTACACCGATTACAGTACACCCCGCCCTGAAATTACAACCTTCAAAACCGAGCTTCAGAACGGCAACATAGATTGGTATGACGGTTCAGGTAAACTCAAGGGCAGCGAGTGGCTGCAGACTGCACAGGGTAACACATCATATACTGTAACCTTCCTTGACCACGACGGCTCAATTCTCAGCACTCAGACCGTCACTCACGGCAAGTCTGCTAATCCTCCAAAAGACCCCCAAAGACCTGATGATGAGTATTACACCTATAAATTCAAAGGTTGGCAGCTTGATTATTCCTATGTTGAATGCAATATGGTTATTGCACCTTCCTTTGAGCCTATTCCAAAGGAGCAATAAATGAATAACATAATTCTTGCGGGTATGCCTGGAAGCGGTAAAAGTACCGTGGGCGTTATCCTTGCAAAGACCTTGGGAATGGATTTTGTGGATACGGATTTGATTATCTGCAAAAAGGAAGGAACAACCTTACAGAAGATTATTGAAAACTCGGGGCTTGAATATTTTGAAAAAGCAGAGAACTCAGCAGGCTGTGAACTTGAGTGCAGTAACACTGTTGTTGCAACAGGCGGTTCAATGGTGCTTTATGAGGAAGCCATGCGTCATCTGAAAGAGATGGGCAAGGTTGTGTTCATTGACGTGGAGCTTAGTGAGCTTCAGCGCAGGATAACCAATATAACCACAAGGGGAATCACCTTCAAAAAAGGGGAAACCCTTGCTGATGTTTACGCTTTCAGAAGAAGCTTCTATGAAAATTACGCTGACATTACAATAAAGATTTCTTCCTCTGCTTTGGAAGAAACCGTAGAGAAAATTATTTCAAAGCTAAATTTGTGAATATACAAAACCAACACACAATAAGAAAACCGACAGCTCGTTATGAACTGTCGGTTTGTTATTTATATTTGGTTTGTTTTACAGAGCGTATTTAACCTTATATTCATCATAGTATCTGATGAATTCTTTGCTCTTGTGTTCTTTGAGGTCGTTTAGGTATGCGTGAGTATCCATAGCATCCAAATCAACCTCAATAAGAGCAACTGCAATGTTGGAGCAGTGGTCTGCGATTCGCTCGTAGTTTGTAATCAAGTCAGAGAATACAAAGCCCTGATTGAGTGTGCAGTTACCGTTCTGAACACGGTTGATGTGTCTGAGCTTCAGCTCGTCGCACAGCAGGTCAATCATTTCCTCCAAAGGCTCAACTCTGTAGATGTCTGCACTCTTGTCGCCGATAAAGCAGTTAACAGAGAGGGTAACGATTTCTTCAATAGCAGAAGCTAAGATTTCAAGCTCGCGGTTAGCTTCAAAGGAGAAGGTGAGCTGTTTGTCGTGGATTTCCTTTGCAACGTGTGAGATGTTTACAGCGTGGTCGGCAATACGCTCAAAGTCACCGATTGTATGCAGGAAACGAGTGATTTCGTGGCTCTGCTCTTTGTTGAGTTCGTGACCTGTAATCTTTACAAGATATGTACCCAGTTTGTCCTCGTAGTTGTCGATGACTTCTTCTTTTTCCTGAACAACCTCATACTCTTTGTCGTCATAATTGGTAATCAGTGAAATAGCGCGGACAAGGTTACGGCAGGATTTTTCTGCCATAGCTTTCAGGACAGTACGGCTCTGGTCAATGGCAACACCGGGATGCATAAGGAATCTTTCTTCCAGACGGTCCAGAAGGTCTGTTTCCTTGTCGCTCTTTTTGTCCTTGATAAGGGCACACACCAGCTTGTCAAACAGCTTGACAAAGGGAAGCAGGATAATTGTTGCCGCAATGTTAAAGACAGAGTTAACTGTTGCAATTGAGAATGCATCAGCAGGCAGGTCCATAAACGCAAAATGACAGAAGTGGTCGAATATATAGTAAGCAGGGGTAAGAATTAACGCGCCTACCGTGTTGAAGATAAGGTAGATAATTGATGCACGCTTACCGTTGGTGGTTGCGCCGATAGCAGAAAGCAGAACAGGCATAGAAGCACCGATACACATACCGATTACAAGGTAAAGAGCGGTTGTGTTGGTTACTGCTCCTGAAATAGAAAGTGCCTGAAGAATACCGATGGATGCGGAAGCACTCTGGAGAATTGCTGTGATTACAGTACCTGCCAAAATACCCAGGAAGGGATTTGAGAAGGAAGTCATCATATCCTGGAAGACTACGCTGCTTTCCAGTCCGTCCATAGCACCGCTCATCATCTTCATACCGCTCATAAGTACTGCAAAACCCAGCATAATGTCGCCTGTGTTTTTGTACGCACTCTTTTTTGCAAGCATCATAAAGAGCACACCGATTAGTGCAAACACTGCGCTGATGAATGTTGTGGACAAAAACTGTGTCCAGAATGCACCCGAGCTTCCTCCGTCAACAGCAGAAAGTGAGAGAATCCAGCCTGTGGCGGTGGTACCGATGTTTGCACCCATAATGATACCGATAGCCTGAGCAATGGTCATCATACCGGAGTTTACAAAGCCTACTACCATACAGGAGGTAGCAGAGGAGGACTGGATAACAGCGGTAACACCTGTGCCGAGCAACACACCCTTTAAGGGAGTAGAGGAGAGCTTCCAGAGAATTGTCTCCAGCTTACTGCCTGCGACACGCTTAAGTCCGTCACCCATGGCGTTCATACCGAACAGGAACATGGCAAGTCCCGTAATAAGGGAGAATATGTCCTTCAGTTCCATAGAAAAGTCACGACCTTTCATGAAGTTTGTATTATATTGTATTTATATGTAAACTTACATAATACAGAATATCAAATCTGTGTAAAATCTGATGTGCATAAATGTAAAATCTATGTTAAATCTATGTGAAAATGTTTTTGGATTAAAATAAAAAACGACAGTTATTAACTGCCGTTTCTATGTTTTATGGTGAATTATAATATCAAGTGCAACACTTTAAGAAAAATAAAGAAGTTCATACAAATCTCTGGTAGAATAGAGTTACCACACAACTAAACTAAAAGGAGAGATTTGTATGAACTACCATCATCTTACCATAGAAGAG
>JAZNVW010000019.1:0-70866 GCA_045593025.1 Ruminococcus sp. | reverse complement strand
TTCAGCAATTAGCCGTTAACTCTCTTGCGGAGAACAACTACTGCACATGCTGCCATAGCAAGAACTGCAACTACAACATAGATGTAAGCTGCTGCGCCTGTGTTAGGAGCATTTGTGGGAGCCTGTGTTGCAGGAGCCTCTGTTACAGATGTGGGATCAACTGCAGGAGCCTTTGTGGGAGCCTGTGTTGCAGGAGCGTCTGTTGCAGGAGCATCTGTTGCAGGAGCATCAGTTGCAGGAGCATCAGTTGCAGGAGCATCTGTTGCAGGAGCATCTGTTGCAGGAGTATCTGTGTTACCTGTAAGAGTCTCAGCACCTGTTACGCCGTCAGCAACGATCTGGCCGCCTGTAGCGAAGTCAACCTTCTCACCGAACTTAACCATCTCTTCGATTACTGTGTAAATCTCAGAAGCGGAAGCGTCGAGAACCTTGAACTGGAGAGTTACAAGGATGCCGCCCTCTGTGAAGTCAAAGCCTTCGTCAACGCCTTCTGTAGCATTGAACTTAACCTCACCGGGGATATCTGTGTTGTAAACAACGGATGTGATGTCTCTGAGAACAGGGAACATTGCGTTTGCGGGCTTCTTCTCGGGAATGATAAGCTCGAGCTTATCTGCACTATAGTAAGTTGTAGCCTGTACGTTCTCGATAGCTGCAGGAGTTGTGAGTGTGTATGTGTAAGTGATAACATCACCAACAGCTACAGGATAGTTTGTGCCGTCAACTGTAACGCCGTTGCCTACAGCAGGAGCGTCTGTTGTGGGAGCATCAGTTGCAGGAGCATCTGTTGCGGGAGCGTCAGTTGCAGGAGCATCTGTTGCGGGAGCGTCAGTTGCAGGAGCATCTGTTGCGGGTGCATCAGTTGCGGGAGCATCTGTTGCAGGAGCATCTGTTGCGGGTGCATCAGTTGCAGGAGCGTCAGTTGCAGGTGCATCTGTGGGATCCTCTGTTACGCTGTACTCGTAAGTACCAACTGTGATCTTGCCTTCAACTTCCTCTACACAGTAGAAGCCCATGTTGTTAGCAAACTCTGTGATGTCAACAGTCTGTCTGCGAACGTTGGGATCCTGGTCGTGGAGACCGTTGAATACGAGACCTGTTGTATCAGCAGGAATCTCAGCGGAGTAGATGTCTTCGCCAAGCTCACTTTTCTCAACAAATGTCATTGCAACGCCAGGCCACTCACCGGAAGTAGCGGAGCCACCCCAGAAGTGGATGTACTGGTCAGCAAATGCCCAGTTGTTTGTGAAGTAAACAGTGATTGTGTCACCGCCAACTACAGGAGCATCTGTGGGTGTGGGAGCATCTGTAGGTGTGGGATCAACAGGTGTGTCGGAGCCTGCTGTAACAGCGATCTCTACATTGCCACCGTTGAAAGTAAGAGTAACTGTAGAACCGTCAGCATCAACTGTGATAACGCCGTCATCACCCATACTGTTAGCAGGACCATACTCAGTGTAAGCATCGCCCCAATCTGTACCGTGAACTACTTTGTAGTTGTAAGTACCTGCAGCAACGTTTGTGTATACTTTCTCGTAAACACCCTTGTCTGCATTCCAGGTCATCTGGTTGTTTGTGTCTGCAGGATTCCAATCGGAACCGCAGAGTGTGCCACTACCAGCAACAATGTATGTATCGCCTTCAGCAAGAGCAGAAGCAGAAACGATAGCAACTGTTGCCATTGCCATAACCAGCATTGCAACAAGAACAAGGCTGATTATCTTCTTTGTTTTGGACATAATAGTTCCTCCTTTATAAATTATGCTTTTTTAAGCATTATCATTATAAAGCATATAATACAAAAAATCAAGTATTTTATAACCAAAAACTAATCCAATAATTTGTTGATATTACACAAAGATGGTCGTTTGTTATGTTTTAGCGGAATGAAATTACTTATTTTTTCAGTACTATAACAGCAAAAGTGTGGTTATAATTTATCTTTATGTTCAAAACGTTACAAAAAAGCGTCTAATTTGACAGACAATTGTTACATAACTGTGATTTTTTCCGTTATTATTTGCCGTTTTTCTGTCTATTAACAGTTTTTTTCTCTGCTGAATTGACTTTCTCAGACAACTGTTCAATTATGTTGTTTTTGAATACACACATCCGCAGAAATTCTGACGGTACAGGTTATGTATTCGGCTTAATTCAATAGAACGTTTATAGCCGTTTTTCTTCTTAAAATCCGTGCAGAGATACTTAACTCCATACTCAATAGAAAGTGCCTCTCCGATTGAGTTTATTGCCTCGGCACTTTTCAAAGGGCTCAGAGTAAGGGTTGTGGCAAAGTAATCTGCCCCCTGCTCTTTTGCAAGACGTGCCGCCGCCTCAAGTCTTAAACGATAACACTTAAGGCATCGTTCTCCTCTCTCGGGGCAGTGCTCAAGCCCCTTTGCCATTGCATAAAACACAGAAGGTTCATAGCTACCTTCTGTTATGCTCACAGGATATTTCACATAAAGCTCTGAAACCAGTCTTTGCTGTTCTGACAATCTGAGATCGTATTCTTCTTTTGAAGAAATATTCGGATTATAATATAAAACATTTATATTAAAATAATCGGACAGATACTCCAAAGCATAGCTTGAACAGGGAGCACAACAGCTGTGCAGCACAAGTGAAGGCACTCTGCCTTCTTTTATATTACTCTCTATCAGAGCATCCAATTCTTTCTGATAATTTCTTGTCATTACAAATCACTCTACATATTTATATAGTAAGAATTTCTCTTAAAAGTTCATCTGCATTGGAAACAAGCTTCTCTGCACCAGCACTTTTAAGCTGAGCCTCACTGCGAAATCCCCAAAGAACACAAATCAAATCTACTTCTGCGCTGTCTGCGGTTTTTATATCAACCTCGCTGTCGCCGATGTAGACGCATTCTTCCTTTACAAAACCTGATTCTTCCATAAGCTTTACAAGTCCCTGGGGAGAAGGTTTACGTTCAATTCCCTCTCGCTGACCCCATGCAAAGGAGAATTTATGTGAAGGAAAGGCTTTTGCAAGGATTTCTCCTACAAACTCCTCAGCTTTATTGGTAAGCACAGCCGTTTCGATTCCTTTTTTGCGTAGACATTCGAGCAACTCTGCTACCCCCTCGTAGGGACAAGTCTTATCGTTGCTGTGGAGCTTGTACTCTCTGTCAAAGGTTTTGCGGACCTTCGTGTAAAGCGCATCGTTTCCGCCTTGCTCCTTCATAGATGTGCGTATAAGGTTTTCCATGCCGTTTCCTACAAAAGAGTAATATTCCTTCAGGGTATTCTCCGGCAGGTTATGAGCTCTCAAGGCAGTATTCACGCAATCTGCCAAATCATATATAGAATCCACCAGGGTACCGTCCAAATCAAAAATCGCAAGTTTTTTCAAACATTTTTCCTCCAAAGAATTATATACCAGTCAGAAGCCTTTTTCCTGCTCCATAAGAATTGCACGGCAGGGAGCCGCCTCAGCCTGTGACACCTTCAGCGGAAAAGCACACAGGGTATATTCGCCGTCTTTGATACCCTTAAGGTCAAGTCCCTCAAGCACAGCCACACCCTTTCGGGCAAATTCAAGATGCACACGCATCTCATCAAACGCAGTTGAAAGGCACAACCCATCTGTGCCTACAAGGACAATTCCGCTGTCAGCAATAACCACAGCCGCACTCTGAGATATAAAAGCCTCACCCTCACCGTGGAGAATCAGACGTTTTTTGCAGTAGGGCAGGAGTTTTTCCATATCCTCACCTGTAAGTATACCCTTGATACTTACCACAGTGCATTTGCCATAAAAAGTCGAAAGCCTCATATCCCCTATTTTTTCTCCGTCAGGGTCAAAATGATAAGGTGCATCAATGTGAGTTCCGTTGTGACTGCACATAGAAAGCTTTGACAGATTATAGTCATCCCCCGATTCAATCTGACTTATGTATTCTAATGCGGGCACAGGGTCTCCCTCGTAAACTTTTGCAGTCATAATATCGCTTGTAATATCATACAGAAGCATAGTAAATCCCCCTTTTCTGTCATTATACCAAGAAATCGCCTGTGTTACAAGCATAAAAGAAAGAGGCTGACCCCGAAAGGTCAGCCTCATACTGATTATTCAGTTAACTTTGCTTAAGTAACAAATCCTCAAACTTATACTCAGGGATATGTAACAGAAAGCTTGGAATCATTTATACCGAATGTAAACACATATACGCCTGCATTCTTGGTAGTGATCTTTGTATTACCACCTACGCTTGAACTAAACTGCAGTCCTGATGCTGTGCCTGTGATAGAACCGTTATAGCTGGTCCATGCACCCTCACGAACAACCTTAAACTCGTATGTTGTGTTTGCTGCAAGCTCAAGCTCTAAGTAAGCAACGCTGTCGCCCTCTGCTTTCAGCATAAACTCGTTAGCAGTTGTGCTCCAACCATTGAATTCACCTACAAGGTATCTGTCTGTTGAAGTAGCTGCTACAGCGGGAACATCATCAAGGGAGTCATACCACTTGCCGCCCTTGATATCAAAGTACTTGCCAGCCTGGAATTTAAGGTCAGCGGTCTGAGAGCCCTTGTTGTTATTGTTGAAGATGATGTTCTGGGGAGCAACTTCAAATGTATACTCGTATACATCAAAGCCGTTAACATTCTTACCGGTCTTTGTCATAGTCTTGCCGGGCCAGGTAGTACCTGTTACACCTGTGCCGCCCCAGAAGTGAGTACACATTGCATCCCACTTAGCGGAGTTGATAGCATAAACCTTGATAGCCTCAGGCTCTGTGGGAGCCTCTGTAGGTGCCTCTGTGGGAGCCTCTGTTGCGGGAGCATCAGTTGCGGGTGCATCAGTTGCGGGTGCATCAGTTGCGGGTGCGTCAGTTGCAGGTGCATCAGTTGCGGGTACATCAGTTGCAGGTGCTTCTGTGGGAGCAACTGTAGGTGCATCTGTGGGTGCGTCTGTAGGTGCATCTGTAGGTGTTACGGGATCACTATATGTATATGTACCAACAGTAATCTTACCGTCAACCTCTTCTTCACAGTAGAAGCCTGCGTTATCTACAATGCCTTCCTTGATATCTACTGTCTGTCTGCGTGTGTTAGGATCCTGATCATGGAGACCATTGAAAACAACACCCTCTACGTCTGCAGGAATTTCTGCACAGAAGATGCCGTCACCGTTGTTGGAATCACGTACATATGTCATTTCAACACCGGGCCATTCGGGATCAGAATCTGTACCCCAATAGTAAACATACTGGTCTGCAAATTTCCAGTTATTTGTGAAGTAAACTGTAACTGTATCTGCAGGAGCATCTGTGGGAGCATCTGTGGGAGCGTCTGTAGGCTCATCAACGGGAGCATCTGTAGGATCTTCTACATCAGCTGCCTTTGTGATTGTAACACCAAGACGTTCTGCATCATTTACAGTTACTGTAAATGTGTATTCGCCTGCCTCTGTAATTTTAAGAGTACAGTTACCTGCGGTAGTACGGAAGCCCCAGTTTTCACAAGTGCCTTCGATTGTTCCATCGTTGCCGTACCATGTATCACCGGTCTTAATCTTAAATGTATACTCGTCTGCTGCAAGCTCGATTGTCAATGCTACTGTTGCATCATCAACAACATACAGTGCCTGACCGTTCCAATCGTTGAAGGAACCCATAAGGTCATAGTCAGACTCAACAAGTACGGGAGCATCTGTAGGTGCTTCTGTGGGTGCCTCTGTAGGTGCGTCTGTGGGAGCCTGTGTAGGTTCTACTGTTGTAGGTGCCTGTGTGGGCTCAACTGTTGTGGGAGCCTGTGTGGGATCTACTGTTGTAGGTGCCTGTGTGGGATCTACTGTTGTAGGTGCCTGTGTGGGCTCTACTGTTGTAGGTGCCTGTGTGGGATCTACTGTTGTGGGTGCCTGTGTGGGATCCACTGTTGTGGGTGCCTGTGTGGGATCCACTGTTGTAGGTGCCTGTGTGGGCTCTACTGTTGTAGGTGCCTGTGTGGGTTCCTCTGCGGGGATATAAATCAGGTAGTTGATAGGTTCTTCAACTTTAAGACCTGCAACCCACTTCTGAATTGCAGTAGCATCCTTGATAGTAATCTTACCATCAAAGTCTACGTCTGCAACTACTGTCTGGAACTTATCAAGTTCCTCAATTGCTGCAACCTTCTTCTGAATGAGTGTTGCATCCTTGATGTTTACAACGTCATCAGTCTCAGCGTCACCGATAAGACCGTAAACCTCACCGTTGATGCCTGTTTCATCCTTGCCGGGAGTATCTGCTATTTCGAATCCTTCAGGTACAGTGTAAGCAGAAACTGCTACAACTGACATAGAAAGAATCATCAGAACTGCCAGAACAATTGATAAAACTCTTCTTGCCATAGGGATAACCTCCTTAAAAATTTTATAGCCCGAAGCTAATTCACCTTGTATTATACAATAGAACAAACAGCAATACAACCATTATATTGAAAAAACTTAATAAGTTTTTTCTAATTTCTCGCGTTTTATCCAAAAAATAATGTTGGTTTTTGATATATTGCACAAATCAACATTTACGCACAGCAAAGGAACTCAATTTTGTTGTAACCAATAATGGGTCTGTGCAATATGATGTAATGTAGACAGCACAAAACAGCAAATCAAAAAGCCCAAAGATGTAGTTTTTGCTCTTTGCTTCTGTGCTGAGCACTGAAAGGAGGCACCTTCAATTATGTGTAACAACAACGGCTTCTTCGGCGGTAACTGCTGCTGGTGGATTGTAATCCTTATCCTCATCCTGTCCTGTTGCGGAAACGGTGGCAATGATTGCAACAATAATGGTTGTGGCGGCTGCTGCTAAACAAAAGGCATACAAAAAGGGTCCACGCAAAAGGCGTGGACCCTACGCTTTATACAAAAAGTTTTTCAAGGAAGCCAAATCCTACTCCTGCTACACCCGAAATCACCACAATAAGTATAGGGTGAAGCTTTTTCAGACAAAGCACAAACATTGCTCCGAATAATACGAGAGAGGTAATGAAGTTATAGCTTAACAGTTCCGAAAAAGCAAATCCCGACGGAAAGAAAACAACCTGACCGATTGAAAGCACAGCCGCCGCAATAAGTCCGATGGAAACAGGCTTCAGACCTTTCATAGCTCCCGAAACCAGTCGGCTTTCCTTAAACTTATCATAAAACCTTGCAATAAGCAAAATGATTACAAAGGAAGGGAGCACCAGTCCGAAAGTTGCACAGGCGGCACCCAATATTCCCCACAATGCATTGCCGCCGAACTCAACGCCCTTAACAGAGCCGATATAGGTTGCAATATTCACCGCAAAGGGGCCGGGCGTACTCTCGCTGATGGCAACAAAATCCACAAACTGCTCCGTTGTGAGCCAACCTCTGCTTACAACCTCATCTTCAAGGAAGGGCATCATAGCCGCGCCTCCGCCAAAGGTAAAGGCACCAAGTTTGAGGAAAATCAAAAAAAGTTCAAGGAAAATCATTTCTTCTCACCTGCTTTCTTTGAGATAAAGAAGGCGGCAAGACCGATAAGTGCTCCTGAAACAATAACAATCAGCACCTTCACATCGAAAACCGCTACCGCAATAAAGCTTAACGCTATCATTACATAGGCAAAAGCATTCTTGGGAGTTTTTCTGAACAATCCCCACAGTGCCTTTGCCACCAGTGCCAGCACACCTGCACGGATACCCCTGAGTGCAAACTGGACAATCTCGTTCTCCCATACAAACTCAAGGCAGAAAGACAGCAGAAGAATAATTATGAATGAGGGCATTACAACACCTAAGGTTGCAAAAACTGAGCCGAAGAAACCTGCCACCTTATAACCGATAAAAGTTGCCGCATTTATTGCTATGGGGCCGGGAGTAGACTCAGACACAACAACTATGTCAAGGAGTACATCTTTGTCTATCCAGTTTTTCTTCTCAACAACTTCCCTCTCCATAAAAGGAATCATGGCAACGCCTCCGCCGAAGGTGAAAGCACCAACCTTAAAAAAGGCAAGAAAAAGTTGTAAACATCTTTTTAAGTTTTCTTTTGTCAATTTCATATATCTCCCTCAAACTGC
The DNA here is from genome assembly GCA_045593025.1 of Ruminococcus sp. GTDB lineage: Bacteria > Bacillota > Clostridia > Oscillospirales > Acutalibacteraceae > Ruminococcoides. The sequence goes on along the minus strand of JAZNVW010000019.1, from coordinate 62,820 downwards.
CATTATGGCAAGACAGCTCCCTCTTTTGAGGGAGCTACGTCTTTTATCTGCATATTCTTAAATCAGTTATTGCCTGCTTTTTCTGCGGCAAGCTTTTCTGCACGGTACTTCTCAACATCCTTTGCGCGGATTTCTACGCGGCGGATTTTGCCTGAGAAGGTCTTGGGCAGAGCATCAAAATACTCAATCATTCTGGGATATTTGTAAGGAGCTGTGTTCTTCTTAACGTAGTTTTTAAGCTCCTCTGTAAGCTCCTCAGAAGGAGTGTATCCCTCGCGAAGCACAAGATTAGCCTTAACAATCTGGCCTCTTGTTTCGTGAGGATAAGCGGTAACCGCCGCCTCTAAAACTGCAGGATGCTCCAGAAGCACGGATTCAACCTCAAAGGGTCCTATGCGGTAGCCGGAGGACTTGATAACATCATCATTTCTGCCAACATAGTGGAACAAACCGTCCTCGTCCATATAGGCAACGTCACCTGTATGGTAGTATCCGCCGTACCACTTCTCCTTGGTATCCTCTTTGCTCCAGTTGTAGTTGCACAGAAGACCGCGGGGTCTGGTTGAAAGGGTAGGCGCCTTGATACAGATTTCACCTGTAATACCCTGACGGCATTCCTCACCGTCTGCATCAAGAAGCTTGATGTCATAACCGGGAACAGGTCTGCCCATTGAACCGGGAACAGGCTTGCTCCAGGGGTAAAGTGTACCTACACAGATGGGAGTTTCACTCTGACCGAAGCCCTCGTGAATCTCAAGCCCTGTAAGCTCACGCCATTTCTCAAAAACATCTGCAGGAAGTGCCTCGCCTGCTGTACAGCAATGCTGTATGGAGGAAAGGTCAAAGCTCTTAACATCCTCCTGAAGCAGGAAACGATACATTGTGGGAGGCACGCAGAAGGTTGTAACCTGATATTTCTCAAGTTTCTCCAGAATATCCTTTGCAACAAAACGCTCAAAATCATAAACCATAATTGCGGTTTCACCGAACCACTGTCCGTAGAGCTTGCCCCACACAGACTTCATCCAGCCTGTGTCAGAAATGGTAAAGTGCATTCCGCCGTCCACAACCCTGTGCCAGAAAAGACCTGTCATAATATGACCCAGAGGATAGGAAAAATCGTGAACTATCATCTTGGGGTAACCTGTAGTACCTGATGAAAAACACATCATCATGGGGTCAGTAGCCTTTGTTGCAGCTCTGCCGGTGGGACGGGTCCACTTGTCAGAGGCTTTCTCAAGTCCCTCCTCAAAGTCAATCCAGCCCTCGCCTGCATCCTTGTGCTCAGTTACCATCTTAAGGCGTACGGTTTCATACTGACCCTCGCCCTCATCGTAAATCTCTGTGCACTTGCCGTGGCCTGTAAGGAGGATTGCATCAATTCTGCCCACGTTACAGCGGTAGATATACTCACCTGTTTTGAGCATATCGTTAGCCTGAACTACCACTGCACCGATTTTGTGCAAAGCAAGAAGAACAACCCAGAAAAGGTAACTTCTTCTGAGAATCAGCAGAACCCTGTCACCCTTCTTGATGCCAAGAGATTTAAGGTAGTTTGCGGCTTTATTGGAAAGAAGCATCATATCGCGGAAGGTAACACGCTTCTCCTCATTATCTGCTGAGATATACAGAAGCGCCAGCTTGTCGGGCTTTGTTTTTCCCAGCTCATCAATTACATCATAGGCAAAGTTGAAGTCATCATTCCAGGTAAGCTTGTAATTCTGACGACAATCTTCAAGAGAGGTAAAAGACTCTCTTGACCTGCCTGTAAATTTTTCATATATTGCCATTCCCTGAACTCCTCGGAAAAATTACTTGATAACAATCGCAAGGAACTTTAAGGGCTTATCCCCTATTGCCTTGAAAGAGTGAGGCTTTCCCGAATCAAAGTAAATGCTGTCGCCTTTACTGAGCTCGTAGGAAATATCACCGATGTAAAACTTCATAGTGCCTGAGAGTATGTAGTCGAACTCCTGACCCTCGTGCTCGTGCATCACAGGAGTTTTCTTTGAGGGCTGAGTAGTAACTATCATGGGCTCTGCACGCTTACCGCGGAAGGTGAAGGCAAGGTGAGAGTAGTCGTAAGAATCGTTACGGCTTACTGCAATACCCTGGTCCTTCTTTGTAACAACGCAGGTAGAAAGCTTGGGAGAATCACCGCTCATAATATCCACGACTTCCACACCAAGGATGTTTGCGGCATTGTAAAGGAAGCTGAAGGAATAGTCAAGCTGACCTTCCTCGTAAGCACGGTATTCCTCTACAGTCATATCCATCTGACGTGCCATATCCTCAGCAGATATACCGCAGATGTCACGAAGCTCTTCAAGTCGGGTTCCGATTTCTTTTAACTGTTCAGTCATGAGGGGTATCTCCTTTTCTAAAAAATGTAAGCATTACATCAAGTATAACACAAAAACGTCAGTTTGTCACCCTGATATTACTCAGCGTAGTTGTAGCCAAGCTCCAGTGCCTTCCTGTTGGAATCAAGAAGGTGCTGTTTGGAAGCAGGAACAACCTTCTGAAGTGCACGGTCAATATTCTCAAAAGGAATAATGCCTGACTTCTTGATAACGTAGCCAATCATAATCATATTGGCAAGACCTGAAAGTCCCTCGTCATTTGCAAGCTTTGTTGCAGGGATATAATAAGCCTCTACGTCAGTACGGTTAACTTTTCTGTCAATGAGAGCACTGTCAACAAAAATCTGACCGCCTGCAACAGTAGCGTCCTCGTACTTATCAAGTGAGGGCATATTCATAACCATAAGGATATCGGGGTTGGAAACGATGGGAGAACCAACGGGGATATCGGAAATAATAACGGAGCAGTTAGCAGTACCGCCGCGCATCTCAGGACCGTAGGAGGGAAGCCAGCTTACAGACTTATCCTCAAGAAGACCTTCATAAGCCAGAAACTTTCCGCAGAAAAGGATACCCTGTCCGCCGAAGCCTGCAATAAGCATATTCTTTGTCATAGTCTTAATCCTCCTGTGCGAACTTATCCTTATATACACCCAAAGGATAATAAGGAAGCATATTATCTTCAAGCCACTTCAAGGCATTCTGAGGAGTCATACCCCAGTTTGTGGGACAAGTGGAAACAACCTCGATAAGAGAGAAACCCTTACCCTCAACCTGATACTGGAAAGCCTTTTTGATAGCCTTCTTGGCGGCTTTAACGTTCTTAACATTGTTAACCGCTACACGCTCAAGGTAGGTAGCACCGTCAACGTTTGAGAGAAGCTCGCAAACCTTAAGGGGGAAACCAACGCTCTGAGTGTCTCTGCCGTAGGGAGAGGTCTGAGTAACCTGACCGGGCAGAGTTGTGGGAGCCATCTGACCGCCTGTCATACCGTAGATTGCGTTGTTAACGAAGATGATGGTAATGTTCTCGTTTCTTGCAGCGGAGTGAACGGTTTCTGCAGTACCGATAGCGGCAAGGTCGCCGTCACCCTGATATGTAAATACAATGTTCTCGGGGTTTGCACGCTTTACACCTGTAGCAACAGCGGGAGCTCTGCCGTGTGCAGCCTGAACCATATCAATATCAAAATAATCATAAGCCATAACGGAGCAACCAACAGGAGCAATACCGATGGTTTTGCCCTGAATGCCAAGCTCGTCAATAGCCTCTGCTACCAGCCGGTGAATGATACCGTGAGTGCAACCGGGGCAATAGTGAAGAACTGCATCTGTAAGTGCCTTGGGCTTTTCAAATACAACTGCCATTAGTTGTTACCTCCTTTGCTTGCTTCTTCAATCTTTGCAAGAACCTCTTCGGGTGTCATAATCATACCGCCTGTACGGTTGCAAAGATATACGGGTTTTGTGCATTCTGTTGCAAGCTTAATGTCTTCAATCATCTGACCCATATTAAGCTCAACGCTGATAAAGCTCTGAACTCTGTCAGCAATGGCACGCATTTCCTTCTTGGGGAAGGGCCAGAGAGTGATGGGACGCATCATACCAACCTTAATGCCCTTTGCTCTTGCCATATCAATAGCATTCTTGGAGATACGGGCGGCAATACCGAAAGCAACAACACAGATATCTGCGTCATCCATCATGTACTCCTCGTACATTACCTCGTTCTCCTCAATGTATCTGTACTTCTCGTAACGCTCAAAGTTCTTTACCTCCAGCTCTTCGGGCTTGAGGAAAAGTGAGTTTACGATATTGTGTGAACGTGTACCGTTTGTACCAGTAACTGCCCAGGGCTTCTCGTACTCTGTTACCTCACCCATATCAAGGGAAACAGGCTCCATCATCTGGCCCATTGTGCCGTCAGCAAGGAGCATAACAGTCATTCTGTACTTGTCAGCAAGGTCAAAGCCTTTGAAAGTCATTGAAACCATTTCCTGAACGGAAGCAGGTGCAAGCACCAGCATATGGTAGTCACCGTGAGATGTACCCTTAACAGCCTGGAAGTAGTCGCTCTGTGAAGGCTGAATACCGCCAAGACCGGGACCGCCACGCTGTACGTTTACAACGAAAGCAGGCAGGTCACAACCTGCAAGGTAAGAAAGGCCCTCACCCTTCAGAGAAATTCCGGGGCTGGAGCTTGAAGTCATTGCACGCTTACCTGCTGATGCAACGCCGATTACCATATTGATAGCAGAAACCTCACTTTCTGCCTGTAAGAACGTACCGCCGATTTTGGGCATACGCTTAGCCATATAGGCTGCTATTTCAGTCTGAGGGGTAATGGGATAGCCCAGATAATGGCGGCAGCCTGCCATAATAGCGGCCTCAGCCAGAGCCTCGTTACCCTTCATCAATACTTTTTCTGACATATTCTTTCCTCCTTACTTCTCAACAGTGATTACACAGTCGGGACACATAGTTGCACAGAAAGCACAACCGATGCATTTTTCCTCGTCTGTAACTGTTGCAGGATGATAACCCTTCTGATTAATCTCATCAGAAAGAGCAACAATACCCTTAGGGCAAGCACCTACGCAAAGAGCACAACCCTTGCATCGGTTCTTATCAAATGTTACCTTTGCCATATTCATTTCCTCCAATTTACCAAACTCGCTTCTGCAGAGTTAGCGGTATAAGATTTTCGTAGGTTTCTGAGAGTTCACAGTATATTTTATCCCATACTGCTGTAAAACGCAAGGGCAAACCTGTTTCTTTTGAAATCTCAGCTATAAAATCAAAGGATTTCACCACATCTTCTTTTGTGGTAAGAGGTCCTATATTTGAGTTGTTTACAATACCTGTAAAGGGAATACCAGCCGCCGCCTCAATCTCTGCTTTCATCTCAAGAACTTCTTCTACCGTGCGTGTTAAGGGGCGGTACATATTCACCACCATAAGCATCTCGTAATCGCTTTTCATAATACCGTCACGATATCTGCCCAGAGCATAAGCACCTCTGTCGTCACCGCCTACATCGCAGACAGCGTATGTGTTCTCATCATCGATGATAGCATAAGCCTCAGAAGGCAGAGCAGGCAAATCCACGTTGGAATTTGCAAAGGGAGAAGAAATCATTCTGATTCCAAGCTCCTCCAGTCTGTCGGTGCTGTCCTTTGCTCTGTAATAAGGGTTTACTATATCAAGGTCGGCCAGAGCAACGTTTTTGCCTGTAGTTTTCCTTATAAGTGCAGAATAGTTAACGGCAATATTGGTTTTGCCTGAGCCGTAGTGCCCAGCAAAAACCGTAATTCTCTTAAAATCCTTTATCATACCAATACAGTCCAGCCGAATTCATCAGCTACTGTGCCGTTCTGGATGCCTGTTACTGTATCGTAAAGCTTCTGAGACAGCTCGCCGATTGAGCCATCGCCGATAGTCATAACGTCATCCTTATAACGCAGTGTTCCTACAGGAGAGATAACAGCAGCAGTACCTGTGCCGAATACCTCCTCAAGCTTACCTGTGTTCTGAGCCTCAATAAGTTCGTCAACAGAAATCTTTCTCTCCTCAACCTCATAGCCCCAGTTCTTGCACAGAGTGATTACGGAGTTACGGGTAATACCGGGGAGAATTGAGCCAGAAAGTGCAGGAGTAACAACCTTGCCGTCAATCTTGAAGAAGATGTTCATAGCACCAACTTCTTCAATGTACTTTCTCTCAACGCCGTCAAGCCAGAGTACCTGACTGTAGCCACCGTCGTGAGCCTTAACCTGAGCTGCAAGAGAAGCTGCGTAGTTACCGCCTGTCTTTGCAAAGCCGATGCCGCCTCTTACTGCACGAACATAGTCGTCCTCAATCCAGATGCCAACAGGAGCAAGACCGCTTGCGTAGTAAGCACCTGAGGGTGAAAGAATCACAATAAACATATATGTCTTACTGGGAGCAACACCGAGGAAATCGTCTGTTGCAATAATGAAAGGACGGATGTAGAGGGATGTGCCTGCTGCCTTGGGAATCCAATCAGCATCAACTGCAACCAATGCCTTTACAGCCTCTACAAAGTCCTCTTCAGGAAGCTGAGGAATGCAAAGACGCTCGTTTGTAGCATTTGTACGCTTAGCGTTCATATCGGGACGGAAAAGTCTGGGCTCGCCGTTTGAACCGCGATAAGCCTTAAGACCTTCAAACATCTCCTGACCGTAGTGGAAAACCATAGCCGCAGGAGAAAGAGAAATATTCTCGTAGGGAACAATTCTTGCATCGTGCCAACCCTGACCTTCTGTGTAGTTCATAATGAACATATGGTCAGTGAAAATCTTGCCAAATCCCAACTTTGACTCGTCAGAAGGCTTCTCTTTGGGACAAGTGGTTTTTGTAATCTTAATATCTAACATATCTGAACACTCCTTTTGTGTATTTAAGCTGTTTCAATCTCTGCCGCTTTGGAGAGATTATATTTCTTGACTGCATCCTCACGCATTTTGTACTTAAGGATTTTTCCTGCCGCATTCATGGGGAAGCTGTCTACAAAATCAATATATCTGGGAACCTTATGCCGTGCCATGTGGTCAAGAACATACTTTTTCAGTTCATCCACAGTCATTTCCTCGTTTTCCTTGAGGATAACGCAAGCCATAATTTCCTCGCCGTACTGCTCATCGGGAACACCGATAACCTGTACGTCGCTCACCTTGGGATGAGTATATATAAACTCCTCAATCTCCTTGGGGTAGATATTCTCACCGCCTCGGATAATCATATCTTTAAGTCTGCCTGTGATTCGGAAGTTGCCATCGGGAGTTCTTAAGGCAAGGTCGCCTGTATGAAGCCAGCCCTCTGCGTCAATAGCCGCATCTGTTGCCTGAGGCATCTTGTAGTAACCTTTCATAATATTGTAGCCTCTTGCCACAAATTCACCATTTACGCCGTCAGGAACTTCTTCGCCGGTTTCCGGGTCTACAATCTTGCACTCAATATTGGGCAATGGACCGCCGACTGTGGAAACACGAACCTCCAAGGGGTCATCAGCACTGCTCATTGTACAACCGGGAGAAGCCTCGGTCTGTCCGTAAACAATGGTAATCTCAGACATATGCATTTTATCAACAACATCCTGCATAACTGCAATGGGGCAAGGTGAACCTGCCATAATGCCTGTACGCATATGTGAAAAATCAGTCTTCGCAAAATCATCGTGCTCCAAAAGTGCAATAAACATTGTGGGAACACCGTGAAAACACGTAATTCGCTCGTTGTTGATACAAGCAAGAGAGTTCTTGGGTGAGAAGTATGGAATAGGTGACATTGTAACACCGTGGGTCATAGCCGCTGTCATTGAAAGCACCATTCCAAAGCAATGGAACATAGGCACCTGAATCATCATTCTGTCAGCAGTAGACAAATCCATTCTGTCACCGATACACTTGCCGTTGTTGAGGAAGTTGTAGTGAGTAAGCATTACACCCTTGGGGAAACCTGTGGTACCCGAGGTATACTGCATATTGCCTACATCGTGAGGGTCAACAAGGGAAGCTCTGCGTCTTACCTCCTCCAAAGGCGTCTTACTTGCAAACTGCAGTGACTGCTCCCAGGTAAGGGCTCCCTTTGTCTGGCAACCTACTGTAATTACATTACGCAGGAAGGGAAGTCTTCTGCAGTGGAGAGGCTCACCGGGAGTATTCTCTGCAAGTTCGGGGCAAAGCTCGTTTACAATATCAACATAGCTTGCGTCCTTTGAGCCTTCAATCATAACCAATGTATGAGTATCTGACTGGCGGAAAAGGTACTCCGCCTCGTGAATTTTATATGCAGTGTTTACAGTAACAAGTACTGCACCGATTTTTGTAGTTGCCCAGAAGGTAACAAACCACTGGGGAACGTTGGTAGCCCAGATTGCTACCTTGTCACCGCTCTTTACACCCAAGGATATGAGAACTCTTGCGAATTCATCCACATCGTCGCGAAACTGTGTGTATGTACGGGTGTAGTCAAGGGTTGTGTAACGGAAAGCATACTGGTCAGGAAAATGTTCGCAGATTTTATCAAGCATCTGTGAACAGGTCATATTTATGAGAGTTTCCTTTTTCCAGATAAACTTACCTGTCTTTGTCTTGTTATCGTAAAGCTGTGTTTCCTTTGCGCTTTCCGTGTCAAAACGGCTCATATAGTTTATGAAATGAGGGAACACAATTCCTGCATCGCCGATTTCTTCAATCCATGATGGAATCCATTCAAAGGAAATAAAACCTTCATAGTTAATGGAAGTCAATGCAAACATCATTTTGTCTATGGGCATATCGCCCTCGCCCATAAGGCGGTAAGCTGTTTTGCCTGAAAGACTTACAGAATCCTTGATGTGCACGTGTTTGATATAAGCACCTAAGTTTGTAATGGTCTGCTGAGGCTCCTCAGAAAACTCGCGGTAAGGATGGCTCATATCCCACAAAGCCGCAATGTTATCACAGGCAAAAGCATTGAGCAAATCACGCAGACGTGCTGTGTCAGCATAAACACCTACGGTTTCAACCAGCATTGCAACCTTGTTTTTCTCTGCATCAGCAAGGCAGGCTGAAAGCACCTGCTTTGCAACCTCGTCGGCACCCTCTCTGTCCTTGCCTGCGTGAACACGCACATAGGGACAGTTGAGCTTATATGCAAGGTCAATATGACGCTTGATTTCCTCTATGCTGTCCTTTGCTCTGTCCTTGTCTGCAATATCACACAAAGCATCAATACAAGGAATGGAAAGCTCCAGAGAAGCCATTGCTCTGGCAGTCTTTGCTATATTCTCTTCTCTCAGCGGTCCGCCGGGAGTATAATAAACACTTCTGCTTATATCGTGAATTTCAATACCCTTAAAGCCCAGATCCTTGGCCATAGAGTAGAAATCCTCCCAGGAGAAACCGCTCCAACCGTTAGTTGAAAAGGATAATTTCATATTTTAGTTCTCCCCGTAAACGATTTTGTTCAAAGCATTCAGGTAAGCACGGATTGTTGCGCCGATAATGTCGGTGGAAATACCTCTGCCTGAGTAGAGCTTGCCGTCACAGCGAAGCTTTATGAGTGCTTCGCCCATAGCCTCTCTGCCCTCTGTAACAGACTGAATCTGGAAATCATCCAGTTCGTAGTGGTGGCCAACAATCTGCTCCAATGCCAACAGTGCGGCATCAATGGGACCGTCGCCTGTGGAAAGTCCTGTGAAAGCAGTCCCCTGCTTCTCAACTACAATATTTGCTGTGGGATTAATGATGTTACCTGAATTAACAACGTAGCTTACAAGTCTGTATGTGGGAGGTACCTGCAGAGCTTCTGTGGCAACAATTGCCTCCAGTTCCTTTGCACCTACCTGCTTTTTCTTGGCAGTATTGAGGAAAGCCTCATAAACCTTTGCCAAATCATCATCTGTAAGTGTATATCCTAAAGCAGTCACAGCCTTTGAAACTGCTGAAATATCAGCCTTTGTATCAAGGCAGATATCCTCCTCTGCTCTGGATGCAACAGGACTGTCAAAGGGAGTTGCCTCTGTACGCTTTGTTCTGGTGATTGCCTTAATCTGCTTTACTGTGCGTGAAAGCTCCGTTACGTTAACAGAGGACTCTATGCCGATACTCTCACCGCGGGTACGGATAAGATGAACGAAATTTTCTAAAGTGGGAAGCTGAGTTCTTGTAACCGTGGCTTTAACTTCACTTGCACCGCTTGTAACTGCAGAGAGTGCACAGGCAACAGAAAGTCCCAACTCACTCTGAGTACACACACCAAGGTTTATACTTTCAAGCTCGGGCACATCCTCATAAAGGTTGCTTATAAAGCCTTTGTATTCTTCGGGAAGCTGCAGTGCCGCTGTGTCGCATACTGTAACTGTCTTGGCACCTGCCCTAACAGCTGTGCTGACAGCACTTGCAAGAAACGCTCTTTCACTTCTTGTAGCATCCTCTGCACAGAACTCAACATCTGCACACATAGATGCACAAACACTTACCATATTCTCAATAACAGAAAGCATCTTCTGGGGTTTGCACTTATAGAGGTATTCCATCTGTACAGTGGACACAGGCACACTCACTCTGAGCCTTGCCTTCTTAGCTCCCATCACAGCCTGCCATGCCTTCCTGGCACTTTCTTCGCTGACACCTGCTGACACAGAAAGAGTGCTGTTCTTTAGCAAAGATGCAACCGTCTTCAGCAGTAGTGTGTCTGCTGCCTCATTTTCAATTTCAGGCATTTCAATTACGTCTGTTCCGATTCTGTCCAGCAGCTTTGCAATCTCAATCTTTTCCTTAAAGCTGAGTGCTGTGCCTGACGCCATAGTGCCTTGTCTGAGTGTTACGTCTGCAATTTTTACTGTTTTCATAACAGCATCCTCCTTTTTGAGAAAATAAAATATAAAACGCCCTGAAGCAGGATATGCTTCAGGGACGATAAAAAACACCGCGGTACCACCCGGATTGCCACAAAAACGTGACCACTTTTGATTCTTTAACGGGAATTACTCCGTGAATGCTTAACGGTAATGCGGGGTCTGTTCAAACAAACAGAGAAGCCGCAGACTTTAGGCAAACCTGCTCAGGAACGAGATGCGAAAGTTCTGAACATCGGCTTTCAGCTTACACCGACTCTCTGAGGATACATAGCAATCGCAATTTTCCGTCAACGCATTTTCATATATATGTACTAAAAACAAAAAGATTAGTACATATATTACTACAAAAAACCTGTATTTGTCAAGTTTTTTTCAGTCTTTGAGGCAAATCGGAACATAATCTCCGAATTGCCCTATTAATAAGTAAATACACGTTGCCTACTTGGGTATTTTGACAAGAAAGCGCAAGTCAAATCTTAGTGATGCATAACACCACGGGAAGACTTTCTCTCCTCGGGCTTGATTTCTCCTGCCTTTGTAAGCGCAATCTTTGTAAGCAGAGGACCTACAAGCTCGTAAATCATAACAGAGAAAAGTGTGATATTGCGGATAACATCACCCTGTGTACCGCCAAACTCAGCAGATGCAATGAGTGTCATACCCAAAGCAACACCTGCCTGAGGGAAGAGGGTAATGCCCAGATATTCCTGAACTGTCTTCTCGCAATGAGTAATCTTTGCACTGAAGGAAGCACCGAAATACTTGCCCAGACAACGGAAGATGATGTAAACAACACCAACCAGAACCATAGTCCACTGAGTAAATACAGAAAGCTGAAGTTCTGCACCCGAAAGCACAAAGAAAAGTGCAAAGAGAGGACCTGTCCAACGGTCAAGTCTGTCCATAAGTTCCTCAGAAAAGTCACACATATTGCAGAATACTGTGCCCATCATCATAAGGAGCAGAAGAGAAGAAAATCCGCAGTGAACAGGGCCGATATTAAACTTAATCTGAGATACTGCAACACCTAAAAGCACATAAGCAACGGTAATGGAAAGTCGCTTGCTTCTGGAGTGGAAAAGACGCTCTGTGTATGAGAGCAGTGCACCCAGGATACTACCTGCCAGAATGGAGAAAACAATCTCAACAATAGGCTCCAAAGCAATGGAAAGCACGTCCATATGACCGGAGTTTACAGCTTTTGCCACGCCAAGGGACACCGCAAAAACAATCAGACCGATAGCGTCGTCAATAGCAACAACAGGCAAAAGCATCTGTGTAACAGGGCCCTTTGCCTTGTACTGACGTACAACCATAAGTGTTGCCGCAGGAGCGGTAGCAGAGGCAATCGCACCCAGAGTAAGGGCAATAGGTATATCAACAACTTCGGGCATAAGGAAGGACAGACCGATAAGTGCCGCATCAACAAGGATAGTTGCGACCACAGCACCGAAAAGTGCAATAATCACAGCCTGTTTACCAATCTGCTTAAGGCTTGAAAGTCTGAACTCGTTACCAATGGTAAAGGCAATAAATCCAAGAGCCGCCTCAGAGAGAATTGAAAAGCTCTCAACAGCCTCAAAAGAGGTAAAGCCTAAACCCTCAATACCTAAAAGTCCTAAACAATAAGGACCGATGAGAATACCTGCAACAAGATAGCCTGTAACTGCAGGAAGTCCCAGAGGCTTACATGCTCTGGTCATCATAAGTCCTGCAAAAAGAGCTATGGCAATGCTCAGCAAAACAGTCATAATCTTACCTGATTTCTTTTAATATTACCCTGTGACATTTACAGAATATTCACAAAGTGTTCAAATAATAATCCTTTATAAATACTTTGTCAACAGCTAAAAATACTTTTCGACAAAACAGCAAGGAGATACCCGATTTAGCTATCTCCTTTTGTATATGTTTTCAATCAAGCCGTTTTCATCCAAACCAAAAGCAGACGGCAATCACTCAAGGGTAATTGCCGTCTTAACATATCGGGACTATTTATAAATTTCAGCCTGTAACAATACCTGTAACAGTTACTACCGTCACTTTGCTGCCCAAAGCTGTTCATACAGGCACAGTAATTGCAACCGCTGTATTCGGGAAAGTTCAGTAAGAATCGCCTTAATTTCACCTTTCGTTTATTTTAATTTTCAGGAAGCTCCCTTAACATTCTATGCAACCGTACAAAGCCCGTGAGCAAAAAGCACCGCTCTCGTGATGAAAGCGGTGCACCGAACAACAAACAATATTAAAAAATCATTCCTCAGGGGCAGCCTCCATAAGCGTCTCCCAAAGCTCAAAAGCATCTGCCTGTTCATTCTGAAGAGCTTCGAGCTTTGCAGAAAGCTCCATAAGCTTTTCGTAATCACTTGTGACTTCTTCAGACACAAGGAGAGTTTGCAGTGTTTCTATCTCTGCTTCAATTTCTTCAATCCTTGCTTCCGCCTTTTTCAGGTCATTCTGACGTTTACGTTCTTTTGCCTGCTCCTCTTTACGAAGCTTATAATCATTAGTCTTCGGCTTCTGAGGTGTGTCCTCATTCTTCTGAAATTCCTCACGCTGAGCGGTTTTCTCCGCATAATAATCGTAGTTGCCAAGATACTCGCAAACCCCTGTGGGTGTAAGCTCAATTATCCTGTCTGCCAGCTTGTTGATAAAGTATCTGTCGTGGCTGATAATAAGCATTGTTCCCTCATACCGTGCAAGGGTTTCCTCCAACGCCTCCCGTGAAGGTGCGTCCAGATGGTTTGTAGGCTCGTCCAGAAGGAAAAAGTTTGCACCTGACAGCACAAGCTTCAGAAGTGAAATACGTGCTCTTTCGCCGCCGCTCAAAGATGATACAGGCTTGAACACATCGTCACCTTTTATAAGAAAAGCACCCAAAGCCGTGCGGATTTCAGTATTGCTCATCTGAGGGTAGGCATCGCTTATTTCCGTCAGGGCATCATTTTGAGGGTTGAGGTCTGCCTGCATCTGGTCAAAGTATCCCATGTCCACCCGTGCTCCCAAAGTAAGCTCGTCAAAAGACGCCTCATAAAGGCCGCACAAAACCTTGAAAAGGGTAGTCTTTCCGCAACCGTTGGCGCCTACAATGAACACCTTTTCTCCTCTGCGGATGTGAAGGTTTACATTCTGAAGCACAGGCTTTGCACCAAAACTCTTGGAAAGATTCCTGACAATAAGCACATCGTTTCCGCTTTCACGCTCAGGCTCAAATCTCAGGTGAATATGGCTTTCTTCGCCCTCGGGTTTTACAAGCCGTTCTTTTATGCGGTCTGCTTCTTTCTGCTTGCTGGCGGCAGTAATAAAGTTATGCTCTCTGCCCCAACGCTTCTGCTGTTCAACTATACCCTCTATTCGTCTGATTTCACGGCTTTCTTTTTCATAAAGCTTTTGTGCCGCTTCAATCTCCCGTGCCTTTTTCTCCATAAAGGTAGTATAGTTACCTTCATAAACTCTGATACGCTTATGTTCAAGCTCAATAGTCTTGTTAGTAACTGCATCAAGAAAGTATCGGTCGTGACTGATAATAAGCGCCGCACCCTTGAAATCCTTGATAAAACCTTCAAGCCACCTGACAGAATTTATATCCAGATGGTTTGTAGGCTCATCAAGAAGCAGAAAATCCGCACCTGAAAGCAAAAGCTTTGCCAAGGAAAGCTTGGAAGCCTGACCGCCGCTGAGTGTACCTACAGCGCGGGGAAAATCACTTTCGGAAAATCCAAGTCCCAGAAGTGCAGAACGTGTACGGCTTTTATACGTCAGTCCGCCTTCCGTGTTATATTTATCAATGAGGGCTGTCTGCTTTGCAACAAGCAAATCCATATCTCCCTCACCCTTGTCTATACTGCGGGTGAAGTCTTCAATCTCCTTTTCCATAGCCATCAAAGGAGCAAATACCGTCAGAAGCTCATCAAACACAGAACGTTCAGGTTCTGTGCAGGCGTGCTGTCGCATATGTCCCACAACTGTTTCACGGGCAATAAAAACATCACCTTCAGAAGGAGACAATTCACCCGTAATCACCTTAAAGAGCGTAGTCTTGCCTGTACCGTTTCTGCCGATAAAGCCCACACGGTCACGCTTTTCAATATCAAAGCTCACGTCTGAAAACAGCACTCTCTCCACAAAGCTTACAGAAAGTCCTCTTGTGCTGAGCACAGCCACAGCCAACACCTCTTTTCCCCACTAATTCTATCAAGTAATAATCAGTATATCACAAAAGTCAAATTTCGCAAGTTTTCAGTATTACTTCAAAACAAAAAAATCATCACAACAAAACAGGAGTCGGGAAAAACCTCCCAACCCCTGTAATAAGGTTTACTTGTTCATTTTTTCCAAATCGTTTTTGCGGATTTCAACTCGTCTTACCTTACCTGAGATGGTCTTGGGAAGCTCATCAACAAACTCAACGATTCTGGGATACTTGTAAGGAGCAGTATGTGTCTTTACATACTCCTGGATTTCCTTCTTAAGCTCGTCTGAGCCTTGCTGTCCCTTTACAAGCACAATGGTAGCCTTTACAATCTGACCTCTTACCTCATCAGGAACAGGTGTGATTGCACATTCCAGAACATAAGGAAGCTCCATGATAACGCTCTCGATTTCGAAAGGTCCGATACGGTAGCCCGAGGACTTGATAACATCATCAATACGGCCTACATACCAGAGGTATCCGTCCTCATCCATTGTAGCCTGGTCGCCTGTATGGTAATATCCGTCGTGCCATACATCATTTGTTTTCTCTTCGTCCAGATAATAACCGATGAAAAGTCCGCAGGGCACGTTCTCTTTTGTGCGGATACAGATTTCGCCTGTGTCACCTGTCTTGCATTCATTGCCGTCGGGGTCAAGGATAACAACGTCGTAAAGCGGACTGGGTTTGCCCATAGAACCGATTCTGGGAGTAGAACCTACAAAGTTTGCAATAGACAGAGTTGTTTCTGTCTGTCCGAAACCTTCCATAATGGTAAGTCCTGTTGCCTTCTTGAACTGATTGAACACCTCAGGGTTCAGAGCCTCACCGGCAGTAGTCGCATATTCGATAGAAGAAAGGTCGTACTTTGAAAGGTCTTCCTTAATGAAGAAGCGATACATTGTGGGAGGGGCACAGAAGGTTGTGATATTATATTTAGCAAACATAGGCAGAATATCCTCGGAGTGGAATCTGTCGAAGTCATAAGTAAACACGCCTGCTTCGCAAAGCCACTGACCGTAAAGTTTACCCCAGAGAGCCTTACCCCAACCTGTATCGGAAATTGTGAAATGCAAGCCATTGGGGTTTACATTATGCCAATGCTTTGCTGTAGGATAATGTCCCAAAGCATACTTGTATGAATGGGTTGCAATACGGGGATAACCTGTAGTGCCTGAAGTAAAGAGCATAAGCATAGGGTCATCACCGCAGGGAGAGTTCTCGTTGCGGAAATAGTGGGTACTGAAACGTTCCATTTCAACATTGAAGTCATTCCAGCCCTCTTTAACACCGCCTACAAGGACCTTAACCATATTGGGGAATTCTGCGGCGGCTTTTTCTGCCTCTGCAGACACATCTCCGTCAGCAGTACATACGATTGCTTTTACCTTAGCGGCTTTGTATCTGTAAGAAAAATCATGTTCAACAAGCTGGTTTGTTGCAGGAATTGCAATAGCGCCAATCTTGTGAAGTGCCAACATGCAGAACCAGAACTGATAATGTCTTTTGAGCACCAGCATAACTGTATCGCCTTTTTTGATGCCCAGAGATTCAAAGTAGTTTGCAGTCTTTGCAGAATACTTCTTCATATCGCTGAATGTAAATCTGCGGTCGGTTTTATCGTTTGCCACCCACATCATTGCAAGCTTGTCGGGAGTTTTCTGAGCAATAGCATCAACACAGTCAAAGGCAAAGTTGAATTTATCGGCATTCTTGAAGCTGATACCTGAGAACACACCGTTTTCATCGTATTCTGACTCAACAAAGTTGTCGGCAACTGTTGTAGCAGGAGCTTCTTTTACCGTAACCTTAGGAGCAACATAAGGAACTTCGGGGTATTCCTCACTTACTCTGCCGTCCTGAGGATTAAGAACAACTGCATGGAACTCACAGCCGCCTTCGCTTACTGCAATCATACCGTGAGGAATTGTACTGTTATAGAAAATAGAGTCACCTTCGTTAAGGATGTCTACGTGATTACCAATCTGAACCTTGAGCGAACCTTTTACGATTACATCAAACTCCTGTCCTTTATGGGAGCTGAGCTTGATAGGAGCGTTCTGTTCTTCGGGGAGATAAGGAAATTTTACAAGGAAAGGTTCTGCAAGTTTATCTTTGAATTTAGGTGCCAGGTTGTTATACACAACACCGTGCTTTTTAAGAATCTTGCTGCCTTCGCCCTTCCTGATAATTTCAAAAGAACTGAGTGTTGAGCTGGTACCTTCCAGCAAATCAATAACTTCAACATCGCAAGCTTTTGCACATTTGTAGATAAATGTGAAGCTGAAGTCTGTTTCGCCTTCCTCCAGAAGCTTAAAATCCTCTACCGATACACCCGTAAGCTTCGCAAGCTCCTCCTGTGTATATCCTTTTGCTTCGCGCAGACCTTTGATTCTGCCTGCGACCTCTTTCAAACTGTAATCCATTTTGTTATCTCCTTTCATACTGACAGATTTGTTAATGGTTACGAATTTGAATAAAACAAAAAACCCGTCTCAAAAGAAAACTTTGAGACGAGTTATAAAACCCGCGGTACCACTCAAATTACGGAAAATGCATTCCGTCACTTACCGAGCTCTAACAAGCCCTTTGCTTTTACGCAGCAATACGGAAGGAGTCTACTTGGCACTTGCCTTTCGGTCCTCCGACTCAGAAGTGATAAGTCATTGGAACGTTTTACTATTGCCTCACACCACCCGGCAACTCTCTGATAAGCTTCACATTCCGACCGTCTTCATCATAGTCGTTCTTTGTGATATTCAAATTTGAAACTATTTTAGTATATCAATTTTCAAAAGTCAATAGTTTTTTGTAAATTTTTTAATTAACTTAATCCGAATTCATAACTGATAATATAATATACGATTATCGTCATAATGTTTACAAATCACACAGGTCTGCACTTTACCACAGCTTCTGTTACATCTCTCAGCACAAGCTCGCCGTGCTGATTGTAAACATCAATAGAAACCTCAACAAGTCCGTTCTTTGGGTTTCTTTTCACAAGCTTTGTTATAGTTGCTTTTCCTGTAAGAACATCATCTGCAAAAACCGGCTTAAGCCACTCAATTTTTGTAGATTTCCCTGCAAGAAGTTCCTCGCCGAAAAAATCAACCTCAAGATACTTTGCCCAAACGGACATAAAAGACATTACTCCCGGTGCAATAAGCCCGCCGAAGGGTGTGTTCTTTGCATATTCCTCATCAGTATGAAGAGGAATATTATCGTACTCATAAGCAAACGCCACCATCTTTTCTTTTTCTATAAGGGCAGGTGCAGTATCAACTGCCATCCCAAGCTTAATATCATCAAAATACATAATGTCAACTCACAATGCTAAACCATCAGTTTTTACTCAGTTTATCACAAAAAATAAAAATAGCAAGATTTTTAGTTATACGTCTGCCGATGCAAAGCGGTTTTTATTATTTTTCAAAAATTTTTCAGTTTGATAAATTGGAATTTACGGGTTAGCCACCCGTAGGGCAATTCCGCCTTTGAAAAAGTTTGGTTTAGAGTTAACACTCATAAACGGCGGTATCAAATGTACTTTTCAACTCCGCCGTTAATAAAGTTTATCGTTATATAGACTTATAAACAGGCGGAGTCGGGTTAAGCGTCACGCTTGCAAATTCTTATTTATCGAACTGATTATACCACATTTTATTGAAGATTTATATAGTAAAATAAAAAAGGCAGACTTAGCGATAATAAATCAGTAAATCTGCCCGAACAAATAACTTCGGTGGTTCTAATCCATATTGTCCTAAGTTTTAGTGATATTCCGCCGTCGGGCGGAGTGATATATTAAATGAAATATTTTTCTTGAAAAAAATATGAAATAATCCTTACGGATTATGAAATTTGATGCTTTCGCATCAAGTGAAATAAATTTCGCCGCTTAACATTTGCGAAGCAAACATTTCATATCGAAGTTATTTCACTCGCCGAAAGGCGAATTTCATTGAAAAAAGCACCGACAAAGTCGATGCTTTTTTCTGGTGGGAGAAGGTGGATTCGAACCACCGAAGTCACTGACAACAGATTTACAGTCTGCCCCCTTTGGCCACTCGGGAATTCTCCCATATGAAAGACCTGCTTTATTAAGCAGGTCTTTGTTTTTGGAGCTGGTGGACGGACTTGAACCCCCGACCTGCTGATTACAAATCAGCTGCTCTACCAACTGAGCTACACCAGCG
The DNA here is from genome assembly GCA_045593025.1 of Ruminococcus sp. Taxonomy (GTDB): domain Bacteria; phylum Bacillota; class Clostridia; order Oscillospirales; family Acutalibacteraceae; genus Ruminococcoides. The sequence continues at coordinate 43,701 of JAZNVW010000019.1, read as the reverse complement.
AAGTGCTCAATTAATATAACACTTTTTATACCCGATGTCAACACTTTTTTCGATTTTTTTGAAAAATATTTTTTAATTATCAAACAGTATAGGTTTCATCGAGCAAAAACGCAACACACAAAACATACACCCATATGATATTTCGTTTATGCTTGAGCTGCTTTTTCCGGCCTTACCCAACACAAAGTTCTTGCCAATCTCTGCATTTATGGTATACTGAAACTGAGGTGGTTTTTATGATAAAACATACTAACAGCAAGCATAGCTATATCCACTTTTTCTCTTTAGTTTTATGTCTGTTTATACTCTGCACACTTGTGCCTTTATCCGCCTTTGCACATCTGCAATTATTATGACAAATCGTAAAAAAGGCTCAATAAACATTTTATTCGGAGGTTATTATGGTTAACTTATTATCCTACATATTTTATCTCATTCCCCTTGCTTTCTTTGTATTCTTTGCAGTCAGCCTTATTCTTTTTTTAACCGCCAAAGCAAAAAACAAGAAAGCACCCGGCACCTACACAAAATCTCAAATCCAAACCCGCAAAATTATGCTTATTATCTCTGCTGTGATTGCAGGTGTGCTCCTTGCAGTTATTATCTCCCTCATAGCTTTACTCTATATGGCTGTTGCATATATGTGAGGTAAAGTTTTATGAAAACAAAAACTTTTAATGCAATACTTATTGCCCTTGCCGTTTTATGCCTTGTATTCACTGTTGCACACGTAGTCTATGCAATCAACGCTTATCAGCACTGCTCCATAATCTACTTTATAGGAGAGGAGCTGTGGTAATATGAAAAGCAAATCTCTGCTTATAAAACAGATTATTGCTTTACTGCTGATACTTGTGCTCTTTCTCTCTTTCAACGGCAGTATATATATGCTCCTGACAAAGCGTCTTGCCAACAATTTCAGCTCAGCTTCTCAGTCAAAGATGATAGACGTAAAAGAGTATCTGCCCTTTGAGGAAACTTCCGACCTCGCAAAGATTGACTCTTCTCTGAAGCTTACAGACAATCTGCCTGTATTGGACGGTGCGGCGGCTCTGCTTCCTGTTTATGCGTCGATAATTCACAACGTATACCCCGAAGGCTCGGTTACCTTTGAGGGAGGCACCTTCTCCGACGACAACTTCTATGGAGAAAACTTTGCCTCAGACAGCAAAATGCAATACAAAAACACGGTAAGAGGCTATACCGCCATCGTAGACGGCACAACAGACATTCTTTTCTGTGCCGCTCCTTCAGAGGAGCAAAAGCAATATGCCCTTGAAAAAGGCGTGGAGCTTGTATATGTACCTGTGGGACTGGAAGCCTTTGTTTTCTTTGTAAATAAAGAAAACCCTGTTGATAATCTGAGCGCCGAGCAAATCAGAGGAATATACTCGGGGCAGTACACAAACTGGGCAGAACTTGGCGGTGCAAATCGCATTATAAATCCAATAACCCGCCTTGAAGGAAGCGGAAGCCAGTCCGCTATGAATGCCTTTATGAAGGGTGAGGAGATTGCACCGAAATCCCCCTTTGCCATAACGGGCGGTTCCATCGGGTTTTCTTTCCGATATTATATGGACGGCATAGTTGAAAACGAAGGGGTAAAAATGCTCTCTATGAACGGTGTCTATCCAAGTTCCGAAAACATCCGAAACGGCTCCTACCCCGTGATTGCTCAGTTTTACGCCATCTACCGTGCTGACAATGAAAATAAAAACATCCCTCTGCTCATAGACTGGCTTCTCTCTGAGGAAGGTCAGACACTGATTGAAGAAAGCGGATACGTGAGAATAAACTGAAACATTTAGAGCTCTGCCATGCAGGGCTCTTTTCTTATTCGTTATTAAGTATGTTTTTTGCTCCTGTTAGGCATTGAGAATTATAAGATAAGCCAATAGAAAATCCTCAAACTTTGTGCTATACTATCAAATTGTGTGAAATAAACAAATATAAAGGAGATGCACAAAGTATGGCACAGAGCATTGCTCTCAAAAGAAAACACAGCTCATACATAGGCAAAGCTCTCAGAGTTATGCTTGACTTTATAAAAAGCAACGTTGTGCTTATGGTAGCATTCTGTGCCGCCTTGGTTACAAGCATATTTGTGCCTGTGGATGCAGAGTATCTGTCTTACTTTGACTTCAAGACACTCACCTGTCTATTTTGTGTGCTGGCTGTGGTCTGTGCTCTCAAAAACATCCGATTCTTCTACACCCTTGCACAAAAAATCGTCCAGAGTTTCGGCACTGTCAGACTGAGTGTTCTTGCCCTTGTATACATCACCTTCATCGGCTCAATGCTCATCGCAAACGATATGGCACTGCTCACCTTCCTGCCTCTGGGTTACTTTGTATTAAGTTCCACCGGCAAGGGTAAATATATGGCTTTCACCTTTATTATGCAGAACATTGCCGCAAACTTAGGCGGAATGCTCACCCCCTTCGGCAATCCCCAGAACCTTTATCTTTACTCCAAATTCAACATTCCCACCCTGGAGTTTATGGGCATTATGTCCGTCCCCTTTGTACTTTCCATCGCTCTCATTACCCTGTGCTGTTTTGTCTTTGTGAAGCCTGAGCCTCTTGAGTTCAAAGGCGAAGTAAAATCCCTTCCAAAAAAGAAAACCGCAATCTATCTTGCACTCTTTGCACTTTCCATAGCCATTGTTTTCCGAGGCATTCCCTATTGGATTGGACTTATTGTTATCCCCGCTACCCTTATGTTTATGGACAGAAAAGCACTAAAAATGGTGGACTATCCCCTGCTTCTCACCTTTGTTTTCTTCTTCATCTTTGCAGGCAATATGGCTCGCATTGATGTTGTGCGCGATGTGCTTTCATACCTTTGCAACAAAAGCACTCTGCTTTTCTCTGTTATGTCCTGCCAGTGTATCAGCAATGTTCCCTCTGCGGTGCTTCTCTCCCAGTTTACAGACAATTACGCCGATTTGCTTGTAGGCGTCAACATCGGAGGCACAGGTACACTCATCGCGTCCCTTGCAAGCCTTATTACCTACCGCGAATACACAAAGCACAACCCCAAAGATTCTGACAGATATATGAAACTGTTCTCAGCTTTTAACTTTAGTTTTCTCTTTATTCTTACAGCCTTTATGTTCATTCTCAAGGCTGTGGGTGTATACTGATAAATTTTGCAAAGAATATTACAGTCTGCAAAAACGCAGGCTGTTTTTATTTTAAGAAAAATTGACAATATTTTCACAAAAAGCTATAATTCATTTGGATTTTATTAATATTCAGAAGTAGGTTTAGTATGATTGATTTCAGACCTGTAAACATAACCGACAAAGAACTTTATAATAAATATCTCCCTTTCACTGTGCAACGCGGTTGCGAGTACACCTTTGCAAACCTTATTATGTGGGGTGAACAAAGCATAGCAGAGCTTGACAATGTGCTTGTAAGGCTTTCTTTTTACGAAGGGCACTACAGCTATGCCTTTCCCATAGGCAAGGGCAACAAAGAAAAGGCTTTGGCTGAGATTATGCAGGATGCAAAAGAAAGGGGTATTCCTCTTTCCTTCTTCGGAGTTTATAAACAGGACGCTGAGCTTCTTGAAAGGCTTTATCCCGAAAGCTTTGCTTTTCAAAAAGCCCGCGACGGCTTTGACTATGTGTACGATATAAACGCCCTCTCAGACCTTAACGGCAGGAAATACCACAGCAAGAGAAATCACCTGCACCGCTTCAAAGAGAGTTTCCCCGATTACACCTGTATTCCTCTTTCCAAAGATAACCTGCACCTTGCAAAAGAACTTGCAGACAAGTGGTATAAGGAAAAGCTCGACGAAAACCCCGATAACGACTATTCCTTGGAGCAGACCGCCCTCGAAAGAGCGTTTGAGAATTACAATGAGCTTTCAATGGAAGGTTTACTCCTTGAACACAAGGGAGAAATCCTTGCCTTTACAATGGGCAGTAAAATGAATGAAAGCACCTTTGACGTACACTTTGAAAAAGCAATTACTCCAAATGCCTACGTTGCCATCAACAAGGAATTTGCAAGTTATTTAAGAGATAAATTTCCTGAAGCAACCTATCTTGACCGAGAAGAGGATATGGGGCTTTCGGGACTTAGGAAAGCAAAGGAAAGTTACCGCCCCGCATTCCTTACAGAAAAGTACAGAGCTGTGTTTATTGAGGAAGGCTTAAAACCTGTATGCCCTGAAGGCAATCACAAAGAAAGTCTTTGGGCACTGTGGCAGGAAGCCTTCGGCGACAGCGAAGCATTTCTGAGCACATTTTGGGAAACCGCCTTTGCCTCTCACAGATGCAGATGCATAATAAAGGATAACGAAGCCCTTGCCGCTCTCTACATCTTCGATTGTCTTTACAAAGGCGAAAAGCTTGCATACATCTACGCAGTGGCTACCGCAAAGGCTCACCGAGGCAAGGGGCTGTGTACTCTGCTTATGGCAGACACCCACAGATACCTTATAAAGAACGGCTACAAAGGTGCAATTCTGGTACCCGCTAAAGAAAATCTTTTTGCATTTTATGAGAATATGGGTTACAAAACCTGCTCCTATATAAACGAAGTTGAAGTCATCAAAAGCACCAAAACCACACCCTTAACAGAAATCTCCCAAGAGGAATATGCCCTTCTCAGGAAAGAGTATCTTGATGAAAACGCTGTGATTCAAGAGGGCGAAAGCCTGAGTTTCCTCAGCACTTACGCAAAGTTTTTCAAAGGTGAAGATTTTATCCTTACTGCATATATTGAGGACAAAAAACTCAACTGCCTTGAAATACTGGGCAACACCCAAAACTATGCAGAAATCGTAAATGCTTCAGGCTGTGAAAAGGGTAAATTCCGCACAAAGGGAAAAGATAAGCCTTTTGCAATGTATTATCCGCTTTCTGAATATTCAACAGAAATGCCCTCATATTTAGGTTTTGCCTTTGACTGAATGTAAAACTCCTGTCATCATTTGACAGGAGTTTTTTGTTGCCACAAAAGTTAAGCTATGGTACAATTAATATAAGAAAATTTTCAGGCACAGGGAGGGACAGATGTGGAAGAAACCAAAAAGCTTTATGTGATGATTTCAAAAACTCACACACGCATCGGCAAAGCCATCCGCAAATTCTCCCGCTATCCCTACAACCACGTGTCAATGACGCTGGACCCCGCATTCCGCAACTGGGTGTCCTTTGCAAGGTACAGAAAAGATACTCCCCTGTATGGCGGATTTATAGCAGAGCCTGTGGAAAGATATTTTGCAGACAGCAAAGAAGCCGCAGTTGAAGTAAGGATTTTTGCTCTGGATATATCCGACGAGCATTACAATAACCTCTCTGAGCTTTTCTCCTATGCAGGCAAGCTTGACAGCGGTATGGTATACAATCTCTTTGATATCATAGCTGCCACAGTTGGTGCAAAAATCCCCATAACAAACGCCTACACCTGCCTGGGCTTTGCCAGAGCAGTACTTGAGAAAGACTATCGTTCCATCCGCGCTCTCGACAGAGATTTGTATTCACATCTGATTTTTGAGGGTTCTCTCTCGGAATTAGTCTGCGACAGCGGTGACAGAAGCGATATATATTTCACAAAACTCGGCTTTATCAAAGGTACAGAAAAAACCCTCAAAACCCTTGCTAAGCTTACCCTGCGTACAGTAAAAGGCAAAACCAACGATAAACTGCCGTCTAATTTTTCTAAAGAATAAATATTCATTCTTCACCTTACACCGCCGCAACGTTCTCGGCGGTGTTTCTATCCTGGTCTTGTCTGTACAAAAGATAGAAATATAAATTGTTTACAATTAACAAGGTGACAAAAGATGTTCGTTTATGGTACACTATTTTCATAACAAATAAAAGGAGAAATACTATGCGGCGACCAAAACTAAAAAATATGCTTATGCTCACATTGTCGGGCATCATAAATGCCTTCGGCATTACTGTTTTTCTTGCTCCCGTAAAACTCTACGACAGCGGTATCTCAGGCACCTCAATGCTTCTTTCCCAGATTTCTCCCGAGTATCTTACGCTCTCGGTATTTCTGCTTGTTCTTAACGTGCCACTCTTTTTATACGGACTTAAAAAGCAGGGAAAACTTTTCACTTTGTACGCTATCTACACAGTAGCGGTGTACTCGGTGTCAGCATGGCTGATTACAGATGTACTGCCCATTGATGTAAGCCTCGCCTCTCCCCTTGCAGGAACAGACTTGCTCCTTTGCTCGCTGTTCGGAGGTGTTATCTCGGGTGTGGGCAGCGGTCTTGCAATCCGTTTCGGCGGTGCAATGGACGGCATTGAAGTTATGGCTGTAATCTTTGCAAAGCGTTTGGGAATCTCTGTTGGCACCTTTGTTATGATTTACAACTTCCTGCTTTATGTTGTCTGCGGATTCGTAATAAAAAGCTGGGTTCTTCCCCTTTATTCCATCGTAACCTACGCGGCGGCACTGAAAACTATCGACTTCATTGTAGACGGCTTCGACAGAGCCAAGTGTGCTATGATTATCACTACTCACCCCGACGAAATCTGCAAAACTCTCTCGGAAGAGTTCGAAAGCGGAATGACCAAAATTGAGGTCCACGGCGGATATTCAGGCAAACCCAAAACAATGATCTACTTCATCGTCAACCGCTTCCAGGTACCTAAAATGAAGGATATTATTCACGAAATCGACCCTGCTGCCTACATCACCATCAGCGAGGTTGCAGACGTCTTTGCAAGCAACCAAAGTTCATAATATATTACAAATTTATCACCGCATCTGTAAAAAGATGCGGTTTTTGTTTGACAATTATATGAAAAATAAAAATTTTTGTAGAAAAACAAAAGCTTTTATGGTATAATGCTTTTATAAATGTTGTCTTGTCAACATATACATCGACTGTCAGCCTTTCATCTTAGCCTGCTGTGAACTTCACAGCTTTTGCGGAGGAATAAAGATGAGCGAAACCAACATAAACAAAAAAGAAAAAAACAAAACAAAAAAGAAAAAGTGGATGAAACTTCGCCACAGAATTGTGAGGAACCTTGCCTACATGGTAATTTATCCTTACTCACGGCTTAAGTACGGCATCACCATTGAAAAGAACAAGGACACAGCCCACAATCAGTACCTTGTTCTGATGAACCACCAGACCGCCTTTGACCAGTTCTTCCTTGGAATGGCATTCAAAGAAACCATCTACTACGTAGCAAGCGAAGACCTTTTTTCAAACGGCTTTGTATCAAAACTTATTACATATCTGGTGGCTCCAATTCCCATCAAGAAACAGACCACAGACGTGCACGCAATCCTCAACTGTATACGTGTGGCAAAAGAAGGCGGCAGCATTGCCATTGCCCCTGAGGGCAACCGCACCTATGCAGGCGAGAATGTCTACATAAACCCCGCTATTGCAAAACTTGCAAAGAAGCTTTCTCTGCCTGTAGCTTTTTACCGTCTTGAGGGCGGTTACGGAGTGCATCCCAGATGGAGTGACGTTATCCGCAAAGGCAAAATGCGAGGTTATGTTTCCCGCGTGCTTTCACCCGAAGAGCTGAAAGCAATGCCCGATGATGAGCTCAACGCACTTATCAGAGAAGAGCTTTATCAGAACGACTGCAATCTTAAAGGAGAATTCCGCCACAAAAAATCTGCCGAGTATATGGAACGTGCCTTTTATGTGTGCCCCTTCTGCGGTTTGTCGGAGTTTGAAAGCCACGGTGACACGGTGAAATGCAAAAAATGTGAAAGAGAAATCCGCTATCTGCCTGATTTAACACTTCAGGGTGCAGGCTTTGAATTCCCCTTTAAGCACACCTGTGACTGGTATTCATATCAATGCGACTTTGTGAATAACCTTGACACAAGAGAACATACAGAAAAACCTCTCTTTGAGGACAGCGGTATTAAGTTCTCTGAGGTTATTCTTTACAAAAACAAAAAACTCATCAGTAAAAATACCCGAACAAAGCTTTTCGGTGACAGAACGCTTATCGAGGCTTCAGACGGCTTCAGCCTTAACATTCCCTTTGAGGAGGCTTCGGCTTTTGTTGTTCTGGGCAAGAACAAGCTTAACATATATTACAACGGCAAGGTTTATCAGCTTAAAGGCAGTAAACGATTCAACGCCCTTAAATATGTAAACCTCTGCTACAGACACAAAAACATAAGTGAGGGAAATTCTGATGACAAATTTCTGGGACTCTGAGGTCTGGAGCTTTTTGCTCATTACAGGCATACTTCTGCTGAGCCTTCTTGTTGCTAATATGATCAAGCGCTCAGTCAAATTTCTTAAATATTCACTCGTACCCACCTCCGTACTTGGCGGTATATTCCTGCTGATAATTTCTACAGTTTACGAAGTTATCACAGGTAACGTACTCTTTGACACTGCAATTTTTGCAGGCAAGGGTATGGCTATAATGGAGCAAATAACCTATCATGCTCTGGCTTTAGGCTTTATTGCCTCCACTTTCAAATCAAGCGGAGGTAAGCTCTCCAAACAGCGCACCTCCGAAATTGTAAATACAGGTGTTACAACTGTTGCAACCTATCTTATTCAGGCTATTGTCGGCTTCGGAATTACAATGATTGCCGCTATGATTATCAAAGACTTCTTCCCTGCCGCAGGTGTGCTTCTGCCCTTCGGTTACGGTCAGGGTACAGGCCAGGCTATGAACTACGGTAATATATACGAAACTGACTTCGGTTTCGTAGGCGGCAAAACCTTCGGTCTTACCATTGCGGCTCTGGGCTTCCTGTGTGCTTCCATAGGCGGTGTTATTCACCTTAATATTCTCAAGAAGAAAAACAAAATCACCCTGACCAACGCAGATGATTCCACTGCAAAGGCTGAAAATGTAGAGGGCGACAACGAGATTCCTATGCAGGCAAGTATGGATAAGCTGACTGTTCAGCTTGCTTTTGTGCTTTCCGCATATCTGCTCACCTATGTGCTGATGTATGTGCTTGGTCTGCTTATCCCCGGTATGAAAGCCACAATCTACGGTTTCAACTTCCTTTTAGGTGTATTAGCAGCAACTCTTATCAAGTTCGTTGTTGACAAATGCCGCATCAAAAAAATTATCAACAGACAGTATATCAACGACTTCCTGATGACCCGTGTGAGCAACTTCTTCTTTGACATTATGGTTGTTGCAGGTATTGCCGCAATCCGCCTGAGCGTCCTTGAAAACTACTGGGGAATCATACTGATTCTGGGTGCCGCAGGCTTTATTATCACTTACCTTTACAACCGCATTGTGGCAAAGACTTTGTTCAAAGAATACGAGCAGGAACAGTTCCTTATGATGTACGGTATGCTCACAGGTACAGCAAGTACAGGTATTATCCTTCTCAGAGAAATTGACGGCGAATTCAAAACCCCTGCCGCCGACAATATGGTATATCAGAACTTCCCTGCCATAGCACTGGGCTTCCCAATGATGCTTTTAGCAACCCTGGCACCTGCAAAGCCCATACTCACCTTGATAATCCTCGTGGTTTATTTTGCAGTGCTTAACATTGTACTTTTCCGTTCAAAGATTTTCAAAAAGAAAAAGAAGTAATATTCTCAATACATAGGCTATATGTATTGACTTTGCACCCAAAACGTGCTAAAATTTTTACACAAATATTTTGATGGAGGAATCGTTATGGAGCACATCAAGACAATTGAGACCCGCAATCTTTGCGAAAGTGCTAAGAATGGCGGTTGCGGCGAATGCCAGACATCCTGCCAGTCCGCTTGTAAGACAAGCTGCGGTATCGCAAACCAGGAGTGCGAGAACAAGAACGAGAGCAAGTAATTGCTAACCTAAATGCCGCCTTTGTTAAGGCGGCATTTTTATCTATAAACTCTATTTTGGAGGTATCAGTTATGATACATCAGTATAAGCTTGGCGGCTACAACATAGTGCTGGACATATGCTCAGGCTCTGTACACGTAGTTGACAATGTAGCCTACGACATCATCGCAATGTACGAAGACAACACCCGCGAAGACATCTTAGGTGCAATGAACGAAAAATACGCGGGCAAAGAAGATATTACAACATCTGATATAGAGGAATGTTTCAATCAGGTAGAAAGCCTCAAAGACGCTGGCAAGCTCTTTACTCCTGATACCTTTGAGCCCATGGCAGACAAGCTTAAAGCCAAAACCGCAGGAGTTGTGAAAGCGCTGTGTATGCATATTGCTCACACCTGCAACCTCAACTGCTCCTACTGCTTTGCAAGCCAGGGCAAGTATCACGGCGACAGAGCTGTGATGAGCTTTGAAGTTGGCAAACGTGCCCTTGATTTTCTTGTGGAAAACTCAGGAAGCAGACGCAACTTAGAGGTTGACTTCTTCGGCGGTGAGCCTCTGATGAATTTCGAGGTTGTAAAACAGCTTGTGGAGTATGCCAGAAGTATCGAAAAAGAAAAAGGAAAGAACTTCCGCTTCACACTTACCACCAACGGTCTGCTCATTGATGATGATGTAATTGATTTTGCAAACAAAGAAATGAGCAACGTGGTTTTAAGCCTCGACGGCAGAAAAGAAATCCACGACCGCTACCGCGTAGATTACGCAGGCAAGGGTTCCTGGGAACGTATCGTGCCTAAATTCCAGAAGCTTGTAGAAGCACGGGGCGGTAAAAATTATTATATGAGGGGTACCTTTACCCACGCAAACCCCGACTTCCTTGAGGATATCAAGCAGATGCTTGATTTAGGTTTCAGTGAACTGAGTATGGAACCCGTAGTTTGTGCACCGGGAGATAAAGAAGAACTTACACAGGAGGATTTACCCGTAGTTCTCGAGCAGTACGAGAAACTTGCTTCTCTTATGCTTGAGCGTGACAAAGAAGGCAAGCCCTTTACCTTCTATCACTATATGATAGACCTGACAGGCGGTCCCTGCATTTACAAACGAATCTCAGGCTGCGGCTCAGGCACAGAATATATGGCGGTTACCCCTTGGGGTGACCTTTACCCCTGCCACCAGTTTGTAGGCGAAGAAAAGTTCAAGCTGGGTGATATATGGCAGGGTGTTACAAACACTGAAATTCAACAGGAGTTTGCCGCTTGCAACGTATATGCCCGTCCCGACTGTCACAACTGTTGGGCAAAGCTTTACTGCTCAGGCGGTTGCGCCGCCAACGCATACCACTCTACAGGCTCGGTTACAGGTGTTTACAAGTACGGCTGTGAGCTTTTCCGCAAGAGAATGGAATGTGCCATTATGGTTGCAATAGCCAGAGCTTTCGGAGATAACAAATAATGAACACTCCTATTTACGATTTCTGCAGAAATTACGCAGAAAACAAACCCCTCCGTCTGCATATGCCGGGGCACAAGGGGGCAGACATTCTCGGTTGCGAGCATCTGGATTTAACAGAAATCGAGGGTGCAGACAGTCTTTTTGAAGCAGACGGAATCATTAAGGAAAGCGAGGACAATGCAAGTGCACTCTTCGGCTGTGATACCTTTTACAGCACTGAAGGCTCTTCACTTTGTATTCGTGCAATGCTTTATCTTGCCACCCTTTATGCAAAAGAAAAAGGCATTGCTCCCAGAATCCTTGCAGGCAGAAACGCCCATAAAACCTTTTTAACCGCCTGTGCTCTCATAGATTTTGAGGTGGAGTGGATTTATCCCGAAAAAGACGAATCCTACCTTTCCTGCACTGTTACCCCAAAAAGGCTAAACACCATACTCGACGAGTGCAAAGAAAAACCCGCGGCTGTTTACCTCACAAGCCCCGATTACTTAGGCAACATACAAGATATAAAAGGCATTTCACAGGTTTGCAGAAAGCATGATGTACTCCTTATAGTTGATAATGCTCACGGTGCATATCTTAAATTTCTTGAAACCTCACAGCACCCCATAGACTTGGGAGCTGATATGTGCTGTGACTCTGCTCACAAAACTCTGCCTGTGCTTACAGGCGGTGCCTATCTGCATATAAGCAAAACGTCTCCTGCTTTTCTTTCTCAGAATGCAAAGCGGGCACTTGCACTCTTTGCTTCCACAAGTCCCTCTTACCTTATTCTCCAATCCCTTGATATGGTTAATAAGTATATAGCTGAGGACTACAAGAAAAAGCTGACTGAATTTCTGCCTTTAGTAAAAGAGCTCAAATCAAGGCTTGAAAACTACGGATATACTCTTACAGGCAAGGAACCGCTCAAAATAACAATCAATGCTAAAACTGCCGGCTATACAGGTTGCGTTCTTGCAAAACTCCTTGCAGAAAAAAACATATTCTGTGAGTTTTCCGACCCCGACTTCGCGGTATTTATGCTCACTCAGGAAAACACAAAAGCTGAGCTTGACTATATATCGGAAGTATTGTGCAAGATTCCTCTGCTCTCACCTGTACCCTCTTGCGTTCCCGCTTTTCACATTCCCGAGAGAGTAATCTCTCCCAGAGATGCGATTTTCTCTGAGAGTGAGATTATAAGCATACAGGACAGTACAGGCAGAATACTTGCAAACACCAATGCAGGCTGTCCCCCCGCAGTACCTCTCATCGTCTGCGGCGAAAGGATAGATGAAGAAACAATCAGACTTTTTGAATATTATGGCATCAAGAACTGCTTGGTAACAAAATAAGTAAAACCCCTTTAGTCAGAAGGCTAAAGGGGTTCTTTTGTTTTTTGCAAAGGCTTACGGTAGGGGTGGAAAAAACCGTAAACCTTTGATATATAAAACACATACGGACATTGTGTTTTATATCATAGCAAAAGCAGTGTTTTCGCTTCTTGTAAGCTCCTGCTCTGTAACCTTAACGGGTTGCCCGGAGAACTATTTCGGACATTGTTTTCTTTGTGTTGTTCGTTGCGTTTTCGTGAGGTTATTATACCTAATTCCACTGAAAAACTCAATGAAACTTGTAAAAACGACAAGCTTTTTGTAAAATCGATGAATTTTTACAGTTTTTAGTCTCTCTGCAACATTATGGTTGTGCGGAACTTTTTATCATCGGTGTACTGTAACACCATTTCTCCGCCGTATTTTTCTGCCGTCTGTTGCATGCTGTAAAGACCTATTCCGTGATATTTTCCTTTCTTAGTGCTTATAAATCCCCTGTTATTCCTGCGGGGCTTTACATCGCAGCTATTAACAAACTCCAGAAAACAAAAGCTGTTATTTTCAGAAGGATAAAAGCTTACTTCAATAACTTTATCTTTGCTGTTTTGCACAGCTTCTATGGCGTTATCCATAGCGTTGGAAATAAGCACACATAAATCGGGAGCGCTCACAAAACCTAAATCTGTGTTGTTGTGCTCAAAACTGAAGGATATGCCCTTATTTTTGCACATCAGATACTTTTGCGAAAGTATGGCGTCAACAACCCTGTGGCCGCTTAAAACACAAGGTTTGCTGAAACAAGAGGCCTTCTGAATAGAATCAACATAATCTTTTATGTTTTCATCGCCGTTTTCCTGAGCAATACATCTGATTAATTCCAGGTGATGTTTTATATCGTGAATAATTATTCTTGATTCGTTGCGCGTTTCTTCAAGCATTCTGTAATAATCGCAGTCAAGTTCCCGTCTTTGCTCTAAAAGACGAATTCTGGAAAGTTCCTGCTCGTTTTTCAGAGAACGTTCATACACATAGAAGACAAGCAGATTTGTCCCCAAAAGCAACAAAGAAACCAAGCAGTTAAGCACATTTTCCATGCTGTTAAGTTCAAGTCTACCACTCTGATAAAAAATTATCAGCATACAAAGCATAGACGCTACAGGCACCAAAAACAGCAGAATTATCCTCTTATCCGCTGACTTATCCTTCTCAGCAAAAAGGCTTATAACTTTACATATCATAAATAACAATATCTTTGAGCTTATGCTTACAATCACAACAATTGCAGGAGTTTTAAGCCCGGCGGCATTTACTGTAAACACCATATTAAACAGAGCTATAACAAAAGTCTCGCTTCCAACAAGCAAACCTGCCACAACAACTGAATGAAACAGGGACTTTAGTACACCGGATTTGAAAACCAGACATCCCAGTGTCAGCATAACTGCTATGCTGAAAATCATATTCAAAACAGGACTTTCAAAAAATATAATCGGATACAGCAAAGAAAATCCTGTAATATATAGAATAATACGAAGAACCGATGACTTATATCTCTGCTCAAACATAGCCCCGAAATACATATATGCAATGTATGCTTCCAAAAGATAACTGAGATACATTGAAATGTTAATAACCGTGCTCAACCTTTACACCTCATCGCCGTTACAAAGTTATTTCTGAATTCATTAATCCTTCGTTGTGAAGCTTCAATACTCATAACAGTTCCGTTTTTCAGTTTTATGACTATGTTCTTCCCGTCAATCCGTGTTACATATTTCATATTGACTATATAGCTGTAGTGAGGATTTGAAAAGCACGGTATTTCCTTGGTCTTCTTAAGCCACTCCTTCATACTCAGTATGGTCGGATACTTCTCTCCCGTGTCTGTAAGAACAAAGGTTTTTCTTTCAAAAGAATAAATGCAAACCACATCCCGCTCTCTGAGCGTTACAGGATAATGCTCAGAAATAAAGGAGATAGGCGAAGACTGCTCAGTAATAATGTGAAGTGCTGAATACAATCTTTCTTTGTCCACAGGTTTTTCAAGAAACCTGAAAACCCTTAAATCCATAGCTTCATCAAGATACTCTCTGTGGCTTGTTACAACAAAAATCGTCAAATCAGGATTTTTGTTTATCAGTGAGTATCCTGTCTGTATGCCGTTGAGATTTTTCATTTCCACATCAAGAAAAGCAATGTCCGTCTTCCCGCTATATCTGGAAAGTTCCTCTCCGCAAGTAAAAAGATGAAGTTCAAACTCAATATGGTTTTTTGTAAAATACGCAGTTACCAGTTCTGCAAGCTTTTCTCTCATATATAGCTCGTCATCGCAGATTGAAATGCTATACATAAAATCCTCCCGCATGGCAAAACAATATAAGAACGAAGAAAATATGTGTAATTTCTTCACAGTAGTATTGTAGCACAAAATATCGGATATTTCCATATATTCTGCTCACTTATCCCTTATTTCTCCAATATTCTACCATTTGCACAAAATAAAAAAGCCAGCAACTTTTTTCGTTGCTGACTTTAACCTACTAAAAAGGATAGTTTAACTGCCCATCCTGTAAAGAGTAATTTTCTGTGCACCGTCTGCACTTTTTACAATCATTGAAGTTTCTTCCAACTCAACAGTACCCTTAAAGCTTACACTTGAAGAAAGTCCGATATATTCAAACTCACCTGTCTTATTATCATAAGAATACTTACATACAGTTGTGTATTTCTGCCCTGAGGATACTTTTGTAATGTGCAGGGTATCTTGAGAATTAAGAAGCCACTCAATCTCATCGTCGGTGGCAGCAACCGTCCAGATTCCTGCCAAAGGAGATTCGTCTGCAGTAGCAGAAGATTCATCTGTACCGCTCTGGGGCTTATTATCACAACCACAGAAAACAAACAATGATAAAACCATAAAAATTGCCAGAATAAAGCTGAGTATTTTTTTCATAACGCACCTCTTACATTATAAGTTAAGGAGTCTTGCTCCGTTTTTCCAAAGTATTTTTTCTCTGTCTTCATCAGAAAGTCTAACACTCATAAAACGGGCAAGTTCTTCCTTGCTGTCCCACATGGGAAAATCTGTTCCAAAAATAAGCCTGTCTGCACCGTAGGCGTTTATCATACGTTCAAACATACCCTCCTCCATCAAAGCAGAAGAGCTGGAAGTATCCATCATACAATCCAGAGGCTTCAGGTATTCGTAAGCCTCCTCCCAAACTGAATATCCGCCGAAATGAGCACCGATAACAGTAAGTCTGGGAAACATCCTGCAGATATTGGCAATTCTTCTCGGGTGTGAATAATCGTAGCGGTAATCTCCGCAATGGAAAAGCACAGGAGCTTTATCCTGAAGGTAATCGTACACTTCAAGCATACGCTCGTCATCTGCATTGAACATCTGAGTATCGGGATGAAGCTTGATGCCTTTCAGACCCATTTTAAGACATCTTTCAACTTCCTCAAGCTTATTCTCATAATCCTGATGCATAGTACCGAAGCCCGAAAGCCTGTCGGGATGAGCCGTAACCGACTCAAAAATGAAATCGTTGATTCGCTCTACCTGAGCGGGACTTGTAGCAACTGAATGAACTACGCACCTCTCAATGCCCGCACGGCTTGAATATTTAAGCAATGCATCAAGAGAGCCTACCCTGTCCATTTCTATATCATAGAATTTACCGATAGCAGCTGTTGCCTTTTCGGCAATCTTATCGGGATAAATATGCGTGTGAAAGTCTAAGATTCTCATATAACCATCCTTAAAAAGGGAAAATAACTGCAGTTCTCAAACAAACGAAAGACAAATCTGCATTCAATAGATTATATCAAATTTCACACATCCAGTCAATCTCACGCTTGTGTCTTTTGAGTTTCTATCATCCGGCTTGCATAGAACCTTCTTCTACAAATACAGCCAAGACATTCTCTTCTTCATGGGAAGAAAACGTGTAGGTAACATCATACGAGAGTATTTCTTCTCCGTTTGTCCAGTATGCAAAGATATAGACTGCCCCGTCTTCAACGAAAGACGCTTTAGCAGTTATGGTTACTGTGCAGTCATTCAGATATTTGTCGGCATTTTCGACTGCAGATACAAGCTCACCATTCTTGCAAACATCTACACAAACAGGTTTTCTTTTCCAATCAGAGGAAACTATCACAAAACCGTCTTCAGCAAGCTGTGAACGCACCTCATCCTTTGTCATACTCCAGCCTGTAAAAATGTAATTCTCTTTCATGGGAGCTGTTTCAGGGAATTCAAACTCGTCAGCAGTTGCATAATACTGAAACTCTGCACTCTTTCCATCTGCATCTGAAAGCAGAACAACCTTATTTGCACAGATTTCATCCTCGCTGTATACAGCTTTTATATAATTATTTCCGTCTGTAACAAAACTGAAAGACAAATCATTTGACAAAACATCACCGCTGTATACATCAGTCCAACCTAAAAACTCCTTTGCGGCAACGGGGTTTGCTTTAACTGTAACCTCAACATCTGCAGGAAAATCACAATCATAATAAATAACACCCTGGGGTCTTGGCTTTGAGCCTGCTACGCTCAACTCAAAGCCTGAGCCACCGGCAGTATCTATAAAGAGCATTCCTTTCAATAGGGATTTTTCGTACTGTGCAACAACTGTAATGTCAGAAGTAATATTGTCAAAAGCTATATCCCAGTCAGAAAAAGTGTAAGAATACTGCTCATCATTCTCTCTGAAAGGTGCCTCAGGTGCCACTGCAGATTCTCCTTGTGCTATCTTTTGAACATCAAGGACTGTTCCGTCATAATCCGTAAAAGTTACTGTATATACAGTAGGTTTATACCACAGAGAAACACTTTTTCCATCAGCTAAATGAAGCATACATTCAGAATTCACCTTATAGTTCCATCCGTCTGCCTTATTTATTGCAAGCCACTGAGACAGCGTTCCTTCGTAGTAGATATCCCTAAGTGATGAACAATAGTTGAACGAGCTTCCTAATATGTCGGTAATCGTATCAGGCAGATAGATTTCCTCCAGATAAGCCATACTATTGAAACAGGAAATCGGAATAACCGAAATATTATCACTTACCGTAACCTTCTTAAGAGCGGTGTTGAAAAACTGGTTCTTTACCAAAGTCTTATTTGTCGGGCTGAACTCAAACTCTTTCAGATTTTCCAATGACGTGTAAGAACCTAAACTTTCAAGAGCTGTTCCGCCTGTTATACTCTCAAGGGACGTACAAGCTGAAAAAGAAGTGCTTGTGATGTTTTTGCAAACAGACTCTTTTTCAAACACTACAGTTTTTAATTTTTTACAATTATAAAAAGCATACTCTCCTATATTCTCAACAGTGTTGGGAATAACAACTGTTTCAATTGCAGTCCCCAGGCAGGTTCGCTGGGGAATATCAGTTACGCTTCCGAAACTTACTGTTTTCAAGGCGCTGCAGTTTTCCATCAATCCGACACTGCTGTAATTAATATTAGCATAAGCGGGACTTAACTGTTTATTTATGGAAGTACAGGTATCAGGCAGGATAACCTGTGTCAACGACGGATTATTATTGAATCCTGCTGTGCCTACTTTTTCAAGAGAGTTTCCGATATTTACAGTTTCAAGCACATAGTTTCTTGAGATTGCAAAATCATCCAGAACTTTCAGTGAATCAGGCAAATTCAGGCGCTTGAGCGTGGGTGAATATCTGAAGCAAAAAATACCGGTTGCTTCTACTGTTTCCGGAACGGTAATTTCCTCTACACATACTCTGTAAAAAGCCCAGTCGCCAATGTATGTCACACCGTCTTCAATAACAATGCTTCTGACTTTATAGCCGTTAGGATTCTTTTCATAATAACCCGCAGTAGATACGTACGTATCTCCGTTTGTGTCAAGGAAATATGCTCCATCTTCACTGATATACGGCTCATCTCTGTACTTATACCAAGGAGAAGGCTCATAATACTTGTTGTAGTCATACATAGGGCCTTCGCCGTAAATCCTCAGCTGACCGTTCGAATACAGTTCCCAATACAGACTTTCCCCGCATTGTCCGCTATCAAGAACTTCACATTCATCTTCAACTGATGACTGTGCAGAAAAATATTTATCTTCAGAAGTCTCCGCTGATACTCTGAGTGTATTTACAGGAACAAAACTGAATACACAAGATATTATCAGAACTAACGATAACACTATTTTCAGCCAGGCTCTCATCGCTTTTACCATAATCAAACCTCCGCCAATATCACGAAAACATACAACTATTAACACATTATATTATAAACACAGCATTTCTTTAAGTCAACAAACAAGACGCTTATAAAACCAAACTTCCCGATATATAAAAAAGCAAGCACTATGTACCGTGTTTTTTTACATTGCAGAAATATACTATAAAGCAGTCTTATTCCTTCCACTCTCTGAGAAATTCATCAAGAAAACTCCGCATAAAATCCGACCTCTCCTTTGCAATCACCTTTGCAGAACGGGTGTTCATCATATCAGCAAGGAGAAAAAGCTTCTCGTAAAAGTGGTTTACAGTAGTGGACTGTGATGAAAAATACTCCTGTTCGCTCATATTAAGGCGAGGAGGGATATCGGGATTGTGCATTGCCCTGTGATGACTGCCTCCGTAAGCAAAAGCTCTGGCAATGCCCACAGCACCCAAGGCATCAAGCCTGTCTGCATCCTGCACGCACTTGCCCTCAATGCTGTCAGGCACTACAGAATCACTGCCCTTAAAGGAAACCTGATGTATAATCGCAATAACTTTTTCAGCAGTATCCCTATTCACTCCCTGCTCCTTCATAAAAGCTCTTGCATTATCAAGGTTTTCTGCAGTTAAGGGAGAAATCTTCCTGTCGTCAACATCGTGCAAAAGTGCCGAAAGCTGAACTGTGAAAAGGTCAGCTTCCTCCTGCTTAGAAAGCTCCGTTGCTACCTTGTACACCCTAATAGTGTGCTGAAAGTCGTGCCCTGTAAAATCCGAAGCAAAGATTTCTTTTACATATTCAATTGCGTTATTGATAATACTGCTGTTCACACTAACACCTCTTTTATAAAAAACACATCAAGCTCAAAACACGAAATCTTATTATACATGATTTTATAACAAAAACGGTCGTTTACTAAAGCTATGGTTGCCAAGATTAAAAATATAATTAAAATAAAACTTCATCAGGTTGCTGTCCGTCGTGTGCCAACCATCTACATTCTGTAACTTCCATATTTGTAAACGTCGCTCTGAATGACGAATCCTCAGGACTGCATGCATAAACGCCAAAGCGGATTGTTCCGTTGCCGTTCCACATATGACACACACGCATTTGCTTGAACGTTACACCGTCTTCTGAGCATTCGATGCAATAATCATCTTGCCTACGACTGAATCTGTACCACATTGATTTTATGTTCGCATCTATTTCAGTAGTTGCCCAGTCAGAATAACCATTGTTTGTAACAACAGTTCCAAGGTGCTGAAAACTGTCGTTTTCATATTCAATAGAACCTTTAAGCCAGTTTTCACTGTCAAGGTACATTACAATTCCGCACTGGTCAAATCTGTGTTTGCTGTCAAATTGAGTTTTCACAGTAAACGAAAAGAATTTTTCATCAGTTTGCATCTGCAAAACCGGTGCGTTGTCATTTCTGAAATGATAATATGTTCGTTGCCACAAATCCGTATGCGGTTTTGTAATAATTTCAATTTTATCGGCAGATATTGAGTAGTCTGCCGGCAATCTTGTCCATTGAAGGTTATGTATATCAAAATTCATAATACACCTCAGCAAATCTAAGCTATTGATTTGATTATACAACAAGTAAAAAACACTTGCAACGATAATATACACAAGTAAAAACAGGTCAACGGTGCTCACCCTCTCAGGGTTCGAGCCCCGAAAGGTTTAACAAAAACAAAAAACACGCACCATCATATGACGTTGCGTGTTATCTGGTGCGCTGCAAGGGACGTTGCCTTTCGTTGAAAGCCAACCACCCTCGGCGACCCAATGCTTCGCATTCGGTACCCGCCTCACGCTTCGCACCTAAAAACAGTCCACAGGACTGTTTTATTAACGGTGCTCACCCTCTCAGGGTTCGAGCCCCGAAAGGTTTATTAAAAACAAAAAACACGCACCATCATATGACGTTGCGTGTTATCTGGTGCGCTGCAAGGGACTCGAACCCCTGACCTACTGGTTCGTAGCCAGTCACTCTATCCAGCTGAGCTAGCAGCGCATATCGTTTTTACGACCATAATATATTAACACATCTTTCAGGAAAATGCAAGTATTTTTTTGATTATTTATTGACTTGTAATGCTGAGATAATTGTACAAAACACCGAAAACAACATCCGTTCCGAACAAGCATAACAAGCGCCCGATGATAACAATTATCATCGGGCGTTTAGTATTCACAAGAAATAATATTTCTCTAAAGTATATTTTTTATTCTCACGAATTATTTGCCGATATTAAACCCTGTTTCGATACCTGCAACCCACTTCTGAATTGCTGTTGCATCTTTGATATTCACATCACCGCTTCCGTCAACATCTGCACTGAGTTCTGTTGTTTCATCAAGTTTTAAAAGTCCTGCAACTGCTTTCTGAATCTCCGTTGCATCTTTGATGTTTACATCGCCGTCCATATTGGCATCACCTGAAAGGTCAGCAGTGCCAGGCTCTGTGGGAACAACATAATTGTAATGAAGCTCTGCGTTTAAAAGGGAATCATTATATTCTCCAATTTCAATTTCTTCCCACTGTTTTTCGGTACCGCAGTAGTACACATCAGTAAGGCTGTAGGAAGTATCAAACGCAAAATCTCCAATACTTGAAACACTACTAGGAATTGTTATGCTTGTAAGTCTGTGGCAATACGCAAACGCCCACCCACCTATACTTGTAATAGCATCAGGGATTACTACGCTTGTAAGACTTGTGCAGCCTTCAAACGCAGAATCTCCTATATTTATAACACTATCAGGAATCAGAGTGTTCACACAAACTGCAATCAATGTATTGGTATCCGTTTCGATAATAGCGTTACAGTTATCTCTACTGTCATATACATTATTGTTTTCATCAACTACCATGTCAGTAAGGCTTGAACAAAATCTAAATGCTGCTTTACCAATACTTGTAACCCCCTGGGGGATTGTTATACTCGTAAGACTTGAACAACTGGAAAACGCACAAAAACCTATACTTGTTACACTATCAGGAATTGTTATACTTGTGAGGCTTGAACAACCTTCAAACATAGAAACACCTATACTTGTAACGTTATCGGGGATTGTGATATTTGTAAGGTTTGAGCACCCATAAAACGCATATTTACCTATATTTGTTACACTATCAGGAATTGTGATGTTTGTAAGGCCTGAGCAACCATAAAACGCACTGTCACCTATACTTGTTACACTATCAGGGATCGTAATGTTTGTAAGGCTTGAGCAAATATAAAACGTAGAATCACCTATACTTGTAACGTTATCGGAGATTGTGACACTTGTAAGTCTGTAGCAACCATTAAACGCAGAATCTCCTATACTTGTAACACTATTAGGGATAGTGAGGTTTGTAAGACTTGAACAATAATAAAACGCATAGTGGCCTATACTTGTAACACTGTCGGGGATTGTAATGTTTGTAAGGCTTGAGCAAGAGTTAAATGCTCTGTTACCTATACTTGTAACATTATCGGGGATTGCGATGCTTGTAAGGCTTCTGCAACCACCAAACGCTTCGTCGCCTATACTTGATACACCCTCAGGAATTGTGATGTTTGTAAGGTTTGAACAACCATAAAACGCAGACTTACCTATACTTTTAACAGGATAGCCTTCAATCACAGATGGGATTACAAATTCTGTCGCATCACCTGTGTATTCCGTGATAATTACTTCGCCTGCATCGATTTCATATTTCAGACCCTCTGCAGTAACTCCTGCAACTTCTGCAACGTCAGTAGCAACTGCCGACACAGGAGGTATCGTAAAGGACAACATTAAACACAAAATACAGATGCAAGAAACAATTCTTTTCATATATCGCACTCCTATACCAATATTTTTCTTTATGTATAATTCTACAGGCATTTTCTTGGTGTGTCAAGCGTAATTACTAATATTTTAGTATAATCTAACAGAGGTGATACTAATGAACAGAATCAAAGCATTGCGCGAAGACAGAGATTTGAGGCAGATAGATGTCTCATTGGCAACAGGTATTGACCAACGCACTCTTTCGAATTATGAGACAGGCAAAACCAATCCCGACAGCTTTGCTATTATAAAATTAGCAAAATATTTTAATGTCAGTACCGACTATCTTCTAGGTTTTGAAAACACAAAAGAGATAACAACAGATGAAATTCTTAAACGTATAAATAAAATCAAATCTGATCTGGATAATATATCCGAGGAAATAAAAAAACTTTAACCAACAGCTCTTTATCATTGAGTTGTTGGTTTTTTCTTTGGCAAAAAAATCGGTCTTCCACCGAAGTGAAAGACCGATAATTACTGCTTGATATTAAGTTTCAGTAGTAAGGATATACCTTAGGTGCTGAATTACTCGTTGATAGCGATAACTGCGCCAGAACCAACTGTTCTACCACCCTCACGGATAGCGAAACGCAGACCTACCTCGATAGCGATAGGAGTGATGAGCTCTACGTCCATCTCAACGTTATCGCCGGGCATGCACATCTCTGTGCCCTCGGGGAGGCTGATTGTACCTGTAACGTCTGTTGTTCTGAAGTAGAACTGGGGACGATAGTTGTTGAAGAAAGGAGTATGACGGCCGCCCTCTTCCTTAGTCAGAACGTAAACCTGACCACGGAACTTTGTGTGGGGGTTGATTGAACCGGGCTTTGCAAGAACCTGACCACGCTCGATCTCGGATCTCTGAACACCACGGAGGAGAACACCTACGTTCTCACCAGCCTCAGCAAAGTCAAGGGACTTTCTGAACATCTCAAGACCTGTAACAACAACCTTACGTCTCTCGTCAGTAAGACCAACGATTTCAACTTCTTCCTGAGTTTTGATTGTACCTCTCTCAACTCTACCAGTAGCAACAGTACCACGACCTGTGATTGTGAATACGTCTTCTACGGGCATGAGGAAGGGAAGGTCAGACTTACGCTCGGGTGTGGGGATGAAACTGTCAACAGCTGCCATGAGCTCGTGGATGCAAGCATACTCAGGAGCAGAAGGATCCTTGGAAGCGCTGTCGAGAGCCTGGAATGCAGAACCCTTTACGATAGGTGTATCGTCGCCGGGGAACTCGTACTCGGAGAGGAGGTCACGGATCTCCATCTCTACGAGCTCGAGAAGCTCGGGATCGTCAACCTGGTCGCACTTGTTCATGAATACAACGATGTAGGGAACGCCTACCTGACGGGAGAGAAGGATGTGCTCTCTTGTCTGGGGCATAGGACCGTCAGCAGCGGAAACTACGAGGATAGCGCCGTCCATCTGAGCAGCACCTGTGATCATGTTCTTAACGTAGTCAGCATGGCCGGGGCAGTCAACGTGTGCATAGTGACGAGCCTCTGTCTGATACTCAACGTGAGCTGTGTTGATTGTGATACCACGCTCTCTCTCTTCGGGAGCCTTATCGATGTTAGCGTAATCAACGAACTCTGCGTCACCACCGAGGTTGAGAACCTTTGTGATAGCAGCAGTAAGAGTTGTCTTACCGTGGTCAACGTGACCGATAGTACCAATGTTAATATGGGGCTTACTTCTTTCAAATTTTTCTCTTGCCATTTTGAAATTTCCTCCTTAAATAAAGTTAATTAGGGTCTAAGACAAAATCATTGTAACAATTTTAACAGAAAATTGCAATAGATTTATGAAAATTTATAGGCTAAAGCCTAAATAAAGACTATAAATTAGTCTTCCTTCTTGGATGTGAGCTTCTCAGCAATGCTCTTGGGAACCTCAGAATAGTGGCTGGGCTCCATTACATACTGACCACGGCCCTGTGTCTTGGAACGAAGGTCTGTAGCATAACCGAACATCTCAGAGAGGGGAACGTTAGCTGTAATGCGTGTAACGCCGTTGTCAGACTCTGTACCTGAAGGAATACCGCGACGGGAGTTGATATCACCGATAACATTACCAAGGTAATCATCGGGAACGATAACAACAACCTTCATGATGGGCTCGAGGAGTACGGGGTCTGCCTTCTTCATAGCCTCTTTGAATGCCATTGAACCGGCAATCTTAAATGCCATTTCAGAGGAGTCAACCTCGTGGTATGAACCATCATAAAGCTCAACCTTAACGTCAACAACGTTGTAACCCGCTATAACACCGGTCTGCATTGCACCCTGAATACCCTGGTCAACTGCAGGAATGTATTCCTTGGGAACAACACCGCCGACGATAGCGTTAACGAACTCGTAACCCTTTGTGGGGTTGGGATATACTCTGAGCTTAACGTGACCATACTGGCCCTTACCACCGGACTGACGAGCATACTTGGTGTCAACCTGTGCCTCTGCACGGATTGTTTCCTTGTAAGCAACCTGAGGCTTACCAATGTTAGCTTCTACCTTAAACTCACGGAGAAGTCTGTCAACGATAATCTCAAGGTGAAGCTCACCCATACCTGCGATAATTGTCTGACCTGTGTCAGCATCTGTATATGCTCTGAAGGTGGGGTCTTCTTCTGCAAGCTTTGCAAGAGCAATACCCATCTTCTCCTGACCTGCCTTGGTCTTAGGCTCGATAGCAACACGGATAACAGGCTCGGGGAACTCCATAGACTCCAGAATTACGGGAGCCTTTTCGTCGCAGAGAGTGTCACCTGTTGTTGTGTTCTTCAGACCAACAGCAGCAGCGATATCACCTGCGTAGCAGCACTCGATATCTTTTCTGTCGTTAGCGTGCATCTGAAGAATACGGCCCATACGCTCACGGTTGTCCTTGGTAGAGTTATAAACAGTAGAACCTGCCTCAACCTTACCGGAATAAACTCTGAAGAAGCAGAGCTTACCAACGAAGGGGTCGGTTGCAATCTTGAATGCGAGAGCTGCAAAAGGCTCATCGTCAGAAGAATGACGAACGCACTCTTCCTCTGTGTCGCAATCGATACCCTTGATGTCGGGAACGTCTGTGGGAGCGGGCATATAGTCTACGATAGCATCAAGAAGCTTCTGAACGCCCTTGTTACGGTAGGATGTACCGCAACAAACGGGAACCATCTCGTTAGCGATGGTAGCCTTGCGGATTGCGCCCTTAATCTCATCTACTGTAAGCTCTTCGCCGCCGAAGTATTTCTCCATAAGCTCGTCATCTGTGCTTGCAACAGCTTCGATGAGATTGTTACGGTACTCCTCTGCGAGCTCTAACATATCAGCAGGGATTTCTTCTTCTCTCATATCTTTACCGAGGTCATCGTAGTAAACCTCAGCCTTCATCTCTACCAGGTCAACAATACCCTTGAAGGTATCCTCAACGCCGATAGGAAGCTGGATGGGAACAGCATTACACTTAAGTCTGTCCTTCATCATCTGCAGAACTCTGTAGAAGTCTGCACCCATGATGTCCATCTTATTAACGTATACCATTCTGGGAACGCCGTAGTTGTCAGCCTGACGCCAAACAGTCTCAGACTGAGGCTCAACGCCGCCCTTAGCGCAAAGAACGGTAACGGAACCATCGAGAACTCTCAGTGAACGCTCAACCTCAACTGTGAAGTCAACGTGACCGGGAGTATCGATGATGTTAACTCTGTGATTCTTCCAGTAACAGGTGGTAGCAGCAGAAGTAATGGTGATACCTCTCTCCTGCTCCTGAGCCATCCAGTCCATGGTAGCAGCACCGTCGTGTGTTTCGCCGAGCTTGTGGCTAACACCGGTGTAGTACAGAATACGCTCTGTAGTTGTAGTTTTACCGGCATCGATGTGAGCCATGATACCGATGTTTCTTGTCATTTCAAGAGATACTTGCCTAGGCATAAAATCCTCCTATTAGATTAAACGTAGAAAATTTATTACCATCTGTAATGTGCAAAAGCCTTGTTTGCCTCTGCCATCTTGTGTGTATCCTCACGCTTCTTAGCGGCGCCGCCTGCACCGTTAACAGCGTCGAGAATTTCGTTGGCAAGTCTTTCCTTCATAGTTCTCTCACTACGAAGACGAGAATAGTTGGTGAGCCAACGCAGACCAAGGGTCTGACGTCTCTCAGGTCTTACCTCGATAGGAACCTGGTAAGTAGAACCACCTACACGGCGAGCCTTAACCTCCAGAACGGGCATAATGTTCTCCATTGCTGCCTCGAAAGTCTCGAGGGGATCTTTACCTGTCTTCTCAGAAATAATATCAAATGCACCGTATACGATCTTCTGGGCAACACCCTTCTTACCGTCAAGCATGATATTGTTGATAAGACGTGTAACTAATTTGGATCTGTAAATAGGATCCGGCAAAACATCACGTTTTGCGATTGAACCTCTTCTTGGCACTTTACTTCCCTCCTTCACAATATTTGATGATCTCATAGGTACTCGAAAGCGACAAACTCCCGTACGCCAATACAGAGGCTTCTATATATAAAGCTCTGTATCAGATACAGAAACGAAAATAACTTGATATTAAATAGTTTTCGTTTAGTTGTCAAAGTCTTTCTTATTTACCCTTCTTCGGACGCTTAGCGCCGTACTTGGAACGTGCCTGATTACGGTTGGCAACACCCTGAGTATCGAGTGTACCTCTGATGATGTGGTAACGCACACCAGGGAGGTCCTTAACTCTACCGCCTCTGATAAGAACAACAGAGTGCTCCTGCAGGTTGTGGCCTACGCCGGGAATGTAGGAACTAACCTCGATTCCGTTTGAAAGACGAACTCTTGCGATTTTACGAAGAGCTGAGTTAGGCTTCTTAGGTGTAGCAGTCTTAACAGCTGTGCACACACCACGCTTCTGGGGGGAGTTCTGGTTGATAGCTCTGTTTTTCTTAGAGTTCCAGCCCTTCAAAAGTGCAGGAGCCTTAGCCTTTTTCTCGGAAACTTCTCTTCCCTTACGAACCAACTGGTTAAAGGTAGGCATTTTTCACATTTCTCCTTTCTTATGAATTTTTATGTTAACGGGCAAAAAGTATTATAGCCCGAAAAACAACTGATATGCAGTTATTGGTAAAACCCACAAAATAAGCAGTAAAAAAGCGGATTTTGTAAGTATTATCACCAAGGCGGAAACGCATTTTTACGCATTATCCGACAATTACTAACTATACCAAATCAAATAGGATTTGTCAACTAAAATTTTTCAAGAAACAGCAGAGTTGTATAAAATAAAAACTGCCCTACTATGTGGTAAGACAGTTCTTTTTGTATGAATTGTATTTGAAAATTTATCTTCTGGAGGGTTCCTTTGCAAAGCAACGGGAGATTACAAGCACTGCCGCTGCGATAAGCAGGAATGTGAGAGTGTAATCAAAAAGTGCCATTGCCTCGGAAATCAGCAGTAAGTCGGACACAGGCTTTACGTAAAGGGACAGTCCCGAAAGCACACCCAAAACACCTGTTACCGTCATAAGCACTCTGCCAAAGGACTTTGCAACGCGGGAAGCCCGTGCCACCTGAGAAATTCCCAGAAACATAAGCCAAAGTCCCATTATGTATATAAGGTTTACGGTAAACAGTGCATTGTCCACATACTGAAAAATAAAAGCTAATCCGCAGAAAAAAGAGGATAAGCCGTCAAACAGAAGCCAACCGCTTCCCGAGGCTTTTATTCCTGCGGTAAAAAACGCCAGCACGCTGATTACGCCGAAAATAACAAGTCCTATGCCGCAGATTGTGTCCGAACCCATAACCGAGGATAGTCCTGACACCAAACCCCACATAGCAGAAATTGCTAAGAATATTGAGGAAATAATCCAGAAAGCATTAAGTGTTCTCTTCATATTTCTACCTCTCTTATATCATTGAATATTATCTTTGTCATCAAAGTCTGTTTCTTTGTAAGCAAGAGGGAGTTTTTCTTTCTTTTCCCTTTGACGCCTTGCACCAAGTTTGTATGCCACATATACCGCAACACACAAAGTACACACAAAGGAAAGCGAAAGAGAAACCAAAGTCTGATTGCTGATACTAAAGCCTGCTATATCCGTCCTGCCCTTTATAAAGGAAACTTCGCTTTTCTCTGTGCTTGTTACATCCTCTTTCTCTGCGTCGTTTGGGTGAGGATTTTTATCTTTGGTGGTGCTTGATGCGTTCGCACCTGTAACAGTCACCTTGGAATACACGCACTCGGACACCGCAACATCCGTCAAATCAGAAGTTATAGCATCTCTGACGGAAAACTCAATTTGCGTATTGCCGACATTCAGAGCTTTGAAAGTAAAAGTCATAAGCGACGTGTTCTCTTCAAGAGAAACTCCGTCCTCACAAAGATAAACCGCAACAAGTCTGCCTTTCTGAGAAGTGTTTACGCTATACTGTGCGTCGTTTTCCTCAACAGAAGCCGAATCAAACTTCAGCACCTGCGAATCAAACGCAAGCTCTGCCACAAAGGAAGAAAGATTAATGTCCCCCTTGGCGCAAAGTGTAACCTCAAAAAGTCGGTTCATACTTGCCTGTGCGTCTGAAAGCGAAAACTCAGCCTCACAGGTTGCTAAAGCCGAAACCGCCGAGAAAAACATAATCACCGTTGCAACAAGCAAGGATAGGACTGTTTTTGCAAACTTTACTTTGCTCATATCACAAATCCGCCGTTCACACCAAGAACCTGACCTGTAATAAACTCTGCTCTGTCACTACACAGAAATGCTACCGAATCTGCAATATCCTTGGGTGTGCCAATTCTGCCCAGTGGAGTTTCCTCCATAAGAGAACCGATGGTTTCCTCGTCAATATTTGCAAGCATATCGGTCTTGATAACACTGGGGCAAATGCAGTTAACACGCACATTTGAGGGTGCCAGCTCCTTTGCCAGTGCCTGAGTAAGCCCGATAACGCCTGCCTTTGAGGCACTGTAATGCACCTCGCAGGAGGCGCCTACCTGACCCCACATAGAGCTGATGTTAACAATACTTCCGCTCTTCTGATTAATCATATATCTTGCGGCGGCACGGCTGCAGTTAAACACACCTGTCAGGTTTGTGCCAATCATCTCGTTCCACTCTTCATCGGTAATCTCTGTGAAAAGCTTGAACTGAGCAATTCCTGCATTATTTACAAGCACATCAACTCTGCCGAAATTCTTAAAGGCTGTTTCAATAAGCTTGTCTGCCTCACTTGACACAGACACATCAGCCTGCACCGCTATGGCGGCTATGCCGTAACCTGAGATAAGAACTTCAGCCAGTTGCTCTGCCCTCTCTTTATTTACTTTGTATCCTAAAATCACATTGTAGCCGCTCTTTGCAAGGGCTACCGCACAGGCGGCACCGATACCACGGGATGCACCTGTAACCACTGCAGTTTTCATAGAAAAACTCCTGTTTAGAGTGAGCAAGGTTACCCCCACTCACTCCCAGATATTATATTATTTCTTCTTGAAACCGTCCTTGAGAGATACACTGCGGTTGAAGATAAGGTGTTCAGCTGTACTGTCCTTATCCGCACAGAAATATCCCAGACGCATAAACTGGTAACCTGTACCAATCTGTGCACTTTCAAGTGAACGCTCCACCTTACATCCTGTGAGAACCTTAAGTGAATCGGGGTTAAGGAAATCAAGGAAGTTTCTGTCTCCTGCGTCGGGGTCAGGAACTGTAAAGAGGTTATCGTAAAGACGAACCTCTGCCTCAGCGTAATTGTTAGCATCTACCCAGTGGATAGTACCTCTTACCTTTCTGCCGTCGGGAGTATTGCCGCCCTTGGTCTCAGGGTCATAGGTTGCGTAAACCTCAACCACGTTGCCCTCGTCGTCCTTCTTACAGCCTGTGCACTTTACGATATATGCAGACTTGAGACGAACCTCGTTGCCGGGGTAAAGACGCTGGTAGCCCTTGATAGGCTCCTCCATAAAGTCCTCTGCCTCAATAAAGCACTCTCTTGTGAAAGTGATGGTTCTCTTGCCGTCTTCCTCACGATTGGGGTTATTCTCCACCTCAAAGGTTTCGCTCATACCCTCGGGATAGTTCTCGATAACGAGTTTTACGGGGTTGATAACCGCCATAACTCTCTGAGCTTTTTCGTTAAGGTCTTCTCTGAGGCAGTGCTCAAGGAAAGCATACTCAACAATAGAGTTCACCTTGGAAACACCGTTACGCTCTGTAAAATTGCGGATTGAAGCAGGGGTGTAACCTCTGCGTCTTAAACCGCACAGTGTAGGCATTCTGGGGTCGTCCCAACCGCTTACATAGCCGTCGTCAACCAAGGTTCTGAGTTTACGCTTAGACATAACAGTGTTGTTGATGCCAAGACGTGCAAACTCAATCTGACGGGGTTTTGCAGGAACGGAAACGTTATTGATAACCCAATCGTAAAGGGGTCTGTGGTCCTCAAACTCCAAAGAACAAAGGCTGTGAGTGATGTGCTCCATTGCGTCCTCAATGGGATGTGCAAAGTCGTACATAGGATAGATAACCCACTTGTTTCCTGTTCTGTGGTGAGGAAGCTTGTTGATTCTGTAAATAACAGGGTCACGCATATTGAAGTTACCGCTTGCAAGGTCAATCTTTGCACGCAGTGTCATTGTGCCCTCGGGGAATTCGCCGTTTTTCATTCTCTCGAAAAGTTCAAGACTTTCCTCTATGGGTCTGTCGCGGAAGGGGCTCTGTGCAGGAGTTGAGAGGTCGCCTCTGTACTCACGCATCTGCTCTGCAGTCAGCTCGCAAACATAAGCCAGGCCCTTCTCGATAAGCTCCACAGCAAAGCGGTACATATCGTCAAAATAGTCGGAAGCATAGTAGAAGCGGTCGTCCCAGTCAAAGCCCAGCCACTTGATATCCTCCTTGATAGCATCAACGTACTCCACATCTTCCTTGGTGGGGTTTGTATCATCCATACGCAGGTTGCACACACCGCCGTATTTCTGTGCTGTGCCAAAGTCA
Source organism: Ruminococcus sp. (assembly GCA_045593025.1). GTDB lineage: Bacteria > Bacillota > Clostridia > Oscillospirales > Acutalibacteraceae > Ruminococcoides. The sequence goes on along the minus strand of JAZNVW010000019.1, from coordinate 12,135 downwards.
ATGCAAATAGCCTTTGCGTGACCTATGTGCAGGTATCCGTTAGGCTCGGGAGGAAAACGGGTGTGAACCGTCATACCCTCATACTGACCGCCCTTTGCAATATCCTCGTCAATAAAATCGTGGATAAAGTTTGAAGGCATTGTGCTTTCTTCGTTCATTTCTGCAGTAATTTTCTCGTCTGCCATTTATGTTCACCTTTCTTAAAGTAAATTATACTAAAAGCAAATTATGCGTTTAACTTTTCAAGTCCGATTTCCATTCTTCTTAAAGATTCCTCTTTGCCGAGAATGTCAAGAATTTCAACAGCACCGCCGGGAGTAACGGTCTTGCCCGCTACTGCAATTCGTGCAGGCCACATCACTGTGCCGTTTTTGAGCTCGTTCTTTTCTGCATAAGAAATCAGAAGTTCCTTGATTGTGTCACAGTTCCAGTCTGTGAGAGCCTTGAGTTCATCATACACAGCTTTCAGAAGCACCGGTGCATTCTCAAGGTTTGTCTTGCTCTTTTTGTTTACAAACAGCTCTGCCTCATAAGAGGGAAGTTCCTTGAAGAAATCAATCATAGGCGGAATATCGGTAAGCTTTACTGTTCTTTGTTGCAAAATAGCAGTAAGCTTCATTGCATCAAAAGGAATATCCCCGAAAACTTCCTTGAAGTAAGGAGTTGCCACAGTCGCAAACTGCTCCTGTGTCATAGAACGAAGGTACTCAGCATTGAGCCAAGAAAGCTTGTCATAGTCAAACACAGAAGGCGATTTGGAAATCTCATCCACGTGGAAATTCTCACAAAGTTCTTCCAGAGTGAAAATCTCCTGGTTTGACTTGGGGCACCAGCCGAGGAGTGCAATGTAATTGATAATAGCCTCGGGCAGATAACCGTCACGAACCAAATCCTCAAAGCCTGTTGCTCCGTGACGTTTGGAAAGCTTTGAAACAGAACCGTCCTCGTTCTTGCCCATAATCAGAGGCAGGTGCACGTAGGTGGGAATTTCCCAGCCGAATGCTTCGTAAAGAAGGTTGTACTTAGGTGTAGAGCTTAAATACTCACAGCCTCTTACAACGTGGGTGATACCCATTGTATGGTCGTCGATAACATTAGCAAAATTGTATGTGGGGTAGCCGTCAGACTTGATAAGAATCTGGTCTGTAAGCTCTGAGTTTTCAACTGTAATATCACCGAAAACCGCATCAGAGAATGTTGTTGAGCCATCACGCGGCATCTTCTGACGGATAACGTAGGGTACACCCTCTTGGAGCAATCTGTCAATCTCCTCCTGAGGCAAATCTCTGCAATGGCCGTCATATCCGCCGCCGACGCTCTCCTCAGAAAGCTGTTCAAGACGTTCTTTGGTACAGAAGCAACGGTATGCCTTGCCCTCCTTAATAAGTTGCTCAGCATAGGGCAGATACATACCCTTTCTTTCTGACTGAACATAGGGGCCGAAATCACCGCCCACATCGGGACCTTCGTCGTGATTAAGTCCTGCAACCTTCAAGGTGTTATAGATAACGTCAACCGCACCTTCTACAAGGCGTTCGCGGTCGGTATCCTCAATCCTCAGGATAAACTTGCCGTCCAAAGACTTTGCAATGAGATACTCATAAAGAGCAGTTCTTAAGTTTCCCACGTGCATAAAACCTGTGGGGCTGGGCGCATATCGTGTACGTACTGTCATATTCAAAACCGTCCTTTCGGGAATAAATTCGAATTTACCCATAATATCACATTTTAATAATTCATTTTACCACAATAAAAGCAATTTTACAATTATTTAGTAAAAATATTTTTGCAGAAACATTTTATTTTACCGCCACACCCACAAAGATAAAGAGGACTGAGTATTTTCACACACTCAGTCCTCTGTTGTTTATTATTAAGGCTCCCTTGTGTAAAGGGAGGCTTTATTTTACTCATTCATTCCGCAGCATTTTTTGTACTTTTTGCCGCTTCCGCAGGGGCAGGGGTCGTTTCTGCCGACCTTTTTGCCCTTCTTGACGGTTTTGTTTGTACTCATTGTGCCGTCACCGGAAAACTCAATGGGCTTTGCCACCTGCTCACGCTTTACGGCAAAGTTCACAGGGTCAACCTTGGGAGCTTCCGTGTTTGCACCGAGGATTACCTCGTGTCTTGCGGCTGCGGCTTTTTCAGCCTCACGGCGAAGTCTTAATTCTTCCTCTTGACGACGCTTTATGGCATACACGTTCATTGGCATTGTAAACACCAGCTTAACGGTATCCTGACGGATACTGTCAATCATCTGGTCGAACATATCAAAGCCTTCGTGTGTGTACTCAACTACAGGGTCGTGCTGAGCATAAGCACGCATACGGATGCCCTGCTTTAATTCATCCATATCGTCGATGTGCTCCATCCAATGGGTATCAACTGCACGCAAAAGGCAGGCACGCTCAACCTCACGCATTGTTTCCGCTGTAATAAGTTCCTCATACTCTGCGTGACGCTGTTTTGCGTGAGAAAGAAGCATATCTGCAACCTCAGAAGCAGTCATACCGCTCAAAGCTTCCTCAGTGAATGTAAGAGGACATCTGTCGTCTGCAAGCCAGCCGTTGTAGTACTCTTTAAGGCTTACAAGGTTCCAGTTATCGGGGGTACCGCTTAAGTAAAGCTCCACGTTAGCATTTATGGTCTGCTCAATCATAGTCATAATTGTATCGTGGATATCCTCGCCCTCGAGAACCTGATTACGCTGTTTATAAATAATCTCTCTCTGGCGGTTCATAACATCGTCAAACTGGAGAACGTTCTTTCTGGCACCGAAGTGGTTCTGCTCAACCTTCTGCTGAGCATTCTCAATTACGTTCGAGAAAAGTTTGATATCAATGGCAACATTCTCGTCCCCTGAAAATCTTTCCATAAGCATTTTCATTCGTTCACCGCCGAAGATACGCATCAGGTCATCCTCGGCAGAAAGGAAGAACTGGCTCTGTCCGGGGTCGCCCTGACGGCCTGCACGGCCGCGAAGCTGGTTATCAATTCGGCGGGATTCGTGACGCTCTGTGCCGATAATATAAAGTCCGCCTGCTTCACGTACCTTTTCGGCTTCTTCCTTGAGTTCTTCTTTGAACTGAGTGTGAAGCTCTGTGAACACACGTCTTGCCTCGATAATCTCTTCGTTGTCGGTATCTGCAAAGCCTGTTGCCTCAGCAATCAGCTCGTCGGTAAAGCCCTGCTTACGCATTTTTGAGGTAGCCATAAACTCAGCATTACCGCCAAGGATAATATCGGTGCCTCGGCCCGCCATATTGGTAGCAATGGTAACTGCACCGAGTTTACCTGCCTGAGCTACAATCTCAGCTTCCTTTTCGTGCTGTTTTGCGTTGAGGACATTATGAGCCACACCGCGTTTAGAAAGCATCTTAGAAAGAAGCTCTGACCTTTCGATGGAGATAGTACCAACCAGTACGGGCTGGCCTTTTTCGTGACATCTTACGATAGTGTCAATAACCGCCTCGTACTTTGCCCTAACGGTTGCATAGAAGCAATCGTTCATATCCTGACGTGCCAGAGGACGGTTTGTGGGAACCTCCACCACGTCAAGCTTGTAAATCTCTCTGAACTCCTGCTCCTCGGTCATAGCAGTACCCGTCATACCCGAAAGTTTCTTGTAAAGACGGAAGTAGTTCTGGAAGGTGATTGTGGCAAGGGTTTTGTTTTCGTTCTGGATTTCTACGCCCTCTTTAGCCTCAATTGCCTGATGCAGACCTTCGTTGAAGCGTCTGCCGTACATCAGACGGCCTGTGAACTCATCAACAATGATAATCTCGCCGTCTTTGTTTACATAGTCGATATCAAGGTGCATAACACCGTATGCTCTGATTGCCAGATTGATATGGTGCTGTAAGGTCAGGTTGTCGGGGTCGGTGAGGTTTTCAACACCGAAGTGAGCTTCTGCCTTCTTAACACCAACCTGTGTCAGAGTTGCAGACTTAGCCTTTTCGTCAACAATGTAATCGATACCGTTTTCCTCAAAGAAGCCCTCCATATCCTCCTTGGTATCAACCTCGGTGAACACGTGCTTTTTAAGACGTCTTGCAAATGCATCTGCACGCTGGTACATATCTGTGGATTTATCGCCTCTGCCTGAAATAATCAGAGGTGTTCTTGCCTCGTCAATGAGGATGGAGTCCACCTCGTCCACAACCGCAAAGGCGTGACCGCGCTGAACTCTTGCGTCCTTATAAACCGCCATATTATCACGCAGATAGTCAAAACCGAACTCGTTGTTTGTACCGTATGTAATATCTGCATTGTATGCTTTCTGACGCATATCGGGAGTAATATCGTGAACAATCAGACCAACAGTAAGTCCTAAGAAGCGGTAAAGTTTGCCCATCCACTCGGAGTCTCGTCTGGCAAGGTAATCGTTGACTGTAACGATATGAACACCCTCGCCTGTAAGAGCATTAAGGTATGCAGGCAAAGTTGCCACCAGAGTTTTACCCTCACCTGTTTTCATTTCGGCAATTCTGCCCTGATGAAGCACAATACCGCCTAAAATCTGCACAGGGAAGTGCTTCATACCAAGTACTCGCCAGGATGCCTCTCGGCAGACTGCGAACGCGTCGGGGAGGATATCGTCGGTAGTCTCACCTTTTTGGAGACGCTCTTTGAGTATTGCGGTCTGAGCCTTCAGCTCTTTGTCTGTCATTGCGCTGTACTTTTCTTCCAGAGCCAGAGTTTTATCGCACAAAGGCTGGATTCTTTTAATCTCTCTTTTGCTGTAGCTTCCGAACAGAGCCTTCAGAAAATTTGCCATTATGTAATCTTCCTTTCAATATGAACAATATATAATACGGATTATCCCATTATAATCAATATTTATTTAGTTTATCATACCACACAAAGATAAAAAAAGAAAGGGAATTTTGAAAAAGAGCCCTTTCTCCCTGCAAAATTTACAAACAGGTAATAAAACACCCAAGTGTTTTTGACAACACTCGGGTGTAAATACTATGTCTTTATTTATTGATTTTCCAGTTCTTCTTTTTCCTTTTGGAGTTCTTCTATCTTCTTTTTCTGCTCCTCCTGATTTGCTTTGCTCCTGAAAACAAAGCAGAAAGACACAACTACCATTGCTCTGAAAACCCACACGAGTATAACTATAAACTGTACAAATTGAATAGAAGGTTCGGAAACAAAACGGGGGAAATATCCACAAATAAAGGAAAGCACAAAAAAGGCGATTGCAGCTGCAACTGCCCAAGGTCTGTAATTAACTTTTATTTTTCTTAATTCTTTGTTAATCTCTGCAATACGCGGAGCATTTTTGATTTTATGTGCATATGCAGAATCATACTTACAGACTTTATCAACATATGCATTAATCATTTTCCTGTTGTATTCCTTGCTTTCCTGATTAAGGCAATATATGTAAGTTCTGTTAACATCTATGCCCTGCTTCCAGCATAAAGCCGCAAGTTTGAGAGCTTTTTCGCTTGTGAAAAGTTTTTCTATCTGGTCGCCTGTGGCATAAAGCATATCCTTAACTGCCACTGCTCTGTCAATATATTCCTGTTGGTGCTTCTGTTCATAATTAGCATTGTTAAAGGTAGTACCCTTGTAGGTATTCAGTGCTGAGCTATGAAACATTGTACCGATTATAACAAGACTTGCCACAAGATGTGACACTGCCTCATCCTGCTCCGCTTCATCAGTTACATTATCCTTAATCATCTGAATTGCTGTAACTGCAGAGTTCTTCACCTTATATGCGGCAGAAGCGATGTTCATAATCTTTGTCTGCATTGCAGTGAAGTATGAACTGTAGAAGGTAGCCTCCCAGCTTGAGGGGTCTTCCATAAGAATCATATCATAGTATTTGGCGGCTGTTTCAGCGTTGTTATCATCCTTAGCTCTGCGTGCAACCTCATACATATTTTTGAGTTTATCTGAGGTATCAATTTTAACTGTGCTACCTGTAATATCCACCATCATCTTCTTAGCTTCTTCTGTGGTGTATTTTGTGCCACAGCTTTCACATATATACATACCGTCTTTTTTCACGATATCGTGGCTTGAGCACATTTCACAGACAATTGCTTTCATAAGAAAACCCCTTTTTGTATTTTCCTTTATTATATATCGCAAAATGACTTGTGTCAACCACATTGTGCTACTATGACAAGGTTTTTGTCCTGTAATGTTCACTGTAGAATTATAGTGAGGTGAAAAATATGAAGCCACAGTACAAAGGACTGTACGAAAAATTCGGTCTTAACGTAGTATATTACAGAAAGCGCAAAAGGCTCACTCAGCTTCAGCTTGCGGAACTTGTAGAGATTGACCGCAGTCACATAAGTGCCATTGAGCTTGGAAACGTGGGAGTATCCTTTGATGTAGTTTTTAAGCTTTGCGAAGTTCTGGAGATAACCCCAAAGGAGCTTTTTGACTTCCGCTATTAAACACAAAGAAAAACGCACGGCTATAAACCGTGCGTTTGATTATTTTATCGTAGTTATTCCTCAAAGCCTAAGGACTTTGCACTCTCAATCATAGCTGTTCTTGCAATAGGACCTGCGGTGTAGAAGCCGTAACCGCCTTCTTCCACCACAACTGCAAACGCAAGGGGATAATCCTCGTCTGTGCTGTAGCCTACCATCCAGGCATTGGGCTCTTTGCCCTCGCCCACCTCAGCGGTACCTGTTTTTGCTCCTACAGAAAGTCCGCCGAACATATTGTCACCGTAATGGTCGCTTACAGTATACCTCATAATCTCCTGCATACGCTGTGCTGTGTCTGCACTCATAAGTCTGCCTGTGGAACCTGAGTATACTTTGTCAATGTAAGCAGGGAGTTTTGCTTCTCCCCCGTTTGCAATGGCACCGCAGAGTATTGCCATCTGGACGGGATTTACCATATCTGTGTACTGTCCCACACCCGACCAGGCAAGCTCATTGCCGTTTGCATTTTTTACATCGAAATGCCCCTGTGCGGTTTTTATTCCGCTTATGTTAAAGCTTTTTGTAACTCCCAGTTTATCTGACGTTTTCTGCATTTTATCCGCCCCTGCCAGAGTTGCACCCTCTGCAAAAGCAATATTGCAGGAATAAGAAAAAGCATCCCTTAAATTCAAGGTGCCGTGTTCTTCAAGGCAGGTAACATCGTCACCGTCAAATTCTTTTTTGCCCTCACAGGTGAAGGTGAGATTTTCTGCGTCGGGGTTGTTCTCCAGAAGTGCAATGGCGGTAACGATTTTGTAGATTGAACCGGGTGAATAGGTACTGGAGGTTGCGTTGTTAAGGTATGCACCCTCAGGAATGGTATCAGGCTCATTCTGCGGGTCATAGGAAGGGTTGCTTACCATGCAAAGCACTTCGCCTGTTTTGTAATTATATACAAAGCAAGCACCTTTGTAACCGCCGAATGCCTCATACACTTTACCGCACACCTCTGCATCCAGAGTAAGCTTCATATTACCCTTGGAACGCAAACTTTCAGGCAAACCGTAGCCGAATATCGGGCTGTGCCCAACAAGCTGTGCTCGGTAACGTGTCTGCAGAGCAGTTGCAATATTATAGGAGCTGTCTCCCACCGAATGCAACGTGCCAAGACGCACGTTATAATCATCGTGGTAAAGCCTCTGACCGCCCTCGGAATATGCAAGAGGAGTTTTGTTTCGGTCATATATTGTGCCTGCTTCCGAAAGGCCCTTTCCCGATGAAAGATACTGGTTATAGGTCTGACTTGCCCACAGGTCGTGGTCTGTGATATAGCGGTAGCATAAAAACCCCAGTCCTGCTAAGAAGCTCAGAGCAAGTATCAGGGATATTACGCTTCGCGACATAATTCTTTTCATAATATCAGTTACTCTTTTCCGATAAGTTTAGCCTTTGAATAAGTCCGCTCATCTGCCGCTTTTATAAAAGCAAGCAGTCCCCAACAGGAAATCATACTTGAACCGCCTGCACTGACAAAGGGCAGGGTTACACCTGTAAGAGGAAGTATGTCCGTACTGCCGAAAATATTGAGTGCCGTCTGCGTGAGCATCATTGAAGCGGCACAGCAGGCAGAAATTGAATAGAATGTACTGCGGCTTCGGGTAGAAATAGCACGGGAATATATGACAAGTCCAAAAATCACAAGTGCAATACTCAAAGCTATGATAAGTCCCATTTCCTCAGAAACAATACCAAAGACAAGGTCTGTTTCGGATGCTCCGTAGTAACGGAGAATTCCGTTGCCCACGCCTGTGCCGAAAAGTCCTCCCGAAGAAATATAAGTAAGCACACCCGACTGCTGATAACCTGCATCGTAGGGGTCCTCCAAAGCGTGTCCCCATATTGCAAATCTGTCTGCAATGTAGGGTTTGAACTGCAGAATCAAAACTACCGCAAATGCAGCACCCGCAACTGCAAGGATTACTGTTTTGTAGTCGCCTGAGCGGATTATGGAAATCACAAGGAAGGTAACAAAGAAAATAAGTGCTGTGCCAAAGTCACCCATAAGTGCCAGAGCACCTACGCAAAGTGCAGAAAAAATAATAAACTCCAGTAAATTGCGTTTTGTCTGCAGGTGGTCAAGAGCCGATGCACCTACGAATATATAGGCAATCTTTACGATTTCTGAAGGCTGGAGAGAAACACCGCCGATGTAGATTCTGTTGGCAGCACCAAACTCCACAACACCAAAGGCAAGGTTTATTGCCAGAAAGGACAAGGCAATTATCATAACAGCCAATCGCCATTTCACAATGCGGTCAGGATTTGCTATAAACAGAAGCATCAGCATATATCCCGCAGCACCCACAAAAGCGGCAATTATCTGAATCCAGGAGTCCATAATGTTTTGCTCCACCAAAAGCAGAGCGCCTGTGCCTGTGAGAAGTAAAGCCAAAGTTTCCAGCTCAAAGTTTTTTCTTAAAAAAACTCCTCTGGAGAAGGTATAAAGCAACCAGGAAAACAGCACCATTGCAAGCCATACCTCAAACGCCTGCAAACAAAACTGATGGTATGCAATGCACACCTCCACCGCCATAAACAGGTGGAACAGATTAACAAGTATCAGAAGCAAAGGAGCAGACACGCTGGGCTTTGATGAACCTTTTGAAAAAAACCAATGGTGGCGGACCTCTCCTCTGAACTCGTCTGCTCTTCTGAGTGCCAGGGTTGTGGAACCTATCTGAATTTCATCGTCAAGAGAAAGCCTGTGTCTTGAAACTACAGGTCTGCCGTTAACCTTTGTGCCTGACTTTGAGCCTACATCAGATACAAACCAACCGTCCTTACGTCTTAAAAGCACGCAGTGGTTTCTGGACACCGTAGGGTCAGGAATCACAATATCACTGCTTTTGCTTCTGCCTATGGAATTTTCCCAGCAAAGCACGGGAATTTTCTCCCTTAAAGCCTTATTATACAGCATTACAAGGGGTGCCTCCTGACGCTTCTGACGGCGCATGGAGCCAAAGCACTGATACACAATAAACACAGCATAAACTGCAAGCAGAATCCGAAGTCCAACTACCGCTATATCCGCAAAATACTGCATCAGAACACAAACCACCTTTCTCTTTTAGTATTTCGTAAAAAGGGGACAACTCTCCCCTACTGATATATTATTACCTGCAAAGCCACAAGTCAACAAACAATATTGTAATATTAATCCTTCCCGTTAATAATATGTGTCACCTTTGTTAATATCCTCAAAAAACAAAACTCCGCCTGCGTACTCCACAGGCGGAAAATTTATCGGTATTACTCTACTGTAACGGATTTTGCAAGGTTTCTGGGCTTATCAACATCGTTACCTCGTTTGTATGAGGTGTAGTAAGCCAGAAGCTGGAGAGGAACTGCAGCAAGCATAGGCATAAGGCTTTCCTCAATTCTGGGCACACGGATAATGTAATCGGCTACATCTTCACCTACAACAACTTCCTCGTCACAAACAAGGATAACCATGGCTCCTCTTGCCTTAACCTCTTTGATGTTGCTGACTGTTTTGTCAAAGAGGGTGTTCTGGGTTGCAACAGCAATAACAGGCATACCGTCTGTAATAAGAGAAATGGTGCCGTGCTTCAGCTCACCTGCGGCATAAGCCTCAGAATGAATATAGGAGATTTCCTTAAGCTTCAGCGAACCTTCCATAGACAGTGCATAATCAAGTCCTCTGCCGATATAAAGCAGATTCTCAGCCTCAAGAAGATGTGTTGCAATCTCCTCACACACTGCATCGACTGCTGTGATTGTATTATCAAGATACTCGGGAACAGAGGAGAGTATTCCTGTAAGTCTGCGGCACTCTTCCTCTGAAATCTGCTCCTTGGAAAGTGCCATTTTGAAGCCAAGCAGATACATAACAGCAATCTGCACCATATATGCCTTTGTGGAAGCAACTGCAATTTCGGGGCCCGCGTGAGTATAAATAAGCATATCTGCCTCACGTGCAATGGAGCTTCCCTTTGCGTTTACAATAGCAAGAGTTTTTGCACCCATACGCTTTGCAAGGCGCATAGCCTCCAGGCTGTCTGCTGTTTCACCTGACTGAGAAATAATAATTACCAGGTCGCCTTCCTTAATAAGAGGGTCACGGTAACGGAATTCAGATGCAATGTCAACAATAACAGGCACCTTAGCCAATTTCTCTATAACATACTTGCCTACCATACCTGCGTGCATAGCAGTACCGCAAGCAACTATATAAATCTGATTAATATCCTTAAGGCTTTCAACTGTGATGGAGCACTCCTCAAGACAGGGAAGTCCCTGTGAAATTCGGGGAGTAATTGTGGTTTTTACAGCTGTGGGCTGTTCGTGGATTTCTTTGAGCATAAAGTGCTCGTATCCGCCCTTTTCCGCAGCTTCCTGATCCCAGTCAGCTACATTGAGCTCTTTATCTATTGCGTTGCCGTCCAAATCGCAGAAACTTACGCCCTGTGCATCCAGATGTGCAATTTCATCGTGCTCTAAAAGGTAATACTGATTTGTATATTTGATAATGGCAGGAACGTCGGATGCAATGAAGCTTTCACCCTGAGCAACACCTACAATAAGGGGGCTTCCGCGTCTTACTGCAAAAAGCTCGCCCTCGCGGTCTGCAAAAAGAATGCCAAGAGCAAAGGAGCCTTCAACCTGGGAGAGTGTCTTTGCAATAGCCTTCAAGGGGTCGCCCTCATAGTTGAAATCCAGAAGCTGAGCCACAACCTCTGTATCTGTTTCGCTTACAAACACTCTGCCCTGAGACATGAGATATTCCTTAAGTTCCTTGTAGTTTTCGATGATGCCGTTATGTACCAGAGTTACCTTATCTCCGCCTCTGTGGGGATGGGAATTCACCGCAGACGGGATTCCGTGGGTAGCCCAACGGGTATGGCCGATACCTACGTTACCTGCAGGCACGCCCTCTGCATTCATCTTTGCCTGCAAATCGTCAAGTCTGCCCTTTTCTTTTGCAACCTTAATTTTGCCGTCCTCAAAAACCGCAATACCTGCAGAGTCATATCCGCGGTATTCAAGCTTCCTCAGTGCATCAACCAGCACCTCGCTACAGTCCTTGGGGCCAACGTATCCAACAATTCCGCACATAAAAATGCTCCTTAAATAAGTATAGGTCAAAGCTTCCCGTGCAAAAACAGAAAGCAGTAAATTTGCTTAATGTCAAACCGATTATTTGTTCAGCTTGTGGTTGAAAGTGGGGACAATGTCGCTGAGCATTTCCACAACACCTTCGCTGTCATTTGCGTCTGCAAATTTTCTGAGTTTTGACAGCTTTTCAAGTAAATCCTCTTCGTCAATGGCAATCTGATTACCGATAAAGATTTTCTTGTTTTCTGTGGATTTCAGTCCTTCTTCGTTCATAAGAAGCTCCTCAAAGAGTTTTTCGCCCGGACGAAGTCCCGTAACCGCTATCTTGATATCCACTCCGGGAGTGTATCCGGAGAGCTTTATAATATTCTTTGCAAGGTCGTATATTCTGACCGGTTTGCCCATATCAAGAACAAAGATTTCCCCTCCCTTGGCATAGGAAGCCGCCTGAAGCACAAGCTGTGCCGCCTCGGGTATTGTCATAAAAAATCTTGTTATATCCTTGTGTGTTACCGTAACGGGACCACCGTTTTCTATCTGTCGTTTGAAAAGCGGTATTACACTTCCGTTGGAGCCCAGAACATTTCCAAAACGAACT
>JAZNVW010000018.1:0-22725 GCA_045593025.1 Ruminococcus sp. | reverse complement strand
ATGGAAATGCCGTCGCTCAACGGATAAAAGCTACCCTGGGGATAACAGGCTGATCTCCCCCAAGAGTCCACATCGACGGGGAGGTTTGGCACCTCGATGTCGGCTCATCACATCCTGGGGCTGAATTCGGTCCCAAGGGTTCGGCTGTTCGCCGATTAAAGTGGTACGCGAGCTGGGTTCAGAACGTCGCGAGACAGTTCGGTCCCTATCTGTCGTGGGCGCAGGATATTTGAGGAGCGCTGTCCTTAGTACGAGAGGACCGGGATGGATGCACCTCTGGTGCACCAGTTGTCACGCCAGTGGCACAGCTGGGCAGCTAAGTGCAATCGGATAAACGCTGAAAGCATCTAAGCGTGAAACCGTCTCCAAGATTAGATATCCCATCGTTTAACGAGTAAGACCCCTTGTAGACTACGAGGTTGATAGGTTGCGTGTGTAAGCATAGTGATATGTTCAGCTTGGCAATACTAATAGGTCGAGGGCTTGACCACAAACGACAATCTCAGGATTTGTCAGTCTTTGGTCTTTATTAAAATTATCTCTCTTATCTTCTTATCTCTTTATTCAGTTTTCAGGGTGCATGCCCTTTTTAAGCTCCGGAGTTTATGCTCCGGGGCTTTTTTCGTGTAAATTTATTGTAAATGTCACATTACCTTGTTGAATATTGGTCTTTGTTCTGCTATATTAAAATTAAAGAATAAGAAATGAGATGGAATTATGTACACTTTCAGAGAATTTGAAGATAAGGATGCCTCTACTATTATCAGCTGGATAAAGGACGAGCACTCCTTCAGACAATGGTCGGCTGATACATATAAAGATTACCCTGTAAAGCCGGAAGATATTATCGCCCGCTATGATGAGATTAAAAGTAATCACAACGGCTTTGTGTATCCGCTGATGTTTACTCAGGGCGAGAGAACTGTCGGCCATCTTATTATCAGGGTTCTTGATAAGGAGCAGGGCTTAGTAAGATTTGGCTATATTATTGTTGACGCCAAAGAGCGAGGCAAAGGTCTTGGAAGTAAGATGCTGAGAGAAGCGCTTGAGTTTGCCCATAATAACCTTAAAGCGAAACGTGTAACACTGGGTGTTTTTGAAAACAACACAGGTGCCTTCACTTGCTACAAGGCGGTAGGTTTCAAAGAGTTTGGTATGAATGAATATACTATCAACGGGGAAGTTTGGAGATGCCCTGAGATGGAGATAGTTTTTGATAAGTAAGGTGGTAAAAAATGAAAAGACTAATTGCGTTTATCCTTGCTGTGCTGATGTGCTTGTCGTTTACTGCTTGCACAGCGAAGAGTGCATTAACCGGCACTTGGAAAACAGATGTCACCATTGTGGGGGAGAATGTGCCTGAGGGGGACAATTACGGTTTTTTGACCTTTAAGGACAACGGTAAATGTACTTATATCTCTTATGTAAACAATAATGAATACAGCACGGATATAGAGTATACTGCCACAGATTCTCAGCTTACAATGAGGTATGAGGGCAGAGAGAGGGTATGCGAATATTTTATTGATGGTGACCGATTGACACTTATATATAATGGTGATTCACAGGTGCTTCACCGCGTTAAGGAAGGATAAAAATAAAAAGATAACTCCCCGATTAATTTTTTAATCGGGGAGTTTTTGCGTAATTTGTGTGGTTTTATAAAAACCAATAATAACCCAGTGCGGTGTTGAGAATTATAATTGTCAGCAAATATGCTGTAAGAACTAAGGTTACAGGAGAAGTAAAATACACAAGGATTTTCTTTTTTATTGGGATGTCGATTTCGCCTTTTTCAAAGTGAAATTCTCTTTTTTTGACAACCTCAATGATAAAGAACACAACACCTATGATAATTACAGAGCCTGCCATAAAACAATACAGCATAAAAACTGCAACGGGAAGCAGGATTTCCAAAAGAGCAGAAAAGGAATGGGCGGAGAAGCTTTCCAAATCAATATTGCTTGCAAGGTAATCTCTGAATACTGCAATAGCGTTGTTTATGCAATGAGCAATCATAGAGGGATAAATCGACTTTGTACGCAGATACAAGAATGCGGAGAACATACCAAAAGAGGCTGTTGCGAAAATCTGGGGCAGGTTCTGGTGCCAGAGCCCGAAGAATATGCCGGAAACGATTATGGCAAACAATTCTCCCAGCTTGCGGTTGTTCTTAAATATGAGCCCGCGGAAGAAAAGCTCTTCAATAACAGGGGCAAAAATCAGAGTAGGCACTGTAGCATATACCCATTTTGGGACGGTAAGCACGCTCATGCTCTGCACCATGAACATACCGTCTGTGGGAGATGCAGATGTGTTGAGAAGGCCTTGGATTGCCATACTCATAAAAGTTGGAACTGATGCCAGCATAGTGGAAGCCCCGATGGAAATAAGAATCCATTTAAGGCACCAGCCGAAGTTTTTTTCGGGTTTTCTGAAGCATCGTCCAAGGTTGATGTTTGTGTTTTTTCGCTGTAAAAGCCATAATATCAGTCCGCCTAAAGGCAGAATCAGAAGATAGATTAATATATATACTAAGAAATCTTCTCCTCGTTGTGAGGTAACAACACCCATTCTCTCCAAGGGTTTTATGATTAAATCTCTCATATAATAATTAGAAAGAATGTATAGGACTATGTATATAAGCAGAGGTAAGGCTGTGGTGTTTGAAATCCTGCGGATTTGTTTGTTTATGAGTTTGTTGTCTTCCATAATATTCTCCTTTTATTCAGAGAGCCAATCCTTGATTGTGGCAATATCTTCTTTATGTAAGCCGTGAGTTTTATCGTCGTGGGTAATTAAGGTACATTCTAAACCGTTTTTATCAAACTCGGCTTTCAGATTTTCTGCCTGCGAATAGGATACCTGTTCGTCGTACTTGCTGTGAATCATAAGCACGGGAGTGGTAATTTCCTCTGCCCAGCAGATTGCGGAGCGATTTTCGTATTCTGAGGGCAGCAGTTCGGGAGAACCGCCGATGGAGTTTTTCAGCAACTCTCTCATATCTTCTCTGTCCTCGTAGGCTTTTTTCAGGTCGCTTACAGCAGAAACCGCAACAATGCGGCTTGCTCTTGCGTCTGAGCGAGCCAGCATATAGGTCATCATACCGCCTCGGGACACACCTGCAACACAGAAATCTTCCATATCAGTAAAATTAAAGGTAGTTTCGCACAAATCAATTAGTACAGTTAAGTCGTTCAGGTCTTTTCCGCCAAACTCATCTTTGCCTGTACCGCCATCTGTGCCTCTGTACTGAGAGGCAATAACAACTCTGTCAATCTCGGCACAGATTTTTGCTGTGTCGGTATCTGAGAGCAGACCTGTTCTGCTGTTTCCGCCACGGTTATATAGCAAACAGTTTTTGGGGTTTTCGCTACTGCAGTCAAGGGGAATGGAGATATATGCCTTGACAGAACAACCGTCTGAGCTGTATGTAAATTTATAGCTTGTGCAGAGTTTGCTGTATTTATTTGGCAGCTTAATTTTTTGAATATCTGAAATTGACTGTACTCCTTCATATTCGAAGAAGTTAACAAGAGTATTCTGAGAGGTCGTGTTGTTACATCCTGCAAGGGTAAGAGCTGTGATGCAAAATGCAAGTACAATAAGAAGAATTCTTTTCATATAACCACTTCCTTTTTAGAATTATATCATAATGGAATTAAATGTAAAGGGATATTGCACAGAGTTTCACCCTGTGATATAATGCAGACATCATTTATAAATAGGGCGAGGTTTGTTATGAAAAAAAATATTGCTTTGATTTTGCTTTTTATATTATCTTTATGTGTACTTGGGGGATGTGATGTTGCAGGAAACAATCCTTCTGATGCAACTGTCACTGAGGCGCCCACAGAAAGTATTGCTGAGGATGTGACAGCAAACCCTGCAGATACGGGTGCTGTGGCAGAAAATACAGATACTCAGGCGGTGACAGAGGATACTTCTCAGACAGGCGACAGCACAGCTTACGCAAAACCTCTTGTTGAAACCGAGGAGTTTGCAGTTGTGATTACAGACTGCACTACAGATGCCGATGCAGGCTTTACAATGAACGCATATCTTGAAAACAAAACAGACACAACGCTGGAATTCAAGGTGACAGCTTCTGCACTTAATAACAAGGATATGCACCCCGATTTTTCGTGCGATGTAAAGGCAGGAGAGAGCCTTACTGCTCCGATGACCTGGACTGCAGAGAAACTCTCGCAGAGAAGATTGACCGAGGTTAAAGAGGTAAAAATTGAACTGCAGGTTATTTCTTACGGCGATGAAGTGAAGCTTCTTTCAAGTGATATTTATACTATCAATCCTTGATTATAGCAACCAAAACATAGAAAACAAGCCCACTCAACCTGTGGTGGAGATAAAAAACTCCCCACTCAACCACGGGTGTGTAGACTTTGAGGGCAGTACAGGATAGACTGTAGGCGAAAGGAGGAAGCCTTGTGGACCAAATCAAAATCGGAAGATTTATTGCAAAATGCAGAAAAGAAAAAGGACTTACCCAGATGCAGCTGGCAGAAGCTTTGAATATTACGGACAGAGCAGTTTCCAAATGGGAAAACGGCAAGGCTATGCCCGACTCGTCCATAATGCTTGAGCTTTGCGCTCTGCTGGGAATTACAGTCAATGATTTATTAACAGGGGAGGTTACTAAAATGGAGAACTACAACGAAAGTTTAGAAAGAAATCTTTTGGATTTAATCAAGCAAAAAGAACAAGGAGATAAAAGACTTCTGACCTTGGAAATCGTTATAGGTGTGCTGGCAAGCATAGTCTTGTTCTCTTTAGTGTTCGTTGCAGCTTTTGTTCAAATGCCTGATTGGCTCAGAATATTACTGATTGTATTCGGTTTTGTCGTATTTATTGTGGGTGTGATTTATGCTCTGATAATCGAACAGGTGGCAGGCTACTACGAATGCGCCGAGTGTCACCACAGATATGTGCCTACATTTAACAGTGTCCTGTGGTCAGCTCATATGGGCAGAACAAGACATATGAAGTGCCCCGAATGCGGTAAGAGAAGCTGGCAGAAAAAAGTAATAAGCAAAGACTGATATATAAGCAATAAAAGAACGACCGACAGAAAAGTCGGTCGTTTTTGTGCTTTTGTTACCAAATAAAAGGGATAAGACGGTATTTTACTTTTTCTTTGTACTCTTTGTAGCCTTCAAGGTTTTGTGTGAGAACTTCTTCTTCGTTTTTTATTCTCTTTGCGATTATGAAAGGATAGGAAAGGAAGACTGCAAAGGAAATCAGAGAACCTAAAACAAGGGGCATGGAGAGAAAAAGCAGGAGGGTGGCAGAGTACATAGGATGCCTTACAACGCCGTAGAGCCCTGTGCTGATAACCTTTTGGTTTTCCTGTACCTCAATAGTGCGGGAGAGGTAGGTGTTTTCTCTGAGCACTTCGGCGTACATTATGTAAGCGAGTAAAAACACTACGGCACCGCCTATGGAAACCCCTATTGGTAAAGGAAACCAACCAAATCTGAAGTCAAGCGAAGCCGCAACAAAGCCCAGGATAAACATAAGTCCGCTTAATTTTACCACTAAGCTCTGCTCTTTTTCTTTTTCCTTTGCATTAAGACGTTTACTGAGAAGCTCGGGGTTTTTGAGAATCATCACAATGCCTGCTATGAACATTGGCACAAACAGTATGCCCATAAGAAGCCAACCGCCGAAATAGTCAAAACTGCCTGCAGGGAGAAATACAAGCACCCCTACAAGCACTACACCTAAAAGAAATTTGGCGATTGCACCGAAGAAAAGTTTTGCACTCAAATAAAAACACCTTCCAATTGTGATTGAAGTTTAAGTAATTATATCACATTGCAGAGAATAAAGGAACAGGGAAAATAAAAACCCCGAAACCGTAATGGCTTCGGGGTTTGTTTGTGAAAATTTGTAAGATAATAAAATTATCTCTTTGAGAACTGGGGAGCTCTACGTGCGCCCTTGAGACCGTACTTCTTACGCTCTTTCATTCTGGGATCACGAGTGAGGAAGCCAGCCTTCTTAAGTGTAGCTCTGAGAGCCTCGCTGTCGTACTGAAGGAGAGCTCTGGAGATGCCGTGACGGATTGCGCCAGCCTGACCTGTAACACCGCCGCCTGCTACTCTGCAAACTACATCGAACTTTGCGCCTGTCTCTGTAAGCTCGAGAGGCTGACGAACGATGAGCTTGAGTGTCTCAAGACCGAAGTAATCGTCGATATCGCGGTCGTTGATTGTGATTTTACCTGTACCCTGGTAAAGACGAACTCTTGCTACGGAGCTCTTTCTTCTACCTGTACCATAGAAATAAGGTGCCTTATCGTACATTATTAGTTGCCTCCTTCTTACATTTCCCAAGCCTCAGGCTGCTGTGCCTGATGCTTGTGCTCTGCACCTGCGAAAAGACGCAGACGGAGCATCTGTGCTCTGCCAAGGCTGTTTGAGGGAATCATACCCTTAACTGCCAGCTCCATTGCCTTCTCGGGTCTGGTAGCCATCAGTGTTTTGTAGTCAGTCTCTTTGAGGTGACCAACGTAGCCTGTGTGTCTCTGCCACTTCTTCTGTGTGAGCTTGTTACCTGTAAGAACAGCGTCTTTGCAGTTGATAATAACAACATGGTCGCCGCAATCTACGTGGGGAGTGAATGTTACCTTGTGCTTACCTCTGAGAAGCTTTGCAGCCTCAACTGCAACCTTACCAAGGGGCTTGCCGGCAGCATCAATTACATACCACTTGCGCTCAACCTCGCCTTTTTTTGCCATGAAAGTTGACATACGCGTTGCCTCCTAAAACTTTAATCTTTTTTTACTGCTCAAGTATGATAACACAGGCAAAATCTAAAGTCAACACCTTTTTACAAATAAATTAATTTAGTACACTACAATCTCTTAAAATCTCACAAATGCTCCCAAATGCTCTCGTTTTCTCTTTTGCTATTTTTGAAAAATTATTCATCAGCTTCTTAGAAAACTTCTGAATAACACAGGAAAAATATTAAAAAGCCTCTTTAATATGGTATATGTTTGTGTTATAATGACCTTGTATAAGTGCTTGGGAAGAACCCTTTGGCACAAATGAAAACGTGAAAGGAAGATTATTATGTATAGACTTGGAATTGACCTGGGCGGTACAAACATCGTTGCAGGCGTTGTAGACGAAAACTACAACATCGTAGCCAAGGCAGAATGTAAAACCAATGTACCCAGACCTGAATCCGAGGTTTGCGATTCTATGGCTGAGGTTGCAAAAGAAGCTGTCAAGAAGGCAAAGCTTAAGATGGATGACATTGTTTCCATCGGTATCGGTGTTCCCGGCGCAGTTAACCCTGTTACAGGTATCATTGAGTATTCTGCAAACCTGTTCTTCCATAACTGGAACATCGTTGAGATGATGCAGGAGCGTCTTGGCACAAAGGTTATCATTGAGAATGACGCAAATGCTGCTGCATACGGTGAGTTCCTTGCAGGAAGTGCAAAGGGAACAAGAAACGCTATTGCTATTACAATCGGCACAGGTGTTGGTGCAGGTATCATCATTGACGGCAAAATCTACTCAGGCTCCAACTACGCTGGTGCAGAGATGGGCCATATGGTTATTGTTAAGGACGGCAAAGAGTGTGCCTGCGGCAGAAAGGGCTGCTGGGAGGCTTATGCTTCTGCAACAGGCCTGATTAACCTTACAAAGGAAGCAATCCTTAAGGAAAAGCCCGACTTCTCCTATATGCTTTCTCTCTGTGACGGTGATATCAACAACGCAAACGGCAGAACCGCTTTTGATGCAATGCGCGCAGGAGATGCCTCAGGTAAAGCAGTAGTTGATGAGTATCTCTCATACCTTGCCTGTGGACTTATCAACGCAATCAACATCTTCCAGCCTGATGTACTTTGCATCGGCGGCGGTGTTTCCAACGAGGGTGAGACCCTGCTTGCTCCTCTTCGCGGTATTATTGAAGCTGAGCGCTACACCAAGCACAACCCCAAGCAGACAGTAATCTGCAAGGCTACACTTGGTAACGATGCAGGTATCATCGGCTCTGCATTCCTTGACAATATTTATTGATTAAACAGATTTACTAACTTAAAAGCAAGAAAAAACAGCAGTTCAAAGAAACTGCTGTTTTTTTGTTGGTTTCTTGTTGACAAGGTTAGACAACAATGCTATAATACATTTGACTAATACAGTAGATTGGTTTTCTAAGGAGGTTGTATTATGAAAAAGAAACTAACAAAAGTCTTGGCAATGATGCTTACTATGACGGTATTGGTTTGTGTTCTGCCTTTGGTGGAGGTATCTGCGGCAGTATATACAGAGGGTGATTTCAAATACCTTATAGAAGACAACAAGGCGATTCTTATAGATTACAAGGGAAGCAGTCCCGAGGTTGTGATTCCGTCACAGTTAGGTTCAAGTCCCTTGGTAAAAATTGATTATGACACCTTCCGTGAAAACGAGAAGATAACCGCGGTTTCGATTCCCGAAGGAGTAGAAACCATCGGTGCAGGTGCTTTTTACGGATGCACCAATCTCAAAGAGATAACAATACCCGAAACCGTCAAAAGCGTTGCTGTGAACGCCTTTGACAAATGCAATAATCTAGAGAGGGTCTGTATTGATAATCTGAAAGCCTGGTGCCTTATTGATTTTAGTTTTTCGGGTGCAAATCCTCTTGAGTTTGCAAAGGAGTTTGTTGTAAAGGGCGAGGTTGTAAAGGATTTGGTTATTACCGAAGATGTAAAGGAAATCAAAGACTACACCTTTGCAAAGCATCAGGGATTTGAGAGCGTCTCTTTTCCTGCGGTGGAGATAAAGATTGCAGACAAAGCTTTTCAGAACTGCGACAGCATAACAACTGTATTTTCAGCAATGCCGAAAGTGACCGGATTCGGCGGGATTGGGAATATTTCTGAGATTTATCTGAGCGAGGGAACAAAAAGCATTGAAAACTACGCTTTCCATTGGATGCATTCCCTAAAAGAAGTTCACCTGCCCGAAAGTCTTGAAACTATCGGTGAGTGTGCGTTCGATAATTGCTCTGCCCTTGAAAAGATAGAAATTCCCGATAACGTGACCTCTGTAGGCAACCGTTGTTTTAACGGATGCACAAGTCTTGAAAGAATAGATGTAGGTGAAAGTCTGACGTCTATCGGTACTCAGGCTTTTGATGGTTGCACTTCGCTTAAGGAAGTTCACATCAAGAATCTGGCGAACTGGTGCTCAATGGATATTGCTGATACAGCCAACCCTCTGGCTTATGCAGATGAGTTTTATGTGAATGGTGAGCCTTTGGAGAAACTTGCAGTGCCACAGGGTGTGAAGAGAATCGGCTGGGGTATATTTGAAAAATACCAGGGACTTACCGAGGTTGTGCTGCCCGAAGGAGTGGAGTATATCGGCAGATATGCTTTCAGAAACTGCCACAATCTCAAGAAGATCAATCTGCCCGAGGGAATTACACACATCGGCTACAATGCCTTTGAAAACTGCACTTCTCTGGAAGAAGCAGACATTCCCTCAACCGTTGAGTTTCTGGGTGATTACGCATTCAAGGGTACAGCAGTAAGAACGGCAAACATTCCCGATGCTATTATTGAGGGTAATAATCTATGTCCAGGAGTGTTTGACAACTGCTCCAACCTGAAAAAGGCAACGGTTAGCTGGAACGGAGTGACTAATTTCGCCGGTGTTTTCAGAGATTGCGAGAATCTGAATCAGCTTGTTCTGACAGAAACCGCTACTCAGATAAATTTCCCCAATTATCTGGATTATGAGGAGAGACTGGTGGTTGTTACCTTCCCTGCGAATATGAACTATATCCGTCCCGATGCGTTCAGAGGTTGCACCAATCTGAGCCTTATTGTGTTTCAGGGAACACCTTCCCAGTGGGACCACCTCCTTGAAAGCAGCAGAAATACACAGCTTAAGAGTATTCCCGTTATGTTTTCACAGAGGCTTCTGCCGGGAGATGCAAACCTGGATATTCAGCTGAGCATTCAGGATGCAACAATGATTCAGAAGTATACAGCTCAGCTTGAGGATATATCCCTTGCAGGAAAGCAGGCGGCAGACGCAAACCTTGACGGTGAGGTTAATATCAAGGATGCTACCCTTGTTCAGAAGGCGATTGCAAACCTTATAGAACTCTGATATATAAATGAATAAACGCACCTGTGATTTTACTCGCAGGTGCGTTTTGATTGTGTTATGTATTGTCTGAACTGAATAATCAGTGAATAAAGTTTGTGCGCACAACAGGCTCTCTGTCGGGAACACCGTATTTTTCTTTGCCCAGAGCGATGCTTTTCATAAGGAAAGCCATATTCTTTGCAAGGGTTCTCATAGACTGCAGGCCCTCTTCGTCCTGCTCTGCTTCACCGGGCTTTGCACCGTGAACAGAGTTCCAGTACTGACCTGATGCAACAGGCATACCGCTGATGGTGAAGAACTTGTTGAGCTCGTCGAAGGTAGAAGAAAGACCGCCGCGGCGAGCAGATACTACAGAGGCACCAACCTTCATGGTTTTGTCAAAGTTTGTGCTGTAAAAAAGACGCTGAAGAAAAGCCATAAGGGTTGCGTTTGCAGAAGCGTAATATACGGGACTGCCGATAACAACGCCGTCGCATTCTTCAAATTTTCTGATTGTATCGTTAACAATATCGTCGTAAACACATTTGCCTGTTTCGTGGCATGCACCGCAGGCAATACAACCGCGGATTTCCTTGGCGCCTACCTGAATAAGCTCGACATCAATGCCTTCCCCCTTGAAAACCTTTTCCATTTCTGCCAGGGCAACTGCTGTGTTGCCCTTTGCACGGGGACTGCCGTTTATCATTAATACCTTCATTATTTGTACCTCAATTCTAAGATTAATAATTGATACACATTCATTATAGCATAAAATTTCTGTTAGCAACAGTAATTTTTTAAGTGAAGATAAATTTTGTGCAAAACATCTTGTTTTCTTATCCCGCAGTGCTATAATTATGTTGAAAGGTAGGTGAGGCAGATGGAGTTTGAAACCCCGATGCAGGTTGCAGAGCGTTTAGGTGTTACCGTGCGTGCTGTCCAGAAATGGGCATCAACAGGTAAGCTCAAAGGTGCAAAGAAGGTTGGCAGAGATTGGCTTATTCCCAAAGGTCTGCCTGACCCCAGATTTACAATGCAGGGTTCTGAAATAAAAGACACTGCCACAAAAGAGATGTGCGAGCGTTGTGTATTGCCCCTTATGAATGGCGTTTTTGAAGCAGGCAGATGTATGGAATATATAAATTCCATTGCGGATGAGGATGACCGCAACATTGCAATGGGTGAGTATTATTATTATACAGGGCAGGCAGAAAAGTCGGCACAGATTCTGGAGCCTTACTTAAGCTCCGAGGATATCTTCCTGAAGTATTCTGCTGAGACTACTTATGTTTTTGTCAATATTTCTTTGGGCAGAATCAATCTTGCACGCTTTACGATTTCACAGATGAGTGTGCAGAACAAAGAGCTTCTTTCTTCTGATGCGGATATAAGGATTAAGGCGATAGGGGTATTGTCTGCCCATGCGTTAATGGTGATTTTGCATCAGCCTTATGAGGTAGCCTTGCCTCCTTTGGAAGAGTACCTGCGTTATCTGCCAAGGGCAATGAAGCTTTGGGCATGCTATGTTCTGGCATATAAGGCTTATCAGGAGAAAAACTACGAAAAAGCACTGGGAATAGCTGACCTTTCATTGGCGCTCAGTGCTGAGGAATATCCCATTCCAACGATATATTGCCGTTTGGTGGAAATTATATCTCTTATGGGACTTATGAGAATAAAGGAAGCCAAAGAAAGATTTAATCAGCTATGGGATTATGCCAAGGCAGACGGCTTTGTGGAAATTATCGGTGAGCATTACGGAATTCTGCAGGGTATAGCTGATACATCTTTGAAGAAAACCGACCCGGAAGCTTTTGAGTTTTTGATGAAGAGTGTGCGCAGTTTTGGCGTGAACTGGATAAAGCTTTATAACCAACTGTCAAGCAGAAATATTGCAGTTAATCTGAGTGCAACGGAGTTCACAGTAGCAACGCTTTATAACAGAGGCTGGTCTGCTCAGGAGATTGCTTTTCATCTTTCGGTGTCTGAAAATACGGTGAGAGGCTATATCAAAGCAATTTATGTGAAGCTCGGCATCAGTGACAAGAAGGCACTTTCTCAGTTTATGCTTCACTGAAAAATATGTATTTTTACGGCTCTGTTCGCTATGGCGAACAGAGCCGTTCGTTATAACGAACACGAAAACTTCTTGTTTTTAGAGATTTTTGGAAAATATTTAGCAGAAAATACTGATTTTTGTAAAAAAACAAATAGAAACTGCTGTGTAAAAAATATCCAATACTGGGTTTGTGCAGTGCAAAATATTGCTATATAATATGATTAAAGGATAAAAGGAGGTGTCAGAATGCTGAAAACAAAAAAGAGAGAATATACTCTGGACGGAGATTCTTTGATTGCAACCTTGTTTTTTGACGAAGAAAGCGGTTTGTGGATAGAGGAATACTTAGACCTGGAAACCGTTGCGAGGTATACTCCTTTGGGCAGAAGGTGGAAGAGCGTAACCTCTGAGGGTTGCCCCTATGCACACCCTGTATATAAGGACTGCGGTACCTGCGAGTTTCTTGTGAAGGAACTGCCCGAGGATTTAATCGGCATCTGCTCACACCCCGATTTCAGAAAAAAAGAGTAATCCTTCACAAAATACAAAATTTTTCACAGCATATGTTTATAATGACAATACGGAAAGGATGACTGCTATGAAAAGAAGAGATATGAATACACAGAGAATACTGTCCTTGCTTCTTACTGTGCTTATTCTTCTGGCTTCTCTGCCCTTTGCTTCTGCGGGTGCTTTGCAGACAGCAGATAATACACAGCAAATTGAATACACCGGGGGCTGGAATCCTGCACAGTATCCCACAGACGGAACCCTTTACAAGGACAGAGTTGCGGTGAGCAAGACTATTGCTCCCACAGAATACGAGAATTACTTTGACATAACTCTGAAAGTTGTGGCAAAGCCCAGAGTTATTGACCAGTCTGTGGACGTGGTGGTTGTTATGGACGTTTCCAACACCATGAACTCTACCCACGAGGGCTTAGGCCCCAACAACACAGGCTATGATATCAAGGATGCAAGACTTACCCACGCAAAGTCGGCGGTGGATACTTTCCTTGATTTGTATTCTGTTGACGAAAAAATCAGCACTGACAGACGCTTTGGTCTGGTAACCTTCAACTCTTATGCAAACACGGTTATTCCTCTGACCACCGTGAATACCGCGCAAAAAGCACAAGAGCTGAAAGCAACAGTAAATGCCATAACCGCGCCGACAGAAAACAGAGTAAGGTTTACAAACATTGAAGGCGGACTTCAGCTTGCATACAACCTGCTCAAAGAGTCTGATGCGGCTTTCAAATATGTGATTTTTATTACGGACGGGTTCCCCACAACCTATATTGAAAGCGGACGAAACTCCACTACTCAGATTGTGGGTTACGATACCTATATGACAGGCGCGTACAATGCAGGCAAGGTAGGAACAGACGGCTACTTTGCCGACTCTATAACCAAGAAAGTTTGTACCTACGGAGTAAATTACTCTGATAAGGCGGCAGACAGAGCAGATAATGTTGCAAAAAATATTAAGGATGCAGGCATCAACATTTTCTCTATCGGTGTGGATGTTGGTGTGCAGAGTGTACCCAATTATCTGAACCTTGCAAACAACACTGCCTTCACAACTGTTGACCGCACATCTTCAAGCCATGTTATCGGAAACACTACCGAAACCTACAAAGGGTGGCTTAGGGATGCTATTGCAGGCGGTCCTATGATTGAAAAGGCTTCAAACACAGAGGAAATCCACAGATACGCATCAGGTAACAGCTCTGCAGAGCTTACTACAGCTTTTACAAACATCTTAAATGATATTGAGCTTATCCCTGCGGAAACTATGGAAGAAGCTTACACCATTGACCCTATGAGCGATGTTGTGGAGTTTATGTATTTTTATGATTTGGAAGGCAAGCCCACAGCACACCTTACAAACACAAAGCACGGCAGAGATGTTGCTGTGTTTAACGAAGAGGATGAAACCATTAAGTGGTGGCTGACAACCACACAGAACTTCTATGTTGATGAAATCGGCAACTATGTGCTGTCTATGACATACAGAGTAAGGCTTAAAAACGAGGAAGAGGGGTTCAGCTTTTCAGAAGCTTTGGAGACTAACGAAAAAACCACCTTCTTCTTCAAAACCACAGACTTTGCAACCGGAGAGCCTCTTTACGGTGATAACAGCATAGATTACCCGATTCCTCAGGCAGAGGGCTATAAAGGCAACCTTAAGTTTACAAAGCAGGACGCTTTGACCGGGCATCCTCTGGAGGGTGCAGAGTTTACCCTGCAGCACTACGGAGCCAGCTGTCACATCTGCCACGGTGATGCAGTGATAGCTGATATGACTGCAGAAAGCAACCATAGAGGTGCGGTTGAGTTTGAGAATATTCCCTCAGGCCACGAATATGTGCTTATTGAAACCAAGGCGCCCGAAGGCTACAAGAGAGGTGCATACCATTCTGTAACTGTTGCCTACGGCAAAACCTACCTTAACTCGGTTCTTGTTACCGAGGAAGCTCCCGGCGTGGTTAACAACGACACCATTGAGCCTGTAGCGGTACAGATTAAAGCTCAGAAGAATATGATTGGCAGGGATATTTCTGCAGATGAGTTCCATTTTTCTCTTACAGGTGTGTTTCAGTTTGGCAACAAATTCCATGAGATAGAGGCTTGTGACGAAAACGGACTGGTAACTTTCCACGAAATCAGATTTGACCAGACAGGTACTTATAATTTCACTTTGTCCGAAGTTTGCGGCGAGGATGCTTCTGTTATTTATGACCCCAAGGAATATAAAATCGAAATAGATGTGGCTCTTTCTGAGGACGGACGTTCCTATACGGTTGAAACCACAGTTGATGGCGAGGCAATAGAAAATGATGCGTCTCCTGCACCCTTTGAGTTTACAAACACTCTGAGAGAAGCGGGAAAAGCTCAGCTTGAGTTTGAGAAAACTCTGGACGGGAATGTGCCTGAGGATGGTGTTTTCCACTTTAATCTGACAGATGAAGACGGAAATGTCATCCAGACCAAGTCCACCGTAAACGGCAAAGCAACCTTTGACGAGATTGAATATACCAAAGAAGGTATTTACCGCTATACAATCACAGAGGACCACGAAGATGATTTGTTTGACGAAATCTACTTTGACCACTCTGTGTATAAGGCGTATGTAACGGTTACAGCACCAAAGGACAACTCAGCATTTGAAACTGAAGTAAGATACTTTTTGGACGGAGAAGAAGTGTCGGTTCCTGTATTCAGAAACGAAACCAGACAAAAAGCAACGCTGAAGCTCGGCTTTGTAAAGACGCTGGACGGACTTGCACCGGGCAAAGACCGCTTTGCCTTTGAGGTAAGAGATGCCTCAGGCGAAGTTCTGCAGGAAGTAAAGAATGCAGAGGAAGGTATAATTTCTCTGGAGGCATTGAGCTTTGAAAAAGTAGGATATTATACCTATACTGTCAACGAGGTTATCGGCGGCGAGGAGAATATACTCTATGACAATACTGTATACAGTATATATGTAACGGTTGAGCCTCATCACAATGTAAGCAACTACTACCTTGAGGTTGATATCAAGAAAGGAACCGGCGATGAGGAAGAGCTCGTAGTTCATGCTCACGGTATAAATATTGATATTACTACAAACGGCGAACTGGCTTTTGTGAATACGACAAAGGAAACCGAGAAGCCTACCGAGCCTCCTACAGAACCGCCCACACAACCCCCGACAGAGCCTCCGACCACGGTTTCCACAGAACCTACGGAGCCTCCCACACAGGCACCTACAGAGCCACCTGCTACGGTTCCCCCAGACCCCACGGAGCCTCCCACAGAGCCTCCCACTCAGGCACCCACAGAGCCTCCCACTCAGGCACCTACAGAGCCTCCCACTCAGGTTGTGACGGTTGAGCCTACTCATGAGCCTACAGGACTTGAGCCGAGCGTTCCGACACCGCCTGAAACCACAACGGGAGAACCTGTAACGGATGCCACCAGCGTAACTGAGGTTCCCTCTGCACAGAAGGGCCCCGATACACCGAATACAGGTGCAAACAATACCCTTGTATGGATTGCGTTTATGTTTGTGAGCACAGCGGGTATAGGCATTGTTGCGAGAACACGCAGAAAAGAAGAAAACACTTTCGGATAATGTATATTTCCTTAATTTAATGCATAATCCCCTGTAGAGCAATCTGCAGGGGATTTACATATGAAGATGCGATTAGCACTTGCTTTTAAGATGCAAAAGTGTTAATATATGATATTATCTATGTCTTTTTGAAAGGCAGATAAATCCGTTTTATAAAAGGGTGATTCCAATGAACAGTCTTTATGTTCCCAAAGACTATACGCCAAAGCTTTCGGGCCACGACCTTCAGCTTGCCATTGACTGTGCAAAGCAGGCATTCCAGCAGGAGTTTTCTCAGGCACTCAATCTTAAGAGAGTATCTGCACCTCTGTTTGTAAGCTCAGCTTCAGGTATAAATGATAATTTGAGCGGTACAGAGCGTCCCGTTGATTTTGATGTTCCTGCAATCGGTATCACAGCAGAGATTGTTCACTCTCTGGCAAAGTGGAAGCGAGTTGCTCTTATGAAGTACGGGTTTTCTGAGCACGAAGGTATTATTACCGATATGAACGCCATAAGACGCGACGAAGAGCTGGATAACATCCATTCAATATATGTAGACCAGTGGGACTGGGAAAAAATCATTACCGCTGAGGATAGAACAGAAGAATATCTTAAAAGCGTGGTTTCTCTCATTGTGAACGCAGTAGCAGATGTAAACCACAAGCTCAAAAGCAAGTTCCCTGCTCTTTCTACAGAAATCAAAAGAGAAATTGCCTTTATTACTTCCCAACAGCTTGAAGATATGTACCCCGAGCTTTCCCCCGAGGAAAGAGAAAACGAGTACACCAAGGAGCACAAAACAGTTTTTGTTATGCAGATTGGCGACAAGCTCCTCTCGGGCAAGCCTCACTCAAACCGTGCTCCCGACTATGACGACTGGAGCTTAAACGGCGACATCCTTGTGTGGAATGAGGTGCTCTCAAGAGCCTTTGAGCTTTCCTCAATGGGTATCCGTGTGGATAAAGCCAGTATGGAAGAACAGCTTAAAAAGGCAGGTTGCGAGGAGCGCAGAAACCAGCCTTACCATCAGATGCTCTTAAACGGAGAGCTTCCTCTCTCAATCGGCGGAGGTATCGGTCAGTCAAGACTTTGTATGCTTCTTCTGGGCTGTGCTCACATTGGTGAGGTTCAGTCTTCTTTGTGGGATGCAGACACTGTGCTCAAATGCAAACAGCACGGCATAGCACTTTTGTAAAACTTAATCCTGTAAATCAAAACACCGCAGAAACGATTATGGTTTTGCGGTGTTTTTTTTGCGGATTGGAGAGTAATTTAAGGACAATGATGAAAATGTTGAGAAATCAAACAAAAAAGGGTAAACGGAGTTACCAAAGGTTTTTGGATACTCTTGGTGAAAATGCTGTTTTTGCACTTGATTTAATTGTTTTGTGCCTTAATATTTACTTGGGGCAATTTTGTGTGGTATAATTAACTTATAAATGTAAAATGCGTAAATGACGGATTTTACCAAGGATTTTGACAGGAGTTGATTGTGTTGAAGAAAAGAAGATTCACAAGAGCGGTTTCTGTAGTGCTTGCACTGCTGATTGCACTTTCCTGCCTTTTTATGGCGGTAGTTCCTGCATCTGCGGCTACATACAGAAACGGTGCTCAGTCGGGACCTTCTGCGTCCTACAAGAACGGCAGATATTACAAGAACTATCTGAAAGTTCCCATTACGGGCGATAACAGGACAGACCTGCTTGCCATTGCACTGTCTCAGCTGGGATATCAGGAAGGTGCCTCAAACGGTGCTTTCTCGGGTGAGGTTTCAGGCGGACAGAACTATGTTGAGTTCAGCTACAATATGGGTGACTTGGGATTAGGATACGGCGGTTCAGACTATCCCTGGTGTGCATCCTTTGTGTCCTGGTGTCTGTATCAGTCTCATTGTACCAATCAGGGTACTCACAAGGACTTGGGCAGAAACCACATAGGCGATTACACATACATATGGAAAGAAATCAGCTGCAGCCAGTGGGTGCGTCAGCTTAAGGGTGCAGGTTACTACAAATATTCTGCATATGAGGGCGGTTCATATACTCCCAAATACGGCGACCTTGTGTTCTTCCAGAATTCAAAGGGCGTTGCTCATATCGGTATATGTCTTTATACCTCAGGCGGCAGAATTTATACAGTTGAGGGTAACACCAGCGATGCTTCAGGACTTGAAGCAAACGGCGGAGGTGTGTACTTCAAGAATTATTCCCTTTCAACTTCATACATCAACGGCTACGGCGTACTGCCTTACAAATCAAATTCTTCTGTTGCCAAGATTGACTACAGCGGTTCAAAACCCACTCCCGGTCTTTATGTGGCAAATGCGGCAAAATATATTTACAGCAGTGAAACAGCAACTTCCTACAGCTATGTGATTCCCAGATTCTCTGTCTTTGAGATTACAAAGATAGGCACAAACGGAACCAGACTGTACGGTACCTTTACAACTACAACAGGTGCAACCGTTTCAGGTTGGATTAATAACAACTCTGACAGAATAATCCAGCTTTCTTCATCAGGCGAGAGCGTTTCTCCCGAAGAAGCGGCAAGAGAAGCACTTGAAAAAACAGTTGCCAATACTAAAAAAATCCGTCATTACAATTATACTGAGGCAAAGATTCTTGAAATCCGCACAGCTTATAATAATGCAGTAAGCGTACTTGCAAACACATCTGCAACAGAAACCCAGCTTCTTTCTGCAGATACCACACTTAAGAGCCTTATTGCACAGACAGGAAGCAACACAATCGCGTATAATAATCAGGGCATATATGTCAACGGCAGAAACTCTGTTATTAAAGCAGGCGATTGCTATATATATTCTCCTTCCTGGAACAACGGACTTATAACTGTTGATAATGCAAACATCAGATACACGGCAAACGTTGTTGTTAAGTGGAACAACTACCTTAACTGCAATTTGGTTAAGTCGGTTTCTATCGGCACGGGTTCTGCAACTCCTTCTATCCAGCTTGCAGAGGATGAGTTCCTTATTGCGGCTCACAACTGGGAGAATGGAGTTTCTGCCAGTGACAATCCTGTGGAATACTCGGGCACAAACTATAACATTCTCTCAAACCTTCAGGTTGGTTCAAGGGTGTATGTGTCAGGTTGCACGTCTCTCAATGCGGGTACTGACGTTGAGCCTGCGGCATTTATTAAATTCGGCACTCCTGATTCAACAAAAATGACAGGTAAGAACGTAAAGGCAGAAAAGGGCTCTTTTGTACTCTTTACTCCTGATTTCAACGGCGGTTTGCTGACACACTCCAACGCAAACGTTCACAAGACACTCAATGTAGTTGCTCAGTGGGATGATGTTAAAGGCGCGTGGATTGTTACTGATAAGTTCCACGGTAACTCTAATGAGGACGAAACCTCCAACATCGAAATCACCGACGGCAAGGTTGTAATCTCCGGTTATGCCTGGGAACAGGGAGTAGAAGACGGCACAGCCGTTGCAGGCTCTACAGCAAACTGGAATAAGCTTAATACCGCTGAGATTGGTCAGAAGGTTGTGTTCTCCGGCATTACTCCCACCTATGGTTCTGATTATCTTTCAATTTCCGCAAACATTGATTTTGTAGATTATGAGGGCAGCGGTGAGGAAGAAGAGGATACCGCAACAGGTCCTGTAAATCTTGCTCTCGGCAAGACTTACGAAGCAAAAACCCACGGAACAACTCATACGGCAAAGCTCACAGACGGTGTATACCCCGATGCTCTCTGGCCTTCGGGCAACTGGTTCGGCTTTAACAAAGAAGGTAACACCACAGAAGGCACAGGTTCGGTTACGGTTGACCTTGGTGCAAGATATAACCTGGAGTCTTTCCGTGCTCACCTTTACGGCAGAGACGATGATTCCAGCATAGGACCGCCTTCCTTTGCGGATGTGTATGTTTCCAACAATGGCATAGACTTTTCAAAAGCAGG
Source organism: Ruminococcus sp. (assembly GCA_045593025.1). Taxonomy (GTDB): domain Bacteria; phylum Bacillota; class Clostridia; order Oscillospirales; family Acutalibacteraceae; genus Ruminococcoides. The sequence continues at coordinate 2,510 of JAZNVW010000018.1, read as the reverse complement.
CAGCCTTACTCTTGATTCTTCAAAGACCGAAGGCTATTGGGCGGTACTTGAAAATGCATCAGAGCAGGGCAGATATGTAAGATTTGACTTTGGCTCCTGCAGTGAGGGCCACTACTGGGTATTCCTCAACGAGCTTGAGGTGTACGGAACAGCCCTTACAGGTGCAGAGAATGTAGCCCTTGATACCACTCAGATTGTAACACCCGCAGGCGAAGGCTATAACACAAGTCTTGTTGACGGCGTGGCAGAGACAGAACTTGCTTCTGATAAGTGGTTCGGATTTTTGAATGATGCCGAAAGCGAAGATTGCAACACTGCAGAGGGCAAGGGTACTGTAATTATTGACCTTGGTGCAAGATTCAGCATTTCTGATATAATGGCTCATGTTTTCGCAGGTGAAAACACCGAAGGAGCAGGTGCTCCTTCACAGATTACCGCATCTGTTTCCATTGACGGCACAACATACGCAAAAGCGGGCACAATGACACTTCAGGAAAACGCATCTGCTCCTTACTGGGCAACTGCAACTGAGTGTGACGCTGTCGGCAGATATGTAAAACTCGAGTTTGAATGCACCGACAAGTGGACGCTTCTCAACGAGGTTGAGATTTACGGTGTATCTCACGTGCAGAGTGCGGATAATAATATAGCTCTGGAAAAAACATTTACAGCACCTTCTTATGCACAGTCTCCCTTTACAGCATCTCTTACAGACGGAATTGCATCTCAGATTTTCCAGTACGGACTGAACAATTCCTCCTGGTTTGCATTCAAGAACACAGGAGACAACACAACAGGCAACACCACAAACAACAGAGGTATTGTAACTATCGACCTGGGCGGTCAGGCTGAGATTACAGGCAGTATGCTGCACCTGTTTGCAGGCGCAAACGATGCAGGCGCAGTACAGCCCGGAGTTATCAACATTTACATTTCTGATGACGGTAAAGTTTTTGATTACATTACATATGTAAATCCCGATGCATCAAAGACTTCCCCCTACTGGGCAGAGTTTACACTGGAAGAACCTGTGTATGCCCGCTATGTCAAGTATGCAATAAGTGTTGCTGAAGGAGATATGGTTCTTCTCAATGAAATTAAAGTAACAGGTACAATGCTTACTTCCAATGAGGCAGACGAACCCGGCTCTATGTCAAATGTTGCTCTTTCGGGCGATTTCAACAACTGGAATGCAACTCCCAATATGCAGAGAATTGATGAAAACAACGTTTCTGTTGCATTGACACTTGATTCAGGTTCATATCATTTCAAGATTCTTGATGCAAGCAACTGGTACGGTAACGACGGAGTGATTGACAACACAACAGAGCATACATCTGAAGTTGGTTGGGAGATGACTGCTGAGGCAGGAAACTGTCTGCTCAACGCCACAGGCGGTACATATACTTTCCTTTACAATAAAGAAACAAGAATGCTCAAGGTGTTGCACACACCGGATACCTACTATATCCGCGGCGATTTCAACGAGTGGGGAACCTGGGATATACTCACAGAAAACCAGGACGGAAGTTTTTCTAAAACAATTACTCTTGAAGCAGGCACATATGAATTCAAGGCAGCTAACGAGGATTATTCAAAGCAGTGGCCCGAAATCAACTCAAAGTTAACTCTGGAAAGAAAAACGGATGTAACCTTTGTTCTGGATATTTTTGCAAATACCCTCACATACACCCTTGAGGTTAATGACTTTATAGTTACCTTTGTGGGATACGACGGAAAAGTTATTGCAACCGATGTGGTAAGAAAGGGCGAAGGCGCAGTTGCTCCCGATGCCGCTGAAGTTGAAGACTACGCTTTTGTAGGATGGGACAAGAAGTTTGACTGTGTAACAGAGGATATTACAGTTACAGCTTTGTATCAGAGCAAAGTCGGAAAACTCAAAGTAGACGTTACAGGCGGCACAGGCTTTACAATCTCTGTAAACGGTGGTGCGGCACGTCCTCAGGGCCCCTCCTATACAAACACAAAGATGCTTATAGGTGCAGATGTAACGGTGATCGTTCCTGATTCTTCCAATATGGAGTTTGTGGGTTGGGTTAACCCTGCAAACGGTCAGATTCTCTCAAAAGAACGTTCCTATTCCTTTGTAACATCAGGTAACGATTTCATAACTGCAATGTACAAGGCTGATTTAGAGGGCGTAAACCTTGTAACCTTCAGCAATACAAAAGCAAACTCAGGCAAAGGCCAGATACTTGATATGCAGTATTATGCATACGGAGATGAGATTGTGAATCCCAATGCGCCGTCACAGGCGGGCTTTGACTTTACAGGTTGGAGTGCAAGCGAAGAAGATATACAGGCAAACCTAAAGGAAAACCTTGATACAAACGTAATAGCAGTATGGGAAGAAAGAAAGGTTTATGTGCCTGTAGAGATAGTTGGAGGAACAGGAAGCGGAGATGATGACGGAGAAGGAAATTACCTTGCAAACTTTGCACTGCAGCTAACAGCAGACGAAGCACCCGAGGGCAAGAAGTTTGCATACT
>JAZNVW010000017.1:0-37674 GCA_045593025.1 Ruminococcus sp. | reverse complement strand
TTTTCTCGTACTCTTCAAGCGGGTTATAAATTACAGAATTCAAACTTTCTCGCCCCTTTTTTGCATTATACTACAAAAAACGAATTTTGTAAATATAAAACCTTGTATTAAAGATTAAAAAGCTACACGGGGAGCTTTGTTAATTATGTTTATTTTTTGATTTTTTATAACGAATTATAGAATATGGTAAAATAATTAATCTCCATATGACCTTGCAAACAATAATAAAAGGTGACAAGATGCGCATATAATATAACTTGCGTTCCATAATTATAACAGGTTTAATTTCTCCACACCCTTCACATAAATCCGATTCTTTTGATAAAACATATTTTCTTTCACTATCATTTGTTCCATTTATTTTATTCCAGCATTCCAAACAAAATTCAGCCATAATACTCCCCCGTCTTTTTACATACCTATATAAGTATACACTTATTTAAGGTAATTGTCAACAAAATATATATTTAATAAAATGTATTTAGAGGTGAGTTTATGATAAGGATTACACTTGATTCTGCGCTGAATAAATATAATATTTCAAGATACGAACTGGCAAAGCGCACAGGTATTCGTTATCATATAATTGATAATTATTATAAGAACAAGGTTATCAGATACGACAGTTTTATTTTAAATAAAATTTGCACTGCGCTTGATTGTAAGATTGAAGATATTATTAAATTTGAAAAAGAATAAAAAAGGGAACTCTACAAAATAGAGTTCCCTTTTTGGTGCGGATAACAGGGGTCGAACCTGCATGAAATTGCTTTCACATGGACCTGAACCATGCGCGTCTGCCAATTCCGCCATACCTGCATATGCTCTCTATTTTTACACGGCGAGAGTTGCCGAGGTGGAGCATTCTGCTTAATCCACAACAAGTTGATGTATAATCAACGCTAAATATTATATCAAAGCACCGCCGAAATGTCAACCTATAATTTAATTTTCTTGTGTCTCTTTGCGTTTTTACGTATCAATCAAAACCGGGCATAGTCTGTATATACAGATTATGCCCGATTGCTTATTTATTGCAAATAATATTTTGATTACAGGTCGTACTTGAGTTCCTCTTTTGCAAAATTCTTGAAACTCTCATAGTAGAAATAAGAGCGGAGTGTCTGCAAATCCTCAGGAGTTGTAACCTTGATATTCTCGCGGATACCCTGGAATATACGCACAGTCTCGCCAAGCTCAATAAGAAGTTCTGAGGAAGAAATGGGATTTGTAATTCCCCTCTTCTCTGCCTCATCGTGTGCCCACATAATCTTTCTCATTGTATAGCCCTGAGGAGCCTGGGTAATAAACATCTGCTTTCTGGGCAGGGATTTACAGCAGGTCTCACCGTCAGGAGATTCAAGCACAGAGTCAATGCTGGGTGTTACGGGCACAGCAGTTTCAAACTCTCTTGCTGTCTCAATGCAATCGCTGATAAGCTTTGCTGAAAGCATAGGACGCACACCGTCGCAGATAAGCACAACATCGTCAGGTGTGGAGTTTTTCTCAACCTCTACAAGTCCGTTGTGAATACTCTGATGGCCGTTTGCACCACCGCCTACAATGGATACAACCTTGTTTATATGATGGGTCTCAATAAGTCCCCACAGGTAGTCAATTTTATCAGGGATACAGGATATAACAATATCGTCCACCTCGGGATGCTTTGAAAAATGCTCCAGAGTGCGGATAATAATGGGTTTGCCGTCAACATCAATAAACTGCTTGGGGATATCGAGAGATTTCATTCTTGCACCGATTCCGCCTGCAAATATCATTGCGTGTACCATAAACACTTTCCTTTCCTTTATTAACTGTTAATTACTTCTTGGCTTTTTTAGCCTTATCTTCCTGATAAACCTTCAGTGCTTCATCCACAGGGCCGTCATAAATCAACTCACCCTTTTTAAGATAAAGAGCACGTGTGCAAAGTTCGCGGACAGATTCTGCGCTGTGGCTTACATAAAGAACGGTTACACCGCTTTTGATGGTATCTGCAATCTTCTGTTTACACTTCTTTTTGAAAGTTGCGTCACCAACAGAAAGTGCCTCATCAATAACAAGTACATCGGGCTCAATGTTAACATTAATTGCAAAACCCAATCGCATTTTCATACCGCTTGAGTAGGTTCGCACAGGCTGGTCGATGTAATCGCCAAGTTCTGCAAAATCCACGATGCGTTCCTCAAGACGCTTGATTTCTTTATCTGTAAGGCCTAAGATATAGCCTTTGAGATAAATATTCTCTCTGCCTGTCATCTGCATTGAGAAGCCTGCAGTCAGTTCAAGCAAAGCCGCAACCTTACCGTTAACGGTAACCTCGCCCTCTGTGGGAAAAGCTACCCCTGTAATATGCTTGAGAATTGTGGACTTGCCTGCACCGTTGTCGCCGATAAGCCCCACAGCCTCTCCTCTGTCAATGCTGAAAGAAACACCTTTCAAAGCCTTATTAATCTTGGCTTTTTTATTTTTGAAGAACAGAGCCTTAAAGCGTTCCTGGTCATTCTTATACAGTGTGTATTCTTTGGTAACATTCGAAAAAACAATAATCGGTTCTGACATTCTGTTACCTCCTTATAATACATCGGGAAGCTTCTTGCGAAGACGGTTATAATTGAATATACCCAGAGCAAACACCAATACAAACTCTGCAAGGAAAATAATAATTTCCCATTTATTCTCAAAGAACCATCTGTCGTAAAGAAAAGCGTTTCTGTAACCGTTTGCAAAGAAGTTGATGGGATTGAAAAGCATTGCTTTTTCGAGCCAGGGGATTCCCAAATCATATGAGTTGTAAATAATACCCGAAAGCCAAAAGATACCCGACATAATGGAAATAATCATATTCTCAAAGTCCTTTGAGAAAGCCGCCATAGGAGCAGTTGACCATGTAAGTGCCACAAAGAACATATACATCAAGGGACAATACAGGAAGAACTGCAGATTATACAAATCAGGAGTGAAGCCTGTGCAGACAAGAATCACATACATGATAATTGCAAGGAAAAGATGCACGAAAAGTCTTGCAATAGCGGTAAATGTCATAATGGTGGAAACAGGGAAAGAAACCTTGGTAACAAACTGCTGGTTCATCCTGATAGATTTAGCACCCAAGGTAATACTGTCGGTAATAAAGAACCAGGGAATAAAGCCTACAAGCAGGAAAATGAATCTGTCGTAGCTGGTACCAAAGGCCTCAACTCCGCCGCTGCCCTTAAGACCGACTGCAAAAGCAAACCAATAAACAAAGAGCGTAAATGCAGGTTTGATTACCGCCCAGAAGGGACCAATGGCGGCACCCTTGTATGTTTTCTTCAAATCATTTATGGCAAGAAGAAAAATCTGCTTGCCAAAACCTTTATGTTCTTTAAATATAGTGAACAACTCAATATCCTCCTTGGGGCATCGTGAATGCCCACACAAGTATACTATACCATAATAATTCATCTTCCATTATATATTATTTTATAGATTTGTCAATTTACAGTTTTGATATAAATAACCTAATTTTCACATTTAATAACACGTTATGTTTACTTATCCGCATTTTTCTGATAAAATGTGTTCATCAGTTAATAAATGAGGTGAAAGCAATGGAATTTCACGTACTGGGACAATTGGGAAATCCTGTAATCCTGCTGATTCATGGTGCCTTGACTCCCTTTGAAATAATGCTTCCGATTGCAGAGCTTTTCAAGGATAAATTCAGAGTAATTATCCCTGCTCTCAGCGGACACACAAGAAGAGAGAAAAGCACCTTTATATCTATAGAAAACGAAGCAGAAAAAATAGAAAAATATCTGAAGTCAAAAGATATATCAGAAATTTTCTGTGTGTGCGGATTATCATTAGGCGGTGCAATTGCTCACAAGCTTTTAAGCAGAGGAAACATAATGATTCACAATATCGTACTCGATGGAGCTCCTCTTGTAAAAACACCTGCTTTTCTGACCAAAATAATGACAAGCAACTACCTGGATATTCTCAGAAAATCAAAAGCAAGAGATAAAAAGACCCTTGGAAATTTCTGCAAGGTATTTCTTCCGGAAAAGTACCTTCCCTCCTACCTCGGCTTTATTGACAACATGAGTGAAGAAAGCATTGTGAATATGCTCAATTCTGTAGGTGACAGCACCCTTGATGCAAGCCTCGACCTTGTAGGTACAAACCTTTTGTATCTTCACGGCACAAAGATGAATGAGTATCTGTCAAAGAAAAGTGCAAAGATGATTGCAAATAGATACCCCGAAGCAACGATTGTATGCTTCAAGGGCGATGCCCATTGCCAATGTGCAATATATGAGCCTGAAGATTTTGCAAAGGTAGTGCTGGATTTTATTTAATACAGCAAGTAAATCTCATACATACAAAAAGCGGAGTACACCGAAAAGTGTACTCCGCTTTAATTTTTACTTTAATTATTACTTATTGAAGATAGACATAATGTCGTAGAAGTTGTCGTCATCATCGTCAGAGGATTCTGCCTTTGCAGGCTCTGCATCTGCCTTCTTAGCAGTCTTTGCCTTGCCGTCAGAAGAAAAACCTGTAGCAATAACTGTAACGCTGATTTCGTCCTTCATCTCTTCGTTAACAACAGCACCCCAGATGATGTTTGCATCCTCTGCAGCCTTCTCGGAGATGATTGTGGAAGCTACGTCGATATCGTCGAGGCTTACATCGGGAGAAGCGGTGATGTTGATGATAACGCCCTGAGCACCGTCGATGGTTGTCTCAAGCAGGGGTGAAGAAATAGCAGCATCAGCAGCTACAACAGCCTTATCCTTACCGCTTGCTTTACCGATACCCATATGTGCATAGCCTGCATCCTTCATAATTGCAGTTACGTCTGCAAAGTCAAGGTTAACAAGACCGGGAACAACGATAAGGTCAGAGATGCTCTGTACACCCTGACGGAGAACATCGTCAGCAATAGTAAATGCGTTCTGGAGAGTGATGCTCTGCTCAGAAACGAACTTAAGTCTTTCGTTGGGAACAACGATGAGAGAGTCAACACAAGCAGCCAACTGCTCAATACCCTGCTCAGCCTGTGCCATACGCTTTTTGCCTTCAAAAGCAAAGGGCTTTGTAACAACAGCAACTGTGAGGATACCCATATCCTTAGCAATCTTTGCAACTACGGGAGCCGCACCTGTACCTGTGCCGCCGCCCATACCGGCTGTAACGAACACCATATCGGTATCCTTAAGGAGAGCTGCGATTTCCTCGCGGTTTTCCTCAGCAGCCTTCTGGCCAACCTCGGGCAGAGAACCTGCGCCCTTACCGCGGGTTACCTTCTCACCAATCTGAATTTTCTGAGAAGCCTTGGAGAAACGGAGAACGTGCTCGTCTGTGTTAACAGCGATGAACTCAACGTTCTTAACCTCCATCTTAACCATTCGGTTAACTGCGTTACCGCCGCCGCCACCGACACCGATAACCTTAATTACGGGTAAATAATCAACAAACTCTTTCTCTAACTCAAAAGCCATTTACTTGTCCTCCTTGAAATCGTCTATATAAGTTACATAACTTGTAGTGCTGTTGCAGATATAACAATACATTATAATCCACTTTATATAAAGGTAACACATTCAAGCCGTAATTTCAATATTTTTTTGAAAATTACTGTATTTTTTTATGTTTTAACCATAAAACAATCGTCATATTTTATTGAATATGTGTTTTTTACTTTTCACAAAGGAATATCTTGCGACAAATTCACCGCAAAATCAGTAGTAGAATTCCTCTTCGGGATACTCTTCTTCAGGATACTCTTCTTCAGGATACTCCTCTTCGGGATACTCTTCTTCGGGATATTCCTCCTCAGCATAATATCCTTCGGGATATTCCTCTTCGGGTGCAGTGGTAGCCTCTGTGGGTGCTGTAGATTCAATCTCTGTTACATAGTTTGAATTTGGGCTGAGCAAGGTGTACTGATTGAAGTAGGACTTCATACTGTCATAGCACATAGATACATCCAAATCACCTGCAATCATGGTACCCGAAACATCAAGCTTTTCCTTGATGATTGTGTGTGCTGTCTGAATTTTGTAGGTGATGTGCTCGGGAATACCTAAGAAAACAACAATTCTGTTGTCGTACACATATTTAAGTTCCACAGCATCGTCCTTTTCAGACACGTTGACAGCTGTTATTTTTGTTTCGCCCAAATCCTCAAAGGCTGTAAACATTTCTTTGAGAGCGTCCCCTGTTACGGTGGTGCCGAACTCTACATAATCTCCGGGGGTCTTACCGCCCACGTTGATGCCCTCAATCACCGGTGCCTCAACCTCGTCGGTTGTAGAAGAAACCTCCAGCACCTTACCCTCTGAGCTTACGATGTAATAGCCGCCCAATCCTTCAACTACGCAGGCAGGAGATGCCATTGTGATTTCAATACTGAGACCGTTGGGGAAAACACTTCTGACATCAGCTTTCTGAACATACGGATAGGCTTTTTCGATTTTTTCCTGTGCCCTTGCCTTGGGAGCTGTGAAGATGTTGCCACCTAATTCCAGCCCTGACACAGCGATAATATCCTTTTTGGGGATATCCCCGTTTCCGCTGACAGTGATATTCTCTGTCTTAAACAACACGGTAAGCGAAAGAATCACACCCACCGCAAGCACTACAAGACACAGGGCAATGTTAATAACAGTTCTTCTGAATCTCCTTGCCTTTGGACTTATGGGGCGTTTTTTGCCTTGCGGGGATTTTGCTGTATTTGAAGAAGTACCCGCACCTTTTCTCTGTGCACCATCACTGCGAGGCGACACATCTGTTCGCTGTGGTCTTGTGCTTGTCCTTCTTTCAGAAGTTTGCGGTGCTCTGCGGACACTTTCCTGTTGTCTCTGTCTTTTCAACGGCTCCGAAGAATACTCATTACCCATTCTTGCAGAAGGTTTACTCTTGGGTAAAGCATCCTTGGTGTTAACCACCTGAGTACGTGCAATAGCATCGCTTACATCCTGTCGCTGTCTTGCATATGTACGGGGTGCAGGAGCAGACGCACCCCTGGTACGCTCTGCCCTGTTCCCTGAGTTACGTGTTCTTGTATTATCAGACTGACGGACACTTCTGCTCTGCGTCCCTCTGTCCGGACTATGTGTCTTCTGCGAAGCACCGCTTCTGCTGTTCTTTGTTTTCTTTTTATTATCCTGAGTAAACTTCTTCAATGAAGGGATTTCAGCGGTTTTATCATCCATCTCGCCACTTCCTTTCAGTTTCCTGTTTTTCCTATACCTTACTTATCTAAACTATTTTAACATTTGCACCGAGGCTCTGCAAGGTCAAATCAAAATCCTCATAGCCTCGTTCAAGATATTTCGTTGTATCAATCTCAGTTATACCCTGTGCCGCCAATGCCGCCACTGCAAGGGACGCGGAACCTCGCAAGTCGTACGCCTGCAGGTTCGAGCTATACAGCTCCTTAACACCTTCCACTACCGCAACTCTGCCCTCACATCTGATTTTCGCACCAAGACGTGCAAGCTCACCTGCGTGCTTGTATCTGTTTTCAAATATGTTCTCCACAAACACCGTTGTTCCTTGTGACACAGTAGCAACAGCCATTAACGGTGCCTGTGCATCCGTTGGGAAACCGGGATAAGGGGTTGTGCGAATTAGCGGAAAAGAGTTCAGTTTCTGGGGAGCACTTATGCTCATTGCACCGTCTTTTACATTGATATTACAGCCTGCCTCCTCAAACAAAGGAATAACAGAACGCAGATGAGAAGCCACAACACCTCTCAAAACTATGTCAGAACCTGTTACAGCCGCCGCTGACATCAGCGTCGCGGCAACTATCCTGTCGGGTATAACCGTATGCGCGGTACCGTGGAGTTTTTCAACTCCTTCAATCACCACTGTGCCCTCGCCTGCTGAGTAAATCCGTGCTCCGCATTTACACAGGTAGTCGCTTAAATCCTCAATTTCAGGCTCCCGTGCGGCATTGGTAATAACAGTTGTACCCGAAGCGGTACTTGCAGCAATCATTATGTTCTCTGTAGCCCCCACACTGGGAAACGCAAGAGCTATATCGGCACCTTTCAGCCCCTTTGGAGCTGTGCAAAAAATCTCTCCGTGCTGTTCGCGGATAACTGCTCCCATTTTTCTTAATGCTTCAAGATGCAAATCAATAGGTCTTGCACCAAGCTCACACCCACCGGGAAAAGTGAGCCGAGCTTTTTTGCATCGTGCAAGTATTGCACCTAAGAATATTATGGAGCTTCGCATTTCTCTCATAAGAGAATCGGGTATATGGTGGCAGGAGAAATCCGACGTGTCCACCACCAGACTGTGTCCTGTGTGTTTTGCTTTGCAACCTAAGCACCGCAGAATTTTCACAGCCGTCGTAACATCTGAAAGCCTTGGGCAATTATGAATAACACTCTCGTCCCCTGTGAGAACTGTTGCCGCCAGTATTGGCAGGGTGCTGTTCTTTGCTCCCTGAACAGTCACCTCTCCTTTCAGGCGTTTACATCCTTCTATCAAGAGCTTAGCCACACAGTACACCCTTTCTGCTAAAAAGCTTTTGCTTTTTATTCTATGCAGTAAAGGTAATGTATGTGAGAGACGCGTTATTTATTCTCAGCGAGAACATCTTTGATAACTTTATAGATACGCTCGTTGGCATCACAGATTGCCATTTTCTTAGCATTCTGTGCAAAACTTGCAAGTTTTTCTTTATCGGTTAAGAGTTTATCAATTTCCTCCGTGAGCTTTTCCGCAGTCAAATCCTTTTCCTCAATAACCACCGCCGCATTCTCTTTTACAAGTGCCATTGCGTTGTGATACTGATGATTTTCTGCCACATTGGGAGAAGGGATAAGCACCGAGGGTTTACCCATAATCTGAATTTCGCTGAGGGTTATGGCTCCGCAACGGCAAACAACCACATCGGCCGCCGCCATACACAAATCCATATTATTTATATACTCCCTCACGTCCAGATTGGGACATGCCTCAATATCTGTGCCGTTCTCTGCAACAAGTGACGGGAACCACTTTCCGTACTGACCGTATGCGTGAATATGCTGATAGCGGTTATCCTTGCCGCTTCTGGCTATAAGGGACGCAATATTCTCGTTGATTTTGCGAGCTCCCAGACTTCCGCCAAAGGAAAGCACCACAGGTCTTTGGTCAAGTGAAAGCGCTTTTCTTGCACTCTCCTTATCAGCTGTAAGGATCACAGGACGCACAGGGTTGCCTGTGAGCACAAAGTTGCAGGAAGAATCAAGGTGTTCTTTTGCCGCTTCAAGTGCCAACATAACACGTTTTGCTTTTTTTGAGAGCATCTTTGTGGTAACACCGGGAAATGCGTTTTGCTCGTGAACAACAGTGGGAACACGAAGTTTCTGAGCCGCACGGATAACAGGACCGCTGACATAACCGCCTGTGCCGATGCATATATCGGGAGCAAACTCCTTGATAATCTTCTTTGAAGCCGAGGATGCAGAAACAGCCTTGAAAGCCGTGCCGATGTTTTCACCGATTGCCTTCGGGCTTAAGCTTCGCTTGAAACCGCGGATAGAAATACTGCGGATTTCAAAGCCTGAGGCAGGAACCAAACGTTGCTCCATTCCGCCAACGTTTCCGACAAAAAGAATCTCGGCATCAGGCTCGTGAGCTTTTATAGACTGAGCAATGGCAATAGCAGGATTTATATGGCCTGCGGTACCGCCGCCTGCAAGTAAATATTTCATATATATCTTCCTTATTATAAGAGTTATACCTTTTCAATCTTTGATGTGCGGGATACGGACAGGATAATTCCCATCTGTGTCAGAAGCATAACAAGAGAGCTTCCGCCGTAACTGAAGAAAGGCAGAGAGATACCTGTGTTGGGTAGCCAGTCGGTAATAACAAGTATGTTGAGCACTACCTGAAGTCCTATCTGAGCAGAAAGTCCGCAACCTAAAAGTTTGCCGAAAGTATCTCCCGAACGCTGTGAAATGTAAATTCCGCGCCATACAAGAAGACCAAACAGTGCAAGAATCAGAATTGCACCGATAAAGCCAAGTTCTTCGCAAACAATTGCAAATATAAAGTCGTTCTGAGGCTCAGGCAGATAGAGATACTTCTGTCTTGAATTGCCAAGTCCCAGTCCTGTGAGACCTCCTGAACCAATGGCAAAGAGGGAGTTTCTTGTCTGCCATGTAGCCCACCACATATCGTAATCATCGGGAGAACAGCTCAGCGCCAGTCCCCAACCATCCATTCGCTCCATGGCATAACCCAGAAGACCTGTAGCCTTACCGATAATGAATGCAAATACAGCCACCGCTATAACAACAGCGAAGTACTTGATTGACATTCCGGAAAGCCAGAGCATAAAGAGAATAAGGCAGAAGATGATAACGATACAGGAATAATGGGGTTCCAGAAAAAGCAGAAGCGAAACACCCACAAAAACTGCAAGTCCCGGGAACAGACTGTACTTGATGTATTTCATCTTGTCGGCGTATCTTGTTCCCCAGTAAGCAAAGAAAACAATAACTGCAAACTTCGCAATTTCTGAAGGCTGTAAGTCTACTATACCTAAATCAATCCAACGCTGAATGCCTGTTGAGGATGGCATAAAGAGTACCACAATCAACAAAAAAACAGCAACGCCGCCTATGATGTATGCCAGACGATAAAACCAATGATAATTAAAAAACGAAGCAAGCGCCATAAAAGCTATACCGATACAGGCAAAAAGAAGCTGTCTGCCTAAATAATAATAGCTGTTGCCTGTTTCTGCCAAAGCTATTGGGTAGCTTGCAGAAAACATCATGAGAATACCTATGGCAAGGAGTACCAGCACAATCAGCAAAAAAGGCATATCAATTCCCATACCCACTGCAAAAAGCTTCATCTTCTTTGGAACACTCTGCCTTGAAGAAGCACCGGTGCTTTTTCTGGGTACAGGTCTGCCTGCTCCTGCCTGAGCACTGTAATTTCTAAGATATGCTCTGTCAGGGGAGGAGGAGGTAGAAAGAAAACTCCTTTGTTTCATAATATCACTCCGAATCTGTGAGAAAAAACTTATCGGACAACCACTCCGAAATATGTGAGAAGCACCGCAACAATACCTGCAACAGCAGTAACAAGAGAGAACACGCAAACAATCTTTACCTCAGACCATCCGCACATCTCAAAATGATGATGTATGGGGCTCATTTTGAAAAGACGTTTGCCGTGAGTGAGCTTGAAGTATGTAACCTGAAGCATTACAGAGAACATCTCCGCAAGATAAACAATACCAATAAGAATAACAAGAATGGGTACATCAAGAGCAAAGAGCACAGAGCAAACCATACCGCCGAGGAACAGCGAACCTGTATCTCCCATAAACACCTTTGCAGGATGGAAGTTCCACACAAGGAAGCCGAGACATCCGCCTGCAAGAGCAGCACTTTCAATTACGCCGCCTACACTGCCAAGCATACTGGAAACAAGAAGCATAAAAATAGCTGCAAAGAAAGTGATTGAACCGTCAAGTCCGTCAATACCGTCTGTAAGGTTAGTAGCGTTTACAATACCCACAATTACCACGGAAGCAATTACATAGTAGAACCAACCAAGCTCAACTGTACCAACAAAAGGAATAATAGTTGAGGTAAGTCCTGCGTCACCGCCAATATAGCGAAGTGCAAGAAGATACAAAATGGCAACTGCAAACTGCATTACGAGTTTCTGAGGTGCTGTAAGTCCCAGATTGCGTTTTTTTACAACCTTTATGTAGTCATCAATAAAGCCGATGATACCATAGCACAGAGCCATAATAAGACCGATAAAAATATTGAACTGCTCTACGGTAGGTACATTCTGACTGAGAAGAATACGTGCAGTATACAACGCTACAGTTGAAAGCAGTATACCGACAATAAACATAATGCCGCCCATTGTGGGGGTACCCTGCTTTTTCTTGTGCCAGTCAGGACCAATCTCAAGGATTGTCTGTCCAAACTTCAGCTTATGAAGATAAGGAATAAGTATCTTGCCCAGAAGTGCTGAAACACCAAAGGCAAAGATTGCCGCACCTAAAGCCCATAAACAATTAATCATAGCCATTTCCATCCTTTATTTTAATAATTCATTGATAACTTCCACAATTTGCTCGGCACTTACTGACCACATAAAAAGCACACTGCATACAACAAGCACGGTTTCCGGTGTATGCTCACTTGAGTGAGGAATAAAAACCCTGCTCATAAAGCTTCCCTTCAGAAGCTCAAAGCACACACAATGCTCTCGTTGCTGAACATTCAGAGCAGTTACGTCTGCACGGCTGTCTGTAAGCGAATAAGTAAAGTGCTGTGTGTTTTCAGCAAGTTTTCCTGCATCTTTATAATCAAGTATAAGATTATGAGTAATTCCGTTTTGCACAAATACTTCGGAGCAATCAGGCAGAAAAACCTGTGTCTGTGATATGCTGAGTGTCAGTTTTTCTGAACACTTATGAAGCAGTTCGCTCACAAGACGTGCTTTTGATTTTTCACCGTAAATCTTCAGTTTTTCAGTAATCATATTGCCTCCAAAAGAGATTAATCGTTGAAGCCTGTTGCTGTAAAATTAACCGTAATCAGGGTACCCGGGGACACCATAGTGCCTGCAGGAATACTCTGAGAGGTTGAAGTACAAAGATAAGAATCTGTGATACCTGTGATACTGATGTTGATATCATAAATAGAACACAGGTAATTCACATCGTAAACCGAATATCCTGTTAAATCAGGAACCTCTATCTGTGTTTTTGCACTTTCCTCGTCTGTGTAAAGCACCACGTTTCCTCCCTGGGGAATGGGAGTTCCCGAGCCGGGTACCTGTGCCAGAACGGTATCGCCATAGCCCTTGACAGAGGTGGTAAAGCCCTCTGTAGAAGCTGCGTTCTGAGCATCGCTTACACTCATTGATACATAGTTGCCTGCAATAGCATCAAGCTCGGCAAGTTCTTCCTCGGTGTACTGTGTTGCAACCTGAAGATATGGCAGAACTTCTGACATAATCTGTGCAAAAACAGGAGCCGCAACCTGGCTTCCGTAATAAGCCGCACCTGTGGGGGTATCAAAGAACACGAGGCACACAACCTCTGCATTATCTGCAGGAGCAAATCCGCAGAAAGAAGCAATGTAGTCATCAATACCGTCGCCGTTGGAATCTAACTTTTTCTCAGAAGTACCTGTTTTACCTGCTACTCTGTAGCCTGCAACATAACCGTTTTTGCCTGAGCCTGATGTGGCGTTTTCCTCAAGAATATCAGCAATGAGTGCCGCTGTTTCCGAGGAGATTGCCTGACGCTTCACCTCTGTAGAAGTAGTGAAATGAACGTTACCCTCGTTGTCAAGAATCTGAGATACCACGTGAGGCTGAACAATATATCCGCCGTTGGCAATAGCACAAACAGCAGTTGCCATCTGAATAGGAGTGATTGCAAAGTTCTGTCCGAAAGAAGCTGTTGCAAGGTTTACGGGAAGCATTGAACCATCCTCAGAGAAGAAGATGTCGTGTGCTTCACCGGGCAGGTCGATACCGGTTCTCTCCGAAAAGCCGAATGCCTGATAATACTGCCAGAAAAGCTCCTCGCCTATTATCTCACCCTGTTGCATAAAAGCGGGGTTACAGGAATTAATGATAGATTCGCGGAAATTCTGGGTACCGTGGCCTGAGCGTTCGTGACAATGCATTGTCTGACCTGTAACTGTATAGTAACCGGGACAATAGAATGTGGATTCCTCTGTAACAAGGTTTTCCTCAACACCCATAGCCGCTGTAAACATTTTGAATACGGAGCCGGGATAGTAAGTATCAGATACCGCTTTGTTTCTCCACATTTTGGAAAGAGCTGCACTTTCTGCTTCCAGACGCTTATCCTCGGGAAGCTTGCGGATTTCTGCTCTGACTTCCTCAGAAAGTGTATACGGGTCGTTCAAGTCAAACCCGCCTACAGAAGCCATAGCTTTTACCGCACCTGTATTGACATCCATAATGATGCACACACCGCGGTTGTAAACTCCGTGCTCTATTATTGCTTGCTCCATGTATTTCTCAGCGATAGACTGGATTGTTTCGTCAATGGTAAGCATCAGATTGTATCCGTCTACAGCATCAATATTCTGACTGTACTGGAAAGGCATCGCCGTTCCCTGAGCATTGGTTGCAGTGATAAGTCTTCCCGGGGTACCTGTCAACTCCTTGTCGTACTGATACTCAATACCCGAAAGTCCCTGGTCGTCAGAACCTGTAAAACCGATTACGGAAGACGCCAAATCTCCGTAAGGATAATAACGCTTATAGTCATCAAGAAGGAAGATTACGCTTGTGTTAATGCCTTCATCGTCAATCTTATCCTGAAACTTCAGTATTTCTTCTCTTGTGTCTGATTCTATCTGACGCTTAACCTCAACATAGTAACTGTTCTGCTGAGTTTTCTCATATATTTTTTCTTCATCAATTTCAAGAATCTCAGCAAGACCTTTTGCAACAAAACGTCTCTCTGTGTCATCCTCGAAATACACAGGCGCCAGCACTACTCTCCATACAGAAGCAGAGGTAGCAAGAATTTTGCCCGAAGCATCATAGATAGTACCGCGTTTAGCAGAAATCGTAGTGTCTGTAAGCTGCTGGTTAACAGCTCTTTGCTGGAGTTCATCTGCCATAAATATCTGCAGATAACCCAATCTGCAAATTGTTGCACCAAAGCCCAGAATCAGAATAATCGCCAAAAGAATATTTGACCTGAGCTTGAAATTCCTCTGTATTTTTTCACCCAAAGCCTTGGTTTTCTGAGAAAAGCTAAGCTCTTTTTTAGCCATATAATCATCGCTCCCTTCCAAGCAAACAAGCGAACATCGTCGTAATAATGCAAAAATTAATGTCCTTAGAATAGCAGAAAAAGAGTTAAGACTAAAATCTCAACTCTTGTTTCTTACATAACATACTTATTAGTAACAAACGTATGTTATGACCACAGCGATTCAAAGAAAGCGCCTATTTCTGTGAACACGTTTGACTGTGCATCAGAATACACAACCGCCTTATCACCCTGAGAAAGGCTGATATACTCTTTCTGCTGGTTTGTCGCCTTGGTCATACCAAGCTGTGTGCGTGCATAATCCTCAACCGCCGCAGTCGAAAGGAAGCCCTCAACCTTGGCAGACATCTGGATATACTCACTTTGTCTATGCTCAAGCTCAACCTGCGCAGAAGCAATCTGCTCGTTAAGCTCTGCCACCTGCACATGGCCGTGAATAATCACTCCAACGATAGAAGCAACTATAACCGCCACCACAAAGCCCGCCGCCAGAGAAGCAAAGTTGTGCTTTCTTCTGGGAGCTTTGTCGTACTGAAACTCAGACATCTTAACAACCTTAGCCTTAGGCTGTTTTTTCTTTTGCTTTACAGGTGCAGTCTTTCTCGCGGCTGTGCCCTGAGTTTCAAATAAGCTGAGGTCATAACCTCTTTCTGTTGCACCATATGCTCCGTAAGCCATTACAATTTCCCCTTTAGAGCGAAACACTCTGAAATTTCTCTTTCTATACCTTCACAGTGAGCCTTCCTCTGCTCACACAAGCTGTCGATTACAGCTTTTCACACACTCTCAGCTTTGCACTTCTGCTTCGCTGATTAAATTTAAGTTCTTCCTCTGAAGCTGTCAGAGGCTTTCTTGTTATAAGCTTTGCCTGCGGAGTTTTTCCGCAAACACAAACAGGAAAATCAGGAGGACAGGTACATCCTGTGCACCACTTGAGCATTCTCTGCTTTGTGATTCTGTCCTCAATGGAATGAAAGGTGATTACCGCAAGGCGTCCCCCGCTTCTCAGCATTTCAAAAGCGGAGTCAAGACCTCTCTCCAATTCGCCGAACTCGTCATTAACGGCAATTCTGATTGCCTGGAAAGTCTGGCGGGCAGGGTGTCCTTCCCTTCTCACCTTCTGGGGTACCGCAGATTTAATAATCTCTGCAAGCTCCAGTGTGGTCTCTATTTCTTTTTCGTTTTCTCTGTATCGTACAATCGCTCTCGCAATGCTTGAAGCGAATTTATCTTCACCGTAGGTTCCGATTATCCTTGCAAGCTCTGCATAAGGCAGATTATTTACAAGGGACTTGGCGCTCTCTCCCTCCTGGCTCATACGCATATCAAGAGGTGCATCCTCGTGGAAAGAAAAGCCACGCTCTGCAGTATCAAGCTGATGAGAGGAAACTCCGATATCAAGGAGCACACCGTCAACTTTTTCAACGCCGTAAACCTTCAGAAGCTCTTTCATATCGCCAAAGCGACCTTTAACAACTACGGAGCAAGGCTCGTCCTTGAACCTTTCTGTAACTGTCTTTATTGCATCCGGGTCTCTGTCAATGGAGTAAAGCTTTCCGCTTACAAGTCCTTTGAGAATTTCGGATGAGTGTCCGCCGCCGCCTGCTGTACCGTCCACATATATTCCGTCGGGCTTTACGTTCAGCCCTTCAATGGTTTCAGTAAGCAGAACCGATAAATGCTTAAACTCCATATCAGAACAGCTTGAGAAGTTCCAGAGCATCTGCAAAGGATTCCTCCATGCTCTCCTGCATAAATTCCTCGTAAGTTGTCTTGTCCCAGATTTCAACCCTGTTGTCCATACCAAGAACCATAACATCCTTATCAAGCTTTGTGAAATCACGGATGGTTTTGGGAATCTGGATTCTGCCCTGAGCATTGGGAGTAACCAAGGTTGCAGGAGCAATAAAAAGATGCTGGAATCTCATCGCCTTGTCGGCAGTCATATTTCTTATCTGGTCACGGATATTCTCAAACTGTGAGATACCCAGAACCTGAATGCTCGGTTTTTTGTTAAAAGCAAGTGTGATGTAAAAGCTCTCACCTAATTCTGCACGGTATTCGGGAGAAATGATAACTCTGCCCTTAGCATCCAGACTTTGGCTGTTAATACCTGTAAACACTATCTCCCACCTCCGTTCAAAATCTGCTTGGTTTTTACCACCAAGTGCCACTAAAATAACACTGTTTGACACTGTAACAATATTATAACTCATAGAAATGCGGATTGCAAGAGAAAGATTACACTTTTTTTACAAAAATTACAGATAATCTTAAACAAAATTACAAAGCCATTTTATAGCACAATACACAAAGAAAAGGTGTAACCGCCAAAGACTGCGATTACACCTATATTTTTAGAATGTTTGTTCGATTTTGTTACAGCGCAAAAGAAAATTACAAAAAGTTACATTTCATAAGAAATCAAAAAAACAGGAGAGCTTTCGCCCTCCTGCGTAAAACAAGTTTCAATTAGTAAGGAAGCCCTGCAATGTGTTTCTGGATTGCGGTGGCGTCCTTGATATTCCGCTCACAGTCGCGGTCAAAGTCAGAGATATACAGCAATGGCGGTGTTTCACCCATGTTGTTCAGCATAGCATCAAAGTGTTCTATCTTGTCATTGCTCTCAAACTTTTCAAGTCCTACAATGCACTTCTGGATATATGTTGCATCTCTTACAGTAAGCTTTCTGTCCTTATCCATATCACCAATCCGCTCACCTATTCCGCCCTGTGTAAAAACATTGTAAATACCTTCAATATCATTTTCAAGGGCATCTGTTAAACCAATTACTTCACCGCTTTTGGGAAAATATACGCAATAAGAATACTTGTAGGGGTGTGTAACAGAATAATCATAAAGCACATAATCGCCATACACATCAGCAACAGGCATCGGTTCAACCATATTGTTTGCAGTATTTACGAGAACATAATCCGGAGTAACCTCATCGGATGTTTCAGTGTCTCCTTCTGCATAATACTCATAGATTTCACCATAGAACATAACTTCCCCTCTAACCAAAGGAAGAATTTTGTCCGCATATTTACTTTCTCCTGTAAGAAGGATGTTCTGTTCCTGCCATGTAATATACTCTGCTGAAACAACAGAAGACATACACATCACTACAAGTAAAACCAACACCAATATAAAACTCAATATCTTTTTCATACTGAAAACCTCCTTAGTATACAACCTTGCGACAATACTATTTTGCACTTAATTTACATCATCCAGCACCCAATACTTTGTCTACCAATATTATATAATCACGAAACATTATTTGTCAATAATCTGCTGTGTTCCTTGCCATATTTTGTCTTGTTGCACAACTGCAAAGGTTTGGTTTGTTGCGATATATACAAACAAAAACGCAACTGCGAAATACACAGTTGCGTTCTAAGTGTTTATTGATTACATATTTGCGTTGTCGCCATTGCCGACTTTGTTTGCCATTTTGATGTTCTGGCGGGTCTTTCTCAGCTCTGTGAGCTGTGCTGTAATAGCCTCGTCAGTCTTCTTCATAACATCCTCAACAAAGTCGCTGGCTGCCTTGCGCATATCGGAGGTCTTTGCCTTAACGTCGTTCATAATCTCGTTAGCACGTGCGTGTGCTCCCTGAACAATCTCATCTCTCTCAATGAGTTTCTGTCTGCGCTCCTCAGCATCGCGGATAATTGCCTCTGCTTCCTTTTTAGCCTCGGCAATAATCTGACCTCTGTCAGCAACGATGTTCTTTGCCTGACGAACCTCAGAAGGCAGAGAATCACGGATTTCATCAAGAATATCCATAACCTGCTCTGTATCTACAAGTGACTTACCGCCAGTAAGAGGAACAGCCTTAGCCTCTTCCATAATAGACTGCAGTTCGTTAATAAGTTCTTCTACACGTTTCATTATATATCTCCCTTTCCAATCTGAAAGTCTAAGTACACACTTATATTATTTCATATATTTCTCAGTCTGTCAACTATTTTATTATGAATTGCCTCAGGAACAAAATTGCTGATATCTCCGCCAAAGGATGCAATCTGCTTTACAACGCTGGAACTTAAGTACATATAGTCCTGGCTTGTATTGAGGTAAACTGTTTCCACATCTGCATAAAGTTTCTTATTAATCATAGACATCTGAAACTCATACTCAAAGTCAGAAACCGCTCTCAGGCCCTTGACAACAGCCACAGCGCCTTTTTCCTTTGCATAATCCACCAGAAGCCCCTGAAAACTGTCTATCTCTACATTATCGTACTGAGAAGTAACCTGTCTTAAAAGTTCCATTCTCTCCTCAACAGTGAAGCTTGGGTTTTTATCCATATTGCAAAGCACCGCAACGATAACCTTATCAAAAAGCCGTGATGCACGGGATATAATATCAAGATGGCCCAAGGTTACAGGGTCAAAGCTACCGGGACAAATTGCAATTTTCACTTATAACACCTCCGTGGTGATTAGTCCTCTACAGGACATCTGTAGGTTGTTATCTTTATTTTACCATAGCGGTAGGTTCTGTCAAGAACAAAATCACCTGTAGTTTCGGGGAGTTCTTCCTCTGCGGCAGTTTCTACGAGTATCACACCCGAAGGATTCATAACAGAAGGCAAAGCTTCCAGAGCTTTCTTTGCAAGACCTTTGTTGTAAGGCGGGTCTACGAAAGCTACATCAAACTTAACAGGACAAGAGCCAAGGAACATCAGAGAGTCTGCACATCTTACCTCTGACTGAGACTCAAAGCCTGTGGCAGAAAGGTTCTTTCTGATAACCGCCACCGCATCTCTTCTCATATCAATGAAGTAAGCACCCTTGGCACCGCGGGAAAGCGCCTCAATTCCCATCTGTCCCGAACCTGCAAACAAATCAAGGAACATTCTGCCCTGAAGCTGAAACTGAACAATGGAGAAAACAGATTCCTTCACCTTATCAGTGGTAGGACGCACATCATCCCCCGAAAGAGTTTCAAGTCGTCTGCCTCGTGCTGTACCTGTAATCACTCTCATATATATACCTCGTTTCTCTTTTATATGTCTTTATCCTCTTTAGGATGAAAATACCTGTATACAGCATAAGCTGTACCGCGGGTCATTTTGGGTGCATTCATCAGCTCTTCTATCTCGGCTTCTCTGATATTTTTCATTGTTTTGAAATACTGAAGCAAAGCCTTTGCACGTTCCTCGCCTATACCCTCAATATCCGTGAGAGAACTTTTAAGCGATGCACTTCTTTTGCTTCGCTGATAACCGATGGCAAAGCGGTGAACCTCATCCTGCACGGTTGTTATAAAATTAAACACCCTGCGGTTTATATTAATCGCAATCTCGCCTTTTTCGCTCACCATTGCACGGGTACGGTGTCGGTCGTCTTTCACCATACCAAACAAAGGAATGTTGAGATTAAACTCATCCAGAAGCGGTCTTACTGCAGACACCTGCCCCAAGCCGCCGTCAAGGAGTATAAGGTCCGGAAGTTTTCCGAAGCCCTCCCCCTCATCCTTGTGAGCAAGGTACTCATCAAACCTGCGCTTTAGCACCTCATTCATAGAGGCATAGTCATCCTGTCCCGAAAAGCTTTTTATCTTAAACTTTCTGTAAGCCTTTTTAAGAGGCTTTCCCTTTTCAAACACAACCATTCCCGCTACATTATCCGAGCCCGAAAGGTTAGAAATATCATAAGCTTCAATATAATAAGGCACACTTTCAAGTCCCAGAAGGCTCTGGAGTTCCTGCAAAACAGAAAGCTCCCTGCCTGTGGCACCCTGAAGCTGAGCTACTCTCTCTGCTGCATTCTGCCTGCACATATCCGCAAGCTTTCTCTGCTCACCTTTTTGAGGCACAGTAATATAAACTCTTCTTCCTGATTTCTCTGTCAGCCAAAGCTCTAAAAGCTCTGTATTTTCTGCATCATCATCCAAAGTAATGTGCTGAGGAATATCATCTTTTGTACCATAAAAACTTGTGATAAACTCCTCCCTTGCGGATTTGTCATCTCCCATAACTTCCACAAAGAAGTCCTGTCGGTCACAAAGCCGTCCTCCCTCAAAGCGAAAAACCTCAAAGCAAGCTTTATTTCCGTCAGAGAAATATGCTATAATATCCTGGTCTTTTACCTTTGACTGAATTACTTTCTGCTTATCGGAAAGTTTTCTTATGGCATTGATACTGTCTCTGATTGAAGCCGCGCGCTCAAATTCAAGATTTTCGGCAGCTTCGTTCATCTGAATTGTAAGCAATCTCAATGATTCTGAGCTTCCCCCCGAAAGGAAAGACAAAGCACTTTCAACTCTCTCATTATAATCCGCAAACTTCACCTTGCCCGTGCAGGGTGCACAGCATTTTTTGATATGAAAATTAAGACAAGGTCTGCTTTTGCCAAAATCCGCAGGGAAACGGCGTGTACAGGTAGGAAGCATAAAAACAGAGTTTGCTTCATCCACGGCTTCTCTTACAAGATAGCCCGAATTATAAGGGCCGATATATCGGGCGGAGTCATCGTCCTTTTGCAGAGCACAGGAAATTCTGCGCCACTTCTCTCCTGTCACTTTGATATAGCTGTATCCCTTGTCATCTTTAAGCAGGATATTGTACTTCGGGCGGTGCTGTTTTATCAGACTGCACTCTAAAATCAGCGCCTCAAACTCACTGTCTGTAATGATGTATTCAAAATCATCCACAAGAGATACCATCTGTCTGACTTTTTCAGGGTGGTTATTCTGTGAGCCGAAATACTGACTGACACGGTTTTTAAGTTTTTTAGCCTTACCGATGTAGATAATATCTCTATCCTTATTTTTCATAATATAAACACCGGGTTGCAAAGGCAAAGCCATCGCCTTCTGCCGAAGCGCTTTCAATTTTTCACTCACATTCTCACCACCTTTATATTGCCTCAATCATTCCCATCGTTTGACAGGATAAACAAAAGCGTCTTCCCTCATTGGAGAAGGAAAACAAAAAAGGGCGGAGGTACAACTCCGCCCAGAAACGCACAAAAGATTACTCAGCAAAACCTGACTCAACAAGAGCTACAAGACCCTCAACTGCTTCGGTCTCATCTGCACCGTCAGCAAAAATCTTGATTGTTGTGCCACCGAGGATACCCAGGGACAAAACGCCCAGAAGGCTCTTGGCATTTACTCTTCTCTCTTCCTTCTCAACCCAGATAGTGGACTTGAACTCGTTTGCTTTCTGAATAAAGAAAGTAGCAGGACGAGCGTGCAAACCTGTTTTGTTCTGAACTAAAACATCCTTACCGTACATGGAAATACCCTCTCTTATCTTAACGTGGAATTTGTCTTTAACCGATGGAGACAGAAACCTGTGCACACTATCGGAATTGTTCATTTTTTGTTATTATATCCACAAAAATCCCGCAGGTCAACACAATAAAATCATTTTTGTTTTGATACACTACTAAGCACAAAAACCCACTGACTTTCTTGTGCAAAATAACAATACATAGACAAGTGTGCTGTCAGCCTTGATTTTCTTCAGCCAACAGTTCTTTTGCAAAAGCCTTTTCTTTATCGCTGAGAGTTGCCTGAGAAAGCATATCGGGACGGCGGTGTGCAGTTTCAATTATAGCCTGTTCACGCCGCCATTTTTCGATATTCGCGTGATGACCGCTCAAAAGCACAGGCGGCACCGACTGCTCACGCCAAACCTCGGGGCGGGTATACTGAGGATATTCCAGAAGTCCCGAATAGTGGCTTTCCAGTTCAAAGCATTCATCACAGGAAAGCACCCCGGGAAGCATTCTGCACAAAGCATCCGTAAACACCAGTGCAGGAAGTTCACCGCCTGTGAGCACATAATCGCCTATGGAGATTTCCTCATCAATGAGTGTATCCAGAACTCTCTGGTCTACTCCTTCGTAGTGACCGCAGAGAATACAAACATTTTCATAATCGCGGGACATCGCCTTTACATCCTGCTGAGTTACAACTCTGCCTTTGGGCGACATATAAACAAAGTGAGGCTTTTTGCCCAGTTCTTCGCAAATACTCTCAAAGCACAGGGCAATAGGCTCTGCCATCATAAGCATCCCCATACCGCCTCCGTAGGGTGCATCATCCACTCTGCGGTGCTTATCAAAAGCAAACTCACGAAGCTGGTGGCACACTATTTCAACGGCACCGCTTTTTCTTGCCCTGCCGATTATACTCTCCGAAAGCACAGCCTCGCACATTTCGGGAAACAATGTTATTATATCAATCCTCATCATCGAATATACCTTTCATAGGAGTGATAAGCACATAACCCTTTTCAGGTGCAATCTTTTTCACCACATCAGGGATTACAGGCAGATAATAAGCCTTGCCGTCTTCCCCCTTAAGTTCGTACACATCGTTGGCACCTGTTTTTATTACATCGGTGAGTTTTCCGTAAACCTCATCCGTGTCAGCATCCTTTATTTCAAGCCCCACCAAATCCTGCACAAAATGAACACCCTTGGGAAGCTTTGCGTCTTTTCTACGCATATAAAGCACCCGTCCGCGAAGCATATCTGCCTTTTCAACTGTGTCAACACCTTTGATTTTCACCAGAGCAATATTCTTGTGAGGACGAGCCTTGACGTCAAGCTTTTCCTTTCCGCCGTCAAAATAAAGTGTTTTGAACTGCGCAACAAACCGGGGCGTGTCACACCAGCATTCTACCCTGCACTCACCCATAACCCCGTGAGTACCCACAATTTTTCCTATTTCCAGATATTCTTTAAGCATATTATCACTTATCCCGTATACAAACAATTACTTCTTTTTATTCTGTGTTTTTTTCTTTGCTGACTTTGCTTTCTTTTCCTGCAGAGTAAAGTAAAGATACATTCCGCCTACAATACCAACGCAGGAAACCACAATAATCACAAGGGTGATAACAGTGTTTTTGTTTGAAAGCCATTTTGTCTGGTCCTTAGTGGCCTCAGGGAGCTCCTTTGCCACACAGCTTTCGGCTTCGGGCAGTTCGTCCATAGTAGCAAAGTGTCCGTGAGATTCAAGAGTAATTTCATACTCCTTTGCATAATCAGCTGCCAAAGTGCCATCATTTGCACAAATCACAAAGCCCTCGATCTTATCGCCTTCACCGCTTTCGGTAAAAGCTTTGTATC
This sequence comes from Ruminococcus sp., assembly GCA_045593025.1. Lineage (GTDB taxonomy): Bacteria > Bacillota > Clostridia > Oscillospirales > Acutalibacteraceae > Ruminococcoides. The sequence goes on along the minus strand of JAZNVW010000017.1, from coordinate 13,779 downwards.
CGAAGGAATATACACCCATATAGTAAATACTGTCAGGAAGACTTACAGACTTGAGGTTTTCGCAACCGAAGAAAGCATAATCGCCGATAAACAGCATTGTATTCGGAATATTAACATAGGTCAGATTTTTCTTTTCCTGAAAAGCGTTTCCGCTAATCGCAGTAACACCTGCAGGGATATTTACAACCTCAGCATCTCCCAGATATTTATAAAGAATTCTTCCGCCGATGATAATGGAGGAATTATCCTCAAAACGGGTAATCCAAGGAGTATTATCAAAAGCAAAAGCTCCTATATAAATCAGCTCTGCAGGAACATTTATTTTTGTAAGGGATGTGCAGTCGCAAAAAGCCGCTGCACCAATTTCAATCACAGTATCGGGAAGCTGTATTTCTTTCAGAGAAGAACAACCCTGAAAAGCCCTTGCCCCGATGTATTCAAGGCTTGCAGGCATAGATACAGCGGTAATCTCCTTGCAGTACCAGAAAGTCTCGTCACCAATGGCAACTACAGCCTGGTCCTCAATCATATTAGGAATAAACACATCTCCGCCTTCGCCTGTAAACTTTGTGATGCAGACTTCTCCGTCGTAAATTTCATACTCAAAGGGCCCGAATGTACCGGTTTTAACCTCATCGTCAGCAGACACGGTAACACCTGCAAATGCAAACATGCCAACGAAAACAGTCAGCATTAATACAAGCGAAATCAAAGCTTTAAGCGTTAATCTTTTTTTATAAGTTGTCATAAGAACACCTCTTCTCAATTTAACAGTATATAAAATTAACGGTTAATTGTCAAATTGACAAACACAAAGGGCACATAGCCATGCAAAGCTTTTCGCTTCACAATGCTATATGCCCTTAAATGCTGTTATTAATCAAACTTGAAATCAGTCGATTTCAACCTGAACCTTAACATCCTTGCGGATAGCTGCAGAACGAGCAACTGTGCGGATAGCTTTAGCTATTCTGCCCTGCTTGCCGATGATTCTGCCCATATCCTCCTCTGCCACGTGAATGTGGTAAACGGTAGTGCCGTCCTCAAGAGGCTCGTCTGCTGTAACAGAAACCTCTTCGGGAGCCTCAACAAGGCCTTTGGCAATGATAGTGAGTAAGTCTTTCATTCCTGTATACTCCTGCTATCAGATAACGCCGTTTTTCTTAAGAAGAGCCTTAACCTTATCAGTGGGCTGTGCGCCGTTAGCAATCCACTTCTTAGCTGCGTCTGCGTCAACCTTTACCTCTGCGGGCTCTGTAAGGGGATTGTAAGTACCGATTTCCTCGATGAAACGGCCATCTCTGGGATAACGGGAATCAGCAACAACAATACGGTAGAAGGGGTTCTTCTTAGCGCCCATTCTGCGAAGTCTGATTTTAACTGCCATGGTGTGTACCTCCATTAAATAAAATTTTAGTTTATATTATAAGCCCTAAAGCTTTATAACCTTTTTATAGTCCAGATATTAATTAAAAACCGCCGAAGCTTCCTGTGCCGCCGCCTGTGAAGGGTGCACCGCCAAGTCCGGGAAGTCCGCCTCTGCGTTTGCCTTTTTTACCCTTACTGTTCATCTGCTTCATAAGTTTCTGCATCTGCTCCAGCTGTTTTATCAGGCGGTTTACTTCTTCAACGCTTCTGCCACTGCCTGCGGCAATACGGCGTTTGCGTGAAGGATTAATCAGAGAAGGTTTCTTTCTCTCTTCGGGTGTCATAGAAAGGATGATTGCCCTGCTCCAGTCAATCTGTCTTTCCTCAATGTTTGCTTCATCAAGCTTCTGCTGGTTCATACCGGGAAGCTTTGAGAGGATACCTTTGATGGGGCCCATCTTCTGAATCTGGTCAAACTGATCCAAAAGGTCGTTAAAGTCCATCTTGTTCTGCATCATCTTCTGAGCAAGTTCTTCAGCCTTTTTCTGGTCAAGTTTGGACTCGGCTTCCTCAATCAGAGTGAGCACATCACCCATACCGAGAATTCTGCTTGCCATACGCTCAGGATGGAAAACTTCCAAATCCTCAAGTTTTTCACCTATACCGGCAAACTTAATAGGCTTGCCTGTGACCGCTTTAACAGAAAGTGCGGCACCGCCACGGGTATCACCGTCAAGCTTTGTAAGGATAACACCTGTAATATCCAGCAAATCGTTGAAACTCTTTGCTACGTTTACAGCATCCTGACCAGTCATTGAGTCAATAACAAGAAGAATTTCAGAGGGGTTAACCGCACTTTTTACGCGTTCAAGTTCACCCATCAGTTCCTCGTCTATATGGAGACGGCCTGCGGTATCAAGGATGACGATATCGTTGCCGTAGTCCTTTGCGTGACGGATTGCACTTTCTGCAATCTTCACAGGGTCTTCTTTGCCCATTTCAAACACAGGCACGTCTGCACCCTTACCAACAACCTTCAGCTGTTCAATGGCAGCAGGTCGGTAAATATCACAAGCAACCAACAGAGGTCTGTGGTTCTTTGATTTCAGCATTTTTGCAAGCTTACCCGAGTGAGTAGTCTTACCTGAACCCTGCAGACCGCACATCATAATAACTGTGGGGGGCTTTGAAGAAAACTCAAGTCGAGTGGACTCACCGCCCATAAGAGCTACGAGTTCTTCGTTTACAATCTTGACTACCATCTGGGCAGGAGTGAGGCTTTCCATAACGCTCTCGCCTACTGCGCGCTCGGTGATTCTGTTTGTAAAATCCTTTGCTACTTTGTAGTTAACGTCTGCCTCTAAAAGAGCGAGACGTACTTCTCGCATAGCAGATTTAACGTCACTTTCAGTAAGTTTACCTTTATTCTTCAGACGTTTGAAAACACCTGTTATTTTGTCTGATAAACTCTCAAATGCCATACTCACGCCTCCTCGGTGTAAAGCTTATCTGCCAGAGCCTCAATTTCACAAGCAAGCTGTGCTGCCTGCAAATCTTCGCTTTCACAGATTTTTTTAGCAAGAGCACGGATTTTTCCCGCACTCTCACCTACCTGCTCAAATCTTTTGTAAAGACCCAGCTTTTCTTCATATTCATACAGCTCAGCTTCACTTCGCTTGACAAGGTCCCTCACCCCCTGGCGGGTAATGCCCATAACCTCTGCCGTTTCAGACAAAGAGTAGTCATCGTTGTAGTAAAAGGAAACCGCCTCACGCTGTTTTGAGCTTAAAAGCTGTCCGTAAAAATCAAACAATAGGGAGATTTCTATATTCTTATCCATAGCATCCTCCCGAAATCACTAAAAAGCACAAAGCTTTCTGTTGGGTGTAAAGTTATTTTCTTTACACCTGAGAGATTATACTACTTATCAAACCTTTTGTCAATAGTATTTATCCGCAGTTTGCACAAATCTGAATTTTTTTATTTACATATATATCTAAAATAGCAATCCATTCTCAGCAAGTTTCACAAAATCTCTTATATTTTGCACAAAAATAAAAAATAGTGATGATTTTAATATAGATTTATGTTATACTTATAATGATTAAAAATATCAGTATTGGAGTAATAAATTACGGAACAGATTATCAACATTGACAGAATGGAGCAGGCTGTTGCCTTGTTCGGAAGTTTTGATGAAAACATCAAGCTTATTGAACGTGAATACCACGTTTCCGTTGTAGGACGAGAGAGCGAGCTTAAAATCAGCGGTGACATTGAAAACGTGGACAAGGCGTGCAAGGTTATTGACAGTCTTCTGATGCTCATTAACCGCGGCGAAGCTCTTTCGGAGCAGAACATCCGCTACTGCATCTCCCTTGTAAACGAAGGCTCAAAAGAAAAAATAGAAACCCTTGTGGGCGACTGCATCTGCATCACCTCAAAGGGCAAACCCATAAAGCCAAAAACTCTGGGTCAGAAACGCTACTGCAAGTGCATTGCGGAGAACACAATCACCATCGGCGTAGGCCCTGCAGGTACAGGTAAAACCTACTTAGCAGTTGCAATGGCGGTAACAGCTTTCAGAGCAAAGCAAATAAACCGCATCATCCTCACCCGTCCTGCAGTTGAAGCAGGCGAAAAGCTGGGATTTCTGCCGGGCGATTTGCAAAGCAAGGTTGACCCTTATCTCAGACCTCTCTACGACGCCCTCTTTGATATGTTGGGGGCAGAAACCTACCAGAAATACGTAGAAAGAGGCAATATCGAGGTTGCTCCCCTTGCCTATATGCGAGGCAGAACCCTGGACGACAGTTTCATCATCCTTGATGAAGCACAGAACACAACCACGGAACAGATGAAGATGTTCCTCACAAGACTTGGATTTAACTCCAAGATGGTAATTACAGGTGACATTACCCAGATTGACCTGCCAAACGGTGCACGGTCCGGACTTAAGGAATGCATTAAGGTCCTCAAGGGTATTGACGATATAGCAAGCTGTACCTTTTCTGAGAAGGATGTAGTCAGACACAGGCTGGTACAGGACATTATTAAAGCGTATGAAAAGCTCGACGAAAGCAGGAATAAATATGACAAAAGATAAAATCAAAGTAATCATCACAAACAGACAGAAGGACGTTTCCATCCCCACAGGACTGAGAATGCTTGTAAGACGTTGCTGCACGGCTGTGCTTCAGCTTGAAGAGTTCAAAGGTCCTGCTGAAATCAGCGTTTCCTTTGTAAACAACGAGCAGATTAAGGAACTGAACGCTCAGTACAGAAACAAAGATATCGAAACCGATGTGCTTTCTTTCGGTATGTGCTCAGAAGACGGCACTTACGATATCGACCCCCAGACAGGAGCACAGATTCTCGGTGACGTTGTTATCTCTATGGAAAAGGCAGTTGAGCAGGCTGACATTTACGGTCACTCCCTGCAAAGAGAGGTAGGCTACCTCACCTGCCACAGCGTGCTTCACTTGCTCGGTTACGACCACGAAGACAACAACCTGGAACGCATCCGTATGCGTGAAAAGGAAGAAGCTGTTATGGATATGCTGGGACTTCCCGCATCCTCCAGCTACATTGCACCGGAAGAATAATATGAAAAAGCAACTGAGAAGCTTCTTTAACGCCTTTGAAGGATTGTGGTGTGCCATACGCACAGAAGCTCACTTAAGATTTCACCTTGTAGCAGGCTTCTATGTTTTTCTCTTTGCTTTTCTGGGAGAGTTCTCTCTCAGCGAGTGGGCTGTACTGATACTCACAGTCTGCTCTGTAATAAGCGCAGAGCTTATAAACACCGCAACAGAGGATTTGTGCGACCTTTACTCAAAAGAGCACAACAAAAAAATCAAACGTATCAAGGATATTTCTGCAGGTGCGGTACTCACATTTTCAATAGGCGCAGTGTGCATTGCCTTGTGCCTTTTTGTTTTCACAGGTAACCTTGCAGCCGCCTTTCATAAACTTATATCCGCTCCTCTTTGGTTTATACCTCTGGGTGTATCCGCTGTGCTTTCAGTGCTCTTCATTGTACTGTGCAAAAAACAAAACCGAACATAAAAACTAAGCTTGCGTCACATCACATCTGTGGTGTGGCGTTGTAGGTTAAAACAGAAACACACCGAAAGGAATTTAATATGAACGTAAATGACCGCTCTGCCTTTATTGCTATTGTAGGCAGACCAAATGTTGGCAAATCCTCTCTTCTCAACCGTATGCTGGGCGAGAAGATTGCAATAGTTACAAACAAGCCCCAGACCACAAGAACACGTATTATGGGGGTACTGACAGAGGGTGAGCATCAGCTTGTGTTCACTGACACCCCTGGTATGCACAAAGCCCGTACTTCCCTTGGCAAATACATGGTCCGTTCTGTTACTGAATCCGTTGCAGGTGCGGATGCCTGTCTGTTGGTAGCAGACGCCACAGAGGAAATCTCAGATACAGAGCGTGAGCTTATAGAACGTATGAAAGCCCTCTCTCTGCCCTGCGTATTGGCAATCAACAAAACCGACATTGTAAAAGAGAAAAGCTCCATAATGAAGGTTATCCTTGACTACACCGCACTTTACGATTTTGAAGCAGTAGTGCCTGTAAGCGCTAAAAAAGGCGAAGGAGTAGACGAGCTTGTTGACGAACTGAAAAAGCTTACAAACGAAGGCGGACACTTCTTTGATGCAGATACCCTCACCGACCAGCCGGAGCGTCAGCTTGCCTCAGAAATGCTCAGAGAAAAGCTCCTTTTGTGTCTTGACAAAGAAATCCCCCACGGCACAGCAGTGGTTATTGAAAAAATGCGTCAGAGGGACAACGGAGTGCTGGACATTGAAGCCACCATCTACTGCGAGCGAGACACCCACAAGGGTATCATCATCGGCAAAGGCGGAGCAATGCTCAAAAAAGTATCTACAAAAGCCAGAGAAGATATGGAAAACTTCTTTGACTGCAAAGTAAACCTTCAGACTTGGGTCAAGGTTAAGGAAGACTGGAGAAACCGCGACGGACTTCTTCGCAACTTCGGTTTTGACGCTTCTGATTTTGACGCATAATTTCTCCGTGGTTATTAATTAAATACGGCAGGGCCAAAGCACTGCAACCCTCACATTGTTAATTTTTAACATCTACAAATTCCCCTCTATATCACCCTTTGCTTTCAGGTATACTTATTTCACGGGGTGATATTTATGAACGAACACGACGCATGGAAAGCCTTTTCAGAAACAGGCAGTATTCAGGATTATCTCTATTACAAGGCTGTGAAGAACTCACAGGCACAAGAAAACGCAAAAAGCAATGAAGATACAAACGGACGGACTGATTCTAAAACAACAGAATATCGGTGAACAGGATAAGCTTGTGACTATACTTACAAGAGATTTGGGAGTAGTGCGTGCTTTTGTCCGTTCGGGCAAAAACCTGAGAAACTCAAAGAACTCCCCTACCTCACTGCTATGCTACTCAAAAATCTCTCTATATAAAACCAAAGACAGCTATGTTGTAGACGATGCCTCGGTAAAAGAAATGTTTTTTTCACTTCGGTTTGATATGGAACGGGTAGCTTTGGCACAGTATTTCTGCGAACTTGCAATGTTTATATGCCCCTCAGAGCAACGTGCAGACAGTCAGCTTTCTCTCATACTCAACGCACTTTTTCTTCTGACAGAAAAAAAGAAAAATCCCCTGCTTATTAAAGCCTGCGTTGAACTGAGACTTGCCTGTCTTGCGGGCTTTATGCCCGACCTTATAATGTGCCGTGAATGCGGAGAATATGAAACCGCACAAATGCACTTTATCTTTGACAGGGGCACACTTCTGTGCTCAGACTGCTTTGCAAAAAAGCCTTCGCCTTCATCAATATCTCTTGACGCGGGGCTTACTCAGACTATGAGGCACATTGTTTTTTCAGAGGATAAAAAGCTCTTTGCTTTCAGCTTGTCAGACAAAGGGCTCGAAAAACTTAATTACATTACAGAAACTTACATTTGCCGTGTGCTGGAGAGAGATTTCCCCACACTGCATTTTTACAAAACAATCAGGTAAAAACTTATGAACAAACATCACAAAGCATTAGAACTTGATAAAATACTGCTTATGCTCTCAAAGGAAGCAACCTGCGAGGATGCAAGGCAGAAAGCTCTGGAGATTACTCCTCTCTCGGGAAAGTTCGAGATTGAGGAAGCTCTCAGACAAACCGACGACGCCTTTGTGCTTTCAGGCAGGTTCGGTGCACCCTCTTTTGGCGGTGTAAAGAATATGCAGAACGCATTCAGACGCGCAGAAGCAGGCGGTGTGCTCAGTCCCAAGGAACTTCTGGGCATTGCAGAAACTCTGCGTATTACCCGCGGTGTCCGTCAGTGGAGGAGCAAGTGTTCGGGTATGGAAACATCCCTTGATTTGCTTTTCTCCCGTCTTGCCGAGAACAAGCACCTTGAAGAAAGAATAAGCTCCTGTATTTTAAGCGAAGATGAGATTGCAGACAATGCCTCAGCTGAGCTTTACGATATCAGAAGAAAAATGCGTCAGGCTTCCTCAAAAGCAAGAGAAATTCTCGATAAGATTGTACGCTCCTCTACATATCAGAAGTATCTGCAGGATGCAATCATTACCCAACGAAGCGGTCGCTTTGTAGTACCTGTCAAGGCAGAATGCAGAGGGAGTGTCCCCGGACTTGTTCACGACACCTCCTCAAGCGGAGCCACAGTCTTCATTGAGCCTATGGGCGTAGTGCAGGCTAACAACGACATCCGCGTGCTGGAATCAAAAGAAAGCGCAGAAATTGAGCGTATCCTCTTTGAGCTTTCAGCGGAAGCAGGCGGTCACGCAGATACCGCCTCAGAAAGCTACACCGCTTTAACAGAACTTTCTCTCATTTTTGCCAAAGCAAGCCTTGGCTACAAAATGAAAGCAACCATACCAAAAATAAACGACAAGGGTGAAATCGAGCTTAAAGAAGCACGTCACCCCTTGCTTGACAAAAAAACCGCTGTACCCACCAACATCACTCTGGGCAAAGACTTTGACACTCTTGTCATTACAGGTCCCAACACCGGCGGTAAGACCGTTTCAATCAAGACCATAGGACTTCTTACTCTGATGGCAATGTGCGGACTTATGATTCCCTGTGCTGACGGCAGTGAAGTTTCCATTTTCCGCAAGGTGCTGGTTGATATCGGTGACGAGCAGAGCATCGAGCAATCCCTCTCCACTTTCTCTGCTCATATGACAAACATTGTATCAATCCTCAAAGAAGCTAACACTTCATCTCTTGTGCTCATAGACGAGCTTGGTGCAGGCACAGACCCTGTTGAGGGTGCCGCTCTTGCGGTGGCAATCCTTGAAAAGCTCAGACAAAAGGGTGCAAAGATTGCCTCCACCACCCACTATGCGGAGCTTAAGGAATTTGCTCTGAAAACTGAGGGTGTAGAAAACGGTTGCTGTGAGTTTGACGTATCAACCTTAAGACCTACCTACAAACTTCTCATAGGTGTGCCCGGACGAAGCAACGCCTTTGCCATATCCTCACGCCTCGGCATTGAAGACAGCATCATTGAGCGTGCCTCAATGCTTGTTTCTGCAGAAAGCCGTCAGTTTGAAGACGTTGTAAAGAACCTTGACAACCGCCGTCAGGAGCTTGACGAGGAACTCAAAAAAGCTCGTGATATGGCACTGAGAGCTCAGCAGGACAAAAAACGTGCCGAAGACGAGCTTACAAAAGTACGCACCCAGGCAGAGCGAGAACTTGAAAAAGCAAAGCACGAAGCTTCCCTTCTCCTTGCCCGCACAAAAGCACAGGCAGATGCACTTATAGAAGAACTCGAAAAAGCCAAGAAACAGGGTAATCTCTCGGCTGAAGAAAAAGCAAAGCTCAGACAAAGTATGAGAAAAATGGAAGAGGATGCAGACCCTGTAAAGCAGAAAGCCTCCAACGAAGGCTATGTATTGCCAAGGCCTCTCAAAGCAGGCGACACAGTCCTTGTGTGCGACATAGACAAAGAAGCAACAGTACTTGAAACTCCTGCCCAGAATGCAAACTCAGTGCTTGTGCAGGCAGGCATCATTAAGACAAGGACACCCCTTAAAAATCTCCGCCTTATAGAAAAGAGTAAGGTGACAGTTTCGGGCAAGCCTTATCAGACAGGACAAAGAAGAAGCCGAATTGACACCCGTCCCGTCACAGAAGTTGACGTGCGGGGATACACCGCCGACGAAGCTGTGATGGAGGTTGACAAAGTACTTGACACAGCAGTGCTCACAAACGTGGGTTCAATCACGGTGATTCACGGCAAAGGCACAGGTGTATTAAGAAAGGAAATCCATGCATTTCTTCGCCACCACAAGGCGGTAAAAAGTTTCCGCCTTGGCACCTTCGGTGAAGGCGAAGCAGGCGTTACCATCATCGAGCTGAAATAAACACAAGCAAAAAATGAGGCAATTTTGTTGCCTCATTTTTATTTATCTTCTTCGCTCTTTATAAAAGGGAAAGCAAATCTGCGGTATCTATACCTGTATGCAGTGCCATATTGATTGAAAGAGACAAAAGGCGGGATGCCCGTTCAATAAGCAAGTCTATCTCCTTGGGAGTTACCACCATAGTACTTCCCCGAGGAGATACTTTTTCTCTCAAATTTCTTTGCTGAGCTTCGTCTTCTACACTTACTAAATCCGAAACCATCGTTACCGCATCCACAACCGTGGGCACACCTAAAGCTATGACAGGTACTCCCAGAGTTTCCTTGCAGATTTTCGTTCTGTGGTTGCCAACTCCTGCCCCCGGAGAAATGCCTGTGTCGGAAATCTGCAAAGTACACCCCAGACGCTCCAGTTTCAAGGATGCAAGGGCATCTATTACTATAACCGCTGTGGGTTTTATCCGCTTTACAACACTTAAAATAAGCTCCCCTGTTTCAATACCCGTCTGACCCGTGACACCTGTTTTGAGCACCGATACCGCTCTGAGCCTGTCAAGTCCTGTGCTTCGTGCAAGCTCACCTGTAATATGTCTTGTGGCAAGCACCTTTGATACACATTGCGGTCCCAGAGCATCGGGAGTAATTTCGGGGTTTCCAAGTCCCACCACAAGCACCATTCCGTTAACAGGAAGCAGCCGTCTTATTTCTTCTGAAATCACTACAAGTCTTTCATCAGTGTCCTTTATGTTATCCGTAAGCGGCGGCATATTCACAGTAACATATCTGCCTGCATCCTTACCCATAAGCTGGCTTGCCCGCTTGGTTTTCACATCAAGTCTTTCAATAAACAGTCCTTCTTTTTCCTCGCTCCTATAATCAACATCCCGTATTTCCTCAGAAGCAATCTCCCTTGCTTCTACTGCCAGGTCCGTCCTCAGTTCCATATTTGCCGCTCCCTCTCTTTTCCTATAGTATAAACGGCAAAACACACATTATTCTTTACATCCGGCAGGTGCAATGATATAATTAAAGTGTATATAACTCTTCTGAAAAAAAGGAGTGCTTTTTAATGAATAAACACCGCAGAATCACAGCTTTTCTGATGGCTGTTGCTCTGAGTGTCACAGCTATGCTCGGCACCTCTGCCGCAAACAAAGACGTTGCCGAAATTTCTGCAAGAACAGGACTTGAGCCGATTTCGTCCTACCATTCTAATACTCAGCTTGCTTCATCAGGCATTTATCTGCCCGAATACTACAACAGCAACGAAAACGGTCTTACCCTGCCTGTTCGTGTGCAGGACACAAACAACTGCTGGGCATTCGGAGCTCTTTCCACCTTCGAAACCATACTTCTGAAAGACGGCAAAACAGACACAGACTACTTTTCTCCTCAGCATGCCAACTACTGGGGAATAAAGCGCGAGGATGGCACAGGCTGGCAGAGAAGCTTTGAAAAACCAGGCTATTCATTCATTCCTCTGGGCTACCTTACAAGCTGGGCAGGCCCTGTGAAAGACACCGACTTCCCCTTATCAAGCACACAGGAATACTATGATAATTTTGAGATCACTCCTGAATACGGACTCACAGAGGCTATTTACTTCAGTAACGATGCAGAGCGTGATGCTATCAAAGAGCTCATCTACACCTACGGCTCAGTTGTTACAAGCTTTGATTCAAACGCTGCTTACAGAAGCTTCGATAAGGCTTACTATTGTGCAGACACAACTCTTACCGCAAGTCAGCACCTCGGGCACTGTGTGAGCATTGTCGGCTGGGACGATAACTACCCGAAAGAAAACTTTGAAGGCAGTGTATCGGGTATTCCGTCCGAAAACGGTGCCTGGATTATGAAGAACAGCTGGGGCACAGGCTTTGGTGAAGATGGCTATATGTGGATTTCTTACGAAGACGTCTGGGTGTTTGACGACGTTTTCGGACCATCCTATGCTTTCACTCAATACGAAGAACTTTGCGAGGATGTTAAAATATACCAGAACGAAGTTGACGGTGCAACTTATGAGTTTGCATATCTGCGCTCCCCGTCAATAACCTATATAAATGCCTTCGATTTCACAGAAAACAACAGAAATCTTGACAAGATTGTATTTGAAAGTACCGCAAGAGGCTGTGAATACACAATCTACTACATCCCCTTTGACAAGGATGCTCCCACTGCAGACCAAAGCCTTTGGACTGAGCTTTACGAGGGAACAATAGATTACACAGGCTATATCTGTTCAGACATTGAAGACACGTTATTGCCTCAGGGCAAGGGTGCTATAGGTATCAACATACGTAAAACTGAAACATCAGAAATAGTATCCATCGGTGTATGCGAGTGGCTGGAAAACCAGAAAGGTTTGATTTTCATCCCGCGGTCAGATTACGGTATGAGCTACTATATGGATATGGGAGTTACCAACAAAAAGGTCACAGATGTTATGGAGCTATACACAGAAAAGCTTTACGATGACATCGGCGGCACCTTTGTTATAAAAGCAATCACCAGAAACGAGTGCTCAGGACATCCTGATGAAAAGCCTACAGAGACACCTACAACTTCCCCCACACAGGCTCCCACCGCGAAACCTACAGAGACAACCGCAACGGAAGCTCCAACGGTTAAACCTACTGAAGCACCCACTCCTGCTCCTACAGAGATTCCCACTGCAGACCCCACAGAAGCTCCCACAACTCCTACTGAAGTTACTCCGACACAGGCACCTACCATTGCTCCCACAACTATATTGACACTTCCCTTCACAACTGCCCCCGAACCTACAGAAAACTCCACCTTTGACATTGCAGAGCCTTTTGTGTACAAAGCAGGCGACTGCGACCTGTCAGACGTTGTGAACATCAAGGATGCAACACAGATTCAGAAATATGCCGCACGGCTTATACCTCTTACAAACCGTGAGTTTATAGCAGGCGATGTAAACAAAAACGGTGATGTAAACGTAGTTGACGCTACCTACATCCAGAAGTTTGTTGCAGGTCTGAAAACTGACATATCCATTGGTCACAACTGTGTTTACTTTGAATAACCTAAAAAACGCAAAAAATCCCTGTTACCAAAGCGGTAACAGGGATTTTAATATATCTTATTATCTGATGCTTCCTACTGTGCGGGGATAGAGGATAACGTCACGGATATTTGAGATACCTGTAACGTACATCAGAATACGTTCAAAACCAAGACCGAAACCGGAATGAGGCACAGAACCAAAACGTCGCAAATCAAGGTAATCCTCATAATCTGCCTCGTTCATACCGCGGACACGCATAGCATCCAGAAGTTTTTCAAGGTCTGCCTCACGCTCGGAGCAACCGATAATCTCACCGACACCGGGAACAAGAAGGTCTGTAGCGGCAACTGTCTTGCCGTCGGGATTCTGCTTCATATAGAAGGACTTGATATCCTTGGGATAGTTGATAACAAACACAGGCTTCTTGAAAACTTCCTCGGTGATGTAACGCTCGTGCTCTGTCTGCAGGTCAGCGCCCCACTCAACAGGATAAACGAAGTCTTTGCCGCTTTCTTTCAGAATCTCAATAGCCTTTGTGTAATCAAGAATTTCAAAATCATTCTCAATAATACTGTTGAGTTTATCAATAAGGCCTGCTTCAAAATGCTTGTCAAAGAAAGCAAGCTCTGCGGGACACTTATCCATTACTTCTTTGATGATGGTTTTTATCATATCCTCAGCAATGCCGATGATATCAAAAAGGTCTGCAAAAGCAACCTCAGGCTCAACGTGCCAGAACTCGGCAACGTGGCGTGGGGTATTGCTCTTTTCGGCGCGGAAGCTGGGGCCAAAGGTGTATATTTTGCCGAGAGCCATAGCTGCCACTTCACCCTCGAGCTGACCTGAAACCGAAAGGGCAGCCTTGCGGCCAAAGAAATCATTGGCGTTGTAATCCTCTTCGGTCTTGTATTCATTGCTGTAGCCAATAGTGGTAACCTTGAACATTTCACCTGCGCCCTC
>JAZNVW010000016.1:0-114515 GCA_045593025.1 Ruminococcus sp. | reverse complement strand
TTGCCAATTAGCAAACTCTGTGCCTCTATCACAGGTAATGGATTTCACTGCACTGTCTGGAAATTCGGATAATGCTCCTATGATTGCTTTTGCCATTGTATCTGCATTGCGGTTTGGCATTTTAATTGCTATGTAAAATCTTGTTTTTCTTTCTGCAAGTGTTGCAAAACAAGCTTTTGATTTTCCTCTGCCTGATACAACTGTATCAGCTTCCCAATGTCCGAACTCCAATCGCTTGTATACACTTTTGTCACGCTTTCTGATTGATTTGCCGAGGTTGAATTTACCTCTTGTTTCTTTTTTTCCGTGGCTTTTGCCTTTTCTTCTAAGCACCTTTAACTTAACTGGTATATATTTCTCATATATCCATCGATATATTGTTCTTGCTGTTGGCATCGGAAGCTCACAAGGTGTATTTGCTATCTGTTCAGGTGACCATGTTTCAAGTAGTTTCTCTTGTATGTAATCAAGCACTTCTTGCTTGTGGAACATACCTCTGTGGCAATATGAACGACGTAGCAGGTATTTCTTTTGTGCCGTATGTGGGTAGTATGTTGGTATGTCATACATGTGAGTGAAATTTCTGTTCAGTTCCCTTGATATTGTGCTTACATTTCTCCCTATTAACTTTGCTATTTTTCGATAACTTAACCCTTCTACATAATATTTTCGTATACAACTGCGCTCTTCTATGGTAAGATGATGGTAGTTCATACAAATCTCTCCTTTTAGTTTAGTTGTGTGGTAACTCTATTCTACCAGAGATTTGTATGAACTTCTTTATTGCTATGCCGTATTTATATAAGCAATACATTGTATTAGTGTTTTTATACAATTTTTTAGTATAACAGTTTGGTATTTACTTGAAAATTATCAAAATTGATGTATAATATAATAGTATATCTATACTAATACAACATAATCACAATTATGTTGTGAATTTAGGGATGCATTTCATTTTGATGAAAGTATATCTATTTGTAAATGATTGGATGAAATAAAATGAAGAACAGAATTACATTTGCAGAATCTACCAACTTAGGCGGTAGAAAGATTAATGAAGACTCTATTGCAACGGTTGTTGCTGTGGATAAGTATGGATTTGTTCTGTGTGATGGTTTAGGCGGACATGGTTTAGGCGATGTTGCGTCCAAAAAAGTTGTGGAAGCATTTATGACCACTTTTCTTCAATCAGACAAATGTAACGACATATTAAAAAACACTTTCGAAATTGGCCAAAAAGAACTGCTCGAAGAACAAGATGTTTTAGGTGTTAAGGACAAAATTAAAACAACAGCAGTAGGTGTTTTGATTGATGATAGAAAAGTATATATAGGTCATATTGGGGATTCGAGAGTTTACATTTTTAAAAACAATAAGATTAAATATAGGACATTAGATCATAGCATTCCTCAAATGTTGGTTTTATCCAAAGAAATTTCTGAAAAAGACATAAGAAATCATCCAGAACGAAATATGTTGCTTAGAGTTATGGGTACAGAGTGGAGAGAACCTCAATATGAGCTGATGAAGCCAATTGCAGTTAGAAAATGTGATGCTATTCTTTTGTGTTCAGATGGTTTTTGGGAACTGATAGATGAAGATAAAATGAATGAACTTCTATGTTTATCTAAAAGTGTAGATGATTGGCTTGCCAAAATGGTAGATGAAGTTAAGAGAAACGGCGACGCAAATACAATGGATAATTATTCTGCAATTGCTGTGTGGGTTAATAAGGAATGAGGCTTAATATGTTAATGACAAAAGACAATGAGGTTTCATTAAAATCAAATAAGTCTTTGGAGCTTGGCGTAATGTCGGTTATAGGTGACAGAAATGAGCAACAAGATTGCTTTGGATATTACCTTGACGATAGAGGGCTGTTGATTTGTATTTGTGATGGAATGGGTGGATATAGTGGTGGTAGCGAGGCCAGTAAGATAGCTGTGCAAACTGTTCTTGAGAAATATAGAAAAATGGACAAGTTGCCCTTAAATAATGATTTCTTGCTTGAACTCACAAAATATGCAGATCAAAAGGTTTGTGCTTTACATGATTCAAATATTATGACTCGTGAAGCGGGAACTACACTTGTAATGATATATATTAAAGACAATATGCTGTATTGGAATTCGGTAGGAGATAGTCGATTGTATATTTTAAGAAATCAAGAATTTTTACAAATTACAAAAGATCAAAACTATCATACCGTTTTAAAAGAAAAGCGTAATGCTGGTGAAATTACGGACGAAGAGTTGGTGCAGGATCTTCGCAGTGGCAATGCGTTAATAAATTATGTGGGGATAGGTAACTTGGAATTGATTGATCATAATGTAGAGCCACTAGTATTAAAACGAAACGACCAACTTCTTCTTTGTACAGACGGATTATATAAGTTGTTAAAAGATAATGATATATGTACTGTGTTGCGTGAAAGTGTAGACATAAAAACAAAACTACAAATGTTTGAAATTTCTATGCGTAGAAAAGCACAAGAATATAAGATAAAGAGGGATAACGCGACAACATCATTGATTAAACTTTTGTGATTGGAGAATAATTTATGAAAGCAGCAAGATGTACTAACGGACACTGGTATGATGCGGATACGTACGATAAATGTCCGCATTGTGGAGAAACTACCAAGAGTTCTGCAGATTCCGTTGAATCTAATGTTAAACAAAAAGAGAAAAAAAGCAGATTAGGTTTTTTTGGAAAAAAGAAAGAGCCTTTTAAATCTAGTACTCAATCTACGGATAATCAAACTCATCAAAAGAGTCCAGTGGGTGGAAAGTCTGCAGCAGTAAGTATTAGCACACAAGATGAGGTGACAGAGCGCTTTTTTTCGGAGTTGGACGATGAAGATAAAACAATGGCAATGATTATTCCAAACAATGGAACGGAAGTTTCGTCAGAATCCGCTGTTATGGAATCTCGTACAATTGAGACTGAAAACTCCGGCGGTTTTGGAAATGCAGTAGCAAAAAAACAAAGGTCAGAACCTTTGTCGGAGGCAGTACATAGAGTTTCTGTGATGGATGAAGGGAAAACTTTAAGTTATTTTAATGCTATTTCTAATCAGAATGCTAAAACGGAACCTGAATCAGCAACTATCGAAAAAAAGACTGACCCTGTTGTTGGTTGGTTGGTTTGCGTATCAGGTGCACATTTTGGTGAAAGTTTCCAGATTTTTGCTGGAAGAAATACAATGGGAAGAAGTACAAATAATAAGATAGTTTTTTGTTTGGATAAAAGTATATCTCGAGAAACACACGCTACAATAATATATGAGCCAAAGAAAAGAGAGTTTTTTGTTCAGGCAGGAACATCCGAAGGTCTTGTATACGTTAATGAGTCACTTGTTGCTAGTTCCGAGATAATAAAACATAAGGATACTTTAGAAATTGGTTCATTAAAACTTATACTAATTCCACTTTGTGGAACAGATTTCTCTTGGGAACAATATTTATAAATGGAGTAGTGTAAATATTATGAAGGTTTGCTATTCGTGTTTTAATAAATATGAAGATAATTTATATGTTTGTCCACACTGTGGGCAACAACATATTACTGAACCAGTTGAGCCTGTTCACTTAACACCGGGCACTGTTTTATATAATCGATATTTAATTGGTGTAGCGGTAGGAGCAGGAGGTTTTGGCATAGTTTACAGAGCGTGGGATTTGAAGTTAGAGAGTATAGTTGCTGTCAAGGAATTTTATGTGAATCGTTTAGTAACGCGTGCTCCTGGAACTAGAAATCTTATCATAACTCAAAAAGCAAAAACAGAATTTGAATATAGAAAAAATCGTTTTCTTACTGAAGCCAGAACGATGGCCAAGTTTGGTTCACATCGAAGCATACCAAATGTGTTTGAGTTTTTTGAAGAGAATAATACTGCTTATATTGTAATGGAGTTGTTGCAAGGCATTACTTTAAGCGAATACATAGTAGACAATGGTGGTATTGTTGACATTGAATTTGCAAAGATGGTTGCAACTGAAGTGGGTAATGCACTTAAATCTCTCCATGAAGAAGGTGTTATTCATTGTGATGTTGCTCCAGATAATATTTTCTTATGCAATGGTAAAGAAATCAAGGTTAAACTTATGGATCTTGGTGCTGCTAAAATTGAGGATAGCACATCAGAAGTTGTTGATATTATTTTAAAACCCGGTTATTCACCTGTGGAACAGTATGATAACAGCAAAAATCTTGGCCCATGGACTGATATTTATTCGTTGGGTGCGACTTTGTACATGATGCTAACAGGAAATAAACCGGACGAGTCAACAAACAGGAAAATAGCAGACACCACTCCCGAGCCATCACAAATTAATTCCAATATTGATGAAAATCTTAGCAACGCAATAATGAAGGCACTGGCTATTGATATTCACATGAGATTTAAAAAAGTTGATGATTTTCTTTTGGCTATTAATGGCGAAAGAAAAGTAGTTTCGCTTTCTAAAGAAAAATCTCGCAGAAAAGCTAAGAGATTTTCTGGTATCGCTATTGCTTTGGTGTTAGTCATTGCTGCATTAAGTTTTGTAGCGTTTCATTATGACAAAAACGCAAAAGAAGGATATTTAAACCCGGCGTCCATTAGTATATGGTTTTCTGTTGATGAAGGATCATCTGAACTAGAAGCAATGGAATTTATTGTTGATGATTTTAAGAGCAATTTTCCTGATGTTCAAATTGAACTTCGTGCAATTCCAGATGAGTTGTATTTAGATGAGATTAAGAAAGCATCTGACAGTGGTGTGTTGCCGGATTTGTTTGAGAGTACAGGTTTAGATGACAGTGTTTTACAGCATGCCCGAAATGTTGATTCGATTCTAGATACAGAACAGGCAAAACAATGTCTTTTTATTGAACAGTACTCAAATTTTTATAAGGATACAAAAAAGCTTCCACTTGCAGTAGAAATTCCTGTTGCCTATGTTATCACAGCTGGAAATACAAGTGTGCAATATGATTCGTTATATTTTACTGATGCGTCAGACTTTGGTATCGATAATGCTGAAATAGCTTATGATCAAAGATGTTCCAATATGTTGGATAAGAACTTTACTAATGAGGAGTTCTCGGATATATCAACCTTTATGGACAACTCAAGTAATACAAGTTCAGTTTTGCTGTCGTCTACACTTGTACTTAATGAATTTAGAAATACACTTGTGGGTTATGAAAAGAGCTGTGTGTACCTTAATTCAGAACAAATTCAGTGTAATTTTACTTATGAATGGAGTATGGGTGATAGTTCAGGAGATGAACTCAAAGCATCTGAGAGATTTCTTTCATGGATGTTAGGCAATTCGTATCAAAGTGCACTGATGATAACTAAGTGTAATGATGGACAGATACCTATTAATGAGATTTGTTTTAATAGCAAGATTGAATCTAAATATTTAAAGCCGATATCAGAGATTTATAAACAGTTCATTTTTGATTCAGCAAATAAAGAGGTATTAGAATGAGCAAGTTGTGTTTAGGTTGTATGAGCCAATACGGTGATGAATTTAATATTTGTCCGCATTGCGGATATGTTGTAGGCACAAAAGCAGAAGAAGCTATTCACATGGAACCCGGAACGAGAATACATTCACGATATATAGTGGGTAAGGTTTTGGGCTTCGGAGGATTCGGTGTAACGTATATTGCATGGGATGAACGCTTGGAACAAAAGGTTGCAATAAAGGAATACCTTCCAAGTGAGTTCTCAACGAGAATGCCTGGACAGACACAAGTAACTGTATTCAACGGAGAAAAAAGTGAGCAATATCATGATGGCTTATCAAAGTTTATTGATGAAGCAAAAAGATTAGCTAAATTTCAGAATGAACCAGGTATCGTAAGGATTTTTGACAGCTTTGAAGAAAATTCCACCGCATATATCGTAATGGAGTTTCTTAAGGGTGAAACATTAGCAAGTTACATGGAACGTGTAGGTGTGCTTGATGAAAACGATGCTGTAGCTATGCTGATGCCTGTCATGGAATCATTACAGGCTGTTCATGCAGAGGGCATATTACATAGGGATATTGCACCCGATAACATATTCCTTACAGATGATGGCGAGATTAAACTCATAGACTTTGGTGCTTCTCGCTATGCGACAACTTCACACAGCAGAAGCTTGACTGTAGTAATTAAGCAGGGATATTCACCAGAAGAACAATATAGAAGCAGGGGAGACCACGGCCCTCATACGGATGTTTACTCTCTTGCTGCTACATTATACAGGATGGTCACAGGGGAAACGCCTCCCGATGCGATGGAAAGGCGTGTTAAGTACGAAACAAAGCGTACTGATGTTTTGGTTAATCCGCATAAGCTTAACAAGGGGATTTCTAAATCTCGTGAAAATGCTATCTTGAATGCTTTGAATGTGAGAATTGAAGATAGAACTCCAACTATTGAAGCGTTTATTCAAGAGTTAACTTCGCCAACACCACCCAAACGAATATATGGCAAAATTAAATTGATTGACAGATTAAGTTGGCCGTTATGGTTGAAGATTTTAATTCCTTCGCTTTTAGTAATAATCGTTTGCTTGGGACTTTTGCTTGTTACTGGTGTTATTAATTTTTCAAAGTTTACTCAAGAGATTGTAATTCCCGAGGGCATTGTGGTAGTTCCGGAAGTAGAAGGTTTATACAAGGATGAAGCACTTGAATTAATTGAAGAAGGACAACTCCTTGCATCAGCAGAAGGAACCATAGAATCAGAATACATTCCTGCCGGAAAGATAATACTCCAAACTCCGGTTGGTGGTTCTTATATGGATATCAATGGAACCGTTGAACTTATGGTAAGTAGTGGTAAGGATGTTGTATCGCCAGAAAATGGAGTCTCCACAGTTCCGTATGTAATCTGGGATTCAAAAGATGATGCGATTGCAAAGTTGCTTAAAGCTGGACTTTCAGAGCCTGAAATCGTAGAAAAATACGATGATAATGTTGCGTTGGGTTCTGTAATTGCACAGAGTATTAATGCGGGAGATGAAGTTGAGGAAGGCACAAAAATCACTCTGACCATTTCTCTTGGCCCATCAGCATTCGAAATGCCCGATGTTGTAGGAGATAGCTTAGAGAGTGCAGAAGCTATGCTTACAAGCAAAGGTTTAGTTGTTTATGTTGAATACAAAAAGACGGATAACGTAGAAGAAGGAAAAATTATTAGTCAGAGTACAGCGTTAGGAACAGCAGTAAAGCGAGGAGACGAAATAACGCTTACTGTTTCAAGTGGACGTGAAACAATTGATGTAGCAAATGTAGTAGGAAAATCCGAATCTGATGCCACTAGTATTCTTAAGGGACAAGGATTTAAAGTAACAGTGCTGGAAAACTATGATTCTACAGTTGCCGCAGGTAAGGTTATTAGTCAGTCGCCAAAGGCTGGCACAGCTCAGTTGCCGAATTCAACAATTATTATATATGTGAGCAAAGGAAAACAGCCCATTAACGTTTCTTTTAATGCTAATGGAGGTTCTGTTAGCAACGGCAGTAATACGCTTTATTTGAATGAAGGTTATGGCGAGCTTCCTACTCCTGAAAGAGAAGGATATTCATTTAAAGGTTGGTATTCCGCTAAGTCAGGCGGTGTTAAGGTTACCTCAAGTACAATCGTAACAACTCCTTCAAGCCATACATTGTATGCCCAATGGACGGCTAATGAATATACAGTGTCTTTTAATACAAATGGTGGTGGAGCAGCACCCTCATCTAAGAAAGTTTCTTATGGGTCAAAATATGGTGACCTTGAAACTGTTAGTCGTTCAGGATATACATTTGTTGGATGGTATACATCGGCGAGCGGCGGAACTGAAATCCTTTCGGAATCAAAGTATACAACAGCAGGCAATCAAACCTTGTATGCTCACTGGAGTGAAAAGGGATATACAGTAACCTTTAATGCAAATGGTGGTAGTGTAGCGACATCAAGTAAAAATGTTGTATATGCATCTACATACGGAACATTGCCAACACCTATAAGAAGTGGTTACATCTTTGATGGTTGGTATACCTCTGCGAGTGGCGGTTCTAATATTACATCATCGTCAAAGGTAGAAATCACTTCTTCGCAAACCTTGTATGCTCATTGGACTAAAATAGTAGTGACTGAAATTTCAGTTAGAACAGAGCCTAGTATAACAGATTATTTTGTGGGAGATACATTAAATGCATCAGGTTTATCGCTTGTTGCAAAATATAATGATGGAACTTCAAAAACTATTTTCAATGATTTTACTTGCTCTCCGACAACTTTAACGGCGTCCGGAACACAGACGATTTCGGTAAGTTACGAGGGTAAAACAACAAAGTTTACAGTTAACGTTGAGAAAGTTCTTCCAGCATATATATCTGTTAAGAGTAATCCCTCAAAAACATCTTATTATGTGGGTGATACACTCGATACATCTGGATTGACTTTAACAGAAACATATAATAATGGAACAACAAAAATTGTTACAACTGGTTTTAGTTGCACACCAACAAAGTTATCTTCGTCTGGTACAAAGTCAATTACAGTAACTTACAATGGTAAAACAACAACATTTTCAGTTAATGTTAAATCAGTAGATCCTATTTCTATAAGTATTCAAAACAAACCTACAAAGACATCCTACTATGAAGGGGATTCTCTTAATACTTCTGGTTTGTCTTTGAGTGTTAAGTATAACAATGGAACAACAAAAACTATAACAAGTGGTTTTAGTTGTTCGCCGACAACATTGTCTTCATCAGGTACAAAAACAATCACGGTTTCTTATGAAGGATTTACGACAACATTTACAGTTAATGTTGAGAAGGTTGAGCCTACTTCTATATCAGTTAATAACAAACCTACAAAGACATCCTACTATAAGGGTGAAACACTTAATACATCCGGATTATCTCTAACTGTTAAGTGTAACAACGGAACGACAAAAACCATAACAAGTGGTTTTAGCTGTTCACCAACAACATTGTCTTCATCAGGTACAAAAACAATCACGGTTTCTTATGAAGGAAAGACAACAACATTCACAGTGTATGTGGAAGATGTGGTTGTTTCCTCTATTTCGGTTAAGAGTGGACCTACAAAAACTTCGTATTATGAAGGCGATACGCTTAACACTTCGGGTTTATCATTAACTGTTAAATACAATAATGGTACATCTAAGACAATTTCAAGTGGATTCAGTTGTTCACCAACATCGTTATCTTCTTCAGGTACTAAAACAATTACAGTTACTTATGAAGGTAAAACAACAACATTCACTGTATCTGTATCAAAGCTTGAGTTGTCGTCAATTACAGTTAAGAGTAAACCATCAAAGACTTCGTATTATGTGGGCGAATCATTTAATGATTCAGGTTTGACATTAACAGCTAAATATAATAATGGTTCCACAAAGACAATTTCAAACGGATTTAGTTGTTCGCCAACAGGTGGGTTCTCTTCCTCCGGAACAAAAACAATTACAGTTAGTTACGGAGGCAAAACAACGACATTTACTGTTAGTGTAAGCAACGACAGTATTGTTAGTATGAGTAGTTATAGTGGTTCATTCAAGGTGCTTGACACTGGAATCGAAATAACAGATTATTCAAGTACAGTATATGTTGGTGAAGAGGTTAGTATCTCTGTAAGTCATTCATGGGATCGCACACCTAAGAAATTTACAGTTACAACAAATTCCTCTGCAACCAAAGTTACTGCCTCTAGTAGTAATACAAGTGTAGTGACAACGTCTGTTAGTCAAAGTGGTAATGTAGCAACTATTACTGTAACACCTTGTTTGATAGACTATAACACAACAAAGACAGCATCTGTTTATGTTTATTTAAATGGAACACAAAAAGCAACATATAGTGCGTCTGTATACAGACCTCATTCATTGAGCCTGTCCTCAAGTGATAATAAAATAATTTATGTAAAAGGCAATGTGTGGGATGGTAGTGGAGTTGTGTGTGCGGTTGGAACAGATTCAACATCTTCCACTGCAACTTCTTCTAATATCGCATACTTAACTGTAACGACATACAATGGAAATACTGCTCAATGTAGGGTTACGGTTAAGAGTCCATCATTTACAACTAATACAACTTATAATATTCGTTCTGGAGCGGGAACCGGTTATTCTTCGCTTGGTACGGTAGGACAAGGTGTAACATTGTCGGTATATGGAAACTATTGGGATGGAACTTACATTTGGGGATACATAAATTATAACGGAAAATGGGGTTGGATAGCACAGTTTAAATATTCTGGTTGATTATGTGTTTCTAATTGGATTAACATGTTTGTCTCCCGTGCAGATTTACTCTGCACGGGAGGAAAGATTTGTTTATTAGAAGTTAAATTATAAGCTCTTACAGTTTAACTTGTGATAAACAGCTTAATGGTTTAGGGGGTATTCTTAGTGAATGTTTTAGTTGAAAATGGTGTCTTGAGCGAAATGGTGTGTGGTGAAAATTTTGCTTATGTGATAAATGAAAATGACATTTTTTCTTTAACTGAGTATAAAGTTCTGCAAAGCCAGGAGGACGGCACATTTATTAAATGTGTAAAAGCATTGTTTAATGGGAAAGTTCAGCTTTATTATTTAACCGATGGATATAAGTCTCTTGAAAGTGTTTTGTATTCTTTAGATTCTAAAACTTTTTTAAATATTGTAAAGAATTTGCTTGATGACATAATTTCAGTTAAAAGTAATGGTTTTTTATCTTGTCAGAACATAGATCTTTCCTTAAATCAAATATATTTTGATCCTGCAACTTATAAAATTGGATTGGTTTATCTGCCTATAACAAAAAGATTGTTTGTTGATACTGCTTCATTTGAGAATACACTACGCTCAAATTTGATAAAACTTATTCAGAATATACCTTCATTATCATCGTCTCAGACTTTTCAATTAGCTGCTGATTTGTCAAATGGATTGATATCGTTAGAAAATCTTTATAATAAAGTAAAAACTGCTGGTTTTGCAGATTCTAAGGGTGGCAATAAATCTGATGATGTTGTAAGAGAGAATATGGTTATGAAGTTAGTTTCATTGAATCCTTCATTTCCTCTTGAAATATATGTTACTAAAGATGAATTTACTATAGGTAAAAAGCAAGGCGTTGTAGATGGAGTTGTTCCTTATAACAAAATGATAAGTCGCTCACATTGCAAAATAATGCAACATAACGGTAGGTATAGTATTACAGATTTAGGCAGTGTTAATGGAACCTATATTAATGGAGAAAGAGTGTCGTCAGGTGAAATCTTTTTGATTAAAAATGGTGATATCGTTCGACTTGCCAACAGTGAGTTTAAAGTTATTATTGGATAAGAGTGGGTGAATAACAATGGTTAATCCAAGAATTATTATTGCTGATACTGATAGTAAGTACATAATACCTTTGCAGCAACGATTTATAGAAAAATATTATGATAATATTGATTTAGAAATAATAACCGATAGGATTTTTTTTGATGAAGTTTTTTCTGCTCCTCAAAAAGTAGATATTTTGGTTGTTTCTGAAGAGTTATACTCTTCATCGCTTAGTTTACATAATATAGGTAATATCTTTGTTATGACTGAACAACCTTCACAGCAAATAGAAAAACCATCAAATATAACATTTATATATAAATATACAAGTCTTAAAGAGATTTTTAATGTTATTAGCGGAAAAGGTTCATCCTCGTTAGAATTGCAGGATGTTGAACACAAGGAAACGCAGATAGCACTCGTATGCTCGGCTTCCGGAGGTGTAGGTAAAACTACTGTTGCACTTGGTATTTGTTCGTATTTGAGTAAGAATTATAAAAGAGTTCTGTATATAAATGCCGCAAGACTGCAATGTTTTCAGTCTTTGCTTGTGAATCAAGAGCCAATTGCAGCTTCGGATGTGTATGCAAAATTGACAATGGAAAACACTAATATATACTCGGCAATCAAGCATGTGGTGAGAAAAGAAGAGTTTAGCTATTTACCACCCTTTAAAACGGCGTTGATGTCTTATGGCATAGATTTTAGTGTGTATGAAAACATTGCTGTTTCTGCAAAAAACAGCGGTGAATACGATTGTATAGTAATTGATGTAGAGTCGGCATTTGATGAGGAACAAGTTCGTTTGATTGATATAGCAGATAAAGTTGTTGTTGTTACTTCACAGAGCAAGTATTCGGTAAAAGCAACAAATCTACTAGTATCGAATTTGAATGGGGTTACGAGTGATAAGTTTATTTTTGTGTGTAATAACTTTGTTGATGATGCACCTAATTATTTGATCTCTCCTGCGATTAATAAAAAATACAGTGTTGTTGATTATATAGGACACTACTCCGCTTATGATGATATATCTATTAACGATTTATCAAACGATAAAGATATACAAAAAATTGCCTATTTGATTATTTAAGGGGTATATATATGAATAATGATAAAGCAATTGTGATTTTTAATAACGCTAAGAATAATACCAGTGTTGATATTGAAGTGCCACTTGATATAACTGCAACAGAGTTGGTGATTGGACTTAATACGGCTTATAGACTGAATATCGATACAACAGACATTAAGAAATGCTATTTGAAATCTGAAAATCCAATAGCACTTCTTAGAGGTAACAAAACGCTAAAGGAATATGGAATTCGTAATGGAAGTGTTATTTATTACACGGAATAAGGGGTGATATTATGGAGTACAGATATAAAATAATAATATCAAACAAAAATTTATATAAAGAATTTGAGTTGCCTATTGGTAAAAATGAAGCGAAATTAGGTACAAGTGTAGGTTGTGATTTTAGATTACACAGAGATTTGTTCTTTGAACCAATTGAACTTAATTTTATTAAGAAGAATAATGAGTGGACTTTGTTGTGTTCTGATAGCTTTTATTTTTCAGTAGGAGATAGTAGAAAGCTTATGGCACTTTCTCCAAAGCATGGGGATTTATTTACGATTAGATACGTAGAATCGAATATAGATGCTTTCACAATAGAATTTCTAATTGATTTTAACAATAGCAAAATTAAGTATGAAAGAGCGATTAGTCTTGTTGGTTGTTCTTCGATTAGAATAGGAACAGATGATTATTGTCAGGTGAAGCTTAAGAGTGCTTTTGTTAAAGATGATGTTATAGAATTACAAAAATCCTCAAAAGGCTTTGATTTGCAAATCAGGAAAGCGACATATGGTGTTTACTATAATGGTTCAAGAGCTATAAGCGGATGCGTAGTGAAGAACGGGGATTTTTTCTCAATATCTGATTTTAATTTTTACTATAAGAATGACATTTTGTGGACAGAAATTAGAGGAGACTTATTTGTAAACGGACTATCCTATACTGATTATCCGAACCCTAATAACTATCCGAAATTTAGTCGTAATACTAGAATTAGGACAGTCTTAAATACGGATAAAATCGAGGTTCTTGATCCGCCTCCAAAACCGCAAAAAGCAAAATCTAATTTGTTGATGAGTCTTTTACCATCACTAGGTATGTTAGTGGCGTCTGGCTTGATGGCTTCTATGGGCGGTACTATGGTGGTGTTTAGCCTTATTTCTGGAGGAATGGCAATTGTAACAGCTGTTATGACCGCGATTCAAAATAAGGTTGAGTTTAAAAAACAAAACGAAGAGAGAATAGAAAAATACAATAAATATATAGAAAGAAAGCGTTCGGATATATCTAAATATAGAGATGAAGAAAGACAAGCTTTAGAACAGATGTATTTAGATATATCAACGGAGTATACGAGATTCATAGATTATTCTAGTGATTTGTTTGATAGACGAATATTTGATGATGATTTCCTGCAAGTGCGATTGGGATTAGGTAGCGTTACGCCATCTAGAGATGTTGAATACAAAAAACAAGAATGCTTAGAAGTTGAAGATGATTTACAGTTAATACCACAACAGGTGTCTCAGGAATTTTCAGCATTAGAAAATGCACCCGTTGTTTGTGAGTTTCGAGAAAGTAACGCAATTGGTATAATTGGAAATATGGATTGTCGTTTTTCTATCATGAAGAACCTAATAATCGATATTTGTGCTCGCCAGTATTATACTGATGTACAATTGTTCTTTGTAGCTGCAAAAGAAAATGCTCCTAAGATTAGTTGGTTAAGATTTTTACCTCATGTATATAACGAAGCAACATCATATAGAAATATCGCTGTTGACGATGAAAGTAAGAGTCGTACGTTCGATTATTTGTATAATGAACTAACACAACGTTCACAAAATTCGCAAGCTGATAAAGCGCCTCATATTATAGTATTCTTCTATGATGAATGTGGCTTTCAAACACATCCGTTATCCAACTATGTAAACAAACTAAAAGACCTTGCAGCGACGTTTGTATTTATGGCGGAAGAAAAAAGCAAAATTCCGCAAGGATGCTCACAGTTGATTTTTGTTGATTCTTATAATAAGGGCAGATTAGTCAATTCTAATAATCAGGACGATACAGTTGATTTTACTTATAATGGAATAAGCGATGAAGATGCAAAAAAAATCGTAAACTTATTAGCACCAATATTTACAGAGGAAATATCGTTAGAGGGTGCTCTTACAAAAAACATTTCACTTTTTGAAATGTTTGGAATATTAATGGTTGACGATTTGAACCTTGATCAAAGATGGGCAAATTCTAAAGTTTTTCAGTCTATGGCGGCACCAATAGGTGTTACAAAAACAGGAATTATCTCTTTGGATTTGCATGATAAAGCACATGGCCCTCATGGTTTGGTTGCAGGTACCACTGGATCGGGTAAGTCCGAGATTTTACAAACCTACATATTGTCAATTGCAACCATATTCCATCCTTACGAAGTAGCATTTGTGATTATTGACTTTAAGGGCGGTGGAATGGCCAATCAGTTTAAGGATTTGCCACATATGCTTGGCGCAATTACAAATATTGATGGAAAAGAGATTGATCGTTCTCTTAAATCTATAAAAGCTGAGTTGCAGAAGAGACAAAGGCTATTTGCTGAGGCTGAGGTAAACCATATAGATAAATATATACAAAAGTATAAAGCAGGAAAAGTATCGGTTCCAATCCCTCATTTAGTACTTATTGTAGATGAGTTTGCTGAACTTAAAGCTGAACAACCAGAGTTTATGAAAGAGTTGATATCAGCAGCACGAATTGGTCGAAGTTTAGGTGTTCACTTAATATTAGCAACACAGAAGCCATCTGGTCAGGTCGATGAACAGATCTGGAGTAACTCTAAATTTAAACTGTGTTTAAAAGTTCAAAGCCAAGAGGATAGTAATGAGGTTATTAAATCTCCATTGGCGGCGGAAATAAAGGAACCTGGTCGCGCTTATTTACAGGTGGGAAACAACGAGGTGTTCGAATTGTTTCAGTCTGCGTATAGTGGTGCTCCTGAAAAAATGGCAGAAGCCGAAATTAAAGAATTTGCATTATTTGAGGTGAGTGCGGCTGGAAAACGAACCCCGATTTATGTTCAAAAGAAGAAAAAGACATCTGGTTCTGTTTTTACACAGTTAGAATCAATCGTCGAGTATGTACATAACTATTGTGGAGTAAAAGGTATAAGTAGGTTGCCTAATATTTGTTTGCCATCACTACCAAAACATATTGAATATTCAAAAGCCAATATGAAGAAAAATAGCTTGATAGGCCTGGGTATTTACGATGATCCGGACAACCAAATTCAGGGAGTAGCATCAATGGATTTTGATAATAAAAATACATTTGTTTTAGGATCAGCACAAAATGGTAAAACTAATATTTTACAAAGTTTAATAAGAACGATTGCCTCAACATCGTCTCCCAAAGAATCTACCATTTATATTCTAGATTTTGGTTCAATGGTATTGAAAAACTTTGAGAATTTAAATCATGTTGGTGGGGTTGTGTGCTCTTCTGATGATGAAAAGCTAAAGAATATGTTTAAGCTTTTATTTTCGGAAATATTAACGAGAAAAGAAAGACTCGTTTCTGTAGGCGTTAGTTCATATTCTTCGTATGTTGAAGCTGGATATAGTGACCTACCTCATATATATTTAATGATTGATAATCTAACAGCTCTTATCGAGTTGTATCTTGCAGATGATGACAGCTTGTTGAATATTTTAAGAGAAGGATTATCGGTGGGTATATCTACTATTGTTACAAACTCTCAGACAACTGGTATCGGATATAGATATTTATCTAACTTTGCTAACAAGATGGCCTTGTGTTGTAATGATACATCAGAATACTCTGCGTTATTTGATCATGTAACATTAAAACCCGATGAGGTGCCTGGACGTTGCATATTAGAGGTCGATAAAAGAATCCTTGAGTGTCAAACCTACTTAGCTTTTGAAGGTGAAAAAGAGTATGCACGAGTTCAGCAAATGCAAGAGTTTGTTATTAATATTAATGATAAATATATTGGCATAAAAGCTAAACAAATTCCTTATATTCCGACAGTTTTAACAATGGATGCGATAAAATATGAGTTCGATGCACAATCGGAAGGATACAAAGTTCCTGTTGGTTTAACCTATCAAGATGTTGAGCCTTATTATTTAGACATTTCTCAGTTAGGAATCATAGGACTGTGCGGTAAAGCGAACACTGGTCATAAAAACTTCTTAGCGTATTTATTCGATGTTCTGGAATCCAATATTGAAACCAATCCTGCGAAAGTTGTATTGTTTGATGATGTTACTAGAAAACTTGAGTGCTTTAAAGAAAGTAAGTTAGTAACTACATATTCTTTAGGTGTTGATAAGGTTACTGATATTATACAGGAATGGCATTCCGTTTTAACAGAACGATATAACACTTTGATCGAGAATGGAAGCATTAATGGTAATTCTGAATTGCTTTTGATGATAATTCAAAACAATGATGTAGCCAAAAAGATTAGTGAAGATTATAGCATTCTAGACATGTTTAATGATATTGTATCTCGTTTTAAAGGTATGAATGTCGCTATTATCTTCTCGAATTATTCTAATTCTTCTGTGTCATATGATGCTCCGGAACCTATAAGAACTGTTAAGCAGGAACAACATCTTTTGTTCTTTGAGGATCTTGATAATCTGAAACCCTTTGATGTTCCGTATGAAGATATACGAAATAATCGAAAACGCCTTGAGGTTGGAGATGCTTACTATATTCATGATAATAATGTTGTTAAACTTAAGTTGGTAAAAGCAAAAGAACAACCCGATTCTTGATGTTAGAAAATTGGTCGGAGACTAATTTCCTATAGAATAAATTATAAGGAGGTGAATATTATGGCTGGTTCTGGTACTATCAGAATGAAACCTGAAGTGATGAGGACAAGAGCTGGTGAGGTCGATAGACGTGCAGAAGAGATGAGAACTTTAATCAGCAATATGGACAGGCTTCTTGTTACACTTGAAGGTGAATGGGAAGGTGCAGCAATGGAAGGCTACAGAAGTAGATATAACGAGATAAAAACTAAAACCTTTACAAATGCTGTAGAGTTATTCGAGGAAATCGCACATAACCTCAGAGAAACCGCTAAAATCCTTGAAGAAACTGATCGTAATATCAATAGTCAGTTCACACGCAAGGGTTAAAAATCCATGTGGTGGCATTGGTGAGTTATTAGTTGATATAACTTGCCAATGCCTTAGCCATGTACCATAGATAATTATATGAGATAGAAAATACCTGCTTAGTGCAGTTTATATATTAAAATTCTTTGTAGGAGGAGCGAGCGATGACAAAGCAAGAGGTTCGTAATAATATTCGATACAACGAAAATTTAATTAACCAATATTTAAGAGATATTGGTAGATTGAATGATAGAATTAATACTTATAATTCTCAGTTGAATCAGTGCTATTCACAAATTGATAGTTTGAGGAATCAGATTAGTGGACTAAGAAATCAAATTGATGAATTAAGTCATCTTAAAAGTAAGTATCAAAATTTACAGACACAGTTTGCTGATAGACAATCTAGACGTATTAGCAGATTTAATGTGCACTTTTCTAGACAACTGAACCTTAAGTTTATTTCATCGTATGTTAATGGAATGCAGTCGTTGTTATCAGGTTCTGAATATAGGCATGCATATAATGGATTAACTTCAGCAATTAATGTGGTTAATAATAAAATTTCATCTATACAAAGAGAAATAGATGATTTGAATAATCGCATTAATTCTGTAAATGGACAAATAGATAGGACAAGACGAGATATTAACTCATGTAATAGTCAACTCAATGATACGAATTCAAAATTGTCTTATCGCAGACAACGTAAAGTGTATTGGGAAAACCAATTGCGCTATGCAACTTAAAAGAAGGAGGGAGAATTATGGCTAGTAACGAACTTATTATTGATGATGAATATTGTAGAAGTATGGGTGCCTATTTCGAGTCACAGGGTGAACAACTTGATACATTTATTGTAGATTATGTTGAAATTTTAGAAGAAGTAAAAGCTAAAGCCATTATGAGCGGCGAAGTTTCAAATGCACTGAGTACATACATTTCATATGTTAATCAGCTAAAAAGTCAAATTGGTCTTGTTTCTAGAGATGCGAAACGAGAAATAGAAGGATTTTTAACGCGTGTTGATATAGAAGATCAATTCTTATTTTAAATTAGGTGGAGTTTTGAACTATGATTAATATTAATATTGATGAAATAAATAATTCCATAGGAAGATTAAGAAGCTTGCAAACAAGGTGTGACTTAGTAAGCACTACGCCACCCGTTACTGTTGGTGGCGGTAAAACTGTTAATAAATTAGAGGAGATTGCATCAATGTATGAATCCCTAAATAATTGTTTTGGAGAACTTGTGTCGAATACAATCCTGTTTTTACAAAACACACGAGATAGCTATGTTTCAAGTGATAGCAAAGCCGCAGACAAGATTGTGAATGGTTAATTGTTTATGAAAGGAAGATAGCTATGTATAGAGATTTTTCTGAGAATTCCTATAATACATTGCTTCAAATGGTTTCTGATGTTGAAAATGAGAAACTCCATGATTTGACTGACTGGTTTGGAGATAGGTGGTATGATTTTCAATCGTGGATTGGTGTATTAAATATCAAAAACTATATTGATAATGTTAATGAGTATCATAGAAAAGTCATTGATAAGAACAACACGACAAAAGATACTATAGGCAGAATATTTAATGCAGTTACTAATCTTGATGGTAGATATTCTACAATATTACAGCAGAATAATACACAGTTTGGCATAATTAAGCGATATATGGAAGAGTTGTGCCAACTTGTTAATCCGTCAAATGGGTGTTTTAGAGGGGAGTTTATATCGGATTCCATGGCAGAATTATCCGAACTCCTTACTGAGTCTATGGAGTATTTTACTGCACCTACAGAGGAAGTATGCCCCAAATTGCTTGGTGTTGATTTTACAGGTATATTTATTGACTCGCGTAATACTGACTTAGATGCAATAGCTGTTGGTTGGACAGCTAACTGGATTGAGAATATGACGAGCTTGTTGTTTGATATTGGTGATGATGTTAATGAGACAATTGTGAAAAAGAGTATCTTAGAGTTGATTTCACAAGTTTTAGATAATAAGCATGTTGCTTCCGATTTTACCCAAGAATACACAAAAGCACTAAAACCAGAAGAATTTAAGATTGGTGAGAAGATTATTGGACTTACACTTGATTTGGGTGAAGATATTACTGAGGCAAAGATAGCAGAAATATTAGAGATTGACATAAAAGATATAACAGAGTCAGATTACTTAAAATGGTTATGTCAATCAGAAAACTTACAGTTTATTCAAAGTATGACCAAAGATGTGGAAAGCACTTTGGGGGCTTATAGTGATGCAGTTGATATTTATGACATTTCTACTCAAATGATTACTAAAGTATTTAATGATTATACTGAAGATGTGAAGTATCTTGAAGCAATAAAAAAAGCGTTAATAGATGGAGGATATGATAACGAAACTGTAAACAAGGTTGTGGATTCCTTGTTGTGGGAATATCGCAATCAGTACATATCGGCAGCACATGATGGTATTGAAAAGCTTGCCCAAATGGGTATTGATAAGGGTATAGATAAAGCCTTGCCTTTGTTGGACTTGTTTATTGACACAAAGGATATATCATCTTCGGTAATTGGACTAACAGATACTACAGACAATATTGGAAGTGTATATTCTACACAGCAATACTCCTATGGATTAGTTGAGAAATATGAGTACTATCGAAATAAAGTTAACTCTGGGGATTATTCCAATTATGATGCAGAACAATGTAGAACATATTTTGAACTTGCGAAAGCAGCAAAAATACAAGAATACAAAGCAATTATTACAGTTATGGAAAATGCGTTGGATAGCGTGAGTGCGATTTTTGCTAGTTCAGAAGATAAACAATGCACGAGAGATATGATAGCAAAAATTGAGGAAGAAATTGAGCGACTAGAGGATTTAACGCTTAATATTTAACCTTGCGTTTAAGACGATTGTTGCGTTGGCAAAGAAATAGTTATATGTTTGGATGTGAAAAACCATGTATAGGGATTTTTCGGAAAGATCAAAAGGTGAATTACTGCAAATGGTTTCGGAAGTTGAGAATGAGAAACTTAGTGATTTTACTGATTGGTTTGGAGACAGATGGTATGATTTTCAGTCGTGGATAGGAGTATTAAATATAAAGAATTACATAAGTAACGTGAATGAATATCATAGAAAAGTAATTGATAAAAATAATACCACTCGGTCAAATATTGAAAATATTTTTACGAATGTAAATATTATTGATTCCTCTTATAATAATGCATTTGATGCTCTACTACAAGCAATAACACAATTTCATAAGTGTATACATATATTATCTAATATAGCCAACCCAAACAATAATGGGTTTTCAACAGATAACATTACGACTTTTGATGCGGTTTGGGTTAAATTGGAGAACATATTAACCGGATTTATCAATCCATCATATACTCATGATGATGGGTTGCATTATGGAGGTAATCAGGGATCTGCTGCAAGACGTTGGGGTCGCGGAGATAGAGATCAATTGCGAAGTATTGTAAGAAGATATTTTCCGGAATTACCTGATGAGAGAATTGCTGATTTGCTTTCGGAAATGAATAGTGAAGGCTGTAATTATATGGCTTGGGTTAATACCATTTTTGGTCAGTATATTGGACGAGAGGACTTATTTGCAAAAGATTTTGGGTTTTCAATGTACGATGAAAATGGTTATCCAAATTATGATTTAGTTATGTTGGATTTTTATTGTGTTGAGGGTGAAATTGATGGAGAAACATATGGATTAACAAAAAGAACCAGTGAGACAAGGTGGGAAAACTATTTAAAAGTCAAAAAAATTAAAGTTGATATAATTAATTTAGATGTAACAGTCGATAATTATGAAGAATTGTCTGAACAAGGCGAAATTGTTGTTGCAATTAGTCCTTTGCGACTTCGTAATCATGAAGGAAATCTTGTTGACACACGTGATGGTGGTCATGCTATGGTGATTACAGGTGTTTCGACAATTAATGGGAAAAAAATGTATAAGGTTTCGTCTTGGGGGGGGGCGTATTACATTGATCCTGATGATTTCGATGAAAATATGAGAATTGAATTTCAGCAATCAAGGTATAACTCATGAATAGAATTACACTTAGAATAACCGTTTTTTGTTTTATAATTTTATTTCTTGTTCTCGGTGTAATGGTAGAATTTTTTAGTGTCAATAAAGGATGTATAAAGGAGAGTTCTAATGTGATATGTACATTGCAAATTTTTCCGTTGGATATAGACGAGGCAAATAACATTTATCCTTTGGGACATGATATTGATCATGCAAAGAAGAAGGGTGTTGTTTTTGAGACAATTAAGGAAAGCAAATATCAAAAGATACAGGCGGCATATTTAGCAACTATGAATTTTTATCTTAATTCTATTGCTTCAATTGACGACTTTCAAAAGAAACTTGATGATTATTCAAGCAATTTCCCTCAAGTTGATGTTTCAGTGTACAGCAAAATTGGATCTTGTGGGCGGTGCAATATCAGTATTAGAAATAATGCCTATATTGAAAGATTATCAGATGAGCAATTAGAGGTGTTTTTCTCATCAGTAAATGATCAAAATCAATTAACCATTACTAAAGACATTATTTCAATAGTTGAGGAAACATGGAAAAATATCATTTTTGTTAAGTTAGACACATCTAATGATGATGTCTATGAGATTATCTATGATTATAAAGCCATAAACAGAATGAGAGCTTTTAACGATTCTTTGGTATTTGAAATTTCATATGGTATTGAATACGATGAAAATGGTAATATTCCTAATGATGATTATGAAAACGACAAATATGAATATGTAAGCGAGTTAGCGGAAGAAATGGAAAGAGAACTTTCTGAAAAGTACAATTGCAATGTTGCTGTTTTTATAAAAAACAAATGATTTAAATAGCTATAAAAAACAAGGAACGATGTTATGAATATAGATGCATCATACTACTCAGCGGTAGGCGGTAGAAAAAATAATGAAGATTTTGTGAGTCTGATTGAAGGGTGCAATCAGTTGGTGGCAATAGTTGCAGATGGACTAGGTGGATACGATTCGGGAGAAGTTGCATCCAGACTTGCTACAACAACTATAAATAATTGCTTACATAATATGCCTTTGTCAGAATCGTTGCTTTTAGACTCTGTCGAAAAAGCAAATATGAGTATCTTAGAACAAAACCAAGAGAATAAAATGAAAACAACAATTTCTATCGTATGGATAGAAGAAAATAACTGTTTGTTTGCGACAGTTGGGGATACCAGGGTGTATCATTTTAGAAATGGCACAATAAAATTTCAATCAACGGATCATAGTGTCTCGCAAATGGCAGTTTTGATGGGTGAAATTGACGCAATGCAGATAAGGGGACATAAGGATCGAAATAAACTTATTCGAGTTTTAGGTAGTAAAGAGAAGGTTAAAGTTGATTTGACCAGTTCCTCTCTGGAACAAGGTGATGCGTTGCTTTTGTGTTCAGATGGTTTCTGGGAAAATATTACTGAACAAGAAATGATTGGTTTGTTGAACAGCTCGAAATCTTCGCAAGATTGGCTAAAGAAAATGAGAGCTTTGTTAGAGCGTGTGATGCCTGAAAATAATGATAATCATTCGGCAATTGCTTTATTTGTGAATTAAGGAGGCGTGCTTATATGGACAATTATTGCTACAATTGTATGCACAAGTGTAATGAAGATGTATGCGAGAATTGTAAAAAGTTAGGTTTAGAAAGTACTTCTCCTCACCACCTAAAGCCTGGAACAATTCTAAATAATAGATATTTGGTAGGTAAAGCACTTGGTGAAGGTGGCTTTGGTATTACATATATTGGTAGAGATTTAAATCTTGATATGCGAATAGCTGTTAAAGAATTCTATCCGAGCGGTTATGCGAATAGATATGGGGAAATAACCTCTGATATAACGATATCAGGAACAAAGCACTCAGAGTATTTTATGAATGGAAAGAGTAAATTCTTAAGTGAGGCAAGAGTGCTTGCGAAATTCTCTGGTGATAAAAATATAGTTGATGTTCGAGATTACTTTGAGGCTAATAATACTGCATATATTGTTATGGAGTTTGTGGATGGAATAACACTTAAAGAGTATCTTAAAGAGAATTCAGTGTTTGATTATACTGATATTATCAGTAAGATGTTGCCATTATTAGAGTCTCTTGGAAAGGTGCATAATAGAGGGTTAATACATAGAGATATTAGTCCAGATAATATTATGTTGCTAAAAGATGGTACATTAAAGCTGATGGATTTCGGTGCTGCTAGAGATGTTAATTTTGAAGATAGAAGAAGTCTTTCAATAATGTTAAAACCAGGTTACGCTCCGGAAGAACAGTATCGTTCAAAGGGGATACAAGGACCTTGGACTGACATTTATGCTCTCTGTGCGACAATATATAGGTGTATAACAGGTGTAACACCAGACGATGCAATGGAGAGAGTTTTTGATGATTGCTTAGAAAAACCATCTAAGTTTAATGCTGATATAACGATTGATCAAGAGAATGTTCTCATGAAAGGTTTATCTATATCATATAAGGACAGATATCAAAATGTTCATGAGCTTGTGGGTGTTCTTAAAGATGTTTTAGATGGGAACGACAAAGAAAGAATATCAAATATAGTAATTAATTGCGATGATTCTGATGAGATTGCTCTTCATCCTGACGATAACTCGGATGCTACTTTGTTTCTAGAGGAAACAGAGCAGAACGAAGAAACAGTGTTAATAGAAGAGTCCGAAGTAGAAGATACTACAGTTGTTATGCTTGATGACATAGATTCAACAAGCATAGAAACAGAAACTTCAATGGTTACTGATGAAGTTTCTCATAACTCAACAGATGTAGAGGATAAAGTGGTTGTTGATATAAAAACAACGAGTAGTCAAAATAATGTTACGGTATGCTGCGAATATTGTGGTGCAATTATGCAGAAGTCTCAGCGTTATTGTAGTGTATGTTATAAAACTGTAAAGATAAAACAAGATATACCACACAAGCATCAAGAAGCACCAATTGTAATTAAGGCGACTTCAGAGGATAAGAAGAAACCGATAGATCGGACTTCGATAGAATCGATGAAGTCTTGTCCTTTATGCGGAGCTGTTGTAAAAAGAAACTCTGGATATTGTTTCGCGTGTGGAGCAAAGATTAAGTAAATAGAAGTTTTATGAAAGTAGCAAGGTTGTAGTGCAGGCTTGCTACTTTTTCTTTTTTATATTTGTACAAAATAACAAATTTGTAACTTTTTGGGAGTTGCATATTGAAATCGAACAAACATTCTGGTGTTATGTAACCAAATGAAGAACGGTTGTTCGATCAATGTTTTTCTTTTGGATAGTTTTAAGTAAACGCTGGGATAGAAATAGGAAAGTCGTTCTATCAATATAGAGTTTTTGTTATAAACAAAGAAATCATAAAAATATATCGAATAGAGGGATAACAGTGAAGATGCTATCAAGAACTAATATTGAAGAAATAGCAGAGCAAATCTTAGGAGAATACAGAAATAAAATACAGAGAACTATACAGGATTGATCCTGATGTCCTTTTGAAAAAGGTTCTTAAACTGAATATAGAGTATGTACATTTGTCGTCAGACGAATCCATACTCGGGCTGACATCTTTTGATGAGGTCGATGTGTTAGTGTATGACGAAACGGATGAGGAGTATATTCTGTGTTTGGATGGCAAAACGGTTGTTATTGAAATATCATTACAAACAGATATCAGCAAACTTGGAAGATGCAACTTCACTAAAGCTCATGAAGGGGCGCATCAAGTCTTTAAGATGATGTTTCCGAAAGAGTATGGTGTAGTAACGGCATCAGAAAGACTACATTTTTATAAAACAGAAACGGATAATTTAAAACCTATTCAGGATTGGGAAGAATGGCAGGCAAATACACTTGCCTCTGCATTGTTGCTACCTAAAGACCTTGTTCAGAAAGGTATGTTCCTGTTTGGGTTGGGAGATAAAATCAGTTGTGTTAACAGATTTTATTTTCAAGATGTATATAAACGATTTTCAATGCTATCGGAATACCTTGGAGTATCAAAAAAAGTATTGGCAATCAGAATGAAATATTTAGGTTTACTTGACAGAGAACAGTTGGATAATCCTACTGCATTGTTAGATGTTTATGGAGGTATATCATGAACGAAGTGAAGATTGAGGTTATAAAGCGATGCCCCAATTGTAATTGGCGTGTACTTGACAAAATAGGTGCTACCTCAGGTGTAGTTGAAGTGAAATGCCCAAACTGTCATCGCAGAGTAAGAGTAGACTTATCTTTGCGTAGAGGCCGTGGGATTAAATATAGAATTGCATAAATTTATTAGAAAGGACAATTGAATAATACGGACATTGAGCGTCTCGCGCCCATGGGTTCATAGCTTTTTATAAAGTTGTGCGACACCAACCTGCCGAACACTACAGTCGGAACTATCTGAAAAGCAGATAGTTTATTACCTGTGTGTTTAACGGCAAACTGCAAAGCGTTCTTAAAGCCGAACATTTAGCGTTATGAACTATCTTATATAAGATAGATTCTGACCTAAATGTTCGGCTTTTTCTTTTTGGTAAAACGCTATGAACAAGAAGTGGCAACCATATATTGCTCGTTATCCTTAATCTCCAATTTTTGATCAAAGACAAAAATCAAAAATTTTAAGGAGATTAAAGATATGAGTAAAACTTACGCAATTATTACTTTCAATCCTGCAACTGGCACGGAAGAAACCGTTCCTGTTACAAAAGAAGTTTACGATGAGTTCCGCAGAGGAATCTGGCGAATTGAAAAAAGCGACCTTAAATACATAACCCATACATATCCGACGAGTTGCTTAATAGGCGATGACGATGATTCGGAAGATGAGTTTCATGAATATGAAGATGAGAACTTCGATCTTGAAGAAATGGTTATTCACAATGAAAGATTAGAACGACTTAGATTTGCAAAAAGCCGATTAGCAATTAAAGAAAGAAAATTGATTGATTTGCTATATGGCGAAGGTCTAACAATCCGAGAGTGTGCAGATAGATTTGGTGTGTGCAAAGCTGTCATTCAGCACAGAAAAGAGAGAATTTTAAAAAAATTAAAAAATATTTTTGATTTAGGGGGTACAAAACCCGATTTTCGTTCCTGTACATATGAGAGGGTTTTATAAATCCTTCTTTGCACTTTGAAAATTGAATAAACGGATGTAGAGGGTAATACCCACAGAGCCGAAAGGAAAGCTGTCGGGCATAGGCGCCAAGACCTCGAAAGAGAGAGCGATAAACTATGTGCCGAGTTGAGAGATAAACAGCAGACTCTCAATTAGCCATGACCTCGGTGGGTAATAATGATACTTCTGTTGGCACAGCCCTTGCGATACGGGATATAGTGGTTCAGGCTGAGAGCGGATGCCTGTTGCATTATATATGAAGCTCGGTTATTCCTTAAGGTATAACAAATGCTGCGAGATACTCTACATCTTTTCGAATGCTCTAATTTATTTAATGAGCAATAGAACTACTGTGCAGGAGCCGATCTGGTTCCTGCATACCATTCTGTTGCTCATATATCGAAGAAAAGGAGAATCAAAAGTGTTTGAATTTACATATAGTGATCATGAGTTATTTGAAAGTTACGTTAATTGCGATAAAGCCTATTATGGGGGAGAGTACGACTTTACCTTTGAAGATAGATTTATCATTTATCATATTGCACTCAGAAATCAGATCAGATATATAGCTATCGATAAAGCTACAGGTGATTCTGAGGTAGTGACAACAGTTAAGCCGTGCGAACAGTTTACAGAAGAAACTGCCACTCAACTTATACCATATATATTGGAAACAGTAAAAGATAACCGTCAGGTTGATACTGTTCAGGAGATGGTTGATAATCCCATCGGAATGGTAGATACCATTTTCAATGTAGTTATGCCAAGCTACGGCTACAACATCAGAAAAGCTCAGATAGACCTTGCAAAAACAATGTATAAAGGTCTTACAGAAAAACAGGTTGCCATCTGCGAAGCGGAGGTCGGTACAGGTAAAACTCTTGCATATATGGTTGCGAGTCTTGTAGCAAGACTTGTATATAAAAGAAAATACGGACAGGATATGCCTGTTACAATTACCACATCGAGCATTGAATTGCAGAAAGCTTTAGTGGAACAGGAG
This sequence comes from Ruminococcus sp., assembly GCA_045593025.1. GTDB lineage: Bacteria > Bacillota > Clostridia > Oscillospirales > Acutalibacteraceae > Ruminococcoides. Next base: position 86,789 of record JAZNVW010000016.1, on the reverse strand, counting down.
ATTCCGAAGCTGTCGGCAATGCTGATGAGTTTTAGGATAATTCCAAAGCCATTAAAGGCGGTACTTAGAAAAGGTAAGGAACATTTTCTGTGTTCTTATAGATATAAAGATTATCTTACCAATATTCTCAAGTATCCCGATAATAACAGCAGAAAAATCTTTGCATTGGAAACCAAGATTAAAAACGACAGCAATATTGACCTTGATAAAATTACAATTTCTAATGCCGTCAAAAGCAGGATTTGCGTAAAAGGTTCGTGCTCAGGTTGCGCAAAGCGTTCACTCTGCAGATATGTACAATATATATCAGATGCTACAGAAGAAGTTGGCATTGATTTTCAGGTGACAAACCACAATATGTATCTTGCATCACAGAAGAACAGAGTACCGGGTAAAAAAGGAGTTATCAAAGATAGTTACTTTGTTGTGGTAGATGAAGCACATAAACTGATAGAAGCGGCTGAAACAACATTTGGCGAAGTTCTTTGTGAAAGTGATATTCCCGAATATCTCAATGCGGTACATACGTTGTGTTCGGATAAGAAAAGAATACAAGAGTATAAATACTTAATTGCTATGGCACATAAAACCCATAATGAATTGTTCAGATATATAAAAAGCTCTCGCAGACTTTCTGATGCCGATGAGGATAGTTATACTGTTATCAATGTTGGAAAAACACTCGCATCGCTTATTGATAAGATGGCAAACACAATTGTCAGCATTGAAGATCTGAAAGTCAGAGCAAATTATTATTTGCCCATAACAGGAAAGAGTTTGATTACAAAACTGACAGCCCTTAAAGATGATATTTCAAATATCGTCTGGATAAATACAGACGAGAATAACGAAATGTACATTTGCAGTGTGCCAAGAGATATTACCAAACAACTTAAAGACAGCGTTTGGGATAGAAATGTAAGCTATGTGCTGACAAGCGGAACGATGTCAGACGGTACAGACTTTGAGTTCTTCAAAGAAGAAAAGGGTCTGGCAGATATTGAAAGCCGATTGATTTTAGAATCCAAAACAGAGTCTCCATTTAATTACAGGGAGAATGCACGATTATATGCTCCGCATGGACTGCCGTTTCCCGATAACAAGAATGAGCAGTATATCAAAAGAATCTCAACAGAGATCGAAAAGATAATAAAAGCTACTAACGGACACACGGCAATACTTTTCACTTCATACAGAATGTTGGAAACAGTATACGGAAAGCTTGCGGACAAGCTCTCGAAATATAAGCTGTTCAAAATGACAAGAGGTACTAACAATGTTATTTCAGACTTTAAAAAGTCAGACAATGGTATTTTGTTTGCTTCAGGTTCAATGTGGGAAGGTGTAGATTGTGTCGGTGATAGACTTTCATCTGTTATAATCGTCAGGTTGCCTTTCCCTATAAGAAACGTTCTGATGGAAGAAAAGAAGGATCGCTGTGCTTATGTGAAAGAGTATATAAACAGATATTGTACCCCGAATATGCTGATTAAACTCAGGCAGGGTGTAGGCAGACTCATCAGAAGTGAAACGGATACAGGAGTTGTATCTATACTTGACCCAAGGGCAAGAGCCTTGTCATATACAGGCAAAGTGTTCAAAGCAATGGAAAAATATCCTGTAATAAGAAACATTGAAGAAGTTTCTGAATTTATGAAATCAGTGAAAACGGAAGATTATTTTACTTAACGAATGGAGAATGACTATGAAATCTATGCGATACAGAGAAGATGTGGATCAGGAACATACAATAACCCTCGAAGGTGGAAATGTTACTGTCTATTTTTTAAAAGAAAGCACCTCGAAGGCATTAAAAGAAGTTGAAGAACTTTTACTTGATGCATTCGAAAGCAGAATGTGTAAAACTTTATAATAAGTACCGATATTATCTGGCTTTATTAGTATTATTGTTATATAATACTGAGTGAGAGAAATCTCACATAATTCAGAATAGTGTCGGTACTTTCATTATGAAAGCGAGGTAAAAATGGGCTCAACCGTACCGACAGTATTTCCGGCATTTGTGCCGCCACTTGTAGAAACAAAAATCGTCAACTGTCTTTATAGAGTATCAACCAAAGGACAGGTTGATAAGAATGACATTCCAATGCAGAGGCAGGCTTGCAGAGAATTTGCAGCTCAACACCCCGGATGGGTGATTAAGAAAGAATACCAAGAACAAGGCATTTCGGGATATAAAGTATCAGCCAATGACCGAGATGCTGTTCAGGAATTGAAAACTGCAGCGGAAAACAAAGAGTTCGATATACTTCTCGTGTTTATGTTTGACAGAATAGGACGAATCGACAATGAAACCCCGTTCGTTGTTGAATGGTTCATTCAGCACGGTATAGAAGTATGGAGTGTCAACGAAGGCGAACAGAGAATGGACAGCCATGTTGACAAGCTCATGAACTACATAAGATTCTGGCAGGCCAACGGTGAAAGTCAAAAGACATCAATGCGTGTAAAGACTCGCCTCCATCAGTTAGTTGAAGATGGATTCTATACAGGCGGATGTGCTCCTTTCGGATATCGACTTGTAAAAAGCGGTGTCGTAAATAAAAAAGGAAAGGAACTTATGACACTGGAGGTCGACCCCGATGAGGCGGAGATTGTCAGAATGATATTCGAAAAGACCGTAAAAGAGGGCTTGGGTTCTTATGTTATGGCAGAGTATATTAATAGTATGGGAATACGGACACATAACGGTTCTAAATTCCAGTCAAATACTATTAAGCGAATCTTACAGAATCCTCTATACTGTGGCTTCTATGTAAGGGGCGGAGTAAAATCCAAACGAATCGTAGAACTGCAAATCATTAGCGACTCATTGTTTGAACAGGCTCAGAGAATACTTGATCAAAGAAAACTCAAGAACGATGAGAGAACACAAATGAGTCAAAGGTCAAAGTCCTCAACAATGATAGGTGGTAATATTTACTGTGCTCATTGCGGTCAACGATTATGTGCTAACAGTAGTATGGACACATACAGAACAAAAGATGGTGTCGTACATAACAGCACAAGAAAATACAGATACTTATGTTCAGGAAAAGCTATGAAAAGAAATGAATGTGACGGACAGTCTGTATATTCAGCTCAGATAGTTGATGACTATGTTATTGAAGTCCTGCACAAATGTTTCGAGAGGATCAAAGCTACTCCCAAGGATGCTGCAATCGAAAAGAAATTCAGAGCTCAGTTATCACAGATAAGGCAGGAGATTAAGAAGCTCGAAAAGGAATCCGAAACTCTGAAAAGAAAACTCGGTGAACTTACAGAAGAAATCGCAAATGCCTTGATAGGTGACAGCAAGTTTACTCCCGATGTGTTATCTATGGCAATTGAGAATACAAAAGCCAAGATAACAGAAAATGCGAGAAAGATATCTGAGAAACAGAGCAAACTCAGGAATACTGAAGTTGAACTGAAAAACATCGATGTCTACTACGAGGAGTTCGTTAGCTGGGCTGATGAATTTGACACAGCATCACTTGAGAGAAAGAAAATGATAATCTGTAGACTCTTCAAAGAGATTACAGTGGGGAAGGGTTATAAGATAGAAATTCTTATGGACTCATCCTATGAGCAGTTTCTAACATAATTAATGGGAATTAAGAAAACCCTTAAATTAGGGTATATATCAATACGCAGCCGAGAGCACTCGGCTGTTAACCGAGTTGTCGTTGGTTCGAGTCCAACTGGGGGAGCCATGTAGAACACATCCATTTGGATGTGTTCTTTTTTTGCGTTATGTTGTATTTTATGTGTTTGTTAACAGACGATGCTGTTAACTGCGTTGAGCCAGACCGCCGCCAGTGGCGGATACAGGGAGGGCGAAAAGGCGCAGCGGTCATAATCGCAAATGTTGTTTTGCTGATATGGATTTCTGAGATGGTGAATACCTAAGATTTAATTAACATATAATTGCGATTTTAGGCACTGCAAGAGAAGTTGTCGTTGGTTCGATATGGGCTGTGGGAGCCATGTGGCACACATCCATTTGGATGTGTGCTTTTTTGTGTTTTATTTTTAGATAAACTATTGCATTCGACTATTGCTTGATATATACTATAATAGAAAATAATTTCTGTGTTTTTAAGGGTGATTATTTTGAAAAACGAGTATCAGATCAGTTATAGAATTCTTAAACAATGGGAGAAAGAGGGACGATATAGAGGCAGGCGTCTTGTAATTTTTATTATTTGGTGTGTGTTGGCAGGTGCTTGCGTAGTACTTGGTTCATTGTCTTTATACGTAGCGATGTATCTTTACGCATTCTTTTTTGTTTGGACAGCTTTGTTTTGCTTGTATCGGGCGTTTATTTTTCCTGCTTTAATTACGAAACGCCAATATAAAATCCTTTGTCAGACATATGGTAAGGATACTTGGATAAGGACTATTTTGTTTGAGGAGGATGTAATCGTTCTTAAAGAAGAAAAGACAATGATGACATACGATTACTCTGATATTGTAGCTATTGAGGAAAACAATGATTTGGTTTCTCTCAGGCTTAAAGCAAAAACGACTATTCGTGTGTATAAATCAAGATTCACTGAGGGCTCGTGGGAAGATTGCAGGGAACTTATTGTCCGTAATAATCGTGCCTTAGCTTAATACGTTTTTTATAAGGTGTTTTTCAGTAAAACTCAGATTACGATATCTGAGTTTTATTTTTTCTTTCCATTGACTATGAGCCTGCGATTTGATAAAATCATTATATCTATTTTATCAGGTGATTTTATGGAGCGTGAAAGATTAGGCAGCCGACTTGGATTTATACTCCTCAGTGCAGGCTGTGCGATAGGTGTAGGAAACGTATGGAAGTTTCCTTGGATGGCAGGACAGTACGGTGGCGGTGCGTTTGTACTGATTTACCTTATTTTTCTGTTTATGCTGGGACTTCCTGTTATGGTTATGGAGTTTTCACTGGGCAGAGCAAGTCAGGCAAGCCCTGTTATGCTTTATCAGAAACTTGAAAAGCCCGGTCAGAAATGGCATATTCACGGATATGCTACGTTGATTGCAAATATCTTGCTTATGATGTTTTATACATCTGTTTCAGGGTGGATACTTTATTACTTTGTAAGCTTCTTAAGCGGTAAAATGACAGGTATTACGAATGAAGCATCAGCAAAGCTTTTCACAGATATGCAAGCAAGTCCTGCTGTAATGGTTGGCTTTATGGCAATTGTTGTAGTACTTGGTTTTATTGTTCTTTCCTTTGGTTTGCAAAACGGAGTTGAGCGAGTTACCAAGTATATGATGCTGTTGCTGCTTGCTCTTATGGTGGTTCTGGCTGTGAACAGTTTCACTCTTGAGGGTGCAAAAGAGGGACTTGCTTTCTACTTGAAGCCTGAACTTTCAAAAATCAACGGCTCTGTTGTGGTTGGTGCTATGAACCAAGCATTCTTTACTCTGAGTTTGGGTATCGGTTCGATGGCGATTTTCGGAAGCTATATAGGCAAAGAACGCTCACTTGTGGGTGAGAGCATAAACATTCTTGTACTTGATACTTTTGTAGCTATTACTGCAGGACTTATTATTTTCCCTGCTTGCTTTACCTTCGATGTAGAGCCTACATCAGGTCCTAAACTGCTGTTTGTGGCAATGGCAAAGGTGTTTAACAATATGCTCGGGGGCCGATGGTGGGGCTCACTTTTCTTCCTGTTTATGTTCTTTGCGGCTATGTCTACGGTTATTGCCGTGTTTCAGAATATTCTGGCATCTGTCCGTGAACTTACAAACTGGGGAAGAATTAAGTCCTGTGTTATCTGCGGATTAGCAGTCCTTGTTCTTTCCTTGCCTTGTGCTCTGGGCTTTAACCTTTGGTCATCTTTTGAGCCTTTTGCTTCCGGTTCCTCGGTTCTGGATTTGGAGGATTTTCTTGTATCTAACTGCTTTTTGCCCCTGGGTGCACTTTGTTATGTGCTTTTCTGCGTAAGCCGCAAGGGTTGGGGCTTTGATAACTTTATAGCAGAGGCAAATGCAGGTAAGGGTCTGAAACTTAAAAAGTGGATGAAACCGTATCTTACCTATGTGCTCCCTGCGGTTATTATTATAATATTCTTTATCGGAATATTTACCTATCCTTTTGCTGATAACTTTACAATCTGGAACTGGATTAAAAGTCTTGTCTGATTTTATCTTTTGACAAGCGAAACATCTATAACAGCCTGTGTATTTTCTACGCAGGCTGTTTTTGTGCCTGAGGTTGACAAATGGTGGGGATTTTTGTACTCTATTATAGTGATGTTTTTCTACAGGGATTAATGTTTTGAGGTTTTTATGACTAAGAAAGTAAAGCTTAAAATTGAATGGGGTATGATAGGAACAATTTTTCTTCTTGCCTGGCCTACTATGCTTGAGGAGCTTATGCATACGGCGGTGCAGTACATAGATACGGCAATGGTGGGTGCGTTGGGTACACAGGCTACCGCTGCGGTTGGTTCTACCACTACGGTGAATTGGCTTGTTAATTCCAGTATTTCTGCTTTGGGGGTTGGCTTTCTTTCCTTTATTGCCCGTTCCTTGGGTGCAGGCAAAAAGGAGCTTGCCCGCAGAGCTTCAGCTCAGGCGGTGCTTGCGGTAATTGTTGCAGGTGTTTTCTTTACAGCACTTACTCTTTCGCTTAGCTCTTTTGTTCCTGTGTGGATGCAGGTTGACAGGAATGTTCAGCATCTTGCGGCAAGGTATTTTTTTATCCTTTATTCGCCTATGCTTTTTCGTACTGCCAGTATAATTTTCGGTACGGTGCTAAGAGCTTCAGGAGATACTAAAAAACCTATGCTTGTAGGTGTGTTTGTAAACATAATCAATGTGATTCTCAATTTGCTGTTGATTTATCCTGTGCGTCAGGTGAAGGTGTTTAACAGCACATTTACATTGTGGGGAGCAAATCTGGGAGTTGAGGGTGCGGCGTTAGCCAGTGCCGTCGCCTTTACTGTCGGCGGTATATTAATGACGGTTACATTGTTCAGACACAAGGAAATCTCTCCTGTGGGCAATTCAATCAAGCCCGATAAAGAAATTCTGAAGCCGTGCCTCAGGGTGGCACTTCCCAATATGATGCAGAGGTTTGCAACTTCATTTGGTTATGTTGCCTTTGCTTCGATGATTAATTCTTTGGGAGAAATATCGACCGCGGCTCATACTATAGCTAACACCGTTGAGTCAGCTTTCTATATACCCGGCTACGGAATGCAGACTGCGGCGGCAACCCTGGCAGGTAACGCTTTGGGTGCAAAGGATTCAAGGCGTCTTCACAGTCTTGCACGAATGATTATGTTTATTGAGACAGTGCTGATGATTATTTCGGGTAGTCTGCTGTTTGTTTTTGCTCCTTCTATGATGCGTTTGTTTTCGCAGGACAATCAGGTTATTATTCTTGGTGCATTGGTGTTGAGAATGGTGGCTGTGTCTGAGCCTTTCTATGGCGTTTCAATCGTTATCGAAGGTATGCTTCAAGGTCTTGGAAAAACCCTGACGCCTTTTATATTCAATATAATAGGTATGTGGGGAATACGTATTGTGGGCACTTTTGTATGTACTCAGATTCTGGACTTGGGACTTGTTTCTGCCTGGGGCTGTATGATACTGCATAATTTATTGCTGTTTACAATGTTTCTTGTGCATTGGCTCAGGGAAAAATGGAATCCTCTAAAAAATAAAACAGAATGATAAAAGCCACATCGGATACGTCAAATTCCGATGTGGTTTTTGTTTTGACACAAAACCCCTGAAAGTTACATTGTTCTGTTAATCTGTGTTGACAATAAAGGGTATGTTTTGTAAAATATTAACAAGTATATCATAATGTTATTTCAGATGGTTTTACAATTAAGGTAGTATAGAGAACAAGGGTGGTTTGTATGAATTTTAGTCCTTTCTTAGAATATGCATTGGATAAGGCAAAGGAGATTGCCGGTGCAAGGGGTGGCTCTGTTGCAACCGTTGAGGATATTTTTTCGGTTGTTATTCTGAACGCTTTTTATGCGATGAACGGCGATTGTATAAAGGAGAAGTTTTTACAAGAGGAATTTGAAGCTCTGAAAGCACTGGTTAAGCCTTTTGAGGGTAATGTTTCAGAGAGGATTTCTCAGCTTGCAACTGCAGTTGCGAATAAACCTTGCAATGACTTTGATGCAACAATACAGTATCAGATTCTTGTGTCTCGTGCAAACAAGTCAGCTTCAGAGAAGGGCAAAGAGCTGATTACAGCAGATACACTCATTGATTGTATACTCCAGAAGCCTACTGATTTAATTGAATGCTTTGTGACAGGTAAAGAAATCTGTGTTGAATCAGAAACTCATCAGGATGACAAGTCTTCTTCGGGCGAAGTCAGTTCAAACAAAGATGGCGAGCTTGATTCGGACGCTGTATTTGTCTTTGATAAAGCTAAAGGAGCACAGCCTGTTTCTGTGCAGGAACACAAGGATTCAGAGCCTCCCAGAGTTCAGCTTGCAAGGGAACTTGAAAACCTGAAAAAGGTAAGAAAAAAGCTTCTTTCCTGTGTTTTCGGACAGGACCACGCAGTAAATTCTGTTATACAGGGGCTTTTTAAGGCTGTGATTTCTGATATGACGGAAAAGGACCGCCGCAGACCCCGTGCAACTTTTCTTTTTGCAGGACCTCCCGGAGTAGGTAAAACCTTTGTTGCAGAACAGCTCAGAGAACATCTGGGGTATGACAGAGAAGCTTATAAGCGTTTTGATATGAGTGATTATTCCGATGAGGATTCTCTGGTGGGACTTTGCGGTTCTGATGATGTGTATAAGGGTGCACAGCAGGGACAGTTGACAGAATTTGTGGATAAGCATCCTAAGTGTATTATCCTTTTCGATGAGATTGAAAAAGCACACCTTAAGGTTATACATCAATTTCTGCAGATTCTGGATGCAGGCAGATGTCTTGACCAGAAAACAAGGAAATATGTGTCCTTTAAGGATGCAATAATTATATTTACCACCAACGCAGGCAGACCTTTGTATGAAAATTCTGAGCAGACAGTTTTCTCAGACGTTTCACCCAAGGTTATTATTAATGCTTTGAAAAATGACATTGACCCCAACACCAAGGAGCCTTTCTTCCCTGCGGCTATATGTTCCCGTTTTGCAACAGGCAATGTTATTATGTTTAATCATATGAGTGCCTGTGATTTGATTAAGCTTGCAAAGAGGAATATTGAAACCCACGTTGAAGAAGTGAAAGAAAAGTTCGGATACTCTATAACTATAGACGAAAGATTGTATCCTTCAATACTTTATTCCGAGGGAGGGCTCGCAGACGCACGTTCTGTCAGCAGTCGCTCAAAAGCCTTCTTTGATAACGAGTTCTTTGAACTTTTAAGACTTATCGGAACAGAAAATTCACAGCATAGCGTTGCGGACATTGAGAGCATCAGCATTGAGGTTGAAGTTCCCGATGACAAACCTGAGATTGAGGCTATGTATGAAGCATCATCGGATGTAGAGCTTCTTGTATATGCAGACAGCAAAACTTCCGATTTGATTAAGTCTGCGTCGGATAACTTGGTTGTACATACTGCCTGCGGTTATGAAGAAGCAGTAAAAATTATAAAGGAGAATAAAATAAGTGCCTGTATCTGTGATTTTTATTTCGGTGCTACTCAGAAAATCACAGATTACCTCAATGTTGAGGATATGGAAACAGACGGCAGAGCTTTGTTTAGATATGTTACCAAGGAGACAGACATTCCTGTTTTTGTTCTGCAACTTCCTTCAAACCCTCTCAGTTTAGAGGAGGTTGTTTCTCTCAACAAAGAAGGCAGTAAGGGTATTATTGAAAATATTGATGATGCAGATGCTTTGAGAGCTCAGCTTAATATGGTGCAGAGCCAGATTCATTATCAGTATACTCTCAAAGAACTTGCAAGAGCCAACAAGATGATTAAGTTCTCCACAGGACAGACAATATCTGCAGACGGTAAGAAAGCTGTAATAAGGCTCTTTGATTTGTATATGGATACTGCAGTTGACGCAGAGGACAGGGACAGCATTATGGGAAGACTGTCCAAGCCTGATGTGAAATTCTCTGATGTACGCGGTGCCGAGGATGCCAAAGAGGAGTTGCAGTTCTTCATTGATTATATGAAGAATCCCAGAAAGTATGCAGGTACAGGAATTAAAGCACCCAAGGGTATTATTCTGTACGGCCCTCCGGGCACAGGTAAAACTCTTCTTGCCAAGGCTACTGCAGGAGAATCTGATGTTACCTTTATTTCTCAGGAAGGCAATGACTTCTTAAAGGGCAGTATGGGTGCAGGCAAACAGGCGGTGCACGAGCTGTTTGCACTTGCAAGAAAGTACGCTCCTGCCATTATCTTTATTGATGAAATAGATGCTATTGCAAAGGAGCGGACAGGCTACTCCGACCCTGAGCGTGAAGCAACTCTGACTGCTTTCCTCACAGAGATGGACGGCTTCAGAACAGATTCTTCAAAGCCTGTGTTTGTTCTTGCGGCGACAAACTTTGATGTTGTTTCGGGAAATGCCAAGAGCTTAGACCCTGCTCTTATGAGACGTTTTGACAGACGGATTTATATTGGTTTGCCTTCTAAGGACAGCCGTGAAGAGCACCTCAGAGCAAAAATTGCAAAGAATCCTCTCTTTGAAATCAGTGAGGAAACTATAAAGAATATTGCTGTGCGTTCAATGGGACAGAGCCTTGCTAATCTTGACTCTGTGCTGGAACTTTCGCTTCGTTCTGCGCTCAGAGAAGGTAAGCGAAAAATTACCGATGAAGTTCTGGATGAGGCTTTTGAGGAATTTAACAGCGGTGACAGTAAAAAGTACAGCGAGGAATCTGTACTGCGTACTGCAAGACACGAGGCAGGACACACCCTGCTGTGCTACCTTTCAGGAGAAACCCCCTCTTATGTTACCATTGTGTCCCGCGGCAATCACGGCGGATATATGATGCACGATGATAACGAGGATAAAATGGTTAATACCAAAAAAGATGTTATCAATAATATCCGTACTTCTCTTGCCGGGCGTTGTGCTGAGCTTATGTATTATGGGGAAGAGGACGGAGTTTCCACAGGTCCTTCCTCTGATTTGAGAACAGCCACTTATTATGCTATGCATATGATATGTTCCTGGGGTATGAGTGAGGAATTCGGTCTTTCGGTAATGGACGTAAACCAAGTGGATATGACACAGCTTGGAGATGACGTGAGAAAAGCTGTCAACAGCGTGCTTAAGACTGAACTGGACAACACAATGGCAATAATGCTTGAAAACAAAGCAAAGATAGATGCTTTGGTTAATGCTTTGCTTGAGCGCAGTCAGCTTACAGGAGCGGAGATTAAAGAGGTCTTTGATTCTGTTGACTAATAATTTTTGGAGGATTTTATGGCAAGTACGATTTTTGTTCTGCTTCTTTCGTCCTGGCTGGTGTTTGCATTTTGTACGGTGCTGACCTTAGTTTTCTTTACAAAGAATAAAGAGATGTCTGTGAGTACAAATCTGCTTATTTTCTCTGCAGGCTTGTTTGTTTCTATTTTTCTTCTGAGACTTGCAACAGGAGTTTATATTAATAATACACTTATAGCAGGTGTTTCCGATGCAGGTTTTATAGATTCAATCGGAGATAATTCCGTGATGCTTCACTGGGGCGAGTCCGTTGTACGAAGTCTGGTGCAGACTTTGCGTACCTTTGCTGTTGATGAAGATTACAATTTGTTTGTAGTTGTGGCACGCAGTATGAAGCAGGGCATCTTTTCTTCATATCCTTGGGTTACACAGATATACAGAATTCACGCGGCTATTGTTACTGTGCTGGCACCTGTGGCAGGAGGCGCAATCATCTTTGATATACTCACAAAGATATTCCCCAGAATGAAATTAAGACTTCTGCCTTTCTGGGATGAGTTTTATGTTTTTTCACAGCTTAACGAAAGCTCCTTTGCCCTTGCACAGAGTATTATGAATAATTACAAATCTGCAAAGGAAAAGGGCGAAAAAAACATCGTTTCATCCAGACTTCTGGATGAAGATTTGTACTTTGATTTTGCAAAGGACAATGACAGCAAAGCAAGTGTAAGCAAAAAAGCTAAACGTAAAATTAAGAAACCTGTTTTTATTTTTGCTTCCGTGAATACTGATTGTGAATGCGAAGAGGCGGTTAAGCTTTTGTCAGGAGCAAAGGCTATGGGTGCTTTCTGTATGGATGAAGACATTGCCCATATAAAGGTAAGAGGCTTCTTGCGCAAACTGTTGGGAACAAGACTTAATTTTCTGATTATGAACGAGAATCAGGAAAACAACCTGCACACAATGTCTTTGTTATCTCAGAGTGATGCAGAAGAGTGCTTGTTGGATTCAAATGTGTACCTGTTTTCAAACAGTCCTTCTGCTAACGAGCTTGTTGGCAGAATAAGTACTAAGCTGAAAAATGAATATGGTGCAGACAACAGAAAGCTTCCTGTTTTCAGAGTTATCGACGGCTACAAAAACCTTGTTTATAACCTTCTTTCCGACGTTCCCCTTTATGAGCCCTTGGTGGGAAGAAACTTAAGAGAAGGCGAAAAGGACAGAACTCTGAACGTTACTGTTATCGGTAGCGGACTGATTGGTATGCAGATGTTTCTTGCAACTTACTGGATGGGTCAGATGCTTGACGTTAACCTGTTTATAAATGTGGTATCTCAGGAGAGTGAGGAGTCTTTCAGAAACAGAGTTAATCTGATTAATGCAGATATTCTCAAAACAGAAGCATCAACAGCATCTTCGGAACTTTTAAGCATCTACTGTAATTCCGATGAGCAGGCAAAGCCTTATTTTACTCTGCGCTATAAGCAGGCAGATGTTATGACAGGCAACCTCTATGATGCCCTCAGAGCAAGATTTGACGGCGATAAATTTGCATTGTGCGATTCTGATTACTTTGTGGTTGCTATTGGTTCTGATGAAAACAACATATTTGTCGCAAACAAAATCGGACAGTATATCGGCAGAGATTTGCTTACAGACAGAACAAACAGAAGAGCAGTAATAAACTATGTTGTTTTTGACAAGGGTGTTTGTACTACCTTGAATTTACAACAGAACAACAAGAAGGTTTATATGAATGCTTTCGGTAATTTTGCCGATGTGTATAATTATGAAAACGTGTTTATGTCCAAAGCTTACGGCACAGCAATGGAGCTTAACGAGACATACATAAAGAGAATCTCTGAAGATAAGGTATACGGCAAAAAGGAAATGACAAGATTTGTGGATGACGAGTACGGATACTGGTCATCTATCGCAAGAGGTTTGCATATACCTTATAAATATTTTTCTGCAGGAGCAATAACCAAGTCAAAGGTTTTTGACGGTGCCAATAATGCATCAGAAAGTCCCGAAGTGTTCAACAATTACCTTCGTTTGGTTTGCAGTGAGCTTGTTTCAAAGACTGATAACCTGCCTTCACAAGAAGAACGAAGAAACCTTTATTACCGTCTTATCTGGCTTGAACACAGACGCTGGAACGCCTTTATCCGAACAGGCGGATTTACTTTGCCTACAAAGTCACAGCTTGATGCCTTTGCTTTTGCAGGTAAAAACAAGACAAAGGAACTTTCTTTGAAACTTCATCCATGCCTTGTAGAGTGTGATGAGTATGCACCCAAAATTGAGTGTGAAGCAGGTATGCCGGCAGAAATAAGCAAGGATGCAAATCTTGATTTGGCTCGTATAAAAGCAGAGAATTTTGACAGGCTTGATGCAGTCTCTTTATATCTGCACAAGCTGGCAATTGAGAGAGCCTCGGGCAAATGTTGCATTTATAAAGCATACGACAGTCCTTATGAACTGGATGCTGAGAATAAAACTCTGAAGATTCAGTAAACTACTGAAGGAGGATGAATATGTATACACCAAAACCTGCGGATACGAGTTCTGTGGTGCTTTCTCAGGATTTGCTCTTGCTGTCTGAGAAAATTGCAGAGAATGTCCATGAGGTATGGGCAAAGGGAAGAATCGATGAAGGTTGGACATACGGAGAATTCCGCGATGATACAAAAAAGACCACACCGAGTCTTGTGCCATATTCAGAGCTTTCTGAAAGCGAAAAGGACTACGACCGCAACACAGCAATGGAAACCGTGAAGTTGATTGTATCTATGGGATACAAGATTACAAAAGAAGATTGATTGCTATAAAAAAAGAGCTGATTGAGTACTCTCAGTCTGCTCTTTTTTTGCAGGATTGGTTCTAAAAACTTGCATTTTTGGGAATAGGGTGTTATAATAGTCCCATTACTATGTAAGGGGAGACGTATATGTCAAATATCTGGCACGACATTGCTGCAAAAAGAATTAAACCCGATGATTTTGTTTGTGTTATAGAAATCTCCAAGGGCAGCAAAACTAAATATGAACTTGATAAGGAAACTGGCTGTATTATGCTTGACAGAATACTTTACACTTCAACTCAGTATCCTGCAAACTACGGCTTTATTCCTAAAACCTACGGTGAGGACGAAGACCCCCTTGATGTGCTTCTCCTGTGCTCTGAGCCTCTGGCTCCCTTAACACTTGTGCGGGCTTATCCTATCGGTGTTATAACTATGATTGACAACGACAGGTGCGATGATAAAATCATTGCAATTCCTTTCGGTGACCCCAGCTACAATCAGTATCAGGATATTACCGACCTGCCTGTGCACATCTTTGATGAGATGAAGCACTTCTTCAAGGTTTACAAGAATCTGGAGAACAAAAATACCGCTGTAAACGAAGTCAGCGGCAGAGAAAAAGCTCTGGATATTATCCGCAAGGCAAGAGCGGATTACAAAGAAATCTTCGGCTAATCACATTTACGGCAAAAGTAAAGCCTGCTTCAGAAAAAGAAGCAGGCTTTTTGTTTGAGAATTATTCAACGTCAGTGTCTTCAACTTTTGAGGCATCTGTGTTTATCATCGTCTCGTTGGTGTTTATGAATTTCTTTGTGGTTCTTGTAAGGATAATTACAGAAATTATATCCCACAGAGCATTGAGTGTAAGAGAAAGTCCGATGAACAGCATAAGCCACTTGGCTGCAGTGAAGGGATTAAAAAATACGATTGCCCCCAGAGTTATGGAGATTATTGCACCCAGAAGGGAAATGTACCAGAACTTTGCTTTGAGGCGAAGGAAGTCAACTGCATACTGAAGCTTCATAACACCGCTTACAATCAGCACGATGGCAAGTACTGCAAAGAGAAAAGAAGTCAGAATGTCAGGCTGAATGATAAACAGTACGCCGAAGCCGATGAGTGCGGCACCCTGAACCAGAGCAAAGGAGCCGAAGGATTCAACCTTGCCTGATGCAAAGTAGGTGATAAGTCTCACCAGTCCCCAGATGCCGAGGATTGCACCGATTGCAATGCAGATGATATCTGCAGATTGTTCGGGAAAAATTATCATCAGCACGCCCAAAAGAAGCAACGCTATGTCCACAAAGGCTATTTCGCGTTTTGTGTTTTTTGAGGTCTCTTTGACCTTGTCTGTGAATTTCATTTGTTTTCACATCCTCTTATTATTTTACAGGATTTGCCTGTAACTGTATTATACTACTTTATCTTAATAAAGTCTATGAGGTTTTGTAAATTATTTTGCCTTGTTTTGTTGTAATTATGATTGTGCGGGGCTTGAGTTTGTGATATACTGAATATATAATGTGGAATTTTTCGGTTTTTGATTTTAGTGATTACTGTAAACTTTCCGGGAAAGGGGAAGATGTATGAGAATTTTAAGTATAGAATCCTCCTGTGACGAAACCGCAGCTGCAGTAGTTGAAGACGGCAGGAAGGTGCTTTCTTCAGTGGTGGCATCTCAGGTTGAGGAACACAGACTTTACGGAGGCGTTGTGCCTGAGATTGCGTCCAGAAGACACGCAGAGTCGATTTCTTCTGTGGTAAGAGAAGCTCTCACAGAGGCTCAGCTTTCACTTTCGGATATTGATGCAATAGCAGTTACCTTTGCACCGGGACTTATCGGAGCTTTGCTTGTAGGAGTGAATTTTGCAAAGGGACTTTCTCTTGCAACAAACAAACCGCTGATTCCTGTTCATCATCTGCGTTCTCATATCGCCGCCAATTACATAAGCTCTGAAGAACTCAAACCTCCTTTTCTCTGCCTTGTGGTGTCCGGCGGACACAGCCACATAGTTATGGTGGAGGACTACACAAAAATGCGTGTAATCGGTCAAACCCGTGATGATGCGGCAGGCGAAGCCTTTGACAAGGCGGCACGTACTATGGGCATGCCTTATCCCGGCGGAATCGAACTTGACAAGGTGGCAGAAGAAGGCAACGACAAAGCCTATGTTCTGCCTCGTCCCACAGTGGCAGGCTCACCTTATGACTTCAGCTTTTCGGGACTTAAAACAGCGGTTATTAATCTCTTGCATAATGCACAGCAGAAGGGTGAAGAAATCTGCAAAGAGGACTTATGCGCATCTTTCAGAAGAGCTGTTGTTGAGTGTCTGACAGATAACCTTTTCAAAGCGGCAGAAGACTTGGGTGTTAAGACTATTGTTGCCGCAGGCGGAGTTTCTGCAAACAGACTTTTACGCCGTGAACTTGAAAGAATTTGTAAAGAAAAAGGATACAAACTCTATGTGCCCGAGCTTTCGCTTTGCGGAGATAATGCGGCAATGGTCGGCTCTCAGGGTTACTATGAATTCTTGAGTTCAAATGTAGCTCAAACTGACCTTAATGCAGTTGCAACTCTCCCTATAGATTATCGGTAAATACTTTTGTGAAAAATGATAAAAATTTGTTAAAAGCTTAACATTTATATAACAAAAAATATATTGCTATGAATGAGGCTTTATGGTACAATATATATGACTTTAGGTCAATCTATGTAAATACACCGAAAGGAGTTTTATCAATATGACAAACAACAAATCAGTTCTCAATTGGCTTGATGAAATGAAGGCTCTCCTTACACCTGATGAGGTAGTATGGATTGACGGCAGCCGTGAGCAGGTTGAAGCACTCCGTGCACAGGCTTGCGAGACAGGCGAAATGATTAAGCTTAACCAGGAGAAACTTCCCGGCTGTTACCTCCACCGTACAGCTGTTAACGACGTAGCTCGTGTAGAGGGCAGAACTTTCATCTGCTCCAAGAACGAGGAGGACGCAGGTCCTACAAACAACTGGATGGACCCCAAGAAGGCTTATGAGATGCTCTTTGACATTGCCCGCGGCAGCTACAAAGGCAGAACAATGTATATCATCCCTTACTCCATGGGCCCCATCGGCTCACCTCTCTCTCAGATTGGTATTGAGGTTACCGACTCCATCTACGTTGTTCTCAACATGGATATTATGACACGTACAGGTAAGGCTGTACTTGATACACTGGGCGACAGTGAGGACTGGGTTAAAGGTCTTCACTCCCGTTGCGATATCGACGAGGAGAAGAGATACATCTGTCACTTCCCCGAGGATAACTACATCATCTCCGTTAACTCCGGTTACGGCGGTAACGTTCTTCTCGGCAAAAAGTGCTTTGCTCTTCGTATTGCTTCCTACCTTGGCAAGCAGAACGAGTGGATGGCAGAGCATATGCTCATCCTTGGCATTGAAGACCCCGATGGCAACGTAACCTACGTTTCCGCAGCATTCCCCTCCGCTTGCGGTAAGACTAACCTGGCTATGCTCATTCCTCCCGAGGGCTACAGAGCAAAGGGCTACAAGGTTTGGACAGTAGGTGATGATATTGCCTGGTTGCGTAAGGGTCCCGACGGCAGACTTTATGCTATCATCCCTGAGAACGGCTTCTTCGGCGTTGCTCCCGGTACAAACGTTAAGTCTAACCCCAACGCTCTTGCTTCAACTCAGCAGGGCACAATCTTCACAAACGTAGTTCACAACCTTGATGATAATACAGTATGGTGGGAAGGTCTCGACAAGAATCCTCCCACAAATGCAGTTGACTGGATTGGCGAGCCCTGGAACGGCAAAGAGAGTGACAAGAAGGGTGCACATCCCAACAGCCGTGTCACTGCTCCTGCAAAGAACTGTCCCTGCATCAGCGACCAGTTTGATTCAACTCAGGGTGTTCCGATTTCCGCAATCATCTTCGGCGGCAGACGTGCTCAGACAACTCCCCTTGTTTACCAGTCAAGAGACTGGAACAACGGTGTGTTCGTAGGCTCTATTATGGCTTCCGAGACAACAGCTGCTGCAACAGGTGCAGTTGGTGTTGTTCGCCGTGACCCCATGGCAATGCTTCCTTTCTGCGGTTATCACATGGGTGACTACTTCAAGCATTGGATTGATATGGGTGAGGTTCTCGGTGAGAAGGCTCCCAAAATCTTCAACGTTAACTGGTTCCGTCTTGACGACGAAGGCAACTTCCTCTGGCCCGGATTTGGTGACAACTTCCGTGTTCTTGAGTGGATTGTTAAGCGTTGCAACGGCGAGGCTGATGCTACTGAGACTGCTATCGGTTACGTTCCTGCAGCAGAGGACATCAACCTTGAAGGTCTTGATATGGACATCGATGTTCTCAAGAGCATCCTTGAGGTTGACAACCAGAAGTGGCTTGGCGAGACAGCAGGCATCGAGGAGTTCTATGCTAAGTTTGGCGACAGACTTCCCGAGGAGCTCAGAGCTCAGCTTAACTCCCTCAAAGAAAGACTCAGCAAGTAATTTACTGAATAATAACTCAAAGGGACAGCACACTTTGCTGTCCCTTTATTTCCATTAAGAAACTTAGGAGAGTATATGAGAAAACGCTTTGTTTCATTGGCGTTGGTTTTGGTTTTAGTGCTGAGCTTTTGCGCCTGCACGCCTGAGAATACACCGACTTCATCAGCTGACATAACAGAACATTCAACTGATTTGCAAACATCCTTTGAAGAATACGAAGGCTACGACAGAATAGATAAGAGCCTTCTTGATTTCAGTATGGATTTGTATACCAAAGCAGAGCTTGCAAAAGGATACGAAAGCCTTGAAAGTGATGCCCAGAGGGAATGTTACAAGTTTCTTGAACAAAACGTGTTTTATATTTCACAGGATGAAGAGGATGAATCATATAACATTCTGCCTGTAACTTTGAAAAACACACAGCTTCACGAGGCAGAACTTCACTTTGTAATTTCCGCCTTTGTCTTTGATAACCCCCAGGTGTTCTGGATTGATAGCTCTTTCTCTTATTATACAAGCTCCTCTGAAACTTATCTGCAGGTGGCTTCAACTATGAGTGCACAAGCGGCAGAAGATAATCTAAAGAAAATGCACGCAGGCTTAAAAGCGATGTTTTCTGGTTTACCGGGTAATCTTTCGCAGTTTGACAGAGAGTTGTATGTTCACGACAAGCTCATTGAAGTTTGCAAGTACGCAGATGAAGAACAGCGAACAGACGGAAACATCAATGTGTACACAAGCCTTGGTGCAATAGTTGACGGGGTAGCTGTCTGCGAAGGCTACAGCCGTGCTACTCAGCTTATGCTCAGCCTTTTGGGTATAGAGAGCTACTGCGTTTACGGCAGAGGTAATAATGAACTTCATATGTGGAACAGCGTTAATCTTGACGGGGATTGGTACTACACAGATGTAACCTGGGATGATAAAGGACAGGACGGTGCTTCTTATAATCATTTCAATATTACAACAGAGCAGTTGCTTTCAGACCGCAGTATTTTGCCTCTCTATGAAGAGCTTAGTTCTGATGAAATAGTTGGTGAGGGTTCAAGCGCTGTAAACTTCAATATCTTTATTCCTGACTGCGACAGCGACACAATGAGCTTTTATTCACACAACTCGGTTACGGTAACGGGATTTGACGAAGAGAATATTAACAGTATTGCACAAGCTATGGTTGATGCCGTAAACAGCAATAAAGAAGAGATTTATCTTTATATAGACCCCTATTACCTTGATTATGAAGATGCAAGCAACAATCTTTTTTACAGTGGGGATTATGCAATCTTTACTTGCATTGACAAAGCAAATACTATGCTTTCTGGCAATGCGATCAGTAATGAGTATGTGACAACAGAGGAAGTTTCACAGGAATCTGTTATTGTTGTTTATATTGAATATTAAGGGTGAAACTCATGATTATTATGGCAGTTGACCTTGGCAAAGCCAGAACAGGCATTGCCGCTTCGGACAAAACAGAATACCTTGCATCTCCTGTGGCAGTAATCTCTGAGCACAAAAGAGAGGTGCTCCTTGAGAAAGTGGCAGGCAAGGCAAAAGAAATCAAAGCCGAACTCTTGGTTGTGGGACTTCCCCGCAATATGGACGGCTCAGAGGGCGAAAGTGCTCAAAATGCCCGTGCTTTTGCTCAGGAACTTTCAGAGGCTACAGGGCTTGAAACTGTTCTTTGGGATGAGCGATGCACAACAGTGACTGCTCACGGATACTTAAACGAAACCAACACCCGCGGCAAAAAACGCAAGGCGGTTATTGATGCAGTTGCGGCAACGGTAATTCTGCAAAGCTACCTTGACAGCAGGAGATAAGCCTATGCATCCTTATGTGTATCTATTCGGATTGGAACTTCCTGTTTACGGACTTATATCACTGCTTGGTGTGCTGGTGGCAGGCGTAGTAGGATTTGTTCTCTCAAAGAAAAAAGATTTGGATTTTTACGATGTGCTCCTGACTGCAATGATAGGCGGAATAGGTGTTTTTATAGGAGCAAAGCTTCTGTATGCACTGACCCGTACAGGCGATATTATTTCTGCCTTTTCCCATTATGACAGCTTTGAGAATAAATGGGAGTTTTTTAGATATATCTACGACGTAGCAAGCGGAATGGTTTTCTACGGCGGGCTTTACGGCGGACTGCTTGCAGGCTTTCTGTGGATTCGCAAAAATCATTATCCTGCAGGAAAAATGGCAGATACCTTTTCGGTGCTTATTCCGCTATTTCACGCTTTTGGCAGAGTAGGGTGCTTTTTCGCAGGCTGTTGCTACGGAATAGAGTGGAAACACGGCATAGATGGCAGGGTGCTTCCCTCGGGAGCAAGCGAGCATATTTTTCGGTTTCCCGTTCAATTATTGGAAGCTTTCTGCCTTCTGATTTTGTTTTCAGTACTTTTGATTTTCTTGCTCAAAGGGAAATTTACAGGAAAACTTATGGTGCTTTATCTGAGTGCTTATGCTGTGCTCAGGTTTTTCCTTGAATTTCTGCGAGGTGATGAAATAAGGGGGCGTGTCCTTATATTTTCCACATCACAATGGATAAGCCTTCTTACCCTTGCAGGTGTGGCTTTATATCTTGTGATTCACCGCAGAAAAACCAAATCAGAATAAATTCTATTTGCCTTTTCCTTTATTGGAGAAGGCTTTTTATTTGACTTAAATATTGATTTATTTACACCTTAGTAATATAATTAACATAGGTATCTATGTGAATTTTACTTATCCTTTATTCTGATGAAAAAGTCAGGAGGAATATAAATGGAATTGGATATAATAAAGCGTACATGGGCAGAGGTTGACCTTCGTGCTCTTGAAGAAAATTTCAATGCAATCCGTGCTTATGTTGGCAAGGATAAAAAGATTTGCTGTGTTGTCAAGGCAGACGGCTACGGCCACGGTGCGGTAAAGCTTGCACAGCTTTATTCACGCCTCGGTGCAGATTTCTTTGCGGTTTCCAATATTGACGAAGCCTTGGAACTTCGTGAGCACGGCATCAATGAACCTGTGCTTATTTTAGGCTATACTCCTGTTTCTCTTGCACACACTCTTGCTGAGAATAATATTACTCAGGCTGTGTACGGACTTGACTATGCAAAAGCTCTGTCAGAAAATGCAGAAAAAGCAGGGGTATGTGTTGATATACACATAAAAATTGACACAGGTATGAGCCGTATCGGTTTTATGTGCCAGAGCTTCCCTGAGGATAATCCTTCACTTGACGAGATTGCGCTGTCTTGTTCTCTGCCTGGTTTGAAGCCTTGCGGTATTATGGCACACTTTGCAGTTTCCGACGAGGGAGAAGATGGCAAGGAATATACTCTCAGACAGCTTGAAGCTTTTGAGCATACAGTGAAATCTCTTGCACAAAGAGGTGTTACATTTCCTCTTGTCCATCACGCAAACAGCGGTGCCGTGGAGTATTACAAGGACGCTCACCTTTCGATGGTCAGAGCAGGAATTATTCTTTACGGTCTTGCTCCCAATCCTGCATTGGAGGCTGCAATTAAACTGAAGCCCGCACTTACTCTCAAAACTTCAATAGCTTTTGTCAAGAAGCTTCGCAAAGGTTCAACAGTCAGCTACGGCAGAACCTTTGAAGCTCAGGATGATATGGTGGTTGCAACTGTACCTATCGGCTATGCTGACGGATACTTCCGCAATCTTTCAAAAGAAGGATATATGACAGTAAAAGGTGAGAAAGCAAAAATTCTCGGCAGAGTTTGTATGGACCAGACTGTGATAGACGTTACCCACATTAAAGATGTAAAAATCGGTGATGAGGTTGTGGTGTTCTCAAATGGTGAGAATAATACGCCTACTGCAAGTGAGCTGGCAAGCCTTGCCGATACAATAAATTATGAAATCATTTGTGCAGTTTCAAAACGTGTCCCCCGTGTTTATGTGAGAAACGGGGAAGTAGTGGATGTGATGTATAAATTATGAGATTATTGGCAGTTGACGGCAACAGTATCCTGAATCGTGCTTATTACGGAATCCGCCCTTTAACCACAAAGGACGGACAGTACACCCACGCGATTTACGGATTTCTGACAATGCTTGAGAAAATAAAGGCAGATACTAACCCTGAGGCTGTAGCTATAGCTTTTGATTTAAGAGCGCCTACATTTCGTCACAAAGCATACTCGGGATACAAGGCAAACCGCAAAGGTATGCCCGAGGAGTTGGCTTCTCAGGTTGAACCCTTAAAGGAACTTTTAGTACTTTTGGGCTATACCATTGTAAGCTGTGAGGGTTACGAAGCTGATGATATCCTGGGAACCTTTGCAAGAAGTTGCGAAGAACAGGGTGATGAGTGCGTCATTGCAACAGGAGACAGGGACTCTTTGCAACTTGTATCGGACAAGGTATCGGTTCGTCTTGCTTCCACTAAGCAAGGAACACCCACAGCGGTGATTTATGACAAAGAGAAGGTTATGGAGGAGTATGGGGTTGTGCCTGTGCGTCTTATTGACATCAAGGCTTTGCAGGGCGATACCTCAGATAATATTCCCGGAGTGGCAGGAATCGGACCTAAGGGTGCCTGTGAGCTGATTTCAAAATTCGGAAGTCTTGACGGCGTTTATGAAAACATTGATTCCGCTGAAATCAGAGAATCCGTGAGAAAGAAGCTTTTAGCAGACAAAGACAATGCGTATCTCAGCCTTATGTTGGGTGAGATTTTCCGCAAGGTGCCTGTTGATACTGACTTTGAACATTACAGAGTAAATATGACAGAGCCTGAAAAGGCAGCAAGATATATGGCACGTCTTGAGCTTTTCAAGCTTATTGAGAAGTTCGGACTTCACGCAGTTACTCCTGCAAATACTGAGAAGCAGGCAGAGGTGCCAACTATCAAGGTTGTGACAGTAAAGGGAGCAGAGGAATTTATCATTACTGAGGATGCTGTAGCAGATGTGAAGTTTAACGAGGGCAAGTTTACACGCCTTTGCGTCTATACCGGTGAGACTGTTTTCGTTACTGAAGATGAAAAGCTTTTCTGCGACTTCCTCGGCTTTTCAGGTAAGAAAGTATTTTATGACAGCAAGCCTGTTTATGCTTATGCAGACAAGCAGGGTATAGAGCTTGATTTAGCTCAGTTTGATGTGTCCTTGGGTGCATATCTACTCAATCCTTCCTCCTCCGATTATTCCCCTGAGCGTCTTTGTGCTGAGTACAGGGTTTCTGTCCCTGAGGTTGAGGGTGAGGGTGTTGACCCTGCTTTTTGTGCTTTGCCTGAACTGTCAAAAAAGCTTCAGAAAGAAATTTTAGAGAAGAATCAGAAAACTCTCCTTGATACTATAGAGCTCCCTCTTGCAAAGGTACTTGCAAGAATGGAGAACTCAGGCTTTGCGGTAGACCGTGAGGGAATTGAAAAATACGGTGAGTACATCGGTGAGAGGCTTAAAAACTTTGAGCAGGAAATTTACGAAAGCGTAGGTTACGAGTTCAACATAAACTCCCCTAAACAGCTTGGAGTGGCATTGTTTGAAAAACTCGGTCTTCCTGCAAAGAAAAAGACAAAGAGCGGATATTCCACAAATGCAGAGGTGTTGGAGTCTCTGAGAAGCTATCATCCTGTGGTGGGACTTATCCTTGAATACAGAACCTATGCAAAGCTTAAATCTACCTACTGTGAAGGACTTACAAAGGTTATTGCCGAAGACGGACGTATTCACTCAAGCTTTAATCAGAAGGAAACACGCACAGGCAGAATAAGCTCCACAGAGCCTAATCTGCAGAATATTCCTGTCAGAACCGAGCTTGGCAGAGAACTCAGAAAGTTCTTTGTTGCAAAAGAGGGTTGTGTTCTTGTAGATGCGGATTATTCTCAGATAGAATTAAGAGTTTTGGCGGATATTGCAAAGGATGACAATATGCGCAAAGCTTTCCTTGATAATACAGATGTTCACACAGTAACGGCTTCCGAAGTGTTCAGAATGCCTGTGAATATGGTTACCCCTCTGATGCGTAGCCGTGCAAAAGCAGTAAACTTCGGTATTGTTTACGGTATCGGTGCTTTTTCGCTTGCAAAGGATATCGGGGTTACAAACCGTGAAGCTTCTGAGTATATAAAGAATTATCTTGAGCATTATTCAGGCGTTGATTCTTATATGAAGAACGTTATTGAGAATGCAAGAATTACAGGTTACGTTGAAACCATTTTCGGCAGAAGACGTTACCTGCCCGAGCTAACGGCAACCAATCATATAACACGTTCCTTTGGAGAGAGAGTAGCACGTAATATGCCTATTCAGGGCACAGCGGCTGATATCATCAAGATTGCAATGATAAGAGTTGAAGAAAGGCTCAGAGCAGAGGGTATGGAATCAAGGCTCATCTTGCAGGTTCATGACGAGCTTATTGTTGAAGCACCCGTTCACGAGGCTATGCGTGCGGCAATGGTGCTTCAGGAGGAAATGGAGAATGCAGTGAAGCTGTCTGTTCCTTTGGTGGCAGAAGCTTCAATGGGTGCAACCTGGTATGATGCAAAAGGCTGATGAAGGGAACACTATGAAGAAGATACTTTTTGTCTGTACAGGCAACACCTGCCGCAGTCCTATGGCAGAGGGGATATTTAATCATATATGTAAAAAGGAAAACCTGCCCTTTGTGTCAGATTCTGCAGGAATATGTACCTTGACAGGTTTGCCTGTATCAAAGAACGCTGTCAATGCTTTGGAAGAAATCGGTATTGATATTTCTGATTTTACAGCCACATCTGTTGAGGATATTAATATTGACGATTATGTTCTTGTTGCAGTGATGACACCGGAGCACAAAGAGGTGCTTTGTTCTTACTCGGTGCCTTCTGAGAAGATATATGTCCTTGCAGAAGATAAAGGCGGTATATCTGACCCCTACGGTGCCTCACAGGGAGTTTATAATCTGTGTAGGGCAGAAATAGAAGAAGCTGTAAGAATCCTTATAGAGAGGCTCAGAGAGGAAATATGACCATAGTAAAGTTAAACGAGGAACATCTCAAGGATATTTGCAGGGTGGAAGAAAGCTGTTTTCAGAGCCCTTGGAGCGAAGATACTGTGAAAGCTCTTCTCAAAAGCACCAATGCCTGTGTGCTCGGATTTTTTGACCAAGACACCCTTGCAGGCTACATAGCTCTGGAGTGGGTGCTTGACGAAGGCAGTCTTACTAACTTGGCGGTTCTGCCCGAATACCGTCGCAGAAAAATCGCACAGAATCTTACAGAAGCTTTGCTTTTACAGGCAAAAGAAAACTCTCTGACCTTTGTAACTCTGGAGGTAAGAGTTTCCAACATTCCTGCTTCAAATCTTTACAGAAAAGCAGGATTTGAGGAGATAGGTGTGCGAAAGGGTTACTATTCAAATCCTCGGGAAGATGCTCTGCTTATGACTAAATATCTGTAAACAAAAAGCCTGATGCAGTTTTTGTACTGCACCAGGCTTGATTTTTTATAAGTTTACTGTCTTGTAAGTGTCAGGGTATCTCCGTCGCCGGTCACGGTCATAGTGTCACCGTCAATGGTGTATGTAATCTCTGAAAAAGAGATGTAGTCTTCCTGACCTTCGTCAGGTGTCAGAACAAGCTTGCTACCGTCATCGGTGTAGGTAAAGCCTGCACTGATAAGACCGCCCATAACAGCCATACTGCCTGTCTTGTCTTCGTTGAAAGTCATGGAGATTAAAACCCCTTCCTGTGTACCTGACCAAGTGCCTATAAGTGAGTTCTTGCCGCCGCCACCGCCGCAAGCACACAGAAGCATAGAGAGAATAAGAACAACCGCCAGAAGAATAGAAGTCTTTTTCATAAATATCACCCTTTCGTTTTTTACAACAGATGTTGTTTCCTGCAACTTCATTTTAGTACGCTGAAATCAAAAAGTCAACCCCTTGTTCAAGGGATAATAAAAACCTCTTCCGAAGTCGGAAGAGGTTTTGTTTGATTATTCTGTAGCGTAGTTGTCAAAGTAACCCTGAATGAGAATTACGGGTGTGCCTCTGTCACCAGAGCCGCTTGTAAGGTCACACAAAGAGCCGAGTAAGTCTGTAAGCTGTCTGGGTGTTGTGCCCTGAGACTGCATATTACCTACAAGGTCGCCGTCTTTAGCTTTAATCATTTCCTTCATAGCCTTTGCAAGCTCTTCGCCTGAAAGGTCGGAGAAGTCGTTATCAGCAAAGTATTTCATCTTAAGCTCGTTGGGCTTGCCTGCAAGACCGGGAGTGAAAGCAGGGGAAACAACAGGGTCAGCCAGTTCCCAGATACCGCCTACAGGGTCTTTGAAACCGCCGTCGCCGTATACCATGCATTCTATCATCTTACCTGTAGCCTTGAACATCTCAGCCTGAAGTCTGTCCACAAACTCCTGACAGTCACGGGGGAAGAGCTTAACCTTGTCCTCAGTAGCCTTGTTAGAGCCTAAAAGTCCGTACTCGGGGTTGAATCCTGAACCGTCAATGCTTTCTGTGAGGATTTCATCCATTCTGTAAACCTTCTCTGCACCTGCTGCCTTTAAGAGACGCTGTGTGCGGAAACGGGTGTGAATGTCACAGTTGAGAACATTCTTTGTGTATTTGAGAATGTATCTGGGGTCATTGGAGAAGATAATCTCAATGTTGTCGCCCAGGCTCTTGTAGTATTCGATGTAGTCAACACCTGTGAAGGTGTGCTTTGTATCATATCCGAAAACAGCTCTGAATTCTTCTTCGTTGAAGCTGTCTGAGTAGGGGTTAACTCCCTTTTCGTCAATCTGGTCGTATGTGATGAAGGAGTTGCCTACTTCGTCAGAAGGGTATGAAAGCTGAACATAAAGCTTCTTGCAACCCTTTGCGATAGAGCGCAGGAGTATAGCAAAACGGTTACGGCTGAGAATGGGGAATACAATACCCATTTCCTCACCGCCGAATTTAGCACGGATATCTGCAGCAATCTGGTCGGTGGTAGCGTAGTTGCCCTGAGTACGAGCTACAACTGCCTCTGTAACACCGATAATATTTCTGTCCTGAAGCTCAAAGCCCTCGTTCTTGGCGGCATCGGTAACACTCTTTACAATAGCTGCTACCAGGTCGTCACCCTGCTGAAAAATAGGGCAGATGATACCTCTGGAGGTTACTCCTGTGTAATGCATAAATATCAACCTTTCACAAATTAGAGTTTCGTTTGCGAACAATTTATTTTACACCCAAGAGCTCAATCTGTCAATAAATATGAGCATATTTTTGAGCCTTTATGCAAATAAAATATTCCCTCTGCAAAGTATATTTCACAGAAGGAATATTAATTATGCTATTTTTCTGTTAAAGAAATCAGAAGTTGTTTTCGCGCAGTTCCAAGGTGGAGTTTGCACGAAGGTTAGTTGATTCATTAAGCGCTATGAAAATAATGAACCAGGGAACATTTACAGGGTTTGCAATGTTTACAACGTCCTGAACAGCATAAGCAACAATTACAAATGCACAAATCAGTGCAAGGGGATTGTGTCCTGAGTTTTTGATGCTTCGCACGATTGTACTGCCTACAAAGAGCAGATAAGCAGCAAGTCCCAAGGCACCCTGAGTTACAAGATAGTTGATGTATACGTTATGTGCCGCGTTGCAGGAGCCTTCGTTAAACAGCTTGCTCATTTCAGAGAAATAAGGCTTAAACATAAAGTAGAAAGTTTCGGGACCTGCACCAAAAAGCTTCTGCCACAGGTTCATCCCCTTGTAAACTTCAATGGAGTTTATCCAGAAATAGCCTCTGTGAGTACCCCAGTACATATTAAAGCGGAAGAATTTCATTGTGCCTGTAAGGGGAGTTGCGGTATCGATGAAGGTGTAGTATATCATAAGTCCCATAAAGCCAAGCACCGCAAGGCACACAAGAACAATCAACCCGCAGAAGATGCCCTTGGGAAGCTCGTCGCTTTCTTTGCCTTTGCCTGTTAGATAAAGTGCTATAGCTATAAGTACAAACACAGCAAGAATTATGTATACATAGTTACTGCTTAAAAAGAACTTTGAAAAGCTGGAGTAACCCTTGGATTTACCTTTCATAATAAGGTCAAAAAGCCAAAGAATTTTTGCTGAAGCCATCATAACGGCAAAGCTGATGCAATATCTCATAAGCTTTTTGCGGCTTCGGCTTACAACTACAGCCATAACTGCAAAAGCGGCAAAGCAACCAAGGAATCCGCCGTCACTGGTAGCAACAATCAGTCCCATAAACTGCAGACCTGTGCTCAGAAGTGCCACGATTCTCATTATCCTGTCCTCTGTGGCAACAGCCATACCGAAGGAGAAGGGCAGAGACACGCAAATGATGGCAGAAAGATAGTTTTTATTTCCTATGGTAGAGGTGAAGTCGTTGATTACTGTATCATAGTTTGAGGAGCCTTCGTAAGCCTTGAAAAGTCCCAGCGGGTCCATATAGTAGTAGTTTACAATAGCAAGGAAACTCAGAATTGTGATACCGCCGAAGATGCAATAGTAAACAATCTTTTTATTAAAGTAAAAACGGGATATCATCATATATGCCCCAAGCAGGAGAATTATTGTAATAAGACCGATGTTACGTCCGTTACTGGCACCTGAGGAAAGTCCCATAAGACAGTGCAGAATTCTTCCGCTTGTAAGGGTAGAAACAAGTGAAACCCCTGCAAAAGCAAAGAAGCCGATGTCGGTAATGCTCAGCTTAAAAGGGTCGCGATAAGTATTGAGCTTTTGGTTATAAGGGTTGTCTTTAGTAAAATGATTTACAATGGAGATAATTCCTACAGCAAGACCGATTGCTCCGGTGATGATAATGAAAGACCAGAACTTATCGCGTCTTGCGGCGGCGTAATAATTTGAGAGGAACAGAGGGAAGAATGTAAAAAGAAGAATTACATAAATGTCTGTCAGTGCGTGACGTACTGTTAACCTCAGTCTGGGTTGAGAAGTTTTTGTGTTTTTCTTAGTTGCCATATTAAGCCTCTTTCAAAGGTTTGTTACATCAGGTCGTAGTAAAGCTCGGTTCTGTCGTTAAGTGCTATGTAAACCTGTTCTGTATCAATATCATAAGAAACAGCACACTCGTACGCTTTGTGACCTGCTTTATAAATAAGGTTTATGGATGTGATGTCGCCTGTGGGGAAAAGGGTATTTGAATCAATGTAAGTGATTTTGTTAAGAGCGGTTACCTTGGCGATTCCGTCTTCACCTTTTCCTAATTCGGGCAGATAAACTGCATCGTTGATTCTTACCGCCTGAAAAGCATACAAAACTGTATTTTTGAAAGCGTTTTTGTCGCCTTTCAGATACAGCTCGTTACGCTGGGGTTTGGTTACAACCTTTGTGTTGTCAGGTTGAGTAAAAGAAGGAACAGCAAACTGGTTGGCAACCTCCACAGAGAACCAGCCTTCCTCGTCATTGTCAGAAGGCTGAGGAATTTCGTTACCTTCTTTGTCATAAATAGGATTTTGGTGAGTTTTTGTGTCGGTGACAGTGTTGTTATTTGTGTTGTTGGGATTGCTGCCCGGCTTTTTACCGTTGTTACATCCTGCCAACGTAAAAAGCATTGAACAGCACAGGATAAATGCCAAAATACCGAAAAGAACTCTGAATGCTTTATTCATATAATTTCCTCCCTGTAGCAAAGGCTACGTAGAATTTTGAATATCATTTTTATAATATCACAGATTTGCGGTTTAGTCCAGTGTAAAGCATAAATTCTGCAGAAAAAAGCAAAGCCCGATGTATGAAACACCGGACTTTGTGAGGTTTGCTTTATATGAATATGTAGAAAGGAAAATATTAGTTTTCAGAAGGCTTGTTTGCCTGAGGGTGACAAGTGTCCTTCATAGCACAGCCTGAGCATCCGCAACCGCAATTGCAGGAGTTTTTGCCTTGTTTTTTATTTCTGATAAGACAAATGATGATTGCAGTAATAATCGTTATCAATACGGCACATACTGCAATAGTGCCTATATTTGCACTGAGCCATTGTAACATACTATCAGCTCCTTTATTTGAGTTTCTTTGTAAGTCGTGTGGATTCTTTGTAAGGACGCACAAGCATATAAATCATAAATATAAGTATGATTGCCGCTATTATGGTACCGATGATGTTGCCGCCGCCTGTAAACCAGGAACCGAACTGATAAATCATCAAAGATACAGCATAAGCAAATGCAGTCATATAGCCTATGGCAAAGAAGGTCCAGCCTGCACTGTTCATCTCTCTTTTGATTGCACCCATAGCCGCAAAGCAGGGAGCACACAGAAGGTTGAATGCCATAAAGCTGAAAGCAACAACACCGTTATTGCCAAAGTGCTGAGAAACAGCTGAGTGCAGTGCAGATGAGGCTTCGTTTACTTCGCCTGCTACGTCAAGGAGCACACCAAAGGTTGAAACCACACCTTCCTTTGCCATAAGTCCTGTGATTGTAGCAACGGTTGATTGCCAGTTGCCAAAGCCTAAGGGAATAAAAATAAAGGAAATAAGGTTTCCGATGAATGCAAGGAGTGAATCATCGTTGCTTTCAACCATACCGAAACTTCCGTTAGTAAAGCCGAATCCCTGTAAGAACCACAAAAGAACGGTTGAAAGCAGGATTACTGTGCCGGCTTTTTTTATAAAGGACCAGCCTCTTTCCCAGGTAGCACGGAAAATATTGCGTGCTACAGGTGCGTGGTAGGCAGGGAGCTCCATTACAAAGGGAGCGGGGTCACCTGCAAAAATTTTAGTCTTCTTTAAGATAATGCCTGATACAATAACAGAGGCAATTCCTATAAAGTAGGCAGATACAGCAACTAATCCGCTTCCGCCGAATATTGCGCCTGCAAACAAACCTATAATGGGCATCTTGGCACCGCAAGGAATAAAGCAGGTTGTCATAATTGTCATTCTGCGGTCACGTTCATTTTCGATTGTACGGGAAGCCATAACTCCCGGCACACCGCAACCTACACCTACAAGCAGCGGAATAAAGCTTTTTCCCGAAAGTCCGAACTTGCGGAAAAGCTTATCCATAATGAAGGCAATACGCGACATATATCCGCAGTCCTCTAAAAGTGAAAGCAGAAGGAAGAGTATAAACATCTGCGGTACAAAGCCCAGGACCGCACCTACACCGCTTACAATACCATCAGACACAAGGCCGACTAGCCACGCAGGACAGTTGAGGGTTTCGAGCAGGGAGTTTACTGCAGGGATAATCCACTCACCAAACAGAGTGTCGTTCATAAAACCTACTGTCCAGTTGCCTATTGAGCCGATGGCAAGATAGTAAACAATGAACATTATCACCGCAAAAATCGGCAGAGCCAAAAACCTGTTTGTAACAATACTGTCGATTTTGTCAGACACTGTTGTTTTGTTCTTGTGTTTTTTCTTGTAACATACCTGCATTATGCTGACAATATAGTTGTATCTTTCATTGACGATGATGCTTTCAGCATCGTCATCAAGAATTTCTTCAACAGCTTTTATGTCGCTTTCCATATGCTTTACAACGTTTTCGTTAAGACTTAAGAACTCAAGTACATTTTCGTCGCGTTCAAAAATCTTTACAGAGTACCATCTCTGCTGGTCTTCGGGCATATTGTGGATGGCGGCTTCTTCAATGTGAGCAAGTGCATGCTCCACAACACCTGAGAATATGTGACGGGGAGTAACCGAGCCTTTCTTTGCTGCTTCAACGGCTAAATCTGCGGCTTCATCGATGCTGTCGCATTTGAGAGCGGAAATTTCCACCACCTTGCAACCCAACCGCTTACCAAGTATTTCTGTATCAATGATGTCTCCGTTTTTTCTGACAAGGTCCATCATATTGATGGCAATGACAACGGGGATTCCCAGCTCCATAAGTTGAGTAGTAAGATAAAGATTTCGCTCAAGGTTTGTGCCGTCAACGATGTTCAGAATAGCATCGGGACGCTCGTTTATAAGGTAGTTTCTTGCCACAACCTCTTCAAGCGTATAGGGAGAGAGGGAGTAAATTCCGGGCAGGTCGGTGATGATAACCGAGCTGTCTTTCTTAAGTTTGCCTTCCTTTTTCTCAACAGTAACTCCGGGCCAGTTTCCTACGTACTGGTTGGAGCCTGTGAGTGCGTTAAACAGGGTGGTTTTACCCGAGTTCGGGTTACCCGCCAGAGCGATGGTAATGCTCATTGCGTTTCCTCACTTTCTTGATTAGCAGATGCTAACTGTATTCTGGAAAAATTCAGGGGCTTCCCCTGAACGTGTCATTCTATTTCTATCATATCCGCGTCAGCTTTACGCAGTGAAAGCTCATATCCTCGGACAGTTATTTCAATCGGGTCGCCTAAAGGTGCTACCTTGCGGATATAAACCTCAACACCCTTTGTAATGCCCATATCCATAATTCTGCGTCTGATGGCGCCTTCTCCGTGAACCTTAACAACCTTCACGGTTTCTTTGATTTTTGCATTTTTTAGTGTTTTCATATATTCCTCCCGACAGACAAGGTGAATTATTTTAAGAATTCTGTCTGTGTAAAAACAAGAAGTTTATGGTTGTTAGCGATGACTAACTGTTAGTTGAAACATCCAGTTAGCAGTGGCTAACTGGATACAATAATAACCTATGTTCCAGTATTTGTCAAGTGATTGTGTGCACTTTTTTGGTTTTTTGTCGGATTTTGCAATGAGATTGCAAAAATTCAGATGATTTATAAATAAAGTATCCAAAACTAATTATGATTTATTTGAATGAAATATGCTGTTTACTTGAAATAAAGCATAGAATGTGGTATTATAAAATAAATAATTAACAAGCAGGAGGTCGCGGATATGCCCCTACAGGAATCAGGCGAGATGTATCTTGAGGCCATTTTAATACTTTCAAACAAAATGAACACGGTACGTTCACTGGATGTGGCAGAGTATCGCAACTACTCCAAGCCCTCTGTCAGCCGTGCGGTAAAGCTTTTGCGTGACGGCGGTTACATAACTGTGGATGAAAACGGGTTTATCAGACTGACAGATATCGGCAGGGAAGTAGCAGAGAAAATTTACGACCGCCACAGAGTGCTCACACAGTTTCTTGCAAGCCTTGGCGTTGACGAGGAAACCGCATCTTCTGATGCCTGCCGTATGGAGCACGTAATCAGTGATACCACTCTTGAGGCTATAAAAACTTACCTTGATAAGCGGTAAGCTTCATCTTGAAGGGAGCTTCTTTCAATAATATAATATAAAACAAAAACAGCCGTGGATTTTTACATCCACGGCTGTTGTGTTTGTTTTTAAGCCTCTGCAGAGAGTGCACGCTGAAGCCAGATATCTGCAATATCCATAGCAAGGAAAAGACCGGACTTTTCAGAAACCTTGACAATCTGTTTTCTGGGGCTCAAATCGGGGTCTGTGCACAGAAGCTGGATTGCAACCTTGTCTGCAACCTGCAGACCGTTAACTTCCTTTTTGGTTTTTACCTGCATACGGATAACAAATCTGTCTGACATTGAGCCGTAATACAACTCGTCACCGCAGCGCACAAGGGGCTTGCCTTTGTATGTGAAAAATTCTTTATTAGCCAAAATATATTCCTCCGTTAGCTCTTGATGTATGATTTGACAAGAGCCTCCAGCAGGTCGTCTCTGTCAATTTTAGAAATGATATTCCGGGCGTTGTTGTAGGTGGTGATGTAGGTAGGGTCCTCAGAGAGAATGTAGCCTACAATCTGGTTGATAGGATTGTAGCCCTTTTTCTTCAGAGCATCATACACAATCATAAGTGCACGCTTCATCTCATCATCTCTGTCACCGCCAAGGGAGAATACCATAGTTTTATCCAACATCCGAAACACCTCCAATTACATATATTATAGGATATGGATGTATCAGAAATAGTTGAAATCTGATACCACATTAATTATACTATATATTTTCATAGAATTCAAGCCTAAATATATAACAGTTTTGTTGCAAATGTAAGGCTCCCTTGTGTAAAGGGAGCCTTGTGAGAAACAATATTCGATTTGTTTATCCTCTCAATGTGACACCGATTGCAGAAAGATTCTTGATAACCTTATCCATAATCTCCTGAATCTCAGTACTTGAAAGTGTTCTCTCGTTTGAGGAGAACTCAAAGCGGATTGTAATAGAGTGAATTTCTTCGGTATCGTAGGTATCTACGATGCGTGTGCTTTTGAGAATACCCTTGCCTTCGTCCATCCAGCACTTCTCAAGGCTTTCAAAGAGTACACCTGCAGGAATCTCTACGCTGATGTCGTAGGTCATAGAGGGGAACTTGGAAGGCTCGTCATATACAATGGGAGCAACCTCAGCCTCGGTGAAAGCACTCATATCAATCTCAGCAAATACAATGTTTGCCTTCTTGTCGATATTTCTGCTTACAACAGGGTGCAGAATAGCGATTGTACCAATCTCTTTGCCGTCAATGAGAATGGTGTTAAGGTTTACAGGGTGCTCGTATGTGTGTTTAGGCTCTGCCTTTTGGTAGCTGAGAGTTTTGTGTTTTAAGTCGCTTGCAATAACTGCAATAATATCACGAAGCTCAAGGTACAGCTCCTTCATATCCTTGGTCTTGCTGAACAGAGTAATTGCGAGCATCTTCTGCTCGTTGCAAAGACCGTCTTCTTTCAGACCCTTGATAACTCTGCCTACCTCAAACACACCAAAGTCAGCACCATAGCCTGTGTTTGTTTTAAGCTGGCAAAGCTGAGTGGGGATGATAGAATTTCTCAGGGTTTCAATGTTGGGGTTTGTAGCGTTTGCAAGTCTGACATTTTCCTCAACAGGAATACCCAGAGCCTTCATCTCGTCATTGTATGCCCATACGTAGGAGTGAAGCTCATGGAGGTTATATTTCTTTACAAGAATATCTTTGATTCTGTCCTCGTTATTCTTTACTGCTTCTGCACGAACAGGGTACAGGGGAGAACGTGTGGTGTTGATATCAAAGTTATCGTAGCCGTAAATACGGGTGATTTCCTCAATGATGTCAGCCTTGATGGTAACATCCTTTGTTGCTCTCCAAGAGGGAACAATAACAGAGAAGCTGTCACCCTCAAGTGTTACCTTGAAGCCTAAATCGGTGAGAGTTTTAACGATAGTCTCGTTGCTTATCTCAATGCCTGTGTAGCGGTCAACAAACTTCTTGTCAAAGTCAAGAGTTACTGTGTCATACTTGTATGCGTACTCGTCTGTGAGAGCGGATACAACCTGAGCACCGTTGTCATATTTCTTCAGAAGATTTATAAACCTGCCGATAGCAAGAGTTGTCATCTCAGGGTCAAGGCACTTTTCATAACGCATGGAAGCGTCTGTCCTGTGGGAGAGACGAACTGTGGATTTGCGGATAGAAACCGCGTCAAAGGTAGCAGATTCAAGGGTGAGGGTTGTGGTGTCCTCAACAATCTCGCTGTCCAGACCGCCCATAATACCTGCAATGGCAACAGGTGTGTTGTCGTTGCAAATCATAAGTGTGTTCTCGTCAATGTTACGCTCAACACCATCCAAAGTCTGGAAAGTAAAGGGAGTGTCAAAACGCTTGATTCGGATTTTCTCAACCTTTCTGGAGTCAAAAGCGTGCATAGGCTGACCAACCTCAAGCATAAGGTAGTTTGTCAGGTCAGCAAGGAAGTTGATGCCTCTCATACCGCAGTAGAAAAGGCGGATTCTCATATTAACGGGGCTTACAGAGCGGGTGATGTTTTCAACCTGCATACAGGAGTATCTCTGGCACAGAGGGTCCAGAATTTTCATATCAATCTTTTTGAGATTGTCATACTGAGTAAGCTCCTCGCACTCAAGAGCTTTAAGCTCTCTGCCTGCAAGTGCTGCAAACTCACGGGCAAAGCCGTAGTGGCTCCACAGGTCAGGTCTGTTTGTAAGTGACTTGTTGTCAATTTCAAATACGATGTCGTCAATAGCATAAAGCTCTTTGATGTCGGTGCCGTTTTTGGCGTCTTCTGTGATGTCGATAATGCCTGAGTGGTCGTCGGAAATACCGATTTCAGCTTCCGAGCAGCACATTCCATGGGACATAAAACCTGCAAGGGGTCTGGGAGCAATCTCAATTTCGCCGAGTTTTGCACCAACCTTTGCAAAGGCGGTCTTCATACCAACTCTTACATTAGGTGCACCGCAGACAACATCGGTAAGCTTTCCGTCGCCTGCGTCAACTTTCAACAGGTGAAGTTTCTTTGACTCGGGATGTTCCTCTACAGACATAATCTCTGCAACTACAACGCCTGAAAGGTCTGCACCCTTGAAGAAAATCTCGTTTTCAACCTCAGCAGTTGAAAGTGAAAGTTTATGGATAAGTTCGAGTTTGTCAAGACCGGTTAGGTCTACGAAATCCTCAATCCAATTCATCGATAATAACATATCTTATACCCTCCTTATTCGTCGTCTGTAAACTGCTCAAGCACTTTAAGCTTGCCTGAGTTCAGGTCGCGGATGTCCTTAACTCCGTACTTCATCATAGCAAGTCTTGTAAGTCCAAGTCCAAAGGCAAAGCCTGTGTACTCCTCAGGGTCAATACCGCCCTCTCTGAGTACGTTGGGGTGAATCATACCGCAGGGGCAAAGCTCCAGCCAACCGCTCTGCTTGCAGGAGGGACAGCCTTCACCGCCGCAGATAAGACAGCTGATGTCAAGCTCAAAACCGGGCTCAACAAAGGGGAAGAAGCCGGGACGCAAACGTACCTTGATGTCTTTTCTGAACACCTCGGAAAGCATAGTTTTCATAAAGTAAATAAGGTTGGAGATAGAAATATCCTTGTCAACCATAACACCCTCCATCTGGAAGAAGGTGTTTTCGTGGCAGGCATCGGTTGCCTCATTACGGAAGCATCTTCCGGGGAAGATAGCCTTGATGGGCACACCGTTTTCTATAAGATTCTTGCCGTACTTCTTAAGAATTGCATTTTGTGCGGCAGAGGTGTGGGACTTAAGAAGCTGACCGTTGTCGAGATAGTAGGTGTCCTGCATATCGCGGGCAGGGTGGTGCTTGGGGATATTGAGAGCCCCAAAGCACTCATAGTCGGTAACTACCTCGGGGTAGTCGATAACTGCAAAACCCATGGATTTGAAGATAGTCTCACACTGACGCTGTACCAGTGTAATGGGGTGATAAGAACCGCGGTCAAGGTTTGCAGGGGTGGTGA
Organism: Ruminococcus sp.; assembly: GCA_045593025.1. Classification (GTDB taxonomy): domain Bacteria; phylum Bacillota; class Clostridia; order Oscillospirales; family Acutalibacteraceae; genus Ruminococcoides. The sequence goes on along the minus strand of JAZNVW010000016.1, from coordinate 49,038 downwards.
TGTCAAAGAGGGGCATACAAGCCAGCTCTTTTTGGATTTCCAGGTCCTTGAGTTCCTGAGTTTTATCCTCAATAAGTTGTGTGGCATATTCTTTAAGTTCGTTTACCTTTGCACCAAAGGTTTTCTTTTCTTCTGCCGAAAGGTCTTTCATACCCTTCAGAAGGGCTGTAATGCTGCCCTTTTTGCCCAGATACTCAACACGCCTTGCATCAAGCTCTGCTGTGTCTTTTGCAGCTGCGACTTTGTCGGTGATTTCATTTTTTAATGCAATGATTTTCTCGTCCATAAGTTTCCTCCGTAAAAAAAATAAAAATGCCCTGCGTGAAACTCACACGCAGGGACGAATAATATCCGTGGTACCACCCTGATTTTTGCTTAGTCAAAGAAGCAAACACTCCTGCGACCTGTAACGGGGTCTGCCGTCAAGACCTACTGAAAATTTCAGCCTCACCGCTCAGAAGGGAACTTCGCCTTATCTGCGTTGCTGGTTGCTCTCAGCCTGTGACAACCATTCTCTTTAGCAAAGCTTTGATAAAGTTACTTTCTTCGTCATAGCGTTTCACTACAATATCAAAAATAATATTATCACTAAATTGTTAATTTGGCAAGTGTTTTGTTGAAAAAACAGAATTGATGTGCTATACTTAATATCAGATTATTCTTAGGACAGGTGAAATTTATGGATACTTTTTGCGAACAGGTTGTAAAACGGCAGTCGGGAATTAAGCAGAAGCTTATCTCTGCATTGCTGATTAGCTTTTTTGCTGTGATTGAAGTTCTCTTTATTTTAGTATATTGTGTAATTGCAGACCCGACTGTACAGATTTTCTTCCTTATGCTGACCTTCATCGTGGCAGTTGTGGCAGTAACTGTGCTGATAATTGCACTGCCACGCATTAACAAGGTTGAGTTTGATTACTCTGTAATGGGCAATATCTTCTATATTGATAAGGTTATCAACAAGAAAAACCGCAAAAAGTTTGTAAAGATGGAAATAAACTCCATAGAGGATATGGGCAAGATTGAAGGCGACAATATCCCTTCTGCAAGATACGCCCGCACCCGCGATTGCTCAAACGGTAATGAAGCAGACAGCTACTACTGTGTATACCGCGAAAGCGGCAAGGGCAAGTGCCTTCTGATTTTCTCTCCGAATCAGAAGATTATCGAGGGTATGCGTCCTTATATGACCCGTGAAATGGTTATTAAGTTTTTCTACAATAGAAAATAAGGTGATAATATGACAGTTACAGATAAAAGGATTGTCAAAGAAATATTGCCCCAAAGACAAGCCTGCGCCAATAAATACAGCGTAGGCTCTTTGCTTTGTGTGTGCGGCAGTTACTCTATGGCTGGAGCCGCTGTGTTGTGCGCAAAAGCAGCACTGCGTACAGGTGCAGGGTTTGTGCGTGTAGCTGTGCCAAAGAGTATTTATCCTATTGTATCAGCCTGTGTGCCTGAGGCAGTTTTTCTGGTACTCCCTGAAAATGAAGATGGTGCAATAAGCTCTGACGCAATAAAGGAAATTATTAAATATGCCAATAAGGCAGATGCAGTGGTAATGGGGTGCGGAAGTAAGCTGTGTGCTGATACCGAGGAGCTGGTTATATCTCTTATCAGTGAATGCAAAACCCCGCTTTTGCTTGATGCTGACGGCATAAATGCTCTGTCAAAGCATATACATATTCTGAAGGACAGAGTGTATCCTTTGGTTCTTACTCCTCACGAGGGTGAAATGTCAAGACTTACAGGTTTTGCATCATCCTATATCAGAGAGAATCGCGTATCAGTTGCACAAAACTTTGCTGATGAATACGGTGTCACCCTTGTGCTCAAAGGCAAAGACACCCTGATTGCAAGTAAAAACTCCGATGGATATATGAACCCCACAGGCAATGCAGGAATGGCAGTAGCAGGAAGCGGTGATGTGCTTTCGGGAATGATAGGGGCCTTGATGGCACAAGGAGCAGACCCTGCCCTTTCTGCTGTGGCTGGTGCATATCTTCACGGTCTTGCAGGGGATATTGCAAAGGAAGAGCTTACCGAGTACTCCCTTATTCCTTCAGATATAACAGAAAGAATTCCAAAAGCCATAAAGGAATGCTTAAGCTGAAACAAAGTGATGTTTAATGTAAGTTTGTTTTGCTGAGGCTTTGCGTGAAAAGACTTTTTTTAGCAATATTATGTATTTTTATAGCAGGAGTTACAGGTTGCACGGCTCAAAAGCCTTTGAACCCTGTGCTTGATTTTTCGGCAAAGGTCAGAATTTCTGATGACTATGCCTTAAAAGGCTTAGAAGCAGAGATTTCCTCTACTATGCAGGGGGCTGCTTCGGTGAAGGTTACCACTCCCGATGAGTTATGGGGACTTACCTACAAGTGGAGCGACGGCTTTGAGCTTATCTATGACGGACTTCACTGCAAAACTCAGAAAGGCTATTTACCAAAGGAATGTTTTGCAGAGGCTTTATACAATGTGTTCTGTGCTCTGTCGCGAGTTGAGGAGTGCACATCCTTTTCCGATGGCGTTGCCTTGTATGAAGGAGAGTGTGCAAGCGGTCACTACAAAGCCACTACAGACAGCAAGGGCAATATACAAAATATTTCTATTGAAGAAATAAACCTTTCGGCAGACTTTACATATCAATAGAAAAAGCACCTGACAGATTTGAAATGTCAGGTGCTTTGTTTTGTTATCAGCTTGTGGATGCTTCAATGAACTTCTCTTGCATGTAATTGTAAATGTCAGCAGGAGTGTTTGAGTACATATAGCATTTATCAAGGTATTCTTTGGGAGGATAGATAAGTATGTTGTTTCTTATTTCCTCGTCAAGGAGAGCTACCGCTTCTTTGTTGGGAGAGGCATATCCGATGTACTCGCTGTTGGAAACTCCAACCTCAGGTTCAAGCATAAAGTTTATAAACATTTCTGCAAGCTCGGGGTTTTCTGCGTTCTTGGGAACACACATAGCATCAACAAAGAAGTTTGTGCCTTCTTCGGGCAGGCAGTAGTTAAGAGCCTCGTTGTTATCCATCATATAATAGATGTCGCCTGCGTAATAAGGAGCAATAGCAGACTGGTCACACTCCATAAGGTCGTAAACCTGGTCCATTACATAGTTCTGAACAAGAGGTTTCTGCTCTTTAAGAAGCTCGCAAGCCTTGTCGATATCCTCTTTTGTGGGGTTTGAAGGGTCAATTCCCAGCCTCTGCATTGCAATGGCAAGTGCATCACGGCTGTTGTTGAACATCAAGATTTCTCCCTTATCAGCCTCGTTCCAGAGAGCATCAAAGCCTGTAACCTCGCCGGACACCATATTCTCGTTGTAACAAAGTGCCACAACGCCCCAGGTATAGGGTACAGAGTATTCGTTATTCGGGTCATAGGGCAGATTTTTGTATTCGTCTGCAATGTTTTTATAGTTGGGGATGTTGTCAAAGTCAAGGGGAAGAAGCATATCCTCTGCAATCAGTTTGCCAATCATATAGTCGGAAGGAATGATAACATCGTAGCTTTCGTTCTGAAGCTTTGCGTACATTTCCTCGTTGGACTCATATTCGTTGTAATTGACTTTAACATTGTATTTTTTCTCAAACTCTGCAATAACGTCAAGAGTACCGTCTTCACCGTTTGCAATGTTTTCACCCCAGTTGAAAACGTTAATTACTGCAGTGTAGTTTGAGCATCTGGAGTAGCCCACAATTCCTCCTAAAAGAATAATAAGAGCAAGTGCCAGACAAAGCATCTTCTTTCCGTTATTTGCGTTGTTTACTTCTTTGTTTTTCTTTTCCTTATTTGCACCGGAGATGTTGGTGATGATAAGTACAGCAAAGATAATTACAAAGAGGATTGTAGACAAAGCATTGATTTTCGGAGAAACTCTCTTTTTGAGCATAGTGTAAATCTCAATGGGGAGAGTCTGCATTTTTCCGCTTGTGAAGAAAGAGATGATAAAGTCATCAAGGGAGTAAGTGAAGCTTATAAGAAAACCGGAAACAATACCGGGAAGAAGCTCGTGGATTACAACCTGAAAGAATGCCTGAAGCTGAGTACAGCCCAAATCCTGAGCCGCCTCAAAGAGGTGGTTGTCCATCTGTCTGAGCTTAGGTGTAACCGAAAGTATAACATAAGGAGTACAGAATCCTATATGGGACAAAAGCAGGGTAACAAAGCCGTTCTCAAAGTGGAGAATCTGTCCCAGAAAAACAAACAGAAGCATCAACGACATACCTGTTACAATTTCGGGATTGATAATTGGTATGTTGGATACAGTCTGAATCACTTTTCTTGTTGTACCCTTGAAGTTATACATACCCAAAGATGCAACCGTACCCAGTATAGTTGAGAAAACAGCCGCAAGCAAAGCAACAATCAGCGTGTTGCCCAGAGCTGTCATAATAGCCTGGTCCTGAAACAGCTTTATGTACCAATCAAAGGTGAAACCGCTCCAGACGGAGGATTTGCTGTCGTTGAAGGAGTAGGCAATAAGTACCGCAATGGGAGCATAGAGAAAAATAAAGATAAGCCCGATGTAGAGCTTCTTTCCGAGGAAGAGTTTTTTCATACGCCAACAGCCTCCTCATCTCCGAAACGGTTCATAATGACCATAAATACAAGTATAACAATCATCAGAAGCAGAGCGATTGCAGACGCTGTGTGTTTGTCACTCTTGTAAAGCATCTCGATAACGTCACCAATCATTCTGTTGTTGGGACCTCCCAGATACTGGGATACGAGGAAGGTACTTGCAGAGGGCACAAATACCATTGTAACACCGGAAATAATACCGGGAACTGAAAGCGGAAATACAACCTTGCGGATTACGTAGAATTTGTTACAGCCAAGGTCCTGTGCCGCCTCAATAAGACTTTTGTCAATCTTACCCATAACAGTTGTAAGGGGCAGAATCATAAAGGGCAGAAACTCGTAAACCATTCCAAGCACGACAGCACCTGTGTTGTACATCAGCGGAATATCAATTCCTATCATATTCAAAAATGAATCAATGGGACCGTTTGTCTGCAGAAGAAGCACCCAGGCACGGATTCTAAGCAAAAAGTTCATCCACATTGGCACCATTATAAGCATAGTGTAAGTGCTTTGTGCACGTTCTGAGCTCCTTGCAATGATATAGCTTAAAGGATATGCAAGCACAAGGCATATAGACGTGCTCAGAAAAGCCACCCAGAGAGAATAAAGGAATTCATCCTTGTAGTTGAATGCTTTCTGCAGAAAGATAAGGGTGAAATTTCCGTTATCGTCTCTGCAGGTGTTGCTGATGATAAGTATAAGAGGCACCAGCGTAAACACAAACATCCACAAAAGATAAGGTATAATCAGCTTTTTAGTCTTCATCGCCGTCCTCCTGAAGGTTTACAGGGGTAATAACAGCTTCTGAGAAATCAAAGCATATAGGTACATAAGTAGCAACCTGTTCGTCCTGAGCACTGTGCATAATCCACTTGCGCTCGTCGGATTCAAGGATAATCTCGTTGTGGGCACCCTTCCAGATAACTGACTCAACAAAAACATCTGTAAGCTGGCCAACACCCTCGCCGTCTACATAAAGACCTTCGGGAGGAAGCTGGATGTTAAGGATTGTTCCCTTGGGATAATAGCCGTTGTGAAGTTCCAGCTCCTTGCCTTCAACTGAGATGGTTACCACAGGAGAATCCTCGGAAGAATCTGTAACCTCAGCGGTAAACTCGTTGTAAGGAGTGGGGAAGAGCTTGTTCATAATATGTATGTTATCAGGAGATACACGCATACCTATTCTGCTGCCTGCAGGGGAGGACACCGTGGAATGGATAAGCAATGTGCATTTGCCCACCTTGACTTCCATTTCATAATGAACGCCCTTGAATACAACACCTGTAACATCGCCTATGATTGTGCCTTCTTCAGGAGCAGTTACCTCAATGTCCTCAGGACGGATAACAATATCCACAGGGGTGTTCTCGCCAAATCCCTTGTCAACGCACTTGAAGTCACTGCCCAGAATACTCACTCTGTAGTCTGAGAGCATAATGCCGTCAAGGATGTTTGCCTCACCGATAAAGTCGGCGACAAAGGCGTTTGCGGGCTCGTTGTAAATATCGATAGGTGTGCCGATTTGCTCAATTTTACCATTGTTCATTACAACCACGCGGTCGCTCATTGTAAGCGCTTCCTCCTGGTCGTGGGTAACATATACAAAGGTTTTCTTTGTCATTTTCTGAATGCGTTTAAGCTCAATCTGCATATCCTTGCGAAGCTTTAAGTCAAGAGCACCCAGAGGCTCGTCAAGCAGAAGCACATCAGGGTCGCACACAAGAGCACGTGCAATGGCAACTCGCTGTTGCTGACCGCCGGAAAGCTTGGATACAGCACGCTTTTCGTAGCCTTTAAGGTCCACGATTGCAAGCATCTTTGTTACCTTTGCCTTGATTTCCTCTTTGGGAAGCTTTTTGAGCTTAAGACCAAAAGCTACGTTTTCAAAAACGTTAAGGTGGGGAAAGAGAGCGTACTTCTGAAAAACAGTGTTTACATTTCGTTTGTTGGGCGGAGTACCGTTGATACGCTTGCCGTCATAGAATACATCTCCGCTGTCCGGTTCCAAGAATCCGCCTATAATTCTCAGGGTTGTGGTCTTACCGCAACCTGATGGACCTAAGAGAGTTATAAACTCCTTGTCCATAATGTCCAAATCTATATTGTTAAGTATTACTTCACCGTCAAATTTTACGTTGATATTCCTAAGTGAAACAATTGGTTTCTGTTCCAAAAAACAACACCCCCGAAAGATTTCTGTAATTTAGTTTGATGTCAGTATAAATCACGCAGTAATTTGTTCTTTTGTGTAGATTTATACAGTTTAAGATTATATATTCAAACTGTCAATTTGTCAATTTATTTTCCGCGGTTTTCGGGATAAAATTTTATTGCGGTAGCAGACAAAAGTTTTGAGGGCTTATAAACCGTTCTGAAGGGTGTATATATGTGGAAAATATCGACGTCTTATTATGCTGTCATATAGGGATATGCAAAATACTGAATTTTGGATAATATTTTACCATATTCTCGTTTATTTAGCACCTTGTTATTTGGCACTTTACTTTGCTATAATGATATATGTAAGGATTTTGGCTTTACACGAAATTAATGTGAAAGGAATGTTATCTATGAAAAGAGTAAAAAGACTTATGTGTCTCCTGCTTGCGCTTCTCACTCTTGTGTCTCTTTGCGCAGTAGGTTTCACAGCACAGGCTGCTGTTGTTGATACAGCAGAAGCTTCTGCAGCTTATCCCACAGCCGCAGATGATTTTACTTGGGATAACGCAACGGTCTACTTCCTTCTGACAGACCGTTTCAACAATGGTAACACATCAAACGACAACAGCTACAACCGTAACAAGAACCAGAACGGTTCTCTGGCTTCCTTTGACAAGGTAGCTGCCTTCCAGGGCGGTGACTTCAAAGGTATCACCCAGAAAATTAATGAAGGTTACTTCGATAACCTTGGTGTAAACGCAATCTGGGTTGCAGGTTGGTTTGAGCAGGTTCACGGCTACGCAGTAGGCGGCGACGGTAAGAAGAGCTTTGCTCACTATGCTTACCACGGCTACTACGGTCTTGACTTCTCAGAGCTTGACAAGAACTACGGTACAGAGGCTGAGTTCAAAGAGATGATTGACACAGCTCATAAGCACGGCATCCGTATTGTTCTTGACGTAGTTATGAACCACCCCGGTTACAACACTATTTACGATATGAACGAGTACGGTTTCGGTACTCTCAAGAGCGGTTGGCAGAATACCTACTATAACTTCTCCAGCATCAACCAGACTAACTACCATGCCCAGATTGATTACCATGGCAATTCCAATGACTGGGGCAAATGGTGGGGCACCAACTGGATTCGTGCAGGTCTTGCAGGATACCAGGGCGGTGACGGCTCCGACCTGAAGGGCGAGGTTAACTTCCTTCCCGACTTCAGAACCGAGTCCACAAACACAGTTGACATTCCTCAGATTCTCAAGACAAAGTGGACAAAAGAGGGCACACTCTCCACTAAGACAAATGAGCTCAAGAACACACTTTCCAAGTATGGCATTGGCAATCAGACAGTAGGTAACTCTCTTGTTGCATGGTATACACAGTGGGTTGAAGAGTACGGTATCGACGGTTTCCGTTGCGATACAGCAAAGCACGTTGAGCAGTCCACATGGAAGAAGCTCTCCGATGCTTGTACAAAGGCTCTCCAGAACTGGAGAAAGGCTAACCCCAATGCAGTTGGTGCTGACTGGGACGAAGACTTCTGGATGACAGGTGAACACTTCGGCCAGGGCGTTTCCAATAACGGCTACTATCAGAACGGTTTCGATTCAATGATTAACTTCTCCTTCTCAGGTACCAGCCAGGGTAACGGCTGTGACGGTATGAAGAAGGTAGGCAACCTGAATCAGACTTATGCTGATTATGCAAATCAGATTAACAATAACCCCAACTTCAACGTTCTCACATACATTTCTTCTCACGATACAGGTCTTTGCCGTAACGACCTCTACTATCAGGGCTCAGCACTTCTGCTTCTCCCCGGTGGTGTTCAGATTTACTACGGTGACGAGACCAACAGACAGTATGTAGACTGTTCCATCCACGACCACGAGAACAGAAGCTTTATGAACTGGTCAAGCATTGCTAATGCTTCCGCCAACGATGCAAAGGTTCTTGCTCACTGGCAGAAGGTTGGTACCTTCCGTAACAACCACGTTGCAGTAGGTGCAGGTTCACACACAAACCTTTCTGCTACAACCGGTACAGCTTTTGCACGTACTTACAATAAGAACAATGTTACAGATAAGGTAGCTTGCGTAGTTGGTGCAAACGCTAACTCCAACGTTACAATTACTCTCAACAACACATTTGCAAACGGTGCAGTTGTTCGCAACGCATACGACGGAAAAACTGCAACTGTTGAAGGCGGTAAGGTAACATTCAACTCCGGTGCTCATGGCACAATCCTTGTTGAACTTACAAACGAGACAAAGCCCACTGAGCCTCCTACAGCAAAGCCCACAGAGCCTCCTACAGTTAAGCCCACAACCGCACCTACACCTACAGATGCTCCCACACCTACACAGAAGCCTACAAATCCCGTAGGTCCTGCTGTTTATGTTATTCTTGGTGATGCTGACCTTTCTGAGGTTGTAAACATCAAAGACGCAACTCTTATTCAGAAGGTAGTTGCTGAGCTTGAAACGATTGAGGGCAAGGCAGCGGTTGCAGCTGATGCAGACGAAAGCGGTATTGTAAATATCAAGGATGCAACTGCTATCCAGAAGTATGCTGCAGAGCTTGATGCAGGTTGTAATGTAGGCGAGAAGGTTAAGGTTTCAGGCGGTTCCGATACCCCCACACCCACAACTCCTCCCACACCTACAACTCCTGTTGACCCCGTAGAGCCCACAGAAGCACCCACAAATGCTCCTGATGACAACACAATCGACCTGACAGCGATTGAAGGCCAGATTATCATTCTTGCAAACAATACTTTTGCTACTCCCTACCAGCACAACTGGACAGACGGCGGCAACCCCCACAATACATGGCCCGGTGAGCCCCTTATGCAGTTTGGTCCTTACTATGTTGCTATTGTTCACGATGAAGCTAATATGATTATCTTCAATGACGGTACCGACCAGAACAAGACAGGCGACCTGTCAATCCCAGGTGAGTTTGCTATTTACGATATGTCCACAAATTCATGGTCAGGTAACCTTGCAGACTATTTCGATGTAACAAAGTTCCCCACAGAGGGCTTCGATGTTCCTGTTGTTCCCGGTCCTACTCCTTCAAACCCCACAGATGCTACTGATCCTGATCCTTCAGGCAACTACATCTACTTCAGAGATACATTGGGTTGGGGCACAGCATACTGCCACTACTGGTCTGACAACGGCGGTTCTGTATGGCCCGGCGACCAGATGGAGAACGTAGGCGGTAATCTTTACAGATTCGCTGTTCCCAATGATTATACAGGTGCTATGTATCAGAACGTTGTATTTAACATTGGTAGCAATGCCGCACAGACAGGTAATCTTACAGTAGAGCTTGGCAGAGCTTTCAACAGCCAGACAAACCAGTGGGAGAATGTTAACTGATACCTTCGGTTAATATCTTCACAGATTAAAGCCAAATAAACATAAAAGAACATCCTCTTCTTAAAACGGAAGAGGATGTTTTTGTTTGTGTATATATTACTTTTTGATTTTGTATTCGTCTTTTCTGAACCAGTTAAGCACAGGAGCAAGGATTTTGTCCCAATGCATACAAGGATACAGCACATACTCAAAAGGTTTGAGAGAAAGCACAACAGTCAGCATCAGTGCATAGATAAGCAAAATCGGAAGCAGGAATCGAGGAAGAGTGTCCGCGAACATTTCGTTAAAGAACGAGTAGCCGATGATGTACTGAACAGGTCTGTGCAAAGCGTAAACTGTCAGTGTGCGTGAACCTGACCAGGTTACCAGGGGTATTCTTCTGGTTGGAATAATCGCCAGCACCATAAAACTCACAAGGATGGTTATTATGTATGTAGCTATTCTGAGCAGACCTCCCAGAGGGTGCCAGAATTCTCCAAACTCATAGTAAGGGTTGTTGCCTGTCAGAAGCGGACGCATTGAGTATGAGATATCAATTGTTATATAAAATCCTGCGAAAATCATTACCAAAAGTATAAGCGAGCATATTCTTATCCAGGGCTTGCTTATAACCTTCAGCAATTTATCAGGATTTAATACATATCCTAAGTAGAATATAGGGAAGAAAACAACGATGCGTGATAGCACAAATATATTTCCTATTTCATCTACATAACCTATCAGTATTGCAAGTATAAAGCTCACAGTCAGAATTTTCCAGGGCTTGCAGTTACGAAGCAGGTGAGCGATCATAATGTGCACGGCTGTTACAAAAATATACCAGGAAACACTGTTGTCGCTTAAAAGTTCAAATTTCGCCTTGCCTGTACAAATCAGAATTACTGTATAGTTGAGGAGTTTCATAAATAAATTCAGAAGCAGGTAAGCAACAACCTTTTCATATCTGAAAGGAACGCTGTCAACTGTTCTCTTTGAGAATAATCCGCCTATAAAAATGAACAAGGGCATATGAAAAGAGTACAGGCATATCTCAACCCATTTCATAGCTTCGCCGTTAATTATAAAAACTCCATTCATTGAGTGACCTAAAACAACGCATAGTATAAGCAGAAATTTTGCGTTGTCCCACTTTGCAACCCGAGCAGACGGACTTGATAGTTTACTCATACAACCCCTCCTTTAAGAAGTAATTATATTGATATTCCAAACTTTTGTCAATTATAAACGAAACCGCAGTTCATTAAGACTTCAATGGACTGCGGTTTTAGTATGATGTTAAGAATCAAACAGGATACACAATACTTTTGAGCTGATTCTGATTAATGTCTGTGAGAGTGTCACATATTGCAATTTTGCGGATTATGCTTTTCATTGTGGTTTCAAGCTCTCCGCCTTCAGAATAATCAGCAGGGAAGATAAAGTTTACCCTGTCTTTTATGAGGAGTTCCTCTACCTTGTGCCTGTCACCCTTGGGGTACACAGCAATAGAAGTTCCCGAGTAAGCCTTCATCATCTTCATACAAGGCACATCAGAAAGTCCGTCACCTATGTAAATCATATTGGAGAAGGGGACACGTTTGGAATCGTCAGGCATTGAGCGGTTCAAATCCTCGTCGTTGGATATATCCAGCACACCCTTGTTAATTCTGTAAACAAACTGGGTTTTGTTGGTATAATTAACAGCTGTTTTGGGCCAAACAGCTTCGCCTGTTTCGTCAAAGTAGTATTCGCAGGCAAAGATTTCCTTGAAGAAGGAAGCAATGGAGGTTCCCTCTATTATTTCTTTCATTCCCGAGGATATGATATAGTGTTCAATCTCAACGCCCTGCTCTTTTCCGAAAGCGTTGATTCGTTCAAACCAGCTCTCAACACCCTCAAAGAATTCTACCGACTTTCCGTGATTAAGTAAATCTTCACGTCTGAGGGGTTTCCCCTGAAGCTTTGATTCGCGGATTGAGGTGTACATATAAGCCAGTATACCGTCCATCTTCTGCTCTCTGCCAAAGTCGTTAGCTTTCTTCCAGAACTGAGAACTTTCCATACCAAGGCTTGGGATTAGGGCAAAATCCTGCATATCACGGGTGCTGAGTGTTTTATCAAAGTCGTACATTATGGCGACTATCGGCTTTGAATTCATAATATCACTCCCAAGGGTTTTGATAATTACTGTGCTTTGTAGGTTGTAATCTCTACAGAGATAAGCTTAACATCCTCTGTGGGTTTGCTGTTCTCGTCAACTGAAACTGCTGCAATAGCATCAACAATGTCCATACCGTCAATAACCTGTGCAAACACAGTGTGACCGCCCTTTGCTCTGAGAGCACCGTCAAGGTGAATGTTACCGCCGTTTGCTTTGTAAAGGTCCATTGTTTCCTCAGAGATTGCATAGCTCAGAGGAGCGATACCACCGATGTAACCCTCGATGAAAGCGTCAGCATTCTGGAACTGAGAAACGAATGTAGCACCGTACTGCTGTGCCCACTGGTTGTAAAGGTCTGTGTAGTATGTGTAAGTTTCATCGTAATCAATATCTGCATTAAAGGATTCAGCCTTTGCCTGATTGATAAAGAACTGGCTGCCGTTGGTGTTAACACCGCTGTTTGCCATAGCAACAGAACCGCGGATGTTGTAAAGTGTGTCGCAGAATTCGTCCTCAAATGCAGAGCCGAAAGCACTTGTGCCGCCTGTGCCGTTGTGGTTCTCGTAGTCACCGCCCTGAATCATGAAGTCGTTGATTACACGGTGGAAGATTGTGTTGTTATACTTGCCGTCTTTTGCAAGTGTTTTGAAATTCTCAACTGCCTTGGGAGCATTCTCGGGGAAGAATCTCCAGGTGATGTCACCCATAGAAGTGTGAAGAATTGCAATCTCTTCACCATCCTTGGGCATATCAAGCTGATAGCCTACCTTGTTCTCTGTGTCGTGCTTCACATTAGCATTTACAGAAGGTCTGCCGTCATTGTTGTCGTTGTCTTCAGGTTTTGACTCGCAGCCTGTAAGAGCAAAGGTGCAGCCTGCAGCGAGAAGTATTGCAAGTGCAATGCAGAGAAGTCTTTTCAGTTTCATAAGTTTTGTTTCCTTTCAGTTTTACATTTATATATTCACCTTGAAACTCAGGAAAGAGTTTCAGTAATGGTGATATTTCCTATAATATCGAAGTTGTTGATATAAGGATTGCCGCCAAGCTCATCCATAAACTCAATGGCGGTTGCAATGGCAGAGTAACCTTCTTTTGCTACATCAAACTCAAGTTGCACAAGAGTGCTGTTGCCGGTGAAATCAAAACCATCAATAGGCTCTGAAGCATTGAACAGAACAGAACCGGTAACATTTGTGTTGTAGATTGTACCGCTTGTGGTGGGGAACATTTCTTTTGACGAAGTCTGTCTGAACCAGAGAGCTGTATCATCGTAGGTTACAGAAGCCTGAATGTTCTCTATTGCACTTGGTGTTTTGAGATAACAAGTGTAAATAATTCTGTCACCGACTTTGACTGTATAGTCAGTACCTCCTACGCTGACTGTTGCGTACTTAGGTTTTTCATCTCTGTCAACAGGTTTTGCAACAGGAGCATCCTCCTGCTGTATGCTCTCCGGATTTGTTGCTTCAGAAGTTGCGGTGGTAGCAGTGGTGTCTGCTTCAGTTACAACGGTAGTATTCTGAGTAGTTTCAGTGGATGAGGTGATAACCTCGTCAGGGGTTGTGCCCTCTGTGCCTTTGCAGGCGGCAAGTGTACTTATCACGGCCAGCATAACACAAAGAAATAAAAGCATAAAGTTTCTTTTCATAATAGCCCTCCTTATATCTATTTAGATATATCAAATTATATTTTACAGCATTTGCGCTTTTTTTTCAATAGATAAATATGTTTATCCCATAGGAATATAAGAAACCCCGGCTTCATAGAAATAACTATGAAAGAAAATTTAGCGGAGGCTGAAAATATGAGGGACTTTTTACCTGAAGGATGTCTTATGGAAAATCAGGACAACACTATGTATATGGAGAGCGTTTCTTCACTCTGCGAGGCATACAGAGAGCAGAGAATACTGGAAGCACGTGCCACCGTGTGCGATGCAAACCACAACCTGACTGTGGATTTGGGTTGTATTCGAGGAGTTATCCCGAGAAAGGAAGGTGCTCTTGGAATACGTGAGGGCAGAGTAAGGGATATTGCTGTAATCTCCCGAGTGAACCGTCCTGTCAGTTTTGTAATAACAGGTTTTGACAGAGATGAAAGCGGAGCAACCGTTGCAACCCTTTCCAGAGAGCTTGCTCAGAAAAGGTGTATGGATGACTACGTGAGCACTTTAAGAGTTGGCGATGTAGTAAGTGCCAGAATAACCCACCTGGAAACCTTTGGCGCTTTTGCGGATATCGGATGCGGAATAGTGGCACTGATGCCGATAGATGCAATTTCTGTTTCAAGAATCGAGCACCCTTGTGAGCGGTTTTCTGTAGGTATGGACATAAAAGCTGTAATCAAATCCATTGAAAACGGCAGGATTAGTCTTAGCCATAAAGAGCTTCTTGGTACCTGGCAGGAAAATGCAGACAACTTCCGGGCAGGAGAAACAGTTGCAGGAATTGTTCGTTCTGTAGAAAATTACGGTGCCTTTGTAGAGCTGTCTCCAAACCTTGCGGGTCTTGCCGAGAGCAAAGACAGTGTCCGCGTAGGTCAGCAGGCAAGCGTATACATAAAGAGCATTAACCCCGAAAAAATGAAGGTAAAGCTGATTATTGTGGAAACCTTTGATTATAAGTACAGTCCGCAAAAGCCCAAGTACTATTTTGAAGGAGACCATATGGATGAGTTTTTGTATTCACCTCCTGATTGCGAAAAGCGGATTGTATCAACCTTTTCCTAAGAATAATAGTAAGAAGGCTCTGTTTTGCGGTTGTACCATAAAAGGTACTTTGTGCTTATAAGGGGAGTTTTTCGGTTGACAGGGAAGGGGGCAGGATGTTATGATTTATTTGTAAAATGTATGCGAATAAAGGAGGCAGTTTATATGCCCGATAACATCAAATTTGCAATTCTTGTGTGCCTTTTATCCTTGGTGGCTGTGCTTCTCATAGTGCTTCTCATAAAGTCTTTCGTACGTAGCAAGGATAACACCGAAGAAATTGCAAGAAAGCTCAGAGAGGAATCTCAGAGGGATAATGCAATTCTCCGTCAGGAAGTAAGTTCGGTTATCCAGCAGTCAGTAAAGACTATGGGAGATATGATTGCTGTCAATCAACAGCAGGCTACAGAAAACCAGACAAGACAGATGGCTCAGCTTGAAGAACGATTCAAAACCTTTTCACTCCAGAACGAGCAGAAGCTGGAACTTATCCGTGCCACAGTTGAAAAGCGTCTGCAGTTTATGCAGGAGGATAACAACCGCAAGCTTGACGAAATGCGTCAGACTGTTGACGAAAAGCTTCAGCGTACCTTAGAGGATAAGATGACAAAGTCCTTCGCTCTTGTCAACGAACGTCTGGAGCAGGTCTATAAGGGCTTGGGCGAGATGCGTACCCTGGCTGTTGGTGTGGGCGACCTTAAAAAGGTTCTCTCAAATGTGAAGACAAGAGGTATTCTGGGAGAGATTCAGCTTGGTTCAATCCTCAAGGAAATCCTTGCTCCCGAGCAGTACGAAGAAAACGTAGCCACAAAGCCCAAGAGCACAGAACGCGTTGAGTTTGCAGTGAAGCTTCCTGCAGAGGACGAAGGCTTTATTTATCTGCCGATTGATTCCAAGTTTCCCGGTGATACTTATGCCGCCTTGCAGGATGCCTATGAATCAGGCTCACCCGAACTTGTTGAAGCCGCGGCAAAAACTCTCCTTACAACTCTCAAAAAAGAAGCAAAGGATATCCGCGACAAATACATAAGCACACCTCATACCACAGAGTTTGCAATTATGTTTCTTCCCACCGAGGGACTATATGCCGAAGCTGTAAACCGCGGAATGGTGGAGGTTTTGCAACGAGATTATAAAGTAAACATTGCAGGCCCCAGCACTATGGCGGCATTGCTTAATTCTCTGCAGATGGGCTTCAAGACCTTAGCTGTGCAGAAACGTTCCGCTGAAGTCTGGCAGCTTTTAGGCTCAGTCAAAACCGAGTTCGAAAAGTTCAACGATGTGCTCACCCTTACTCAGCAACGCCTTGACCAGGCAAATTCAGAGCTTGATAAGCTTGTGGGTGTACGTACACGACAGATTTGCAGAAAGCTGTCTTCTGTCCAGGCTAACACCACACCTCTGGAATCATACAGTGCTCCCGAGATTTCAGAAAATTCAGCAGAATAATTTTAATTGGAATAAACATAAAGAGCAGTAAGCTGAAAACTTACTGCTCTTTGTTTATTCATTTGCGTTTTGGAATTCTATGATTTGTTTGGTTTGGATACTTAATCCTTGACCAGAGCAGGATTATAACCTGACCGGGAATTCCCAGAGTGTAGAGAATCCAGAAGTTAAGCCCAAAGGGTAAGAATGACACATGCAACGCCACAAGCACGGTCCACATAAGCAATGATATGATTATGTAATTTCTGCGTCTGTTAAACCATAAAGAGTTGAATACAAGCCACACTATCATAGAAGCAGGCAGAGCATACATAAATGATAAAGCGTGGAGAAAGCGTGTATCCAGAGGTGTCATATCCAGCACAACAAAGGTAATGGTAGCAATAAGCCACACCAGAAGAATACACATACCTGTGATGAAAATGTGGTTTTTCTTTCGGTTTGCATCTTTTAGCTTCATTCCTGTGTCGTCCACATCCTTGTGAGGAGTTACAAGGTAGTCAAGGTTTACCCCGAAAATTTCTGCTATATGCATCAGTACCGTTACATCGGGAAGTGATTCGCCGCGTTCCCATTTTGAAACTGCTTTGTCAGAATAATTAAGCTCACTCGCAAGGTCAATCTGTGTCATTCCTTTTGCAAATCTGAGCTGTGTAATGTTTTTTGCTACTATTGATTTGATTTCGTCCATAGCGTCCTCCTTCTGAGGGTGATTAATATACTTGGAACTTTTCCGTAATTTGTATAAAGCTGAATAATTCCGTGTATATATGTCGAAAAAACAGCAATTCATCAGTAGAGTTGTAATTCTACCGTAGTTTTACTTTAATATTATACCACACAAAAATTGAGAAATCAATGGCTGAAACTGTGATTATTACTGGTCTTCTACTGTGAGTAGAGTTGATTATCGCAACATCTACTGATGTGTGATGTGCCTGTATAGTACGAAATGGAAACAGTAGGTTGAGTATAGAGGTTCAGGAATCTATAATAGCTGTGTCAGCAAAATGATACGCGAGAATTTGTTGACAGTAATTGTGCTCTCAAAAAGATACTCAGGTAAAAAGGAAAATTTGACATATCGCAAATATGTGATATAATTGTCACATTGTTTCTTGAGTTGTCCTGAGTAAATATTTGCATAAGTTTTATAGGCTTGCATTATTTGAAAAAGGAAGGTATCCCGAATGACAAAAACAAGAACTCCGAGAACAAAACTTAAGGACAGAATTCTGCCTGATTATACCCGTGGAGAAGAAATATTCAATATGGTTTCCCATATTGTGGGCGGTGCGTTTGGCGTAGTGGCACTGGTGTTGGGTGTTGTTTTTTCTGCAATCAAGGGTGACCCTTGGGCGGTTGTGAGTTGTGCAATCTATGGTGCGTCACTGATTGTTCTTTATACTATGTCCAGTGTGTATCACGGACTTGTACCCGAGGGTGCAAAAAAGGTTATGCAGGTGCTTGACCATTGCACTATATATTTTCTCATAGGCGGTACCTATACCCCCATCGTGCTGTGTGCTATCCGTGACGTTTCCCCGGGCTGGGCATGGACGCTTTTTGGTATTGTCTGGGGATTTGCTGTTATCGGAATAGTCTTTGCTGCAATTGACCACAAGAAATACTCAAAATTCTCTATGGCTTGTTACATCGGAATGGGTTGGTGTGTTGTAATTGCCGCCAAAGCTACTTTGCAGGCTGTGCCTTTAAGAGGCCTTATGTGGCTTCTTCTGGGCGGTATTGCATATACAATCGGTGCGGTAATCTACGTAATCGGCAAGAAAAAGAGATATATGCATTCTGTGTTCCATATCTTTTGTCTTTTAGGCAGTATTTTTCAGTTTGTCTGCATATTCTTTTATGTTATTTGATAGGATTGTTTTTAGCTATGAACATTTTGTTTTGTGGAGATAAAAACATTGCAGACGGCATGATGCTTTCTTTGCTTTCTTTGATGGAACATAACAGAGAGCCTCTCAATGTGTTTGTGCTGACAATGGAGTATAAAGACAATGAACGTGTATGTGAAGCTTTGCCGGAAAGCTTTGCCCGTTTTATGGATAATCTTCTTAAAAAGAACAATCCTGAAAGTTCGCTTGTGCTTATTGATGCGACTGTTCATTTCAAACAAGAGATTCCCTCTGCCAACATAAAAACCAGATTCACCCCCGGCTGTATGCTCAGACTATTTGCAGATGATGTAAAGGATATCCCGTCAAAAGTTCTGTATCTTGACAATGATGTGCTTTGTCGAGGAGATATATCTGAATTGTACAATACTGATATTACCGATTTCGAGCTGGCAGGGGTGCCTGATTATTACGGCAGATGGTTTTTTAGCAGTAAACCTTTTAAGTTTGATTATCTGAATTCAGGGGTTTTGCTTTTGAATATGGATAAAATCAGAAGCACGGGGCTTTTCAGAAAAAGTCGTGAGCGCTGCTGTGAGAAGCGGATGTTTATGCCTGACCAATCTGCACTTAACAAGCTTTGTGCTAAAAAGAAAATACTACCAAGGAAATATAATGAACAGAGAAAGCTGAAAGATGATACGGTACTTCAGCATTTCACAACGAGTTTTCGCTTTTTCCCCTATATACATACAGTAACAGTCAAGCCGTGGCATATAGACAAGCTTCATAATGTACTTGGACTTTTTTGTTACGATGAACTTTTTGAATACTATAAAGAATTAAAAAAAGAATATACAGATAAAATCGACGGTTTCAAGGAGGCTGTAATATGACTAAAAATGTAATTCCTGTATTTTTTACCATCGATGACGGCTACGCACCTTTTCTGAGCGTTGCTTTGGATTCGGCAATTAAAAATTCTTCAAAAGAAAATAACTATAAGGCAATTATCTTGCACGAGGACTTGAGCCGGGATAATATAAATAAGCTTCAGAGCCTTGCTACAGAAAATTTTACAGTTGAGTTTATGCAGATGAAGCAAGGTCTTGAGAGTATTACCGACAGAATGTCAAACCGACTTCGTTGCGATTACTTTACCCTTACAATATATTTCCGCTTGTTTATACCTGCAATGTTTCCTCAGTATGATAAGGGTATCTATATCGACAGTGATGTTGTGGTTTTAGGGGATTTGGCAGAACTTTTTGAAACAGACCTTGGAGATAATTACATTGGTGCCTGTGCAGACAAATCTGTTGTTGATGTACCGCCACTTGCAAACTATATGGAAGAGGCTGTGGGGGTTGACCGCAACAGTTACATAAATTCAGGCGTGCTTCTTATGAACCTTAAGAAGCTTCGTGAGGTTAAGCTTGACAGCCATTTCCTCAGCCTGCTAAATACATATCATTTTGATTGTATTGCACCTGACCAGGATTATCTCAATGCAATGTGCTCAGGCAAAATCTGTTATCTTTCAGACGCCTGGGATGCAATGCCTACAGAGGATAAACCCGAGATTGAAGATGTAAAAATCATTCACTATAATCTGTTTTCAAAGCCTTGGTGTTATGATGGAATTCAGTATGGTGATGTGTTCTGGGACTATGCGCAGAACTCTGTTTATCTGGCTGATATAAAAGCATATAAGGATAACTACTCGGATGAGCAGAAAGCGTCTGACAGCAAGTGCCTTGAGCTTCTTGTAAACCGTGGTGTTGAGATTTCTCAGTCAGAGGTAACATTCAAGAAAGTATTTGAAAGCGGAGAGAAGGTCAGATTATGATTATCGGAGATAAAAGAGAGCTTGTAATTGAGAATATAAGCACCGCCGCTCAGAAAGGTGATTTTCATACTAAGGTAGAGGTGGGCGACCCCGTGCTAACTCATGAGGAAAGCACTCGCATTATCGAAACCTATCTTGATAAGTCCGATACAATCTCCTTTAAGGCAAAATCTTATGTAGCAAGAAAAATTGCAAATCTTCTCACACGAACTTTGAATAAAAATACAGAGATTACAGGACTTGAAAATCTTGATGGGCTTACAGGCGGTGCAATCATCACAAGTAACCATTTCAGTCCTCTGGACAACACTGCGGTCAGACACTTAACCCGCAAGCTTGGCAAAAAGCGTATTAACATCGTCAGTCAGGAAACAAATCTTGCAATGCCCGGTCTTGTAGGTTTTCTGATGAATTATGCGGATATAATCCCAATTGCAGACAATAAGCACTATATGCAGAGAGATTTTATGACTATTCTTTCTGATTTGCTTAAAAATGATGAGTATGTACTTATTTACCCTGAGCAGGAGATGTGGTTTAATTACCGCAAGCCAAGACCTCTCAAGCGCGGTGCATATTACTATGCCGCAAAGCTCTCAGTTCCCGTTGTGTCCTGCTTTGTAGAGATGCAGAATTTGCCGCAGGAGGACACAGAAGGTTTTTACAAGGTAAAATACATTATCCATATCCTGCCTACAATCTATCCGGATAAGAGTAAAACCGTAAAGGAAAACAGCATTGAAATGTGCCGTCTTGATTATGAGCAGAAAAAGCAGGCTTATGAAAAAGCTTACGGCAAACCTCTGGTGTATGACTTTGAGGAGGATGACATTGCAGGTTGGATGGGAAGCGAGAAGCACACAGCATAATGAGCAAAGAAAGAATAAGATATTATAAAGATTTTACAGAGGACTTTGAGAAGGCGCCTGTGCAGAATATGAAGCTTTCTGAGGATTACCGATACATCAGGGAGAAGCGGGGCGAGGGATTCCTTTCTGCTTTGATTTATGCTTTGGCTGTGATGTTCGGTTTTCCTTTTTGCAAGCTTCATCTTGGTGTTAAGTATAAAAACCGCAAGGCCTTCAGAGCAGTCAAAAAACAGGGTGCTTTTATTTATGCAAACCATACCCAGCCTGTAGGAGATGTTTTCCTGCCTGCGTTGGCTTGTTTTCCTAAGAGAATCTATACAGTTGTAAGCCCTGCAAATCTTTCGATTCCAATAATTGGTAAGACTTTGCCATACCTAGGCGCTTTGCCTGTGGCAGATACTCTCAAGGCAATGAAAGCGTTTAACACTGCAATAGACAGAAGAATAAAAGAAGGCAAAATCGTTACAGTGTATCCCGAGGCACATGTGTGGGAGTACTGTACACAGCTCAGGCCCTTTTCCGATACTTCCTTCAAATATCCTGTCAGACTTGGCGTGCCTGCGTTTGCAATGACTGTTACTTATCAGAAGAAACGCCTTGGCAAAAAACCAAAAACAACAGTCTATATTGACGGTCCTTTTTATCCTGATGAAACTTTGAGTATAAGGGAAAGAGTGCAGGATTTGCATCAAAGAATATATTCACGGATGCAGATAAGAAGCAGACGCAGTACTTACGACTATATTAAATACCAAAAGCTTTAATAATAAATCCTCTGATATGGGTGTTATCCTTATGCAGAGGATTTTTTGTTTATATATTGCTCAAAATTCCGTAATGTGATATATTAAATATGTATTTGCAGAATAAGGAGACAAAAGATGATTATCCGTACAGCACAGGCAGGAGATATAGAAGCACTGCTTGATATTTATAATTATGAGGTAGAGAACACTACCGCCACATTTGATATTAATAAGAAGACTTTTGAGCAATGGCGTGAGTGGTATAATAATCACAACATCGGCAATCACCCTCTCATAGTTGCAGAGGTTGACGGCGTTACAGCAGGTTATGCATCTCTTTCAACCTATAGAGAAAAGGAAGCCTACAAATCCACTGTAGAGCTGTCTGTTTATGTTGCAACAAGATTTCGCAGACAGGGGGTTGCAACGGCTTTAATGGAAGAAATTCTGAGATTGGCAAAAGAAGATGAGCTTACTCACACCGTAGTTTCTGTTATTACCAGTGAGAATACAGAGAGCGTACGTCTGCACGAAAAATTCGGATTTAATTACAGCGGAACTATCCACGAGGTAGGCGTTAAATTCGGCAGATACCTTAGTATCATCAATTATGAATTGCAGGTATAAGCTTTGTGTTTTTCAGTACAATAAAATAGAGGAGTTTTTATTGTGAGAAATATTCTGATAGTAGTTGATATGCAGAAAGACTTTGTTGACGGCTCTCTGGGGACAGAGGAAGCACAGGCAATAGTCAAAAATGTTGTAAAGAAAATTGAAACTTTTCAGGGAGATATCTTTGTAACCTTTGATACTCACTTTGAAGATTATCTTGAAACAGCAGAAGGCAAAAAACTCCCCGTTGAGCATTGTATCAAGGGGACAGAGGGTTTCGAGCTTGATAAAAATATTGCAAAAGCTTTGGAGCATAAAACTTACACAAAGGTAGAAAAGCTTACCTTCGGCTCTGTGGAGCTTCCCGCTCTTATAAAAGAAACAATAGGGGACGAGGACTTCAAAATTGAGCTTGTGGGACTTTGTACCGATATTTGTGTGGTTTCCAACGCTCTTATTCTTAAGGCGAACTTCCCGGAGAAGAAAATATCGGTTGATGCTTCCTGCTGTGCAGGTGTCACTCCCGATACTCACAACCACGCACTCAGCACAATGAGAATGTGCCAGATTGATATTGCGGAGTAATTCTATATAAGAAATATGGTGAACTGTATGTTTGATGTAAAAAAGGTAACTGAGCAGTGTGTTCAGTGGATAAGAGATTTTTTTGAAGAAAACGGCAAGGATTGCAACGCAGTCGTCGGCATATCGGGCGGTAAGGACAGCTCAGTTGCGGCGGCTCTGTGCGTTGAGGCGCTGGGTAAGGACAGGGTTGTGGGTGTGCTTATGCCCTGCGGTGAGCAACACGACATTGACGCGGCTTACAGCCTGGTGAATCACTTGGATATCAAGTATTATGTGGTTAACATAAAAGACGCTGTTGAGGGCGTTAAGTGTGCAATTCCAAAGGAATTGGAACTTACTTCCCAGAGCCTTACCAATCTTCCTGCACGAATCCGTATGACTACCCTCTATGCGGTGTCCCAGAGCGTAAACGGCAGAGTTGTGAACACTTGTAACCTCAGCGAGGATTGGGTAGGCTACTCCACCCGTTACGGTGACGCGGCAGGCGACTTCAGTCCTATGTGCCATCTTACAGTTACCGAGGTTAAAGAAATCGGCAGATACCTGGGACTTCCCTTGTCTTTAGTTGATAAAACTCCCATTGACGGACTAAGCGGCAAAACCGACGAGGAAAATTTAGGTTTTACCTATGCTGTTCTTGACCGATATATCCGAACAGGAGAGATAGACGACGATAAAACAAAGGAACTTATCGACAGACGCCACAAGGCAAACCTCTTTAAGTTAGAGCTTATGCCTCAGTTTAAGCCTGAGTTCTGATAATAAAAATGATATACTTATTGTTAGCAATTCTGAGCAGTGCGTTGATTTCTGTAATTATGAGAATTAGCACAAGCAGGGTAAGCAATAACATCGCAATGCTTTCCATGAATTACCTGGCTTGTCTTATAATCGCCGCTGCTTTTTCAGGGATAACATCTTTATTTCCTCAGAATACACAACTTCCGCAGGCACTGGGCCTTGGTGTAATTAACGGAGCACTGTATCTGTTCAGCTTTGTTCTTTTTCAGCAGAATGTAAAAAATAACGGCGTAGTGCTCTCATCTATCTTTATGAAGCTTGGATTATTGGTACCGCTGGTGTTATCGATTCTGGTATTCAGCGAAGTCCCCACAGTGTTGCAGATAATCGGCTTCTGCATTGCAGTCGGTGCAATTATTCTTATAAATCTGCAAACAGGCACCTCTGATACCCGAATGGGTTTGGGACTGGTGTTTTTACTGCTTATGGGCGGTTCTGCAGATGCTATGAGCAAGGTGTATGAGGAGATAGGCCCTGTCAGCCTGTCTTCGCAGTTTTTGTTTTATACCTTCGCAGTTGCTTTTGTTCTGTGTCTGATTCTGATGTTTATAAAGAAACAACGCATCGGCAGGAATGAAATTCTTTACGGTTGTCTTATCGGTATTCCAAACTTCTTCTCCGCAAAGTTTTTGCTCCTGTCGCTGGATAGCGTGCCTGCCGTTGTAGCATATCCTACTTTCAGCGTCGGAACAATTCTGGTTGTAACGCTGGTTGGTATTGCCGTGTTTAAGGAAAGGCTCACAATCAGGCAGATAATAGCTGTTTGTGCAATCCTCATAGCGCTGGTAATGCTCAATGTCTGACTGCAAATTAATGTAATATGTAAGCTAACGAAAAACCACCCGAAGCTTAAAAACTTCGGGTGGTTATTTTACAAGCATCTAATATTCCGTGTGAGAATTATCTTTTTCTCCAGATAAGGGGATTAAGTCCCAGTATCAGGGGGAAGATTTCAAGTCTGCCTAAAAGCATTGCAAGGCTTAAAAGTATTTTGGAGAAGCCTGAATACTCTGCATAGCTTAAAGTAGGTCCGACTGTTGCAAATCCGGGACCTATATTGTTGAAGCAGGCAAGGGTTGCACTCAGGTTAGTTTCAATGGTGAAAGGCTCTATGCTCAGCAAAATAAATATGCCTATAACCATCATAACGTAGATAACAAAATAAGAGGCTGTACCGCTGAGAGTTTGCTCGTCCACACGTTTGCCGTCAAGTTTTACAATTCTGACAGAACGAGGATGTAGGAGTTTTTTCAGTTCTCTCAGTACGGATTTAATAAGCAGAATTACTCTGGAAACCTTCAGACCGCCTGCAGTTGAGCCTGCACATCCGCCGATTACCATCAGAAGCATCAGCACAGCCTTGGAAAGTCCCGGCCATAAATCAAAGTCTGTGGTGGCATAGCCTGTGGTGGATATAATTGATGACACCTGAAAGGTAGTCATTCTCAGCACTTCTTCAATACCGTCATACATCTTGTAGATGTTTATCGCAATAACGCCTATACTCAGTAATACTATTATAACAAAGCACCACATCTCAGTGCTCTTGAGCACCGCCTTGATTTTGCCTACAAGCACAAGATAGAAAAGGTTGAAATTCAGTGCAAAGACAAGCATAAATATAGCGATAACCCATTGCAGATATGGGCTGTAGCCTGCAATACTGTCTGCTTTGATTCCAAATCCGCCTGTACCTGCTGTACCGAATGAATGTACAACGCTGTCAAACAAAGGCATACCGCCTGCAAGGAGCATTACAATCTCCACAGCAGTCAGCACAATGTATATAAGATAGAGGATTTTTGCTGTATCTCTTGCTTTTGGCAGTAGCTTGCCAACCTCAGGACCGGGCATCTCAGCACGCATAATGTGGATGGAGCGGTCAGAAATATTGGGTATAAGTGCCATTACAAACACAAGCACTCCCATACCGCCAATCCAATGAGTAAAACTTCGCCAGAACAAAAGTCCTCGGCTCATAGCCTCTATATCCGTAAGGATAGATGCACCTGTAGTGGTAAATCCGCTGACTGTTTCAAAGAAAGCGTCAATGTAAGAGGGAATTTCACCGCTTATTACAAAGGGGAGTGCACCAAAGAGTGCCATCATAAGCCACGCGTAGGTAACAATAGCAAAGCTTTCCTTGGCATAAATAACCTTTGTGCCGGGGCGGGATGTAAACTTGAGTATCAGTCCCACTGCAAGGCAGATACCTATGGTTATGAGGAATGCCCATATGCAGGCTTCCTTGTAAACTAAGGACACTATCAAGGGCAGTGCAAGCAGTGCCGCTTCGGCAAGTGCAATGTGTCCCAGTGTGTTCAGTACCATTCTTCTGTTCATAAAGATACCTCGTTATGCGATTATATCCGCAAGGTCATACAGAATGTGGCCTGTGCCGATAACAATAACCTTATCGCCGGGGAGAATAACATCATCGCCTGTGGGAACAATGGCTTTGCGGTTACGCAGTATACCTGCAATGAGGATATTCTCCTTGAACTTTATATCCTTAAGAGGAATGTTCACATATTTGAATTCTGAGTGAACGTTAAACTTCAGAGCCTCTGCGTTGCCATCCATAATTTTGTAGAGCTTTTCAACGTTACTTCCCACAGAATTCTGCAGGGCTCTTGCGTATCGGACAATAACATCGGATATTGTCCGTCTGGGGGATACTATGGTGTCAAGCTCAAGCTTATTTGCAAGTGTCACAAACTCCTGTCTGTTTACCTTGGTGATAACCTTGGGGACATTCTTTGTAGCGGCATAGTAGGAGAGAAGGATGTTCTCCTCGTCAATTCCTGTAAGGGAAATAAAGGCATCCATATTGCCAAGACCTTCCTCGTTGAGAAGCTCCTGCTGAGCACCGTCACCAAAGATTATGTTGGCTCCCGGCAGAGCTTCCTCAAGTTCCTGGCATCTTACAGGGTCTTTATCAATAATAGTAACTGAACTGCCTGATGCAAGAAGCATTTTGGAAAGATAGTATGCAGTACGGCTTCCGCCCAGAATCATTACGTTTTTAGCTTGTTTACGGGTGATTTTGAGGCTTCTCAGAAGTTTGAGAATTTCGGTAGGAGCGGCAGTAAGTGCAATCTTGTCTCCGCCTTTAAGCTCAAAGTTACCGTCAGGGATGAATACCTCCTCACCGCGGGAAACAGCACAGATAAGGAACTTGGCACTCTGGTGCTTTCTCAAATCCATAATCTTCATACCCGAGAGGGGAGAATCTTCCTTGAGCACCAGCTCAATTATCTCAAAATTACGGGTTGAGAATGTTTCAATGTGACTTGCTGAAGGGAGTTTCAGAACATTGTATATATCCTGTGCAGAGAACCTTTCAGGATTGATTGACATGGAAAGTCCCAGCTCGTGCTGAAGAAATCCCAGGTTGTTTTCGTTGTATGCACGGTCGCGGATACGTGCTATGGTGTTCTGAGCTCCCAGAGTTTTTGCAATATAACAGGCAAGCATATTCAATTCGTCAGAGCCTGTTACCGCCACAAACATATCGGCTTTGTCAACGCCTGCTTCGGTAAGAACTTCACAGTCGGTACCGATACCGTGAACACCCATAACGTCGTATATATTATTGATTTCGGAAATTTTCGTTTCATCTTTATCAATGGCAACAACCTCGTGGTTTTCTTTAACAAGGCTTGAAATTAAAGCTTCTCCGACCTTGCCGCAACCGACAATGATAATTTTCATAGCTATCTCCTTCTTCTTATTATAGGTCCCTTTGCCTAAATGGGGAGGCCAGCTGTGCTGACTGGTGGATTATCCATTGTTAAACTGTGTCTATATTACAACTTTTCTTAGAAAAATACAATGATATTTCAGAAATTATTTACTGTTTTACGAATATTTGTCAGGGTTTTGGAATTTGATAAATATAAAATCAGGTACACATTTCCTTTTGTAATCCATTGCTTTGTGTTAATAATATTATTACCTTAAAAGAAAAGGTGATAATATGAAAGATGATAAGAATTCCTCAGTTTTTCCTGAGGAGATGCCTGCAGGAGAAAACAAAAAGCTAAACCACGGTGTGATTATTGATGTGGTACAAAATGAAATTTGTCCTCCTTCTGCAACACAGCCCATGAAAACTGCTGATACAGATTCTATTAACACAGAGTTTGCAAAGCAGGCACAACAGAATAAACTTTAAGAAGAAGCACAGCAGGCAGTTTTGAAATGCTTGTTGTGCTTTCTTTTGGCATAGAATGTATCATTGACAAAAAAGGCTATAAATTGTATTATTTAATAGTATAATTTTACTTTATTATCTGAAAAGGGGGATGTGAAATGAAAAAACTGAAAGATAAACTTTCTGTTGAAAAAGTGCGGAAAGTTCTCGGCATTTTAGGTATACCCGAGATGCTGATGCTCAGAATCTTCACAGCATTCTTTACCGTGTCGGGTGTTATGGTTGCAGTCCTTGATAAAGACAGCATAAAACCTCTTACAAGTCCAAAGGAATATATGTCAGAGGTTAACTTCACCATAGTGCTTCTTTATTGTGTTGGCGTGGTGTTTGCTCTTACCCTGCTCTATATGGGCTTGCCTGAAAAGTTCAGAATAATTGACCCGATATGTACTGTGGCATCTGTTTTGTTCTTTGACTGGAAGTTCTTGTATATGCAGAACAATGTCTATGCTACTATCGGTGCAGCCTTGGTATCTCTTGTGATTATTGCCTATGCTCTGAGTAAGTTCAAATCCCACGGCTTCTTTGAAAACAGAAAGTGGTGGATTTACGGCATAGCAGGACTTGTGGCGGCAATCGCTATGACAATCTACATAGCGGTATGCTCAATCTGTCACCATTATATGTTTATGACAGGTGCTGTGGATTTCGGACTTTTTGTTCAGAGCTTCCATTCTCTTGCAGATAACCTTACAGCAGTGAACAGCTGTGAGCGTGACGTTCTGATGTCTCATTTCAATATTCACTCATCTTACATATTCTATTTGTTTGTACCTGTTTTCAAGATTTTTCCTTATGCTGAAACTCTCTTGGTGCTTCAGGCGATTTTTGCAATGGGCGGTATCGTGCCCCTTATGCTTATTCTCAAAAACCGCAACTTCAAAGGACTTGCAATGCTGGGAATCGGCCTTGCATATGTGTTCAGCATTTGTCTGATTGCTCCTTGTTTCTACGATTTCCACGAGAATGCATTTCTGCCTACTTTACTTATGTGGACACTGTGGGCGGTGGATACAAAGAAATCCATTCCCTTCTACATATTATCTGTGCTTGTTTGTCTTGTCAAAGAGGATGCCCCGCTGTTTATTATCTGCATCGGTCTGTATGCTTTCTTTGAGCAAAAAGGCTCCAAAAAGCGTTTTGACGGTCTGATTATGGCGTTTTTAAGCGGTGCTTATATGCTCTTTATTACCAATTGGCTTACAGAGAACGGCGACGGTCAGAATATGACATACTGGCGTTTCGGCCATCTTATGATTGAAAACAACGAGGGAATGGTAGATGTTCTTTTGAATTCCCTTAAGAATCCGGGGTATCTTTTCAGCACTCTCGCTACAGAAGCAACTCTGCCTTTCCTTGTTCAGGTAATGCTTCCCTTGCTCTTTATGCCTTTCTTTACAAAGAAGATACATCGTTTCTTGCTGATGGTACCCTTCATTGTAACAAACCTTGTGGTGGGTGCTTATTACCAGTACGCAGGCCAGATTGGTTATCAGTATATCTTCGGCCCTGCAACTTTGCTCATATTTATGACGGTAATTAACATCGACGATATGAGTGAAAATACCCGCAGAAACATTCCTATCCTTGTGTTTGCTTCTTCATTTGTTTTCTATGCAGGTATTGAATCTTATAATACTTTCTACTACGAGTATTACACAGAGAACAAGGCGTTCTATGAAAAATCTGAAGAAACTTTGCAGTCAATTCCCGAGAATGCGGTTATCGGCGGAGATTCCGTGCTGATTTCACATCTTTGCGACCGCAAGGAGGTTTATATCTTTGATAAGAACGATATGAATGCAGAAAAGACTGCAATCCTTGAACCTGACCGCTACGACTTTATTGTTCTGAGAATTAATTCAGATGTTTACAAACAGGCAGCGCCCTTGCTTGAAAAAGAGGGTTACACTCTTTGGAAACAGGCAGGAACCCACCTGGCAATCTATAAGCACCCGAATTACAGATAATTAAATATTGCTAAAACAGCCTCAGAGGAAACTATCCCCTGAGGCTGTTTTTTGCTATATGAAAAACAAAAAGAAAGAGCCGATACCTTTTTGAGGTATCGGCTCTGTGTTATTTATGCATTAACCTTTGTTTTAAGTTTGAGTAAATTAATACTTCTTTCTCTCAACATAGGTTGTGTGCAGGAGCTCATGTGCCTTGTGGCCGCCGGGCTCGCCAAGATAATCCTCGTAGAGCTTCTTAACAATGGGGCTCTCGTGAGATTTTCTTAAGGGGAGACCTGCGTCCTCAGCATAGAGAACCTTTGCTCTCTCTGCACGGATGTCTGTGTAGTTTCTGATTTCAGCAGGAACAATGGGCTGACCGCCGCCGTTTACGCAACCGCCGGGACAGCACATAATCTCAACAAACTGATAGTCTGCCTTGCCTGCACGGATGTCATCAAGAAGCTTTGCAGCATTGGAAAGACCGGAAGTAACAGCAACCTTAACCTCCATACCTGCAACGTTGTAGGTTGCATACTTGATGGGCTCAGTGCCTCTTACCTCTGTGTAGTCAATCTGCTCAAGCTCCTCACCTGTGAGGATATCAGCAACTGAACGCAGAGCAGCTTCCATAACGCCGCCTGTTGCACCGAAGATAACAGCTGCACCTGTAAAGAGACCGAGAGCGGGGTCGTACTCTTCATCGGGAAGAGCTGTGAACTGGAGGCCTGCACGCTTTATCATATCGGCAAGCTCTCTTGTTGTGATTACGATATCTACATCCTGAATACCGTCTCTGCCTTCGTCGTCACGCTTGTGCTCAAACTTCTTAGCAGTACAGGGCATTACAGAAACGCTTACGATATTCTTGGGGTCGATGCCTTCCTTCTCAGCATAGTAGCTCTTGATGATAGCACCTGTCATCTGCTGGGGTGACTTACAGGTAGAGAGGTTGGGCAGAAGGTCGGGATAGTAGTGCTCGCAGAACTTAACCCAACCGGGTGAGCAGGAAGTAATCATGGGCAGTACGCCGCCGTTCTTCACACGGTCGATGAACTCTGTGCCTTCCTCAACGATTGTAAGGTCAGCACCAAAGTTGGTGTCGAATACCTTGTCAAAGCCAAGGCGTCTCAAAGCGGCAACCATCTTGCCCTCTGCGTTGGTGCCCATAGGCATACCGAACTCTTCGCCGATAGCTGCTCTTACTGCAGGAGCAGTCTGAACGATAACTACCTTCTCGGGGTCTGCAATAGCTTCAAATACCTTTGTTGTCTCATCCTTAACCACCAGAGCGCCTGTGGGACATACTACAGTACACTGACCGCAGGATACACAGGGAACATCAGCAAGATTCTGGTCGAATGCACAGCCGATTGTGGAGTCAAAACCTCTGTGGTTAGCACCGATAACGCCAACGTGCTGTTCCTTACAAGCAGCTACGCAACGGCGGCAGAGGATACACTTGTTGTTGTTACGTACAAGGTGTGCTGTGGAAGTATCAATAGGCAGAACAGGATTCTCACCTGCAAAGCGATTCTCGTCCTCAATGCCGTATTCCTTGCAAAGAGCCTGGAGCTCACAGTTGTTGCTTCTTACGCAACTAAGACACTTTTTGTCATGGTTGGAGAGGATAAGCTCCAGAGTAGTCTTTCTTGCTTCCTGAACCTTGGGAGTGTTAGTGAAAATCTCTGTACCTTCTCTGTCAATGGGGAATACGCAAGCAGCAACAAGGCTTCTTGCACCCTTAACCTCAACAACGCACATACGGCAAGCACCGATTTCGTTGATTTCGCGCAGGTAGCAGAGAGTGGGGATTCTGATGCCGAACTGACGGCATGCATCAAGAATGGTTGTATTCTTCTCAACAGAGAAAGGCATACCATTGATTTTAATGTTTATCATTTCCATAGCAGTTTCTCCTTTCTCTTACTCTTTAACAATTGCACCGAACTTGCACTTCTCCATACAAGCTCCGCACTTGATACACTTGGACTGGTCGATTACATGAGGCTCCTTAACCTTGCCTGAGATTGCGCCAACAGGACAAACTCTTGCACAGGCTGTACAGCCCTTACACTTGTCAGCAACTACAACGTAGGAAGTCAGGGACTTACATACACCTGCAGGACCCTTCTTATCAACAACGTGAGAGATATACTCATCGCGGAAGAAGTTCAGTGTAGAAAGAACAGGGTTGGGAGCTGTCTGGCCAAGACCGCAAAGTGCATTTTCTTTGATGTAGTAGCAGAGCTTCTCCATCTCGTCGATAAGCTCAAGAGTACCATTGCCTGAAACAATCTGGTTGAGCATCTCAAGAAGTCTCTTTGTACCGATACGGCAGGGAGTACACTTACCGCAGGACTCGTCAACTGTGAACTCAAGGAAGAACTTAGCCATATCAACCATACAGGTGTCTTCGTCCATAACGATAAGACCGCCTGAACCCATCATACAGCCGATAGCTGTCAGGTTGTCATAGTCAACGGGAGTGTCAATAAGACGTGCAGGGATACATCCGCCGGAAGGACCGCCTGTCTGAGCTGCCTTGTACTGCTTGCCGCCGGGAATACCGCCGCCGATTTCGTAAACGATATCACGAACAGTAGTACCCATGGGAATCTCAACAAGACCTGTGTGCTCAATCTTACCGCCAAGAGCGAATACCTTAGTGCCCTTGGATTTCTCAGTACCCATAGATGCAAACCAATCTGCACCCTTAAGGATAATCTGGGGAATATTTGCAAATGTCTCTACGTTGTTTTCAACTGTGGGACAGCCGTAAAGACCCTTAACAGCAGGATAGGGAGGACGGGGACGGGGCTCACCGCGGTTACCCTCGATGGAAGTCATCAGAGCAGTTTCCTCACCGCAAACGAAAG
Source organism: Ruminococcus sp. (assembly GCA_045593025.1). GTDB lineage: Bacteria > Bacillota > Clostridia > Oscillospirales > Acutalibacteraceae > Ruminococcoides. Next base: position 16,235 of record JAZNVW010000016.1, on the reverse strand, counting down.
CACCTGCACCAAGACGGATGTCAAGGTCAAAGTCAAAGCCTGAGCCGAAGATATCCTTACCCAGAAGACCAAGCTCTCTTGCCTGGTCAATAGCAATCTGAAGACGCTTAACAGCGATGGGATACTCAGCACGAACATAAACATAACCCTGTGTTGCACCGATTGCATAACCTGCAATAGCCATAGCTTCGATGATACAATGGGGGTCGCCTTCCAGAACGGAACGGTCCATGAATGCACCGGGGTCGCCCTCGTCAGCGTTACATACAACATACTTCTGAGGAGCTTTGTTGGGAGCAGTCAGAGCCCACTTTCTTCCTGTGGGGAAGCCGCCGCCGCCGCGGCCGCGAAGACCGGAATCAAGAACAACCTGAATAACCTCGTCAGGAGTCATCTCTGTAAGTACCTTACCAAGTGCCTGGTAGCCGTCCATTGCGATGTACTCGTTGATGTCCTCAGGGTCAATAACACCGCAGTTTCTGAGAACTACTCTCTGCTGTGTTTTGTAGAAAGCTGTGTCATTAAGAGAAACATTAGCAATAGCTTCTGCTGTTTCTTCGCCTGTGTCAGCGTATACAAGACGCTCAACAACTCTACCCTTGAGAAGATGCTCAGAAACGATTTCTGCTACATCCTCGGGAGTAACACGGCTGTAAAATGTGCCTTCGGGATGAATGATAACAACAGGACCGAGAGCGCAAAGACCGAAGCAACCGGTCATTACGATTTTTACCTCATCGGTGAGTCCGTTTGCCTCAAGGGCTTTTACAAATTCATCCTGAATTTTCAGGCTACCTGAGGAAGTACAGCCTGTACCGCCACAGATAAGAACATGTGAACGAATCATAAATCAAACCTCCGATTATGCGTTTTCGCTGGCGAAGGTGTACTCTGCAACAACCTTGCCGCCTTTGATATGTTCCTCGACTACCCTCTTAGCTTTTTCGGGAGTCATTTTTACGTAAGTAACTTTTTCTTTGTCAGCCTCGAAAACCTCAACGACGGGCTCGAACTGACAAATACCGATACAACCGGTCTGAGAAACTGTAACCTTGCCTGTAAGGTCAGCTTTGGCTACTTCCTCAACAAAGGTGGAGAGTACGGGGCGTGCACCTGCAGCAATACCGCAAGTAGCCATACCAACAACTACTCTCATTTCTCCTGAGCCTTCACGCAGAGCAACTTTGTTCTGCATTTTTTCTTTGATTGCCTGGAGTTCTGCTAATGACTTCATATTTATTTTCCTTTCTGATATAGAATATAAATTAATTATATATTAATGTATTAATTAATTCCTGTATAAAGTTATGGAAACCAAAAATTACAGTGTGTTAATCTCAGCATACTGCTCGTTTAAGTTTTCGGTAATCCACATTATCACCTCGAAGGTGTCCAGTGGAACATCTCCGAGAACTTCTCTTAGCTCTCTTGTGTCAAGGGTTACTTCGCCTTTTGGCATTGTATGCGTAAAGAGGAAGTCGACCTGAGGGTCACCCTGTATGAGGGTGACTATAGAGCCTGTCACATCGCCTAAAGGAGTAAAGTCGATGTGGTTTTTATTGAATACGGCAGTTACCACGGTGCCGTGTTCATTCGGGAACTTGTCCTGAGGCTTTGATTTTATCTCAAAGCTTCCGTCTGTCTGCTCTGCAGACAGCTTCAAAAGGGGAATTCCCATGCCAACCTTTCTGGTAGTTCTTGTGGTGTAGAAGGGGTTGCTGACATTTCTGACAGTTTCCTCATCCATGCCGCAACCATTGTCAGCTATAATGAGTGTGAGGGTGTCCTCAGTTTCTTTTATAGTGATAGCGGTAAGGTCGGCACCTGCTTTGGTGGAGTTTTTTGCTATATCAAGAATGTTCAGAGAAATTTCCTTCATAGCCTCACCTTAACATTTCGAAAATTTTTCTTCTTACAAGCTCAGAACTGTAAGGTTCATCGTCAACAAGGAAGAAATCGTTATCGTCTCTCATATCCCAAAGATAGTGCGCGTCGGAACTTACAAGAATCTTTTTTTCACCGATAAGAGGATAAAGCTTCTTGTACTCCTCAATGTTGCCTGCATCGTGGAATTCACAGCAGTTAAACCCTTTGATATCCGGGAAGATACCCAAGGTGGCAATAATGCCGTTTGCTTGCCTGTCTACATGGGCAGGATAGCAGATACCGTGAAATTTCTCTGCAAGGGCGGGACATTCCTCAACAGTAACCGTTGTAGCGTTGGAGAGAAGATATTTTTCTGTTTTGAGAACTTCATCTTCTGAGTTCATAATGTATTGCTCGCCATATATATCCACTCTGTTTTCGAAGAGAATGCGTCTTGAGGCAATTTCCTTGTCAAACTCCATTGCATCCTCCAGCTTTTCAAAGAGGAACACAACATGGATATCTTCGGCGGTAGTCAGCTCCATACCTGCAATGGGAATGATGCCGTGGCGTTTAGCCGCACCGAAGAAGCCGGGGCAGTTTTGACAGGTGTTGTGGTCTGTCAGTGCCACTACATTCAGTCCGTTGAGTGTTGCCATACCTGCAATGGAGTTTGGTGTGTTTTCGTCATCACCGCAGGGGCTGAGGCAGGAGTGAACGTGAAAATCATAATAGTATTTATTCATATCAAAGGGCATCTCTCAAAGCAATCGCTATGTCATAGGCTGATTTTTCAGAAGAAATGACATTGATTCCTTTGTCGCAAGCGGCAGACATTACATTTTCATCCAGGGTAACGCCTTCCGCAAGTATAATGCAGGCAACATCGGAAAGAGTTGCTACTGCCAGAATGTTTATGTTTGACATAATGGTTATCCAGGCATCGCCCTCTTGTGCTCTGCCCATAACCCAGCTTAAAAGATCACCGATGTAAACACCCTTGATTTCGGCTTCGCTGTCTGAAATTACAACAGGAGAGAAGCCGTCAAGTTTTAGCAGTGTGTTAACCGTCACTTTCATCACCCTTTGAGCCAAGAAACTGAAGTAATTCACTTCTGATTCTGATTGTGCAATCCTTTATATCCGCTGTACCCTTTACCACGTCTTCCGCAAAAGCTCTGCAGGTGGGAGCACCGCAGGCACCGCAGTCAATGCCGGGAAGCTCGCTTCTGAGCTTCTGAATTTCTGACATCATACGCATACTCTCAGAAATACTGGAACTTAGTCTGGAGATGGGGAAGTAGGTGGGAAGCTCCTCAAAGAAGTAATAGTCCGGGATATCCGAACCTTTGTCCTTGGGAAGACTTGTCTGTGAAACAGGCAGGTACCTCCTCAAAGTCTGGAGCTTAGCTTTTGCAATAAAAGGATTCTGCATTGTAAGCACTCCGCCCACGCAACCGCCTGTGCAGGCGTTGAGTTCAATAAACTCAAGGGGAGGAATGGTGTCGTTTTCGATTTCATCGAGGATGCGGTTTACATTCTCGATACCGTCGGCTGCCAGATAAGCGTCATTCATAAGTGCTGTTGCTTCACCGCCGGAGGATGCCCAGCCTATACCGATTCTTCCTGAATTGGAGATAGGCATAACATTCTCAGAGTGCTTCATAGCGTTTATAAGCTGGAAGTAGATATCACTTATGGACACAACAGTGTCTACCTGGCTCTTGTATTCGCCAAAACCGTTTTTGACGTAGCTCGCCTTGGCAGGGCAAGGAGAAATAAAGCACACACCGATGTCTTTATCTTCAAGCTCGGGATGTTCTTTCTTTGCTTTCTCTCTTGCCATCATAGCTGCAATCTCCATAGGAGGCAGCATAGGCATAATGTTTTCTTTGAGAGAGGGGAACCTTAGGCAGATAAGACGCATTACTACAGGACAGGCGGAGCTGATGACAGGTTTTTTTATGTCATCGCGTTTTAAGTAGATTCTTGTATATGCAGATACAAGCTCAGCGGCAGTTGCAACCTCAAACACATCGTCAAAGCCGATGCTCAAAAGTCCTTCAAGAATGAAGTTTACATCTTCCATATTCTCAAACTGACCGTAAAGAGTGGGTGCAGGCAGGGCAATTTTATATTTGAAATTGTCCAAATCCTGTAAGTTGTTGCAAACAGCTTTTTTTGCTTTTTTGGGGCAACACTTGATGCACTCTCCGCAGTCAATGCAACGTGCCTGATTAATAACGGCGTGACCGTCTTTAATGCGGATTGCCTGAGTAGGACAGTGACGCAGACAAGTAGTACAACCGATGCATTTGTTTACATCAAGACAAACGGAATGTTCATAATTATGCAACTGCTGTCACCTGCCTCTCAAATCAAAGTAATAAGTGTTTTATATAGGGAGATTAACCCTCATTGTAATAGTTGTGCCTACTCCGATTTCTGACTCAATGTTCATATAGTCAGAGTAACGCTTCATATTGGGAAGACCCATACCTGCACCGAAGCCCAGAGAACGGACATCGTCGGGTGCGGTGGAGAAACCTTCCTGCATAGCTTGTTCAATATCCTTGATGCCGGGGCCCTGGTCTTTGAGCACTATTTCAATGTGCTCTTCGGTTACAGCAACTTCGGCTGTGCCGCCGCCTGCGTGTATAACCATATTGATTTCGCCCTCATACATGGCAATGGAAACTCTTTTGATAATATCGGGAGCAATTCCCAGCTGCCTTAAGTTTCTTTTTACCTGAGAGGATGCCTGGCCCGCAGATGTAAAGTCATCTCCGTCTACATCAAAGGTGAATAATAACTGTTCGCTCATTCTTTTACCTTGTTACCTACAAGTCCGTTGCTGTAAAGGATTCCGCAGGCGTCATACATACGGGTTTTTGTGGTAAGTATAACAATACCGCTTTCCTTTGCGAGCTCAATCATTTCGGGCGTAGGCAGCTTGGAACGCACCAGAACGATACAAATCATATCCATCATCTCGGCTGTGCGGATGACCTGGGAATTTACAAGACCTGTGAGCAGAACTGCCTGGTCTTTTACAAAAGCCAGAACATCGCTCATCATATCGCTGCCGCAGGCAGAGTATACATGTCTGTCAAGGTGTTCCTCACAGCAGGCAACCTCTGCATTCAGCAGTTCTTTCATGGTACTTATTTTCATAGCAGTACTTCCTTTTGATATTTTACCGAATGTCCCGAAGGACTTTGCGGATTAAGGAATCAGTTCATGTACTTTGCAAGGATATCGTCTACATCGTCAACTGTAAGTCTGCCGTAAACTTCCTCATTGATTGTAAGAACGGGAGCAAGACCGCAAGCACCGATGCAACGGCAGGCTGTAAGAGAGAATTTACCATCAGGAGTGCATTCCTCAGAACCGATGCCGAGACGTTCGGAAAGTTTGTCAAAAATATCGCCTGAGCCCTTAACGTAGCAAGCTGTACCAAGACAAACAGAGATTGTGTAATCACCCTTGGGAGTAAGAGAGAACTGAGAGTAGAAGGTGGAAACGCCGTAAACCTCTTCCATAGGAACGTTGAGGCCTTCTGCAATCATAGCCTGAACCTCAATGGGCAGGTAGCCGTAGATGTCCTGAGCCTTCTGGAGTACGGGCATAACTGCACCGGGGTCATCCTGGTGAGCTTTGATTACTTCCTTGAGTTTTGCTTCCTGCTCCGCTGTGCCGGAGAAGGGAAGTGTGCTGAGTTTCTTTTGCATTATTATATCCTCCCTGTATTCTGGAATATAGATTGATGAATTCAAGTGATGAAGTCATAGCATACACCACTTTACATACAACATAATAGTATCATAAAATCTTGTGATTGTCTACAATAAATTATAGAAAACTTTCGGTTTTTATCGGATATATTATATAAAATTGCATTATTACCCAAATTTGTGTTAAAAAAATAACATCTTCTGTGAGATAAGTAAAAAAAGTGCACATATCTTATCAGAACAATAGATATGTGCACTGTGAAAATTATTCTTTTCCGGAAATATAAATATCTGTAACTGTGAGAATTTTTTCTTTGACTGTGAATTTAATTTCAAACCCTGCATATTCAATGCCAAAAACCCTTTTGGGATTTTCAATGTATGATGGTCTTGGGTCCTGAGCAAGAATTTCTGTAAGTAACTTTCGTTTGTTTTCGGGAATTTTGCTCATAAGGTTTTCTTTGCATTCTACAAAAAGGCGATAGTCCTTGTGCTTCTGAGCAAAGCTTCCTTTTGCGTCTGTGTGGCAGTCTGTATAGGGGATATACGGCTTTATGTCATAGATGGGAGTGTTGTCCATCAGGTCTGCACCGGATACAACAAGCACCATACCCTCTGAGGTTTTCTCGCATCTTTGAAGCTTTACACAGGAAAGGGCAACAGGATTAGGTCTGAAGGGTGAGCGGGTGGCAAATACTCCTACTCGTTTGTTTCCGCCCAGTCTTGGCGGGCGTACAGTAGGGGACCAGGGCTTGTCTTTGACTTCTGAAAACTCCCAGATAAGCCACAGGTGGCTGTATTCTTCAATTCCTCTGAGTGCTTCGTCGAATCTGTATTCAGGTTCAAAGACAATGGTTGCCTCTGTTTCTACAAGACCGCTTTGCCTTGGAATTCCGAATTTTGTGGGAAAATCTGTGTGAATTCTTGCTATAACCTTCATAACACCCTCCTCAAAGCTTATGAGTATATTATATTTGAATTTTGCTTTTTTTCAACCTTTCTTATTGTTAAACTTCTCTTGCTGTGCTAATATAGAGAAAATTAAGAAATGACAGGTGAATTATGAATTACAGATTTGATAAATACGGGAATAAATTGTCTTGTCTTGGATTTGGCTGTATGCGATTTCAGAGTAAAATGGGCAGAATTGATTTTGATGAAGCCGAAAGAGAAATATTGTCAGCTGTTGAGGGTGGAGTAAATTATTTTGATACTGCCTATATCTACCCGGGAAGTGAGGCAATCATAGGTGAAATCTTCGAGAAAAACAACCTTCGCGAAAAAATACACATTGCCACAAAGATGCCCCATTACCTTGTAAAAAACAGAGAAAGTCTTGATAAGATTTTCAACGAAGAGCTCAGACGTCTGCGGACAGATTACGTGGATTATTATTTTATGCATATGCTTACAGATGTTTCTGCATGGAAGCGTATGTGTGATTTGGGGATACTTGAGTGGATACAGGAGAAAAAGAAAAGCGGTGCTATCCGTCAGATAGGTTTTTCCTATCACGGCAACACCGATATGTTCTGCTCTTTGATTGATGCTTATGATTGGGATTTCTGTATGATTCAGTACAATTATATGGATGAACATTCCCAGGCAGGCAGAAGAGGTCTTCAGTATGCTCACGGCAAAGGTCTGCCTGTTATGATAATGGAGCCGCTCAGAGGGGGACGGCTTGTAAATCGTTTGCCCGATGAAGCCAAAAAAATATTTGCAAACTATGAGAAACAGTATACTCCTGCTCAGTGGGCGTTCCGCTGGCTTTATAACCAGCCGGAGGTGACGGTTGTGCTCTCAGGTATGAACTCAATGGAAATGGTGGCGGATAATATAAAAACCGCGTCAGAGGCACAGGTGGCTGAGCTTTCTTTGCAGGACGAAGAAATGCTTCAGAGTGTTGTGACTGTTATCAATGCAAAGATGAAGGTTGGTTGCACAGGTTGCGGCTACTGTATGCCCTGTCCCAAAAACGTGGATATTCCCGGTGCTTTTGCACATTACAACCGCAAGTATGCTGAAGGCTGGTTCCCTGCAATGAAGGAACATATTATGTGTACCGCTCTGCGAAAAACTCCCACATCAATTACAAACTGTATAGGTTGCGGTAAATGTGAAAGCCATTGTCCGCAGAATATTCCCATAAGAGAGAAGCTTATGGAAGCTAAAAAAGAACTGGAAACTCCCGTATACAGAATTGCAAGAAAAGTGGCACCCAAATTTGTGAAATTCTAAGATACAGAAAAGAGATGCAATTATGGTTGAAATTGGCAAAATAATTAAAGAACGCAGAATAGCCAAAGGATATACTCAAGAGCAACTGGGAAAATTTCTGAATGTGTCTACTCAGGCGGTTTCCAAATGGGAACGAGGCGGAACCCCTGACATTGAACTGCTACCGGATATCGCAGATATTCTTGATATCAGCATTGATGCCCTTTTCGGCAGAGAGCCCGAAAGCGTAGAAATGGCAATTGCTCAAACTCTCAGACAAACAAACCTTGAGGAAGGGTATAAACGTGCTTTTAAGATGTGTTGGGCTATTAATGCAGGTCTTGCTCACGAAGAATCGCTTATTTATGATTCTCTTGAAACTATAAAGTATAAGGATACAGAGCATAAGTATTTTTCTCAGGCGGTTATGGATGCGGGTATTATTAATATGAGACTTGCAGAGGATTTCAGAACATTTTTCTTGATGCCCGAGCCTGATGGGGGAATCCTCAATAAAATTGTAAGCATTGAAGATTTGCAGAAACTTTTCAGTGTGTTTGCAGATATTAATATTTTGAAAATTATATTTTATATGTATACACGTCTCAACACTCCTATTGATGCTACTCTTATCAGCAAACACACAGGGATTGATGAAGAATCGCTGAAAGAATATATGAAGCTGATGGAAAAAAGCAACCTGGTGGATATCACTTACATTGATACAGCAAAGGGTGATGTTGCCACATACACCTTCCGTAAGGAGAGCGTAGTTATTCCTTTTCTGTGTTATGCAGATGAACTTAACAAAAAACTTGTCATTGACTATTGGGTGCAGTTCGAGAGAACAAAGCCTCTGTTTTATTAACTAATCAGTTTTAATTATTAAACCGTCGGTTGATTTTTTCTATTTCGCGTCGATTGAAAAACTTCTTGTATAGTGCTAAAATCAGCATTGAAAGGAGTTTTGACTATGAAATTCAAAAAAACAATCGGCGTTTTACTTTTAATTAGCATACTGCTGGGTATGATGGCTTTGCCTCTCTCTGTCAGTGCAAATACGCAAACTTATGCACAAAAGTTCCTTGATGAGCAATTGGAAAAATATAACATAAGCGGAGTTGCTTATGTAACTCAAAAAGGAAAAGTTATCGCTCAGAGCGTAAGGGGTATGGCAAATACCGCCGAAGGAAAAGAAAACACTATTGATACCTTATTCCCGATTGGCTCAATTTCTAAGCAGTTTTGTGCTGTTGCTGTGTTTATGCTTAAGGAGCAGGGAATGCTGAGCTTGGATGACACGCTTTCAGAATATTTCCCCGAATACACCGTAGCCAAAGATGTTACAATCAAGCAGATGCTTACTATGCGTTCGGGTATCCGCGATTTTCAGGAAGGTGCTTTTACAGAATTCTTTCCTTCTATAGATAATACACAAGAAGAAAATCAGCAGATAATATTAGAATGGCTTTGTAACAAAAGCCTTATGTTCAAGCCCGGCAGCAAATATACATATTCAAATACAAACACTCTGCTTCTCTCTATGATTATTGAGCAGTTAACAGGAGATGATTACGAAGATTTTCTAAAAGCGAATATCTTTGCTCCTCTTGGTATGGATAATACAGGCTTTTACGAAGAACTTGTAAATCATCCCGATTTGTGTGAAAATAAATTCCCAGATATTCCGGATATTGTGCTTCCTACTGACACTAAGGGTTGTTTTCAGGGATGCGGAGATTTGGTTTCAAATGCCAAGGATATGGACAAGTGGCTTACATCTCTCAGAGAGTGCAGGCTTATTTCTGAGGAAAGCATGGCAGAAATGCTTACAGTCTGTTCAAATAATACAGAGTACACAAACGGCGTTAGCGTAGGATATGCACACAGCCTTAAGATTACAGGTGACAATGGTGTCGGCCATACCGGATTTATTGTTACCTACGCAAGTGGAGCCCTTACTTATTTCGAAGATGAATTCAACGTGTTTGTGGTTACAAATGACGAAGAGAATATAAAGATTGCTACTCTGGATTTAGTACACAAGATAGCAAAAGAGCTGAAAAATCAAAAATTATATGGTGATGTGGACGGAGATTTTGATGTTAACGTAAAAGATGCAACTATGATTCAGAAGGCTTCTGCTAAACTTGTAGAGCTCAGTGACAAGGAATCTCTTTGTGCAGATGTGAATATGGATGAATCAGTAAACATCAAGGATGCAACGGTTATCCAGAAGCATATTGCAAAACTTGAAACCAATTTGTCTGTAGGTGACTTGATTAAATAAAACTGAATAGTTTGATACGTTTCATAATAAATGCAAGTTTTACACAACTTGCATTTATTTTTTTGCGTTAAATAAAAAAGACCGCTTTACAGCGGACAGGTGAGGGTGGTATAGCTGTATAAAATGAAATAACCCTTGACCGTGTTTCTTTACACATCAGTCAAGGGTTATTTCTGTTCACTCTTATTATCTAACATCTTTGGCTACCTCTCATTTCTGCAGATTTCGGATGTGACTTTGTCCTTTTCTCTCCGATTTTTCCTTTCACTTCATTCTTTTTCGTTCTCGTAAGTGAGATTTACTTGAGTGTGGTTTTTCTTTGATAGGGGACATTGCCTTAACCTTTGGTTTGCTTTAGGTTCTTTTCAGAGGTTTTTGACCTCCCGATTGTTTCTTTTTTGACTTTCGCTTTTGTTTAACCTTGAAAAATTAGATTTGTAAATTTCTTTTTGGTTCTTATCTGTTATACTTCACAGATGTTTTCGTACTATTTTATTGTTGGTACTTTGTTTTTTTGAAAGTCTTAAAAATCCAACCGTAAACCTTAAAGTTTACCTTGGGTGTTACCTCTTCATTGGTATCATCCTTTCTGTCTATAATATATCATAGGGATTGGTAGTTTGCAAGATGGAAATATATACAAAGTTAACAGTAGTTTTTAATATAAAACAGAGAAACTGTATTGAATGCACTATAAATATAACGGAATGCATTGACATTTACTGTTTAATTCTGATATAATAAAAATGTTGAGCGGTCTGAAACCGCTCTTTTATTTTTGCTGTTTGAGCAAAATCTGATAAAATATCAGATTTTTATACAAAAAAGGTTGACTATGATTTATTCTTTGGTATAATCTTAGCATAACAAAATAGAGGCGCGGTGCTTATCAGTAGCATACATGCAGTGCGGAAACACTGTATGCAAAAGGAAGCATCGCCGAAGTCCAAAAGCATTTTCCGATGTTCAGGGCTGGGGTAATACAGAATATGTATTACACTGTCACCGAAAGGTGGAGTGCTATTTTGGTTGATTGCTTGACTTTTGACCGTGGCACATATGCCGCGGTTTTTTGTTTTACTAATTTAATATGGAGGTTTACACAATGACAAAGACAAAGAAGATTGTCCTTGCAGTTGCGGCGCTTGTAATTGTTGGTCTGTTGATTTACGCGGCAGTATCCGGCGGTTATCTCGGCACTGTTTCCTGTATGGACTGTCACGGCACAGGCGTTGCTTCAGATGCAACCTGTGAAACTTGTTTGGGCGAAGGTGCGGTTCAGGGTACTGTCTGGGCACTTGTTCCCCCTGTGATTGCAATCGGTCTTGCACTGATTACCAAAGAGGTTTATTCCTCACTTTTCATCGGTATTGTAACAGGTGCTCTTTTTTACTCAAAGTTCAGCTTCCTGGGTACAATGGATGCAGTTATCAATGAGGGCCTTATTTCAGCTGTCAGCGACACAGCCGGCATTTTTATTTTCCTTGTTGAACTTGGAGTTCTTGTTGCTCTTGTTAACAAAGCAGGCGGCTCCGCAGCTTTCGGCAAATGGGCGGCTACCCACATCAAGACAAGAGTAGGTGCAATGCTTGCAACTTTTGTTCTGGGTGTGCTTATCTTTATTGATGACTACTTCAACTGTCTAACAGTAGGTTCTGTTATGCGTCCTGTTGCAGACAGCCACAAGATTTCCCGTGCAAAGCTTGCTTTCATCATTGATGCTACAGCAGCACCTGTATGTATGATTGCACCCATTTCTTCATGGGCGGCTGCAGTTTCTGCTTACGCAGAGGACGGCAGAGGTCTGGACCTGTTCATCACAGCAATTCCTTATAACTTCTATTCACTCCTTACTCTTGTGTTTGTAATAGCAATCTCTGTTATGGGCTTTGATTACGGCTCAATGGCAATGCACGAATACAAGGCTAAGTTCAAGGGTGAGCTTGGCGGCGAAGAGCAGGGTGTTGCAGAGGAAGAAGGCAACCCCAAGGGCAAGGTTATTGACCTTATCCTGCCTGTAGTTGTTCTTGTTGCAGTTTGTGTATTTGCTCTTGTTTATAACGGCGGTATCCTTGACGGTACAAGCTTTGTTGATGCTTTTGCAAATACAGATGCGACCGTAGGACTTCCCTGGGGCGGACTTATTGCTCTTGTAATCTCCATTGCATTCCTTATTATCCGCAGAGCTATCTCTTTCAAAGATGCAATGGCAGCAGTACCCAAGGGATTTATCGCAATGGTTCCCGCAATTCTTATCCTTACCTTTGCAACAGCTCTGAAGAATATGACAGGACTTTTAGGTGCAAAGTACTTTGTTGCAGACCTTATGACAGGTGCAGCAGCAGGTCTTGCAAACTTCCTGCCTGCAATCATCTTCGTTGTTGCATGTGTGCTTGCTTTTGCAACAGGCACATCCTGGGGTACCTTCGGTATTCTCATTCCTATTGTTACATATCTGTATGCAGGTACACCTGATGCAGAACTTATGGTTATCAGTATGTCTGCCTGCCTTGCAGGTGCAGTATGCGGAGACCACTGCTCTCCTATTTCCGACACAACAATTATGTCTTCTGCAGGTGCACAGTGCGAGCATATCTCTCACGTATCAACCCAGATTCCCTATGCAATCACAGTTGCAATAATCTCTTTTGTAACCTATATCATCGCAGGTTTTGTGCAGGTATGGTACATCGTACTTCCCATCGGTATTGTGCTCACAATCGGCACACTCTTTGTTATCAAGGCTATTACTAAGAACAAGAACCTGGAAAAGGCTTGATTATAAACATACTTAAAAGAAAGACGGCTACGTTATTGTAGCCGTCTTTTTGCTGTGTCAATGGAGTTTTTTGCCGGTGTTAGTTTTTGTGATGCGTTTGAATATTGGTTAGTTTTCATTAAAACACATATTTATGTTGGTTTCAATTAAAAAGATGCTTATTCTTATATTTCAACAATTTCTCCTGTGCTCAGGTAATTGAGCTTTCCCATATACTTTTTCATAAATTCATATTGTTCTGTTCCCGTGCAGTGGCAGGTGTAGTAAAGGGTAGAGAAGGAATCAAGATACAGAGCATATTCCTTTAACTTTTCGTCCAATGGTAGTTTTGAGAAATGGAAACCGCCGATAAGAACGTCAGGTTCAAACCATTTTACGATGTTCAGCACACCTTTGTGGGAGCACCCGCTTATAAGTACCTTTTTTCCGTCTTCCTCAATAAGCAGATATTGTTCGTGACGAAAATCATCAGGCAGATACTTATTACAGCACTTAACGTTAAGACCGAAACTGCCAAGATTATAATGAATTGTTTCGTTGTTGCAGGAATGCAGAGTAATACCATCTGCAATCTTAGTGTAATCCTCGGTGTATATAAGTCGTGGGTTTCTTTTAAGCGACGGGTCCATACCGATATATTTTTCGGTGCCGTTGTAATGCGGTGCAAAGGCATACTTGCTCAGATATACAGGTGCGGTCTTGTTGATTTCCAGAAAGGTAATAAGTCCTCCCGAATGGTCATAATGTCCGTGGGAAAGTATGGCAAAATCAATCTGCGAAAGGTCTATACCGAGTTTATCTGCATTGCGTGTAAACATATCAGTCTGACCTGCATCAAAAAGGATTTTGCACTTTGCAGTTTCTATGTAGAGTGATAGTCCGTGTTCACATTCAAATGAGCTGTTTTTTGCGGTGTTTTCTGTAAGAGCAGTGATTTTCATTACGAACCTCCGTAAACTTTGCTTATACAATATTAACACTGAAAAGAATTTATTTCAAGAAAGTAAAATGCAGACTATTGACTTAGAAAAGAAGTGTGTTATAATTGATTTAGTGGTGTATCACACTAAAGTATAAAAGGGGGATGTCCTGTGAAAAAGAGATTTATGGCATTGTTTATTGCATTGGTGATTCTGGCAGGGTTTTCAGTTGTAAACACCTCTGCGGCAACCCGATACAGTATATGGGTTGGCGGTGTTCAGGTTACAAGTGATAACGCTTCTGATGTTCTTGGAGACGGCACAGTAAAATATGTGGCAAAGGAAAAATGCCTTTATCTTAATAATGCAGATATTAAAGGTGCAACCCTTGTTGAGGATGAGATGTCCGCAGGTATTTTTGCAGGCGGTATGGATTTGACCGTTTCTTTCAGCGGAGATAATAAAATTGTTGACGCAGGCACAAACGAGTGGAGCATGGGTATCGGACTTGAGGAAGGAAACCTTACCCTTGAAGGAGAAGAAAACTCCGCAGAACTTGAAGTCGTTTCCGGTTATGCAACCAAATACAGCATGGGAATATACACTACATATAACTATGATGATGTAACTATAGGCGGAGATTTTTGCGTAGAAAGCGGTAATGTTACGGTTGGTTACAGCGGTAAAAAGCTATCCGAGGCAACAAGTACAGGTATTTACTGCTGTGATATGATAATGAAATCAGGCAACGTTGTGTCTGTGGGCGGAGCATCTTTGTCAGGTGACAGTGTGGGCGTTGATTCTTATGGCGACATACATGTGAAGGGCGGAAACCTTACTGCAAAGGGGGCAGAGGGTGTCAGCAGTATTGGTATAAATGCCGAGAGCGTTTACATTATTGATGACCTTACAGGTGAATATTTAAGTCCGGGAGGAGGCTATCTGAATATTAATGAAGGTGCAGTGGTAACAGCCGAAGCATCTGAAGCACAGGTGCATTCCTTTGGAATATCTTTAGCAAGAGGTATCAACAGTGCAGGCACGGTTATAGCAACAGGAGCTGACACTACATTAACTCCGGGCCCCGATACAGTAACTACAAGTTACGGTATTGTAGGCTGGGGTCTTTCAAATATGAATTTCACAGGCGGAAAAGTAGTCGCCAAAGCAGGTTATGCTTATGATTCCTGCGGAATCAATGCAATATGGGACAAAACCCTTGACTATGTGGTTGCAGGCAGTGTGACCGTTTCCGGTAATGCTGATGTTACTGCGATTTCAAACAGGGGTTATTTGTATTCCGACGGAATGTATGTTGCAGGTACCCTCAAGCTTCTGTCAGGTTCTCTCTGTTTGTCCGGCGGAAGCGTTGAGGCAGAAAGTAAATATCATCCCGAATCAGGCGGAGTGTATGCAGAGGGCGACATTGTTATAAAGGGCGGAATACTTAAAGCGACATCTGCAGAAGTAACACAGGATGGCGGTTCGGATTTAACTATCTATACCACAGGTGAAATAGAAATCAGTGATAATCTGCAGATTAAAGGCGGAAAGCTTGTAAAAACCGAGGAGATTTCATATATAGCACAGGATAGCTTTGACACTCCTGTTATTATCAGAGAAAAAGTTGACAGCAGTCTTGGTGATGTGAATTTTGACGAAGATATAAACATCAAGGATGCAACTGCTATTCAGAAACATCTGGCTCAGTTGGAAATCCTCACAGGTGATGCATTTGATGCGGCTGATTTCAATGAAGATTCTGAGGTCTCCATAAAGGATGCTACTGCCATCCAGAAGTTTATCGCAGGACTTGAATATTGACAGTGAATATAATACGACAAAACGGCTATGCTCATTATGAGCATAGCCGTTTTGTCTGTTTGTATGTTTTGGGGATTAAGAAAAATGCATATTAATTCTGATTTTGACCGCTTGAGCCGTATCGATGGAGAATCTGTGCTGCTGCCTGTCGATTGTGCACATTAAGCTTGCGGTAAATCTTTTTTGTAAAGTCGTTTACCGTATGTTCGGAGATATACAGAGCTTTTGCAATGTCTGCATTTGTGAAACCACGTGCAATAAGCCCGAGAACTTCTATTTCTCTTTTTGTGAGGGCATCAAGAGGAGTGGTTACAGATGTTGCATTTTCGGTAATATGTGGCTTTTCTGCAGGATAGTCCGACATTGTTATAGCCTCCTTTTGGGAAGGTTAGTTTATGCTGTGGCTGTGTCAGAGCCAAATTGTCCGAGTCTGTGTTTGATGTTTTTGTTAATTGAAATATATAAATTGTCGGTTTTTATACCAAATATAAAACAGAGTGTCGAAAAACCCCTAAAATAAGGGGTAGAAAAGATTTCTCAAATTTTTTATAATTAAATTATTAAAAGAGGTCAATATATAATTATTTGTTTTTTCTACTTAT
>JAZNVW010000015.1:0-75286 GCA_045593025.1 Ruminococcus sp. | reverse complement strand
TGTACTGTGCGTCACTATCAATCTCAGGAATTGCGGGAGGAATGTTAGCAGGCTTGCCTGCCTCTACCTTTGCAAAGCCGAGGAATGTACCGTCAGCGTTGAGGAAGATTACTGTGAAGTACTCAACCTTGGGCTCGTCGGGTGTGGGCTCGTCGGGAACTACGATCTCGTCGAGAACTGCTGTTACTGTGAGCTTATTGGTCTCAGAATCGAAGATGAAGGTGTATGTGCCGCCGATAGTTGTAAGCTTACAGTTTACAGCATTGCTGCCGTCTTCTTCCTTCTCTCTGAATCTCCAACCTTCAGCTACATTCTCGATTGTGCCGGGGTTACCAAGCCATGTACCGAACTCGATAATCTTGAACTCGTAAGGAGCGTCTGCTGTTGCAGCTTCAAGTCTGATACCTGTAGCTGTGTAAACAGTTGTAGAACCCTCAACAAGTGTCATTTCGATAGCACCTGTTTCCCAATCTGTGAAGGAACCTGCGAGCTTAACTGTTGTGTCAGGCTCGGGCTCATCAGGAGTTGTGGGTACGGGAGGCTCTTCGCCGGGATATGTTACGGAAAGCTGAGAATTATCAAGACCGAAGCTGAATACGTATGTACCTGCATCGGTAGTTGTAATAGTTGCATTGCCAGATACGCTTGAGCTGAATGTAAGGCCTGCAACGGAACCTGTGATAGGTGTTGCGTTAGATGTCCAAGCACCCTCGCGAACAACCTTGAACTGGTAAGTCTTGTTAGCTTCGAGCTCGATGGATACATAACCTGTTCTCTCGCCTTCAGCATTGAGCTTGAACTCAGTAGCGGTTGTGCTCCAACTGTTGAATTCACCTACGAGATATCTGTCTGTAGCAAGTGCATCAACGCCGGGAACAGCATCGAGGCTGTCGTACCATGCACCACCCTTGATGTCATAGTACTTGCCGTCCTGAACTGTGAGGTCATCAGTCTGTGAACCGTTATTATTGTTGTTGAAGATGATGTTTGTATAAGCAGAATTGAAGGAGAATGCGTATACGTCAAAGCCGTTTACAGTATCCTCTGTCTTCTCCATTACCATGCCAGGCCATGAAGCGTTCTCATTCTTATCTGCATCCCAGCAATATGCATATACATCATCCCACTTAGCGGAGTTGATAGCATATACAGTTACAACTGTGGGCATATCGGGCTCGGAACCAGGCTCTGTAGGAGCAACTGTGGGCTGCTCGTCACCTGTTGTTACAGGAGCATCTGTGGGTGCCTCTGTGGGAGGAGTTGTGGGCTTAACTGTGGGAACATATTCATACTTATCGGTATGTTCGCCCTCTTCCTGAGACCAATCCATGTAGTAGCCGTAGCCGTCTTCAGGAGCGATGTTTGCGGACTGCTTGAGTGTGCCATTGTCAAGACCTGTGAAGTTGATACCAGTTACATCAGCAGGAATTGTTGCTGTGTAAATATCCTGTTTATACTCGTTGGTCTCAAGGTATGTCATAGCCTTACCGGGCCAATCTGTGTCAGCCTCGTATGTGCTACCGAATGTATGAACGCGAACATCTGTCCATGCCCATGCATTGGAGAAGTAGATTGTGATGTACTCGGGCTCAACAGGTGTTGTGGGTGCATCTGTAGGTGCATCTGTGGGAGCAACTGTGGGCTGCTCGTCACCTGTTGTTACAGGAGCATCTGTGGGAGCTTCTGTGGGAGGAGTTGTGGGCTCTTCAGTCTCGAGCATATCCTTATAGTAGGTGTATGTATCGAGGTGGTTGCCTTCTGCCTCAGTCCAATCCATGTTGTAACCAAGGCAATCCTCTGCACCTGTTGTGATGTCGGGAGTCTGAGCATCGTTGCCGTTATCCTTACCTGCGATAAGGAACTTAGCATCTGTGGGAACGTAGTAGTAGTATACGTCCTGACCATAACCATTGGTCTCGAAGAAATTCATTGCCACGCCGGGCCAAGTAGATGTGTTAGCCTCTGTGATTGCGCTATCCCAGATCCAGATTGTAACATCTGTCCACAGCCAAGCGTTGGTGAAGAAGATTCTGTTGTAACCTTCCTTCTCAGCGGGAAGAACAACTGTGGGTGCTTCTACATCTGCGAACTGAGCGGAGATCCAGTTGATTCTGGAGAGCATCCAGTCAGCAGCGTAGTTAGCCTGATCCTCAAACTTGGTCTGGTCATAAGTGTTTGTAGATGTTGTGAGTGTATTTGTCTCAGCATCGAAGTTATACATCTTCAGAGTGCTGTGGTTGGAAATCCAGCTGTTGTTTGTGTTGTTGGAAAGCTGCCAGCCACCGTAGATGTAGTTCCAGTTACCGGAATTTGCAAGAGTTGCAAGGTAACCCTCTGCGGACTTAAGTCTGCCGTTTGCAGAATCAGCCTCGCCTGCGAGAACTGCTGCTGTGTCAGCAAAGTCTGCTGCCCATACATCCTTAACGATATCCATGAAGGTCTTACCTTCGAGTGTGGATGTCATGTAGCAAGCCTGAGAGAATACGCTTCTTTCACCCTCGAAGTTAGAATCATAGTGCATAAGCTCTTTTGCATACCAGCCGTCAGGACTGTAGAGGTTGAGCTCCTTGCCGTTTGAATCAAGTCTCTCGTTGCTGTTTACAGAGTTACCAAGTGCATTATCGTAGTCCCAAACAGGTGACATATAGAAGATGTCGTCTGCAGAGCTGTATACGAAGTAGCAGCTTGTAACACCGGAGTCGAGGTTCTTTGCAACCTCGTTTACAAGGTATGCTCTTGCGAAGTCGTTGATGTCAACGAGAGTTGCAAGAGTTGCAAGGTCGTTGCCATAGAGTGCATCTTCAACTGCCTGATACTTAGCCTTGATGAACTCAATCTGCTCAGCAGCGGGCTCGTCAGGAGTTTTGTATGTCATCCACTGCTGTAAAGTAGTCTTGAATCCGAGGTCGCCTGAGCTCTGAGCATTCTTCTCAGTGTCAAGCTCGAGGATGAAGTCGAAGTTATCCTTGGGATAAGGAACAACTGTGCCGTCATCCTTTGTCTTATCTTCAACTTCAGGCTCTGTAAGGTCAGACATAACTGTGTTCTTACCCATCTCAATCTTCTGAGTGAGCTGGTAGGAACCCTTGTAGTAACCGTTTACAACGAAGTCAACGAAACGAGAATCGCAAGCATACTTCATGCCAACCTCGTTAGCAAGGTCGTATACAAGACGGTTTCTGAGGAGTGAGCTATCCTGTGCGTTTGCAAGGAGAGACCACTTCTTGCCCTTCATACCTTCGATTGTAACATTCTCTTCGTGTGTAATGTTGAAGGGCTTCTTGGAAAGATTCCATGTGGAGTTACCGCGGCCCTTAATCTTCTTAACAGGAGCGTCCTGAACGCCTTCTGTCTCGGAAGCAACAGCACCTGTACCCTTTGCCTCACGGTTCTTTGTACCGCCGGTCATAAAGGCATAGAGGTCTGTGCCTGTAACGGGAGTGCCGTTCTCATCTTCATACTCTGTTGCAGGGTTGTTGATGTAAACAGTACCCTCTGCATCAGTATTGAGGATCTTAACGTCATAATCGCCTGTTGTCTCATAAACTTCGCCGTTCTCATAGGGAACGTAGTTGAAGCAGCCAGCGTCGATTGTAACGCCGTTGATTTCTACAGCCTTGGAGTAAGAGTTGTAAATTACAACTGTATCATCGTCAGCTGAAGGAGCAAGGTAGAAGTAGCGATAATCCTTACCGCTTACAGACTGCCAACGCTGCCATGCCTCTGTGCCAACCTCGTCAGCGGAAGCGGGAGCAGAAGCGTATGCATAAAGACCGTTGGACTTAACCCAATCGATTGTGAGAGGTGTGCCGTTCTTCTCAACAGGTGTATCGGGAACATCGGGAGTATCGGGCTCGGATGTACCGGGATCCTCTGTTGTATCGGGAACTTCAGGATCTACAACTTCGGGAGCTGTGTAAGTAATAGCCATGCTCTTGGTTGCTATAGTGTAAATAAAGGTATAGGTACCATCAGCAGAAGCTTTAAGTGTTGTGTTGTCATTTACAGAACCGCTAAATGTGATACCTGTTGTTGTATCTGTTACAGTACCCTTATAACCAAGCCAAGAACCGCTATTCTTAACCTTAAATTCATAAGTACCAGCCTCGAGTTCTACAGAAGTAGTAACCTTTGTTGTGTCCTCTGCGTACACCATGTTCTTACCTGTACCCCAGTCTGTGAGTGTACCCATAAGATAGAAGCTGGATGCATCACCGGGCTGTGCAGGTGTGGGAGCAACATAAGTGCTCCAAGAATAACTACCCCAGTCTTTAACTACGAACATGTTCTTGCCGTCTGTGGGGATTTTCTGGTCACCGGAATCGTTCCATGAGCTCCATTCTGTTGAACCGGGAGCACAACGAAGAATCTTACAACTTGTGTAAGTACCGCCGAGAGCTGCCTCGTAGATACCATCGCCATCGGGATCAGAGAAGTAGATCCACTTGTCAGCTGTGCTACCGCCCCAGACCCATGCTCTGAAGATAGCTCCATCAACATCCCAAGCGCCTGCATCAAGATAGAGGGTCTCAGGAGCGCCTGTCTCAGCAACTGCTACCTTAGCAGCGGATGCGCTAAAGCCAACTGTAACCAGTGAGAAAAGCATCATAACTGCCAGAATTACAGAAAGAATTCTTGCAGTAATCTTAGATGATTTCATTTGTTTTTTCCTCCTTAAAGAATTTGTTTTTAGAAAAATTTGTTATTTGTGAAATGCCATTAGTCTTTGCCTGCCGTCTGACCACCGGAGGTTTCGGACAACCTATACAATACGCAAAGCACCAAGGGTACTTACGCGAAGCACACAGAGCACTTCGCCCATTATACAGGCTGCCAGATAAAGCCTCGGCATTATCTACCTTTGTATATATATAATGTATGTAAAAGTCGGAAGATTTCCGACTGTAAGAGGAAAAATAGTGTATTATTAGCAAAATTCAATATTCCAGTTTAGATAATATTGCTATTTTACACATACTAATTATAACACATTTAGTAAATATTACAACAAAATTGTAAACATCAAACCTCACAAATTTTCGCTCAATCTTTTGTTAAACTCGTCAATTGACTGCCATAATATGTGCAAAATTTAGGAACAAAAACAAATTTCGACCTCGAATTGCAGTGTTGATTTTTACAACAACAAACCGCCTTCGGACACTCCAAAGGCGGTTAAAACAAAAGGATATGATATTAAGCAAGTCTTTATATATTTTATCTGAATCCGATTACTCTGTATGTCTTGCCTGTCTCGTTCAGGCAATTCTTGACACCGTTCTGGGCTGTTGTGTCCTGAGTAACAGTCAGTGCACTTGAGTTAAAGCTTACTCCTGCCGAGGAGCCTGCACCGTACATTGAAAAGCCTGCGTAGTTTTTGGTGCAGGAAGCTGTGCTGTCAAACACTGCACAAGGCATTGAATCGCAGAAAACAATTACGGTTGTCACCACTGCAGGCAGGGTAACTGTGCGTTGTGCTGAACCGTCACCAAGATAAGACACTGTCACCATTGGCTTTTTCACCCTTGTTTTTTCAGCTTCGGTCAGGTGGATATTATCATTTTCCGTATGATCCCCCACTACCTGCTCGATAATGGCATTGTCTGAATTAAAATCGTTTCTCTGAGGTCTGTCACTGCCCTGCCAAAGGTTAAGTCCGAGCCTCTCTGTTTTATTTGCTGATGGCATATCTTCTTACATCTCCTTATATATATCAATCTCCGACCAGGTAAGGTTCTTTGCGTCCATACTGTCAAAGGTGTAATTCTTATTATCCATGGTATCAAAGTCAAAGCCTTCCCATACTATGTCGATTTCCAGATGGGCAGGAAGCAGAGCTTCAAGCTGAGCAACAATCCAATTCTGCTGTCCCACGGAGTAGCTTTTGCCTGTGGTATCAATCACAATTCTCTGTGCCTTGGGATACTCTGTTATTTTGGCATCCAGACCTAAGAAGCTCACAAGCTTTTTTGCACCTTCCAAGGTGAAATCATCAAAGCCGAAAGAACTTCGCAAAAGAAGCATCTCACGGCGTTTTTGAGCACTCAAATCATCACGCACCTTACCCCAGAGCCTTTCCATCGCTTCAAGTCCGAAGGTTGATGCCGTGGCACAGAAGCACTCGGAAAGCTGAGTTTCAAGCACCTCGGTGAGCATATCAAGCCCCTCGGCGTAGGAAGCAAGCTCAAAGTAAATATTGCTGTTCTCTGTAATGTTGTATATACCCAGAGGCCTGTGCTTTTTAAGAAGGGAGCTTAAAGCATTCATACTTACACTCCCTCATAAAACCTGATATCGCCTGTAACAGGGTAGCTGTCCTGCGAACAGATTACGTTATGCTCTGTGGAAGGGATTCTGAAGTCAGCCACGCCGTCTATGTGATAAATAAGCTCACCTATCTTACTAAGTACCACACTGTCTCCTACACCGCGGGTATTTATGTAGTCTGTTACCACAGCTCTGCAAACTTCTGCCACCTCGGAAAATTCGTAGCCGTCACATACATCAAGGTAGATTATCAGATTAACCGTATCTGCCTGTGCTCTGTATACCGCCACATCTACGTTGACTTCTCTGAGCAAAGAAAGTTTTTCCTGCACTGCAGTAAGGGTTTCATCGGAAACCTCACTGCCTTCGCCCGATATGTATACATCTACAGTGCCTGCACCTCTGCCGCGGGGCACAACACCTGCTCCTGCCACGCCGTCAACCTGCAGTGCCACATTTTTGTAGTATACGCAGTTTGTACCGTTTGAAGCAAACTTAAAGCTCTCAATTATTCTTTCTCTGAGGCTTTCGTCTGATTCCTTGTCTGTGCCCGAGGTGCATTCGTCAGGATTTGTAACCGTTTCCACTCCTGCAACAGGAGTTACCATAACTGTGATTTTGCCTGTCTTTACGTTAAAGGCTCTGCCCTCAGAGAGTGCTTCTATCTGTGCGTGAGCAGACAAGGCACCTGTGGGTATGCTTACACTCTCAACGGTTTCAAACCTAAGAGGGGTTTCCTCATTTGTAGCTACCACGGTGCCTTTGGGAATGATAATTTCCTTTATTGCAGGCTCCGTCACCTTGAAAATCACACTGCCCACAGCTTTGGAAGCTTCTCGGCGTGAAAGCCCTCTCTCCATTGCGTGAAGGTCAAGGTATTCCCCCTGCGCAGTAGGCACAAACATCTGCCGTTTAATCCACTCGGCAGTCATAAATGCTGAATAAATCTCGCCTGCAAGCACCTGAAGTCTTACATATATATCCGAAGCTTCTGCAGGAGTGTTACCCGAAAGCTCTGTGTACTTTTCTGTCATTCTTGCAAGTATGCTCTCGTAACTTTGCATCAGATAACCACCTCCAGCGGAATAATTTCTTCATTGCAGATAACCGTCAGCTGAACAAAAACTTTTCCGTCCACAAGCTGTGACGCAGAATCAAGATAAATATTTACTCCCTCCATATCTGCCACCGCCTCACGCAGGACCGCTTCAAGCCTTTTGCACTCTTTCTCCCCAGAAACATCGGTTACAGCCTCTGTGCCCATTTCCTTATTATATATAAAACCGCCTTTCTGAGCGGTGATTCTCATAATAATCTGCTGGAGTATTTCTTCATTGCCCTCAATTTCTACAGGTGTACCTGTACTGTCAAGGACCATATCTCCGTCTTTAATCTTTATATCCATACTTTTATGAAAACTCCTTTCCGTTAATAAGCACCCTGCCGTCGTTTTTGAGCACTATACTGGCTCCGCCTTCGGAGCACAGCATAAGTTCTCCCGCTGAAAGCCCTCGGGAGTTTTTCATCACGACGCCCAGACACACCTCACCCGAAGGTGTGTCAATCGTTACCGCCTCACTGCCCAATGCAGGCACATAAACAACTCCAAAGGGTGCAACCAAAGGCATATTGTGCTGATTCAGAGAAGCGTCCACCTGAAGTTTGCCGTCTGCAGCTGCGGTAACACTTCCTGAAGATGCAGTGTTCTTTCCTCTGATACTCTTAGCCATAAAAGATGTCAGCCACATAATCAGTTCTCCTTCCTTTTAAGGGTAAGCCTTGTAAACTCTTTATTCTCAGTAAAGCTGTATCTGACGCCCGTTACATAAAAACCTTCAAGCTTTCCTATGTCGTTACTGATAACTTCGGCAGAACATGCAAGCACATCGGTCATACAAAAAGGCACCGTCAGCACAATTTTCTCGCTGGCACTTTTTGAAAAAGCGATAATTCTGTCAGCATCCGCCAGAGTTTTGTTTGAAAGTTCTGTGGCATTGAGGAAACGTTCTCTCACAATGCCGCGGTTCTGAGCTTCTTCGCAATTAACAACCGTCTTATAGTCCTCACCCGATTTAAGCTTCACACTGACCTGTGAAACCGGCTTGCACCTGAGCCGATTATATTCAAGGCTCGCAAAAGCTACCCCTTTACCGCAGTCTGAAAAAGAAAGGCTTTCTTCTGCATTGATGCCTTTCATATACAAACAATCACCGAAAACGTAAGGAGTAACCCCCCACACAGCTTTTGAAAAATCCTCTATTGCCTGCCAGCAAGACTCACCCTTTTTTACAGTAAAACTACCTTTAAGGGTAGCATCCTCATTCTCTGCAAGTTCAAAGTTCAGAGCTTTCGCATAACGCTCATATATAAGCTTTGCAGATACGTCCGTAAAACTCTGAGGCTTTGCTTCGTTGTCAAGAAGCAGTGCAGCCTTACTTCTGCACACAAGCTTGGTTTTCACCCCGTCATCCAGAACAATTATCTGTTCATCAACAACACCGCTGAAAACCTCTTTTTCATCAGAATACACATTCACAAAGGAAAATTCATCCTGCAAAGCAAAAGGAAACTCTGCAGAAAAGCTGTCCGCAGGAGTGTTCAAATCCCTTGACAACACCGCTGACACAGGCAAAGAGAGGCTGTGCCTCTCTCCTGTTACGCCTGTTGCTACAACTCTCAGCACAGCCTCACCTCCTTAAAAACGGGCAGTTCATCCGCACGTCTGAGCTGTGGATTTAACTTTCTGAGCGTTTCCACATCCACCTCAAAAGCATAGGCTATATCAAAGAGGGTTTCGCCTTCACTCTGAGGGATATATACTGCGGGGGTATTTTTTGTGTTGCCCGTCTGTGCCTCGGTAAACTCAAAGGTATATTCACAGAAATCGGGAGCAGGCTGTGCAACCAGAGAAAGCTCGGTAAAGTAAGCATAAAAGGGAGTTTCAAAAGGAAGACTGAGCAAGGCTTTCTGTCCTTTTGAAAAAACACACGAAAGCTCCTTATATTTTTCAAGACAGTCCTTGCCTGCGAACTCACCCTTGCCCTTTACCACTCTGAGTTTTCTGCCCAAAGCACAGACAAAACTCCCCTGCGAATACAGAGTATGTTTTCTGAGAGAATTGCTATGAAGGACTTGTACCGACAAAGGGTTATGCTCCCACTCAAAATCACCGAATCTCATATTTGAAATTATCACCGGGCATCCTCTCCCTCTTCAGAAATAAAACGGCTGTAACGTCTGGTATCACGCTCAAACATAAGGCTTAATTCCTCTGCCTGTAAAAGCTCAGAGTATCCGCTATCATAGTTTTCTTCCATATCACTCACCGTTCCTTTCTGCAATCTCACTTTGCAAACTCAAAAAGCTGTAGTGCCTCTCGTCTGCACTTTTTGGTTCCTTGTTCTCTGTTATCTTCTGAACAACACATTTTCTGAAAATACAGAACTTTCCTTTCTGCTCCAAAGAAATATCAGGATTTTCACAATTTTCAAAAGGGTCGCTGTCACTTCTGACCTTTATTTCAACAGCATAGGTTCTGCCTTTTGAGATAACGCCCGTATCACCGCACAGAAGTTCTCTGAGAACATACAGCTCATTCTTCGTATGTGCCTGTGCACTGAGCACCTTCACAGTCTTGTTATCAACAATTATCTCTACGCTGTCTGCTACCGGCAAAGGCAAGGTCTCCTCATTCTGAGCAGGTGTTGCCTCCCACAAAAGCTGTGCTTCCAGAGTTTGTGTCTGAGTGCACAAATCCTTGTCATACACCGCATCAGAGATTTCAATATCAGAAATTTCGCCGTCAATATCCGCTCTGTCCAAAGCGTCCATAAGGCTTATGCAGAGGGAAGAAAGTTCTGCTGTGCCCTTATCAAAGGGAGCATAAACCTGAAAGCACAGCTTTGCTTTATAGGTTCTGTTTGCACGTACATCCTTTTCTTTATGAACCGCACCCACAAAGCAAGCTACAAAAAAGCTTGTAACGGGTTTTTCTGCGTTCTGAGTTTTTCTGCCTTTTACAAATCTGACAGCAGAAAACTCATCATAGGTTTTTATTCTTCTTACAAGGTTCTCAAGTATATTCTGCGGTCTCAGCATAATCGTCCTCCATAGGCGGTGAATAAGTTGTCAGCACCGCCCACACATACAAATCTTCTTCGCCTGCGCTTATACTTTCACTGCGTTTTATAGTGTAGCTTTCTTTACCGCAGGTGATAACTGTGCTTCTGTAATCACGGATAAAATCCCTGCTTGGTGCAATCATCAGGTAGTGTCCTGCATCGTAGTATCCGGCAGACAGCTCACTGCCTCCGAGGTACATTTTGTTTTTATACATCAGCGGTTGGATAATTGCTTTCGATTCAAAGCTTCCGAACTTATCCTTTACAGTCACCGCACTTCCGTATTTTTGAAGCATCTTGTTGATACTTTTTCGCACACTCACAGCTTCACACCCCTGAAACAAAAGTCATCATCACAAGAAAGCAAGTCCTTTGCACAGTTCTTTTCAAACTCCCATAGTTCACATGCCTTCTTAGTGTCCGACTGTGCTTTTGTAATGCTCACAGAGCCCGCTGTGAAGGATTTGACTTCCTCGCGTTCCATATACAGACAGTATTTGCAGTAAGCAAGCACACCTGCCAGAGCACAAAGCCTGAGCACGCTTTCTTCGTCTGAAAGCGCCTCTTTCAAAGCCTTTGATTTTATCTGAAGCATAGCATCAATGCAGACAGGCGTCCACATTGAAACCTCGTGGGGCTCAAGACCCGACACAAGGGCAAATCTGTTTATTACCTCATTAAGCCTCAAGCCTTTCCCTCCTTATCAGTATGTAAGCTTTACGCCTGCGTCGTTGAAGATTTTTGCAAAACCTGAGATACAGCTGATAGTAGCACGCTCAAGCTGTCTGTCGATAAGCTTATCATAATCAGTGATGATGTCGCCTGCCTGTACCATCTCCAGAGCACAGTTCTTATCAATACCGATGATAGTACCTGAAGGTACAGCAGTTGTGTGCACAAGCTTGGCACCCAGAGGTGTCACCATACTGCCTGTGCCGTGGAAGTTCTGACCTGCCACAGAATCCTTGAGTTCACTCATTGCAAGAAGCTTTGTCATTGCATCTGTGGGGGCAAGGATTGTTGTCATTTCATAGGGAGAAAGCTCTGCCCAGAGCTTCACCAAATCCTCATAAGAGATGTTGTCTGTACTCACAGCAGTAATACCCTTACAGGGGTTATTGTTGCCGTCACCTGAAAGAAGCACATCAACTGCATCTTTGAGCTGTGCTCTTGCAATGTATGCACCAATCTGCTTGAGTGTCACGGTGAAAAGGTCAAGACGCTGGAATCTGAGCGCTTCATAAGAAGTCACAAGCATTCTGCCGCGCTTGTGAAGCTTCACCAGATTCTCCTGAGTGGAAACCTTTGTCTGAGGAATATAAGCACCCTCAGAAACTCTAACAAGAGACTTGTCGTCCTCAGAAGGTGTGGAAGTGATGCTTCTGTAATCCATACCGTTGATTTCGGTCTTAGCCGCAATGATGTCAGAAAGCACATCTGCCTGCTCCATACCCTGTCTTACAGCACGGCACACATATTCGGGGAAAAGTGCTGCTGACTGAGTTGTTGCAAAGAACTTCTCCACAGGGTCGCTCTTTGCTCCGCTTACCCTGATATCAAAACGCTTGAGCTGACGTGAAAAAGCATCAAGGCCCTCAAGCTCGCTGCCCGCATAATTTGCAGAAGGGTCCAGCTCCTCCAGAATATCTGTCATACTCTTACCACTGTATCCGTACATTCCTCTTTCAAGGGAAATTTTCTCGTAATTAGCCATATATCATCTCTCCTTATTAAAGAATAAACCCTGCTGTTTCTTCATCAGCAGTAATCACAAGTACCTGAGCACCTGCTTCGTCAGCCTTAACCTTGCCCTCGGCAGTTGCAGAAACCTTTGTATAACCGCAATTAACCGCACCGTCACAAGGCAAAGTGACAAAACCTGCAACCTGAACTGCCGCAAAGCCGTCACGAACATTCACGCACACACCGCAGATTCTGTCGCCGTCTTCACAAGCTGTAACCTTACCGCTTTCACTAACCTTTACGGGTGCACCTGCCTTCACAGTTTCATCGCACTCAAAGGTGATTGTATTTTCCATAAAGCCCATAAAACTTTTATTCATATTAACCTCCGTCAGATTCTGAATTCTCTGTTGCCTGCACTCTTACTCTGAGAATTGTCGCAGGACTTCTTTGTCTGAGGCATAAGCTTCTGCTCAGCCTTCTTCTTGTAAAACGAAAGGAACTCTTTAAGTTCACAAACGGAAAGTCCCTTCATCGCACTCTCCATAGTGCTTCTTGAAATCCCCTCCTGGGAAAGCATAGAGTATCTCAGCACGTCGCTTTCAAGCTCGCGTCTGTATTCTTCTCCCTGTCGGGCTTTTTCCTGAAGGGTAGTAATGTGTTCATAAAGACGTTTTGCCTCATCAACACACAAAGTAACACTGTCTCCGTGAGAGAGTGCTTTCATAATCTCATTCATACCTTCAAACTCCTTTTTTGAGGACTTCTCAAAAGATTTGATAACCCCCGCTTCTCTCTGTGCAGGCACCGCTACAAAACTCCATTCGTATGCATCCGTTACATCGCAAAGTTCAAAGTAGCACAAAGCATCTGCGTACTTCTGTCCCTTGATATGACCGCAAGGGGTTTTGCCCTTTTCACTGCCGCAAACAGAGCACACCGAGCGCTCAGCGCTTATGCCGACGCTTACCTCTTTTCTGATACCGCTTTCAATCTGCATAATAACATCCTCTGAGCTTTTGCATCTGGGAATATATGCCTTTGCAACCAAACGGAAGTAGTCATCTCCCAGAGAGGTCTTTCTGCCTTCCACCGCCTCAACTCGGCAGTCAAAAATTCTTGCAGTCTGGTTCACCGCTCTGGGACTGTGGTCGTAGATACCTGTTTTGCCCACAAAGAGTTTTTCCATCTGAAACAGAGCCTCCACGGTAAACCGCTCAAAGTCTCTGTCCACATCGTTGTCACACAGCACCACAGAGAAAATATAGACCTCATCCGGCGCAAAGGCACGTCTTGTGAATCTGTTCACAAGCTCCATATCCTGCTCAGTTGTGCTGTCATTCAAGCTTTTAATTATCTCGCCTGTTTTCAAGTGCTCACCTTTCCTTCCCTTTCAATCTTCTCAGCCTGTGCATTCCAAAGCCTTGCCTGTGCAAGTTCTGTTTCATCCTGAAGCGAAACATTATTCCAAACCACACTCACCGAGGAATCCGAGCCTAAAAACCTAAGCTGAGTACAGGC
Source organism: Ruminococcus sp. (assembly GCA_045593025.1). GTDB lineage: Bacteria > Bacillota > Clostridia > Oscillospirales > Acutalibacteraceae > Ruminococcoides. The sequence goes on along the minus strand of JAZNVW010000015.1, from coordinate 61,694 downwards.
TATTTTTTCAATCACAGGAGTGAGCAAAGAGCGGAAATACTCAATCTCACTTGTGAGAATATCTGCCTGCACACTGCTCATTCTCTCTGTGCTGGACCAGGAAAGCCCCAAGAGAAAAGGCGGAATGCACAGCTTTGACACAATCTGCTCCAGAATGTGTCTTACGGGAATATCGCAGTCCAGCACCTGTGAGTCTGCACCTATCACCTTTACGGACACATCACCCACTGCCACAAAGTCACACACACCGCTGTCGTCCCTCATTGCTCTTGACCACTCACGTGCAATTTCAGATGCACGCTGACGTGCATTCACTCCTGAATTATCCGAAGGCTTGTATGTTACTGCATATCGGATATTGCCTGCACGGTCAAAGTTATTACCAATACAGGTCAGGATTTTAAGCAGTATTGAGCTTACAAAGGGAAGTCCTTTCAGAATTGAGTTACCCTTTACAGAGCCTGCGTCTGCATTTAGCAACGAGGCAATCACCAACTGTTGATTTTCAACAGGAGTATTGTTGATATCCCTTCGGCACACAATCGCTTCCATGGGACTTTCGCCTCTTGCTACCATCACATCTTTCAAAGATGCGTTGTAAAGCCCTGCAATGGTTCTCATTTCACTGTCGGGCACAATCTCACCGATTGCTGTACCGTAGGTAATGAGCTGGTCAATGTACTTGTGCACAAAAGCTAACAGTCCTCTTGAGCAAGCACCAACCTTAACTGTTTTTGCAAACTGCTCCAGAGGCTTCTGAAACCGCTCATCCTCAACCGAGATGGTAAAGTTTCCCACCAGATGCACAAGCTTACACAAAGCCGCATCAATCAATGGCACCGCCTCTCTCAGAGAAGAATACAGTTCAAGCTCCGCCTCACAACAGGGCGAATATCTGTCCAAAGCCGAAAAAGGATGGGCGTATGAGTTACGTTTATCTGCTGTCTGCACAGGTGCAGGCTGTGCCTTGTTTTTCTTAGAAAATAACTTCACAGCTTTTCCTCCTGTCAGCGGCAAAGGCAAAAAACTGCTCACCGCTGTCTTCTAAAATTGTTGTGACGAAATATCTTATATCGTCCATTGCGTGGTCGTACTCCTTGACGGGAGACTCTACACCCTCTTTTTCATCCCAGCGATAAAGAGAAAACTCTCTTTTGGCATCAACACAGTTTCTGCAGATTTTTATTCTGCCTGATTTGAGTGCTGTTGACACACTGCGTATGCCGTCTGTCACAAAGTTTTTTGCAGGAATAACAGGAAACCTTCCGTGACGTTTTATCACCTGAATGAAGCTTGCCGCAGAGGGGTCAACGGTAACACACCTTACAGAACGTTCACCGCAAAGAGCACACAAGGCTTCGTAGTGTTCCTCGTCTGTCCTTTGCATCCCCTCTTTTTTAGAGTCGTAGTAATACTCGTCAATTCTGTACCACACCTCTGATTTAAGTCCCCAAAGCCCGAAAGAAGCGGGGTTAACCGTTCCGTAATCGCAGGACACGGCATAATCCTCAAAAGGTAAATCGGGCACTTCGCAAAAAGCTTCTTCCTTATCCATAAAGGGATACACCGCACCCGAAACTGCCGTCCACTCTCCTTTTACAAATCTTCGGTAGAAACTGCCCGAATACATACCCTCATACCTTTTCCTGATTTCACAGGAAAGGGAGGGGTTGTCATCCATAAGGAAGTGAACATACAAAGCATTTTTCTCCTTTGCCTTCTTCACCCACTCCTTGTAAAACCAGTGGGCAGGATGCTCAGGGTTACAATTAAACCAGAACTTGGAGCCACTCACCGAACAACGTGCCAGCGCCTGCTCCACAAAGGAACGGGGCATCAGCGCCACCTCATCAAGCAAAACCCCCGAAAGCGTCATGCCCTGAATAAGGGACTGAGAAGATTCGTCCTTGCCTCCGAAAAGGTAAAACCTGTTTTCCTTACCCTCGTAGGCAATTTGCAGGTAATTGGACGATATATTCTCTTTAACTGAAAACCCCATTTCTCTGAGCAATGGCAGTATGGGAACAGTCACATTTCGTCTGACAGAACGTATTGTCTTGGAACATATGGCAAAGGATGCATCAGAGAATCGGGAAAAAGCCCAGACGATAAATGACACCGCCATACAAAAGGTTTTTCCCGACCTTACCGCACCGTCGCATATAATCGCATCACAATCTTTGAATTTTGAATTCCCGCACCACCAAGTGAGCAAGAGCATCTGTTTTTTTGAGAAAGGTTTAAGCTTCATCAGCCGTTACCCCGCTGTCTTTCAGTGCCGCGGCTCCTGCACAGAGTGCTTCAATAACAGGAGATGCCCCCTTCTCCTTTGTGTTATCCTCACAAAGCTTTTCAAGAGCCTTGAAGCGGTCAAAGAATTTAATCTCCATAGAGCCGTCCTTAGGACGTTTTATTTCTGCCACAGAAAATAAATCCATCTGCTCCAGCTCCTTTGCAGAAGGGTTCTCCATATACAAAAGCGAAACCGCATCTGCAATGCTCCCGAAAGCAAGCCTTGCATAACCTGTGCAGGCAAGAGCTGCCGCAGTCTGTTTTTTCAGAGCACAGAGCCTTTCTATCTCAGAAGCTATGGCTTCCCTTGACAAAAGCTCACTGCCCTTCTTCAGACTGTCATTTTTGTAGCCTGCAGCTTTTGCCGCAAGCAGAGAATTACCCGACACAACATAATGCCTGCAAAACTCTCTTTCTCTTTTGGTAAGACCTTTTCTTTTCATCTCAAACCTCCTCGTTTGTTCGTGTGTTGCTCTCAACCTTTACCCAAAAACAAAAAAAGTTGCATATTTTCATGCAACTTCAGAAAAATTCATTAAATTTATTTTTACTTTTCTTTACTCCTATCCCCTAAATACATATTCTGCCTTTTTATGTACAAACTACCACAGGGTGAAATTATGCTTACTAACAATCTTAACAAAAACAAAAAACTTATGGACAAAGTTTTGCGGGCAGACGAAAGCTTTGACATCATAAGGCGCGACATTGTAATCAACAAGCGTGAAGCACGCATCTACTCCATAGACGGTCTTGTTAAAGACACGGTTATGGGTAAGATTATGACCTTTTTCTACGGTCTTAAAGATGAAAGCGTAATGCAGGATGCAGTCTCTTTCAGCAAAAACTGTGTTCCCTACATTGAAGTAAACACAGAAAAAGACATAAACGTTATTTCTCAGAACATTTTAAGCGGTATAAGTGCTCTGTTTATAGATGGTTTTGACTGTGCCATAATGATGGACACCCGCACCTATCCTCAGAGACAAACCAGCGAACCTGATACAGACAAGGTGATGCGAGGCAGTAAAGACGGCTTTGTGGAAACCATAATAAGCAACATTGCTCTTATGAGGAGAAGAATCAGAGACGCAAACTTTACGGTAAAGCCTTTTTCCGTCAGCCGTACCTCAAAAGCAGATGTAGTGCTCTGCTATATGGAAGACAAGGTAGACCATAAACTGCTCAAATCCATTACACAAAGGATTGAAAACATCAGGATCGACTCCCTTGCAATGAATCAACAAAGTCTTGTGGAAGCAATCTATCCGCGAAAATGGTACAACCCTTTTCCTAAAATCAAGTACACGGAGCGTCCCGATTCAGCCGCCGCCAATGCCATAAAGGGCAACATCATCATACTGGTGGACAACTCCCCTTCTGCACTTATTCTGCCCACATCTATCTTTGATGTTACCGAGGAGGCAGACGATTACTACTTCCCGCCTTTTACAGGTTCCTACCTGCGAATTGCAAGATTCCTCATTCTGCTGTGCTCGGTATTCATTACTCCTGTGTGGCTTCTTGCTCAGGAAAACCCGGCCGTAATACCTCAAAGTCTTAAATTCATAGTGGTTGAGCAGGAATATAACATCTCTGTATTCTGGCAGTTAATCATATTAGAGCTTGCCATAGACGGTCTGCGTCTTGCATCATTAAACACTCCCACAACACTTTCAGGTACTATGGGTATCATCGGTGCTATAGCCTTGTCGGAGTTTTCTGTTGATGTAGGATGGTTTTCCACCCAGGCAATCCTTTATATGGCTTTTGCTACCCTTGCAAGCTTTACACAACCTAATTACGAATTAGGTTACTGCGTAAAATTCATCCGTATACTTTTGCTTGTACTGACTTCTATTTTCAATATATGGGGGTTCATTGCAGGACTTATAATCACCGCCATACTTCTGGTGACAAACAAAACCATATCAGGCAAAAGTTACCTTTATCCCCTCATTCCCTTCAACGGCAAAGCCTTCATAAGCAAGGTACTGAGATTGAGATAAAACAAAAACCGCTGTGATTTTCACCACAGCGGTTCAAGCTTTTATTATCAGATAATTCCTGCCAGCGTCTTCTGAATATAGGTAGCATCCTTAATGGTAACATACAAATCTCCGTCAAACTCTGCACTGTAAACTTCCTCGTCAGTGGGAGTAACAAGTTGCGCAAGCATCTTCTGAATGTAGGTTGCATCCTTAATTGTCAGTACACCGTCTGCATCCACATCGCCTACAGAGGGCAACTCAGAAAAATCCTCCGCCTTACCCATTGGAACAAAACCCAGATAGTCAGAATTGTCTGAAGCGTAAGTTTGCGACACGGTTCCTTCATAACCAAAAATATAAAGTGTATGAGTGGGACTATACCAGAAAATACCATCATCCATATTCTTCACAGTAGGAAGAATCAAAACCTCGTAAAGTCTGTTACAATTCCAGAACACTCCGCCTTCAATGGTGTGAACACCCTCAGGAACAACAAAGGTAGTCAGATTATCGCAGTCATGAAAAGTCCTGTTTCTTAACACACCGACATTTCTGGACATTGAAACATTTTCAAGAGTTTCGCAATTCATAAACGCCTCTTTGCCTATCTCCTTCACGCTGTTCGGTATAATAACACTTTTAAGACTTAGGCAATTATTAAAAGCTCTTTCTCCGATTTCTTCAATACCGTAACAAAGAGTAATGTTTTCAAGGTCATAGCAACCGTCAAAGGCACTTACACCTATTTCCTTTGTGCCGTCTGATAAGACTACCGATTTGATTTTTGTGCAGTCATAAAACATTTTATCGGGGATAACCTTAACGCTTCCGGGAATTAATATACTTTCAACGCCTGTTCCTTTGAAAGCTCCTGCTCCCAGAGTTTCAAGTCCGAAAGGCAAATCAAAAGCAGTCACTTTTGAGCAACCTGTAAACGCACGCTCGGAAATAGTTTTTAACCCCTGAGGCAGTATAATTTCTTCAAGATTATTGCAACTGTCAAAAGCTTCTGTATCGATAGTTTTTACAGAAGAAGGCACCACATACTTTTTGTCTGCTTTCATAAGAGGATACTTAATAAGTGTTTCTTTTGATTTGTCAAAAAGCACTCCCTCATCGCTTGAGAAAAAAACATTTTCTTCATTGACCTCTATGGTTTCAAGCATCTGGATTCCGTAAAATGTATACTCACCGTAATTTTCAAAATCTCTGCCTAAATATATTCTGCTTACAGAACTGCAACCGCTGAAAGAAAAATCATCAACAGATTTAACCTTATCGGGGAGAACAATGTCTGTGAGCATAAAGCAAAACTCAAAAGCACCATAACCTATATTTTCAAGATTTTGAGGAAATGTAATCGTCTCTAAGGCTTCACACATAGAAAAAGCCTCTGCACCGATGGTTACCAAAGAATCGGGAAGCTGAACGTCCGAAAGGGCAATACATCCCAAAAAAGACATCACGCCAATCTCGGTTACTCCCTCTGGAATAACTATACTCTCAAGGCTTAAGCACCCTTGAAAAACAGAAATTCCGAAATGCTCAAGCCTTTCAGGCATCCTGATGTCCTGCATAGCCTCACAGTTGACAAAAGCATAGTCCTCTATGCTCACTATACTGTCCGGCAAATATGCACTTCGGATATGATTATTGAAAGAAAAAGCCTTCTGCGCAATATTTGTTACAGGTAAACCCTCTATTTTCTCAGGTACAATCAGTTCCACACATTTACCCTGCACACCTGTGATTGTAACCTGTCCGTCCTCAACAACATACAAAAGCCCGTCTTCTGTTACACTGTCTGCAGCTGACACAAATGGTACAGAAGCAACCAGCATTGCCACAGAAAGAATCATCACCAATGCTCTCCTTATATTTTTCATAACACAGCCTCCTATCTAATGCATTAGTCAATTATATATTAGCAAACCATTCTAATCTTGTCAACTGACTACACATATAAAATATAAGCTATGTTTTTGTGCAAAATCAACATCCCATAAACAGCCTTACAGTCAGCACAGAAAAAACCACCGCCGTAAAATCCGCACATAACCCTGCAAAAAGTGTATGGCGTGATTTCTTGACGCCCACACTGCCGTAGTACACCGCAATAGCATAAAAGGTAGTCTCCGTGGAACCTGCCATAACGGATACAATCCGCCCCGCAAAGCTGTCGGGCCCCAACCTTTCCAGTATATCCACCAGCAGGGCGGTGGAGCCTCCTCCCGATATCGGGCGAAGCAACGCCACAGGCACAATCTCAGAGGGAAATCCAAAATACTGTGCTACGGGACTTATAAATTTAGTAAGCATATCTATGGCACCGCTTGCTTTAAGCATTGCAACCGCAGTTATAAGTCCGATTAAAGTAGGTGCAATAAGATAAGCTGTGTTCAGTCCCTCCTTGGCTCCCTGAAGAAAAGCATCAAAAACCCCCACTCTTCTGACCATTCCCGCAACTATGAAAAGCACCACAAGCAAAGGCACGATTATTTCCAATAAATCATCACCTCTTTTTCCTTTCATCAGAACAAAACATTTTTGCAATTGTAACCCCTGTAACCAAAGCCAAGGCAGATGTCAGCCACACACAAGGAATAATCTCAAATGGACTTTCACTTCCAAAACTTGCTCTGTACGCACACAAAGTTGTGGGCAGAAGCTGAATCGAAGCAGTATTCATCACCACAAAGACAAGCTGAGAATCTGAAGCTCTGTCCCTTATGGGATTGAGTTTCTGGAGTTCCTTCATAGCCTGTATGCCAAAAGGTGTAGCTGCGTTGCCAAGTCCCAGAAGATTTGCACTTATGTTAAGACTAATGTAATGCATAGCTTCAGAATTTTTATCAACACAAGGAAACAAGGGCGACAGCACGGGTGCAAAAACTCTTGCAAGCATATCTGTAATCCGTGCCCTCTTGGCAATTTCCATAATCCCCGACCAGAAACACAGCACTCCAATAATTGACAAAAGAAGTTCTACCGCTTCTCCTGCACCCGAAATCAGGCTTTGCGAAACCTCCTTTGTATTACCTGTAACAAAAGCAAATAACAAGCTCAGAATAATCATTCCCGCCCATATATAATTCATCATTTTTGTTGCCTCCTGTCGGATTTTGTCGATATAAAAAGAGCCCTGATTTATTCATAGAGTTATTGACATTTATGGTAACATTTGGTAGAATATATGTGAATAAAATTCAAGGGTGGAATTAAAATGAAAGCAGCAGGATATATTGTACGAGTAGACGAACTGGGAAGAATTGTTATTCCCGTACGGCTCAGACGTTCTCTTGATTTTGACAAAGGAGCCTGTCTTGAAATGTTCACTCAGGATGATAGCCTTGTTATCCGCAAGTATTCCTCCTGCTGTGCCTTCTGTCAGAGTGACGAAAATCTGACAGAGCACATGGGGAAATATATATGCAAGAGTTGTCTCAGTGCCGTCACAAAAGCCTGATCCCCTTAATTTACAAAAAATTTTCCTTGACAACCTCAGTTAAATATATCATTATAGAAGTGGAATTATGATACGGAAAAAACTTAACAGAGGAGGTCTTTTACCATGAATCGTATTGATAAGGAAAACTATTATCTTGACATTGCTGAAACCGTGCTGGAAAGAGGCACTTGTCTTCGACGCAACTTCGGCGCAATCATCGTCAACAACGACCAGATTGTCTCAACGGGTTACGTAGGCGCTCCCCGCGGCAGAAAAAACTGCATCGATTTAGGCCACTGCGTACGTGAAAAAAACAACGTTCCCCGCGGCGAAAGATACGAGCTTTGCCGCAGTGTTCACGCTGAGCAGAACGCCATTATCCACGCTTCCCGTGAGCGTATGATCGGTGCTACACTCTACCTTGTAGGCAAAGATGCAACCACAGGCGAATATGTTGAAAATGCCAGTGCCTGTGCTATGTGCAAACGTATGATTATCAACGCAGGTATTTCCCGTGTTGTAATCCGCAACACAAAGGAGAAATTCACAGCTCTGTATGTAGAGGAATGGATTGACAACGACGAGTCCCTTGACGCAGTAAAAGGCTACTGATAAAAAACATCATATATACAGACAACCGCCGATAGCACAAAGCCGTCGGCGGTCTTTTTTACTCAGGATAATCTGTTGTATTTATTCTTTATCCTGTTTTGTCAGATTACTTTCTGACGCCTTATTTTTCAAAAAAGCTTACTTTAAGCCTCTCTCGTAGGACTCAATCATTTTCTTGACCATCTGTCCGCCTACAGAGCCTGCCTGACGGGATGTCAGGTCACCGTTATAGCCCTGCTTAAGGTTAACGCCTACTTCTGCAGCAGCTTCCATCTTGAAGCGCTCAAGAGCGTCCTTTGCCTCAGGAACTACAATGTTGTTCTTAGACATATTTAACTTACTCCTTTTCTGAAAAGTTCAATTCAAAATCTTTTTGCGACTACTGATTTTCGTCGCAAAGTTATTATATGAAAAAGCAAAAAATATATAATATGCAAATTTTGCAAAAACTAACTGCAATACTCATTTATTGCCTCTCTAAGTTTTTCTTCACTGTCAAACTCTATGCCTGCTCTGAGCCTTGCCTGCACATCATAAGGCAGAGAACTTACCGCAAGCGTTGTTTCAATGTAAGGCTTGTCACTGCCTTTCACAAACGCTACCAGTCTGTCCTGTTGTGATGTGAGCACATATACATTTCCTTCCGATTGTATTCCTTGTGAAAACTCACCTTCGGGCTTTTTGTTCTCCGTTGTAAGGGGTGCAATAATTGCCGAAGCCAGAACACAGGCAACCACAATTACCGAGGTAATATAAAATATTTTTTTGAGATTAATATTCTTATAATTCATAATTAACACACCTTCCCAGTTATTTTTTCACAAAAATGAGCAGATATTCATATTGCATACTGACATATTATAAGAAAATAAATATAACATAATAAAAAAACTTTAATTTTTCATCGAGTAGTGGTATAATAATCATCGTATGATTATAATCACCCGTATTGTATAACAATGTATGAAGTAATCCGATACGGTTAACGTATCCGTAACCTCAGAAAAAGGAGGATGACGCTGTGCGTAAAACAGACATAAGCAACTACAAAGCAAAAGCAGATTCAGACAAAAAGGGGCTTTCTCCCGCTCTGAGTGCTGTCCTTTCAGGGGCACTCAAAGTCCTGCTCACCCTGATGCTGGTGTTCTTTATTGCAGGTGTTATTGTCTGCTTCAATATTTTCTTCTACCTTATGGAGCTCTCGGCTCAGCCCTCGGGTATCGACCTTGACGCCCGAATGCTGAACCTTTCAAGTTTCGTTTATGTGCAGGACGCTGAAACAGGCGAGTTTTATGAATACGAAACCCTCTACGGCACAGAAAACCGTGTGTTGGTTGACCTCAACGAAATTCCTCAGGCTATGATTGACGCTCAGATTGCTATTGAGGATAAGCGTTTCTACGACCACAAGGGTGTAGACTGGCTGAGAACAGGCGAAGCTATGCTTAACCTTGCAGGCGGCGATGATTCCTTCGGTGCCTCCACCATCACTCAGCAGCTTATCAAAAACCTCACAGAAGATGACGAAGTCAGCATCAACCGTAAAATACGCGAAATCATCAAGGCTCTGAAGGTTGAAAAGGAATACACCAAAGACGAAATAATCGAGGCTTACCTCAACGTTGTAAACTTCGGCGGAAGATGTCAGGGTGTTCAGGCGGCGGCTCAGATGTATTTTGACAAAGACATCTCAGATTGTTCTGTTGCAGAGTGTGCCGCTATTGCAGGCATCACCCAGAACCCCTCTAAGTGGGACCCCCTCATTTATCCTGAAAACAACAAAATCCGCCGTGAGGACGTGCTCTTTGCTATGCACGCATACGGCTACCTTACAGACGAAGAATACGCTGCAGCTGAGGCTGAATCAGCAACTATGACCTTCAATACCTCTGACGATGACGAAGAAGAGGACGATACTCCCATCAACATTCAGAACTGGTACTTTGACGAGATGGTATTTGATTTGAGCCGCGACCTGGCAAAGGTTTACAACATCAGCGAGTCTGCCGCTCTTGACAAGATTTACAGCGAAGGTTTGAAAATCTACTGTGCAATGGATGTTGATGCACAGAAGATAATTGAAGAGGAAGCTCTCAACATCGATAAAACAAACAACCCCGACCTGGAAATCGGTATGACTATGATTGACTACCAAGGCAGAATCATTGCTACTGTAGGTTCATCAAATCAGAAAGACGGCAATCTTATTTTTGACCGTGCCTCTATGTCAGAGCTTCAGCCCGGTTCTTCCATAAAGCCTGTCGTAGCTTATGCCAAAGCTGTGGATAACGGACAGCTCAACTGGTCTTCCGTAGTTTCCGACCAACCTCTGGACTCCTGGATTTATGACGATGGAAACAAAGGCCCTTATAACTGGTATGGTAAAAACCACAAGAACGGTCTGTTTATGGTAGATGCTATCGAATGGTCCTCAAACTGCTGTGCCGCCAATGCTCTAGAAACAATGGGCGGTCCTGCATCAGCATACAACCACGCTATAAACTACTTAGGCTTTGAACATCTCAGTGCAGATTACGACCCCTTCAATATCGGTGCTTTCTCTCTGGGCGGTATGCACGGCGGTGTAACTGTACGTGAAATGGCAGCAGCTTACAGCTATATCGGCAACGGCGGTCTTCACTACGAGCCCTACACCTACTACTATGTAACCGACCGAAACGGTAAAATTCTCCTTGATAACCGCAACAATATGCCTATACAGGCTTATTCCTCAGAAACTGCTTCTATTATGAACAGAATTCTCAAATATAACGTTGACTACTCTTACCACACAACTGCAGGCAATGCAAGAGTTTACGGCTGGGAGATTGCAGGTAAAACAGGTACCACCAACGATGACCGCGACAGCTGGTTCTGCGGCGGTTCCCCCTATTGCACACTGGCAGTATGGGTAGGTTTTGATGACCCCCAGACAATCCTCGACCCCGGCTACAGAGTATCCACAAATACTTTCTCAAGCGTTATGTCACGTTATCTTGATGGCAAGGAGTATAAGGAATTCGACATTGACGACAATCTTGAATACCTTGAATACTGTACTCACACAGGTAAGCTTGCAACATCTATCTGCAAAGATACCCGTTCAGGCTGGTACTCACCCGACAACAAGCCGGGCAACTGTACCTCTCACGCAGGTGTAAACATCTCAGGAGATGAGGAAGAAACCACAGCACCTGCAACAAGTGCAACCTTCGCTCCTCTGACTGACAGCACAATATCTATCGACCTGGGTGAGCCAACAATCCCCACAGATGTCACCACAATTCCCACAGACCCTGTGGAATAACGTTTTCCTTAACGACTATCAAAACAAAAAGAGGACTCTCTCGTCCTCTTTACATATATAATTGCTATATTATTTCAATGCTATATAAAGGGGTATACAACATGATTTCAGTAGCATTAATGGGACATGGTGTTGTAGGTTCAGGCGTTGCCGAAATCCTTACAACCCATAAACAGAAACTTTTCTCATCCATAGGTGAGGAAATCTACTTAAAGCACATTCTGGATTTAAGGGAATTCCCCGACAGTCCTCTTTGCGACCGCTTCACAAAGGACTTCGAGGAAATCATCTCTGACCGCGAGGTGCGTGTAGTAATCGAAACTATGGGCGGCATTAATCCTGCCTATGAGTTCACAAAACGTTGCCTTAAAGAGGGCAAAAGCGTAGTAACCTCCAACAAAGAGCTGGTTGCACGCCACGGAGCAGAACTGCTCCAGCTTGCAAAGGACAACAACGCAAACTACCTGTTTGAAGCAAGTGTTGGCGGCGGTATTCCTATTCTCCGTCCTCTTCATCAGTGTCTTGTTGCCAATGAGGTTCAAGAGATTGCAGGCATCTTAAACGGCACAACAAACTTTATCCTGACAAAGATGATTAACGAGAATATGCCTTTCGAGGACGCTCTGAAGCTTGCTCAGGATTTAGGTTATGCAGAGCGTAATCCCGAGGCTGATGTTGAGGGTCACGACGCCTGCCGCAAGATTTGTATTCTTGCTTCTCTTGCTTACGGCAAGCACATCTATCCCGACAATGTACATACAGAGGGTATCACCAAAATCACCCTTGAAGACGTAGAATATGCAGCAAGCACAGGCTGCGTAATCAAACTTATCGGTAAATGCAAGCGCTTGGATTCAGGTCTTATGGATATTGTTGTTGCACCTATGTTTGTTCCCTGCACAAGCCAGCTTGCAAACATCAACGATGTATTCAACGGCATTATGGTTCGCGGCGACTGTACCGGTGACGTAGTATTCTACGGCAAAGGCGCAGGCAAACTCCCCACAGCTTCTGCTGTTGTTGCTGACGCAGTTGACTGCTGCAAGCACTTAAAAGCCCGCAAATATCTCTTCTGGGCAGATACTCAGGAGAATTGCATTGCTCCTTACAAAGACTCTTTAACAAGGATTTATCTGCGTCTTGAAGCTTCTGATGCTGAAAACGCATATAATAAAGCACAGGCTCTTTTCACAGACATCACACGTCTTGAGCGCGCAGGTGCACCCGAAACAGAGGTTGCATTTGTAACAGACAAGGAACTTCCATTAGGCAAAATCCTTGAGGCTGTGGAAAGTCTTGAGCAGGCAGGTATCAAGGTAGCATCTGCTATCAGAATCGGCAATTTATAATATAGAAAGGTACTGAAACAAATGAGCTTAATCGTACAGAAATTCGGCGGTTCCTCTGTTGCAGACGCAGACCGTGTCCGCAATGTTGCAAGGATTGTAACCGAAACCTATAAAAAGGGCAATGACGTAGTAGTTGTTGTATCCGCTCAGGGCGACACAACAGACGACCTCATTGCAAAGTACAAGGAGATTGACCCTAACGCTTCCGAGCGTGAGCGTGATATGCTCCTTGCAGCAGGTGAGCAGATTTCTATTTCTCTGCTCGCAATGGCTATCCAGAGTATGGGTTGCCCCGCAATCTCTCTCCTTGGCTGGCAGGCAGGCTTCAGAACCTCCTCTTCCCACACATCCGCCAGAATCAAGAAGGTAGACCCCACAAGAATCAGAAACGAAATCGCCAAGAAAAACATTGTTGTTGTAGCAGGTTTCCAGGGTATCGACAAACACGATGACGTTACAACTCTGGGCCGCGGCGGTTCTGACACAAGCGCAGTTGCTATTGCTGCCGCAATGCACGCAGACCTCTGCCAGATTTACACAGATGTTGAGGGTGTTTACACCGCAGACCCCAGAAAGGTTCCCACCGCACAGAAGCTTTCCGAGATTTCTTATGATGAAATGCTGGAGCTTGCAACTCTGGGCGCACAGGTTCTCAACAACCGCTCTGTTGAGCTTGCTAAAAAATACGGAATTGAGCTTGAGGTTCTTTCAAGCCTTACCAACAAACCAGGTACTATTGTAAAGGAGCATACAAAAATGGAAAAATTACTTATTTCAGGCGTTGCCAAAGATGACGATATTGTCCGCATTTCTGTAACAAACATTCCCGATGAGCCCGGTCTTGCATTCAAGCTGTTCTCCATCCTCTCTGCAAAGAACATCAACGTAGATATCATTCTGCAGTCTATCGGCAGAGATAAGACAAAGGACATCTCCTTCACCGTTAACAAAGACAACGGTCAGGCAGCAGTTGACCTGCTTACTGAGAAGTTTGTAAGCCGTCACGAGGGCGTAAGCATCTCTATGAACGACAACGTTGCAAAGGTTTCCATCGTAGGCTCCGGTATGGAGAGCCACGCAGGTGTTGCTACCGATATGTTCGAGGCTCTCTACGATGCAAACATCAACATCCACATGATTTCCACCAGCGAAATCAAAATCTCAGTTCTTATCCGCAAGGAGTATGCTGAAAAAGCAGTGCGTATCCTCCACGATAAGTTTTTCCCCGAGGTTTAATTATTAAAGCTTCCCTTATGCAAAGGGAGGTTCTGAGCGTATGCAAAGCGGAGGAATTGTAAAATGTTTTTCAAAACCTCTGTGAAAGCTTTCTCAAATCACCACAGCCACTCTTCACAGGGTGGCTGTTTTCCTTTCAAGGCTGTTTGCTGTTTTGAGCACAGGCTCTCCAGTTAGTTACAAAATTGTCTATTTTTCAAAAAACTATTGACATTAATGCCATTTACCAATAATATGTTTTTAGTGTTAGGTAACTAACCAAAAAATTTAATATCAGAAAGGTTGATTCCACGTGGAAAGTATCAAAAAGTATATCGCTGAGTTCATCGGCACCTTTGTTCTCGTACTCTTTGCCTGCGGCACTGCTGCAGCCCTGGGTTGTTCCACTACTGACCCCAACACAGCTTACATTATGACAGCACTGGCTTTCGGTCTTGTAATCGTGGGCATGGCTTACTCTGTGGGCAATGTTTCAGGATGTCATATCAACCCTGCTGTTTCAATCGCAATGCTTGTTGACGGCAGACTTTCTTTCAAGGATTTCATCGGATACATCCTTGCACAGTTTGCAGGTGCTATTGCAGGTGCTGCAACTCTGGGTGCTCTCCTGGGAAATGACTGCGGTTACGGTGCAAACGGTCTCTATGAAGGCAACATCTGGATTTCTCTGCTTATTGAAGTTATCCTGACCTTTGTTTTTGTATTCGTTATTCTGGGAGTTACCTCCAAGCCTGAGTTTTCTAACGTTGCAGGTCTTGTAATCGGTCTTACTCTCACCCTTGTACACATCTTCGGCATCCACTTCACAGGCACATCCGTTAACCCCGCAAGAAGCTTCGGCCCCGCACTTTTCGCAGGCGGCGATGCCCTTGCAAACGTTTGGGTGTTCATTGCAGCTCCCCTTGTAGGCGGTGTTTTAGCTGCTCTTGTATTCAAGCTTTTCAAATCAAAAAAGGCTTAATTACAATCCACTGACAAAAGTCAGTAATTTTACAACATAGTGCATAACAAATATATCTTTTCCAATATTTGTTTGGCATAAACGGTGCTGTCAAATTCAATACCAAGGACAGCACAAAGATTCCCACAGGAGGCATTTTATCATGGTTTTAGAGAAAGTAAAGGCAATTCTTGCAGAACAGTTCGACATCGAAGAGGATACTCTCACAGTTGACACAGACCTTCAGGAGGATCTGGGTGCAGATTCTCTGGACGTTGTGGACCTGCTCATGTCCATCGAAGACGAGTTTGAAGTTGAGATTCCCGACGAGGAAATCGAAAACATCAGAACTCTCGGCGAGCTTGTTTCTTACATCGAAGCAAACGCTTGATTTTGCACGAGTTTAACTGAATCTTTCAAAACCACCGACTGAGTATTTTCCTACTCAGTCGGTTTTGTTTTTAGAAGTGCCGAGGCTCGAAGCCCTTATAAATGCCATGGGACGAGGGATTTGCCGAATAGTACGGATTTGATTCTTCAAAAATCCGTACAGGCAAATCAGAGGACTGTGAGCATTTTTAAGGAACAGCGGAGAGCATATGAGGCGTGACACAGAAGCGTCGAGGCTCGAAGCCCTCTGTCCGCTCCTTGTATAAATGAAACCTGAAATAATCCAAAAACACTTGAAAATTTCTATATATATATGTATAATAACTTTATATGTTTATTATCCTGAAGGGGTGTTAATATGGCAGACAATAAAAAAATGGTTGAGGCTATCACCAGCCGAGACGAAGATTTTGCAAAATGGTATACCGACATAGTCAAAAAAGCTGAGCTTGTTGACTACTCCGGCGTTAAGGGATGTATGGTAATCCGTCCCTATGGCTACGCTATCTGGGAAAATATCCAGCGCGATCTTGACAGACGCTTCAAAGAAACAGGCCACGAAAATGTATATATGCCTATGTTTATTCCCGAGAGCCTTCTGCAGAAGGAGAAGGACCACGTTGAGGGTTTTGCTCCCGAGTGTGCATGGGTAACTGTAGGCGGCAGCGAGAAACTCACAGAGCGTCTGTGTGTACGTCCTACTTCCGAAACTCTTTTCTGCGAGCATTACGCAAAGATTATCAATACCTACCGCGACCTTCCCAAGCTCTACAATCAGTGGTGCTCCGTTGTGCGTTGGGAAAAGACAACCCGTCCTTTCCTCAGAACTTCCGAGTTCCTCTGGCAGGAAGGCCACACAATGCACGAAACACAGGAAGAAGCAGAAGCAGAAACACTCCAGATGCTCAAAGTCTATGAGGACTTCTACCGCGAGACACTGGCTATTCCTGCAGTTGTGGGCAGAAAAACCGAGAAGGAAAAATTCGCAGGTGCAGAGGCTACCTACACTATCGAGCCTATGATGCACAACGGCGTTGCTCTTCAGGGCGGTACAACCCACTACTTCGGCACCGGCTTTGCAGAGAGCTTCGACATCACCTACCAGGGCAGAGACAACAAACTCCACTTCCCCCACCAGACATCCTGGGGTGTATCAACCCGTATGATTGGTGCAATCATTATGGTACACGGTGACGATGACGGTCTTATCCTCCCCCCAAGAGTTGCTCCCATTCAGCTTGCAATCGTTCCTATCGCTATGCACAAGGCAGGCGTCCTTGACAAAGCACAGGAGGTTGCAGACTCACTCAAGAAGCAGTTCAGAGTTAAGCTGGATGCATCTGACAACTCTCCCGGCTGGAAGTTCTCTCAGTACGAAATGCAGGGTGTTCCCCTTCGTCTTGAGCTTGGCCCCAAAGATATCGAAAACAACCAGTGCGTTCTTGTACGCCGTGACACAAGAGAGAAGATTTTCGTATCTCTTGATAACCTGCAGGAAGAAATCGCAAAGCTTCTGGATACTATTCACGATGCTATGTATAACCGTGCACTTGAGAATATGAAGGCTAAAACCTTCGAAGCACGCACCTATGACGAATTCCTCACAACAGCTAAGGAAACTCCCGGATTCATCAAGGCAATGTGGTGCGGATGCACAGAGTGTGAGGAAAAAATCAAAGAAGAAACAGGCGGTGTTAAGAGCCGTTGCATCCCCTTTGAGGAGGAAAACCTCTCTGACGTATGCGTGTGCTGCGGCAAGCCTGCCAAGCATATGGTATACTGGGGCAAACAGTATTAATAATTAAAGGCAAACCAAAGCCTCCCTTGTGTAAAGGGAGGCTCAATCAACCGAAAACACCAAAAGGAGGTCATAATATGGCAGACGAGATTAAAAACAACGTTCCCGAAGAGGAAGAAGCAAGTATCATCGTTCTTGAGGATGATTTAGGCAACGAGGTTGAGTTTGAGTATCTTGACGTAATCGAGTACGAGGGCGTTGAATACCTCTATCTCCTCCCTGCAAATGAAGAAGACGGCGACGAGGTAGTAATCCTCAAAATCACATCTATCGATGACGAAACCGAATCCTTCGAAGGTATCGAAGACGAAGAGCTCCTCTCCACTCTCTTTGAAATGTTCAAAGACAAATGGAAAGACGAGTTCAATTTTGAATAACAAAACAAACGCTATGGCTACACACTTGGTAACCATAGCGTTTAGTTTTTTCAAAACGATTATCAAAGAAATATTCATTGCGAAAACAAGGGCAACTTCCTCAACACAAAGTAAAGAGGCACACCAAGCACAATGCACACTCCGAATTCTCCCAATGCCACAAAGCCTGCCTGCAAAAGAAAGCCTGTAAAGGTAAATGCCCCTTCAATATAAAAAATTTCAAGCTCCAGTCCGATTATAACAGCGTTAAAAACAACAGGCATAAAAAGGGACAAAAAAGGCACCGAAAAGATTTTTAGGCTTTTGAGATTGTACGCACACAAAGCCGCAAAAAAGGTTGCCATAGTGCCCAGCACCATATCAAGAGGCAACACACCCACCGCCACAATGTTTGACAAAAGGCATCCTATTGTCAGTCCGGGGATTGCCGCCGGGGTAAACACCGCCAAAGTGCACAGCACCTCGCTCACGCGAAACTGCACAGGTCCTATTGATGAAGATGGCAATACCAGCTCCTGAGCATAGTTTATTGCAACGTACAAAGCCGCAATAATTGCCGCCTGCACCATATACAAGGTTGCAGACTTCTGATTTGTTTTCATTCTTGTTTCCTCCGTAGTTTTGATTCAAGGCTTTCGCCTTTGTCAGGATTTTGCGAACTGACATAGAAGTGCTTTACACAACTATTGATTATACTCTAAATCATTATCCATTGCAATACGTAAAAGCAGAATAGGGCTGCGAGCCTCGGCACCTCACTGTCATGCCTCGTACGCTCGGCACTTCCTATAAACAAAAACACCGCCTGACTTACGTCAAGCGGTGCCTTTGCTTTAAGGTTTTTTGAAATCAACGTGAAACGAATCTATCGTCTGATAAGCTAAATTACGCAGTCTTTGTTTCAACTTCACCGTACAGACCGAATCTGAACAACTTGCTTTCGTCCTCCTGATTGTCACAGAGGATATAAGCTTCGGTGATTTTACCGCCCTCAATCAGCTGTGTTAAGCCGATGAGCTGACAAAGCTTGCTTTTAAGGTTGAGGTGATCTCCCTCACGGGTTACAAGATATACATTGCCCTTGCAAGTGTCAAGCACGGTGAGGAACTTATCAACGTCGATGTTGTGCAAACTGATGACTGTAGTCATACTGTTTCCTCCTTTTATAAGTATAAAATTTTCGTGCTGCCATTTACCATTTGGCATGTTCATTAAATACCGACTGTTTTTTTGAGATTGTGTATGTCGGTAATCAGGTGGACTTTTAACCTGACAACTTCATTATATTCATTTTTTCGTGATTGTCAACAACAAATTGTATTTTTAGTTGTGCAATATGCTATTTTACAGAAAATAGTTACCTATTTATTGCCGTTATTTTTGTATCCTTTGCACAACTCTTAACCTTTTGCGACCATTCCTTTTTCTTGACAATGGTTACTTTTTACCGAAAAATTATCGCCCTATCTAAAGTTTTTAATAAAATCACCAAATTTTCGATTTTTGCCTTTTCTTCATAAAAATCACCTCAAAAATATGGTTGTGAAGCCGTAAAATTTAATGTATAATAGGCTTGTACACAAAAATACGGAGGAAATTATTATGCTTAATGACTTTTATAAACAGTTCAAAAGCGGTACCGACATCCGCGGTGTTGCAAGCGAAGGAGTAGAGGGCGAGCCTCTCAATATGACAAACGAAGCTGTTGCCGATATGGCAAGCGGCTTCTGCCGTTGGCTTATGGATAAAACAGACAAGAAAGCATCTGAGCTTACTGTTTCTGTCGGACGTGACAGCAGAATCTCAGGCGAGAGAATTGCCAAGGTTGTAACTGAAACTCTCTCATCCTTTGGCGTAAAGGTTATTTACTGCAATCTTGCTTCCACTCCCTCTATGTTTATGACCACAGTGGATTTAGGCTGCGACGGTGCTGTGCAGATTACTGCAAGCCACCATCCCTTTAACAGAAACGGTCTGAAGTTCTTCACCCGTTCAGGCGGACTTGAAGGCTCTGATATTACCGTTATCCTTACAAATGCATCTGACAAAAACTTCCCCGAAGAAGCAGATGGCGGAGTTATTCAGAACGTTGATTATATGACACAGTACGCAGAGCACCTGTGTGACATTATCAAAAAAGGTGTAAATGCTGAGAATTACGATAAGCCCCTCGAAGGCTTCAGAATTTGTGTTGACGCCGGAAACGGTGTCGGCGGTTTCTATGCAGACAAGGTTCTTGCCGTTTTAGGTGCAGATACCAACGGCAGCCGTTACCTTGACCCTGACGGAATGTTCCCCAACCACGTTCCCAACCCCGAATCCCCTGTAGCAATGAAGGCTATCTCCGAAGCTGTGGTTGAGGCTGGCGCCGACCTTGGCGTTATATTCGACACAGACGTAGACCGCGGTGCTGTTGTAGACGACAAGGGCAACGAAATCAACCGCAACCGCCTTGTGGCACTTGCATCCGCTATCGCCCTTGAAGGCTGTGAAGGCGGCACAATCGTTACAGATTCCATCACCTCTGACGGTCTGAAAGAATTCATTGAAGATACTCTGGGCGGTAAGCACTACCGCTATCGCCGCGGATATAAGAACGTTATTGACAAGGCAATCGAGCTAAACGCACAGGGTATCCCCTGTCCCCTTGCTATTGAAACTTCAGGACATGCCGCAATGCAGGAAAACTACTTCCTCGATGACGGTGCCTACCTGTGCACAAAAATCATCATCACGGCCGCCAAGCTCCGAAAAGAGGGCAAGACAATCTCTGACCTTATCAGCACTTTGAAAGAGGCAAAAGAAGAAAAAGAAATCCGCATAAAGATTTTAGAAGATGACTTCCGTGCCTGCGGTGAAAGGGTAATCGCAGAACTTCTGAAGTTCGCAGAAAAGCACGACGGTTGGAAAATTGCTCCCGACAACCGTGAAGGTGTACGCGTTTCCTTCTCCGAGGATATGGGCGACGGTTGGTTCCTTTTACGTCTTTCTGTTCACGACCCCATTATGCCTCTCAATATTGAGAGTAACAGAGAGGGCGGATGCGAGGTTATCCTCTCTCACCTTGAAGATTTCTTCAAAACCACAAAAGGACTTGATATCTAAAATCCAGTATTTATGGGCTTTTCAAAGTTCCGCAACCTGTAGTTGCGGGGATGAAAACCAGAATGTATAGTGTTTTTTATCGGTTGCGGATATAATGAAACCACAACAAAAAAACAAACAACAATGGTTTTCGGAGGTAATTATGAACATCGAAACAGCAAACAGACTTCTTCAGCACAGAAAGAGTTCAGGTCTTTCTCAGGAGGAATTAGCCGAAAAAATCGGCGTAAGCCGTCAGGCAATATCTAAGTGGGAACGCGCAGAAGCATCCCCCGACACAGATAACCTTATTACACTCGCACGTGTATACGGTGTATCATTGGACGAACTTCTCAACGTAAAAACCGAGGAAGAAACAACTACTGCAAAAGAAGACACATCCTGTGCATCAGAGGGCGCACCCAAAGCCAAGGATTCAGTCAGTTTCAAAGGCGGAATCCACGTCAATGCAGAAAACGGCGACAAGGTAGACATCAGTTTCAGAAACGGAATCCATGTAAACTCAGCAGACGGGACCCGCGTACACATTGGCTCAGGTGAAATTCACGTAGACGATCCTTCACGCAACACAAGTTATCACAGTGATACCGCCCCTTGGATTAACGCTTTGTTGTATGTACCCTATCCTATTATCGTTACCGCTATTTTCCTGTTCTGGGGATTCAGCGGCGTATACGGCGGATGGACCACAGCCTGGCTTTCATTCCTTACAGTTCCTCTTTATTACTCTCTTGTGGATGCAATCAGAAAAAAGGACGCTCAGCACTTCGCTTTCCCTGTGCTTACAGCTATTGTGTACTGTGCTGTTGGTCTTTTCTGTGGCATCTGGCATCCCACATGGGTAGTATTCCTGCTGATTCCTATCTACTACTTCATCTGCACAGCAATAAATAAAGCCCTTGGCAAAAATCCTGAGGTTACAGTAGAAAAAGCAGAAAAAACAAACTAATAAACAACACAAAAGCCTGCGTACTTTTTAGTACTCAGGCTTTATTTTTTGTCTTATTGCTATGTCATTTTTTCTCTTAAAGTTGCAAGTATTTTCTTCTCCCGTCGGCTTACCTGCACCTGAGTCATTCCCAAAGCCTGTGCAGTATCCGACTGGGTTTTGCTTTTGAAATACCTAAGATTAATCAGTTCTCTGTCCTGTGTGCTGAGGGTTTCAAGCACATCGTACAATGTCATTTTTTCCGTAAGGCTTTCTTCTTCGGAGTCTACTGCTATCTGAAGCTCTCTGCCTTCTTCCTCACTTTCATAGTAAGAAAGAGATAAAGGAAGTGCCGATGCACACATCACCTGCGAAGCCTCCGACAAAGGAATTCCAAGCGCTTCTGCAACCTGAGAAACAGTGGGTGAAACACCGAAATCCTGCTCGTATTTTGTGCAGAATCTCTGAGCTTTAAGGCTTTGTTCTTTGAGGCTTCTGCTCATCTTAAGACTTCCCGAATCACGAAAATACCGCTTGATTTCACCTAGGATTACAGGTACAGCGTAGGTAGAAAACCTGTACCCCAAGCTCTCGTCAAAGTTGTCAGCCGCCTTCACAAGACCTACACACCCGCAGGAGTAAAGGTCGTCATACTCCGCACCTCTGCCCAAAAACTTGCGTGCACAGGCATGAACAAGACCTGTGTTCTCCTCAATAAGCTTACTGCGGTCTTTCATTTTTTGTGCATCTGATAATTGCTTTTTCCATAGTGACTGTTGTACCCTTCGAAGGTGTTGAACGGACGCTCACCTTATCCATAAAACTCTGCATAACCGCAAAGCCTAAACCTGCACGCTCCTCACCGCCTGTAGTAAAAAGCGGTTCCATTGCCTTTTTTACATCGGGTATGCCACAGCCTTTATCTCGGATTTTTATAACCACTTTGCCTGTGTGCGTAATTTTTGCATTTATGTAGATTGTACCGCCCGAATATCCGTAAGCGTGAACTATGCAGTTTGTAACAGCCTCACTCACAGCAGTTTTTATATCCGAAAGTTCTGCAATAGTAGGGTCTAAACTCAGCACAAAAGAAGACACCGCAGAGCGTGCAAAGCTCTCATTAATACTCTTTGCCTCAAAGTTTAAGTTCATTTCATTTACAATATTCACTCAATTACCCCCAAACTTTCCAGTCCCGAAAGTCTAAACACCCTCAGGATATTTTCGTTTACATTTATTACTCTGAGCTTACCGCCCAGAAGTGACATCTGCCTGTATCTGCCCATAACAAGTCCAACTCCCGACGAATCCATAAACTGTACACAGGAAAAATCAAGGATTAACAGCTTTGGTCTTTCGCTGTCAGCTCGGGCATCAATCTTTTTTCTTATGTCAGCACAGCGGTGGTGGTCAATATCTCCTTTGAGTTTCACCGTCAAAGTACCATTTTCGTTTTCAATTTCAACCATGTTTTCACATCCTTAAAAGCAAACAAAATGCCAACACCTAAATTATATTAAGTGTTGGCAAATTTTTCTGTATTATTCAGTTGTCGTAAAATTTCCTTGTGTTAAAACTTTAAGGATATACGGTCGGATTTGAGATGCAAGATAAAGAGAACCGCACACACACAGGTGTGTGTTGTTTTTTTGTGCTCTGTCAAAAGCCTTGTCGAACGCTCCCTCTGTGCTTTCACACGCACTGACACAATCAAAATACCCTCTGCACTTACTCTCAAGCTCAGAAGCGGTCATTGTTCTGGGATTATTGATTGTAACAGTGTAAACTTCAAAAAACAAATCCTTTATATATTCCAAGGATGCATCCACGTCCTTGTCCCTGAGCATACCAAGCAGGAGTATTCCTTTTTTCTCAGGCACAAGACTTCTCACTGTATCGGAAAAAGTTTTCATTCCTTCCGGATTGTGAGCACCGTCAATAATAACCAAAGGATTTTTGTGTATTACCTCAAACCGAGCAGGATGCTTAATCTGTTCAATGCCTTCTCTGATGCTGTTAAGTGTAATTCTGTCAAAACCTTTTAAGGCAAGTTCCTCCAAAACACTTAAAGCAAGGCTTATATTCTCTACCTGATGCTCACCCAAAAGAGGCAGGCACATTTTTTCTCCCTTATAAATCACTTTCGTGCCGTCAAGGCTTCTGCCTGTAACCGAAAGCTTTGCATCGCAAAACTTCACAGGCACTGATTTTTCAAAGCAGGTATCCTCAATAACCTTTCTCACCTGCGGCACTTTATTTGATGAAACTACGGTTGTGCCTGCCTTGATGATACCACACTTGTGACAAGCAATACTTTCAAGCGTATTACCAAGCATTCCTGTATGGTCAAGGCTTATGGGTGTAAGCACCGCACACAAGGGAGCCTCAATCACATTTGTGCTGTCATAAAGTCCGCCCATTCCTACCTCCAGCACCACCACGTCACAGCCTTTGCGGTAAAAATACTCAAAGGCAAGTGCCATAGTAAACTCAAACTCGGTAATAATCACGCCCTCTGAAAAAAGCTCATCAACAAGAGAAAAGACATATTCACAAAGGTCAGAAAACTCCTTTTCTGATATAATAGCGTTTTTAACCCGTATCTGTTCTCTGAGGCATGTAATATAGGGGGATGTAAAAAGTCCCGTAGTGTAACCTGAAGAACTCAGCACACAGGACAAAGCAGAACACACAGAGCCCTTGCCGTTTGTTCCTGCCACATGCACAAAAGAAAGCTTGTCCTGAGGATTACCCAAAAGGTTAAGAAGTTTTTTTACTCTCAAAAGCCCCGGCTGAGAACCGAACTGTCTCAAAGCTTCAATTCTATGTAAAGCTTCACTGTAATCCATTTATACCAATTCCCTGTAAATCTCGTTCTTTTTGTATCCTGTAATCTTTGCCGCTTCCTTTGCAGCATCCGATGCCTTTGTGCCTTCTTCAATAAGTTTCCTTGCAAGACTTACTGCATCAGAAAGGGTATACTCTTCTTCCTTTACCTCTGTTGCACCCTCCAGCACCAGCACCATTTCACCCTTGAGTGAACCGTCAGAAAACCTCTCAAAAGCTTCCTTTGTGGTGGTTCTGATAATTTCCTCGTGAAGTTTTGTAAGCTCCCTTGCAATGGTAAGCTTTCGCTCTCCGAAGGTATCGTAAAAATCCTTTAGGGTGTTTGCAAGCTTATGAGGTGCCTCATAAAAAATCATCGTTCTCTGCTCATTTACAAGAGAGAGAAGATGCTCGCGTCTGCTCTTTTTGTTCACCGAGAGAAATCCCTCAAAGGTAAACCTGCCCGTTGCAAGACCGGAAACACAAAGAGCGGATATCACTGCCGACGGACCGGGAACAACTTCAGTCTTTATTCCAAACCCTGCACACTGTCTGATAAGCTCCTCACCAGGGTCAGAGATACAGGGCATACCTGCATCAGTCACAACAGCACAGCTCTCACCCTCAAGAATACGATTACAAATCATCTCACCCTTAAACTGCTTATTATGCTCAAAGTAGCTTACCATAGGCTTCTTAATACCCAGATGATTGAGAAGCTTTACGGTTACTCTTGTATCCTCCGCGGCAATAAAATCCACTTTTTCTAAAGTCTCTGCCGCTCTGGGAGTAAGGTCAGACAAATTGCCGATAGGTGTGCCCACCACATATAAAATTCCTTTATTTACCATACTCATTTACTCTTAGCACCGTCCTTATATGTGCCGTAGATTTCGTCCATCTCCTGTGTAAACCCTCCTGCTTCTTCCTCAACAATCAGAGCAGGAAGCACCACAAGGTTACCTTTCTGGGCACCCTTTCTGCCTTCAAGCAAAAAGAGTTTGGGAGCTTTGTGAGCCTTTCCCTGAACAAGTCTGAGCCTTTTGGGTTCCACGTCGTATTTACGCATCAGCTCCATGGCATCCGTAAGACGCTCGGGACGCTGACAAATGCACAGTCTGCCCGAAAACTGCAGCAGCTTTGCACCAGTAGCAATAACATCTTCCAGATTACACATATTCTCATGCCTTGCTACAAGTTCGTGATGCTCCTCACTTTCAATTCCGCCGCCCGAGAGCTTGTAGGGAGGGTTGCAGCTCACCAAATCAAAGTAACCGAAGGGCAGTACTCCTTTGAGTTCCTTTATATCTGCACACACAGGCTTTACAACGTGTGAAACGCCGTTATGTTCAACACTTCTTTTGAACATATCAGCACCTTCTTCGAATATTTCCACACCGTAAACCTCACAAGGAGCATCCTTTCTCATCCACAGCATAGGAATGGTACCGCAACCTGTGCAGAGGTCCACCGCCTTATCACGTCTTCTGTGATTTGCAAAGTGTGCAAGGAGTATTGTATCTGTTGTAAAGTGAAAATCACGGCTTACAATAATCTCTACTCCGTTGCCCAAGGGTTCAAAATGTTCTTTTTCTTTAAGCAAGGCAACCACCTACTTCTTAAAAATATCCTATATAGAAGAACAGCACCCCGTACAGGCAAATCGTAGCCTGCGGGGTGCAGTTACATTCCTCATTAAGAGAATTACTCCTCGTTGGGAGCACCTACGGGACAAGCATCAGCACAAGCACCGCAATCTGCGCAGAGGTCTGCATCGATAACATACTTGCTGTCGCCCTCAGAGATAGCACCACAGGGGCACTCATCTACACATGCACCGCAGGAAATGCATTCATCATTGATAACATATGCCATGAAAAGGCACCTCCTTAATAAATTTCTTTTATAATTGTAGCACACTTTTCAGAAAAAGCAATTATTTTGTCGCATTTTTCTGAAATTCCCTGTAATTTTTCAAAAATCCTGACAGGAAAGCGTACCCTTTAATCAATATCACTCTAAGTCCTTAAGCTCTGCCAGTTCTTTTTTATCCACACGGATGGTTCCGTCCTTAATAACTTTAACGTCCTTCACCTTGAAAGACTGGGGAGCTGCCTCAGGCGGGGTGTTATCCATCTTTACCTTTAAGGTACCTGTGAGCAGGCTTACCTCAACAACGGTTCCCTTGCCCTGGGGAGTTTTTACAATAGCTCCATACTTAGGAGTATTCCTGAGCAAATCAGTATATGCATCCTGCTCATATTTAAGACAACACATAAGTCTGCCGCAGGTGCCGGAAATCTTCACAGGAGAAAGTGAAAGTCCCTGTTCCTTAGCCATTTTAATGGAAACAGGTGCAAACTCACCCATAAAGCTTGAGCAACAGAACTGCTTGCCGCAAACACCAAGTCCGCCCAGCATCTTTGCCTCGTCGCGGACACCAATCTGTCGCAGCTCAATTCTTGTTTTGAAAACAGAAGCCAAATCCTTTACAAGTGCTCTGAAATCCACTCTGCCGTCAGCAGTAAAGTAAAAAAGCACCTTGCTCGCGTCAAAGGTATACTCTACGTTTACAAGCTTCATATCAAGTCCGTGGCTTTCAATTTTCTTCATAGCAATATCAAAGGCTTTTTTCTCCAGAAGCTTGTTTGCTTCTACCTTTTTCAGGTCTGCCTCTGTTGCCTTGCGGATAATACTTTTGAGAGGATGCACAATTTCCTCGTCGGGAACTGCCTTATTGCCTGCGGCAACAGTACCGCACTCAACACCTCTGGCAGTTTCAACAATTACCTTGTCCCCTACCTCAAAAAGCTCCTCACCGGGAGCAAAATAATATATCTTGCCCACTTCTTTGAAGCGGACGCCTACTACATCTGCCATGTTATCCTCCTGTATTCTCCGCAAAGCCAGGTAGAAATCAGCACAAGGCTTACGTTGCGGTTTATTTTGTTAATGGCATCACTTGTTACATCAATGAGCCTTATAAGCTTGGATTTTGTAAGTTTCTTTGCAAGTATCTGTGCAGTTTCTTTTTCGCTCAAAGCATCAGAGCCTACACTCAAACTCAGAGCATCCACCAACACCAGACGCAAAAGCGTGAGTATATCCAAGGACTGCTGACGGGAAGAAAGATTTGCTAAAGCCTTTAAGAGCACCAGCTCCGAAGCCGCCACCAAACCCTCTGTAATCTCCTTCACCGCCTCTTTAATTTCTTCTGAACTTTCAAAGTGGCTTTCAAGAGTAAGAGTTGCACAGCGGGAGAGTATGGTCTGAGGGACAGCTTTTACATTCTCAGCTGTGAGAATAAAAATTATATCCTGCGACGGCTCTTCCAGAGTTTTCAGAAAAGCATTCATAGACTCTTTACCCATACGTTTATCCGCATCAGAAAGTACATAAACCTTTCTTCCGGCTTCATTCGGGGCAAGAGCTGTATCTTTTGTAATATTTCTTATTTCTTCAACAGCAATTGTGTCTGTCTTGCCTGTGCCCTTGGCAAAGTAAACATCTATGTGATTTTTTGAAGCGGCTTTTTTACAATGAGAACACTCCATACAAGGTTTTTCACCTTCATCGGTGCAAACCGCCCAGGTACACAAAAGTAAGGAAAGTTCTCTGCGGGTTGTATCAGACCCGCCTGTTATAAGAATAGCGTGAGGCATTCTGCGGCTTTTTTCCATTGCGTCAAGTTGATTTTTTAGTGCATCACTGCATTCAAATCCTGAAAAATTCACCAAACCTCACCTGCCATTTTCTTATGTAAATTGATTGTATCATAAAAAGCTGAAATTTGCTACAGGAAAATTCTAAGATGGTTAACACGCAGCCTTATAAATTCCCTCACAACCTTATCTTCACTACATTTGTCATAATACCCTTGGGGGTAATATCCACAAGTCCGTACGTACCTTCATAACCTGAAACACTGCCGGGATTAAAGATGTACAGTCCGTCATCATAGATTTCTGTACTCTGATGAGTATGACCGAACAAAACAACGTCCGCCCCAACTTCTCTTGCAGCAAGAGACAGCTTATAAAGGCCTGACTTTACGCCGTATATATGTCCGTGAGTAACAAACAGTTTTTTGCCCTCCAGAGTGATTGTTTCGATATTTGGATTTTCACAGCAAAAATCACAGTTACCCCTTACAGCTATAATCATTTTATCGGGGAATTCCCTTTTAATCTCAGCAATATCATCTGCACCGTCACCGCAGAAAACAATAACCTCTGCCTCAGGGTGCTTCATAACAACACGTCGCAATCTATCATACATTGAATGGGAATCCGAGGTAACTAAAATTCGCATAATCGCCTTTCTGTCATAATATATAAATGACAAACATAATAGTAGAGTGAGGTGTTATCTATGGAAAACAATATGCAAAAAGAGTTTTTATCTGAACTTTCAGGCAAACTTGGAAAATCACCTGAAGAAATAAAGGCTTCTGCACAAGCAGGCAACCTTGATGCTCTTACAAAAAACCTGTCAGAGGCACAGCAGAAAAAACTCAGAGAAATCCTGTCAAATCCTGAGAAGACCCGTGCAATTATGGAGAATCCCCAGGTGCAAAAGCTCATAAGGATGTTAAGCTCCAATGGATAATCTTGGGGAGCTTTTAGGCTCTGTGCTTTCAGACCCGGAGGCTATGAGCAAAATCCGCTCCTTAGGAAAGGAGCTGGGACTTTCAACAGATGCCGATAACACCGCAAACACTCAGCCTCAGAAAACACAAGCAACCACGCCTGACCTTTCATCTCTTGCCGCTCTCATTGCAGGCAACAGTCAAAGCAATACAAATCAGTCTTCTTCTGTATTAGGCACACTTTCACCCGAAATGCTGTCCTCTGTGACACGTCTTATGCCTTTACTGTCAAGCTTTTCCGAGGAAGACGAAACCTCTGTTCTTCTTAATTCCCTGCGTCCTTTTCTCTCACCTATGAGAAGAAAACGCCTTGACGATGCAGGCAAGATGCTGAAAGTTATGAAGCTTCTGCCAAAACTCAGAAGCACAGGTATTTTATAATCCTCACAAGCAGAGAACACCAAGGAGTGATTATATGGATTCAATCGAATATGAAGCACTCAGGCGTGCAAGTCAGATGCAACGGTCAAACCCCTCGGGCAACTCCAGGTCTGAACAAAACCGCCAAAACCCTGTGCTACACCAAAACTCCAAAAAAACTGAGGCTGAAAGAGAGGCCCCTCCTTGCCGTGAAGCAGAGAAAGTCCCTGCTCAAATCTGTCACAATGAGGGTAATATGCTGTCAAACATATTTGAGGATAAAGAGAAGCTTTTAATCCTTGCCCTTATACTCATACTGTCCAGTGAGGAATCTCAGGACCCCTCTCTGACGCTGGCACTTTTATATCTGATTATTTAATAAATTCAGGTTATCTTATCTGACCTGAACCCTTAACAATAAACTTCATGCTGGTAAGTTCGTTGATACCCATCGGACCTCTGGCGTGAAGTTTTTGTGTTGAAATGCCAATCTCTGCACCAAGTCCGAACTCACCGCCATCGGTAAAGCGGGTAGAAGCGTTAACATAAACTGCGGCGGCATCTACTGTAGCAGTAAACTTGTTGGAATTAGAGTAACTTTCTGTAACAATGCATTCGCTGTGACCTGTAGAGTGCTCTGCAATATGAGCTATAGCTTCGTCAATAGAAGACACAACCTTCACAGCCAATATGTAATCAAGGAATTCCTTGTAGTAATCTTCCTGTGTTGCAGGCACAACACAGCCGCCTAAAATCTTCTGTGTTTCTTCGCAACCGCGGATTTCCACGTTCATCTTGTCAAGTTCACACTTCATCAAAGGCAGGAATTTTTCTGCCACAGCCTTGTGAACAAGCACGGTTTCAATAGCGTTGCAAACTGAGGGACGGGAGGTTTTTGCATTGAAAACAATATTAGTTGCCATCTGCAAATCAGCAAATTCGTCAACATAAACGTGGCAGTTACCTGTACCTGTTTCAATAACAGGCACCTTTGCATTCTCAACAGTTGCCTTGATAAGACCTGCTCCGCCTCTGGGAATAAGCACATCAAGATACTCGGTAAGTCCCATAAGCTCTATTGAACTCTGGCGTGTGGTATCCTCAATAAGCTGAATTGAGTCTTTGGGAAGACCTGCACTCTCAACAGCCTCTCTCATAACCTTTGCAATTGCCATATTTGAGTTGATTGCTTCCTTACCGCCGCGAAGAATAACGGCATTGCCCGATTTAAGGCACAGAGCCGCCGCATCAGCGGTAACGTTGGGACGAGCCTCGTAGATAATACCGATTACACCCAGAGGAACTCTCACCTTTGTAACCTCAAGTCCGTTAGGCATAACACTGCCCGAAAGCACCGCACCTACAGGGTCACAAAAAGATGCTACCTGACGAGCACCCTCTGCCATAGAGGACACACGAGCCTCTGAAAGAGCCAGTCTGTCAAGAAGCGAATTGCTCATTCCTGCTTCTCTGCCCGCTTTTAAGTCCTTTTCGTTTTCAGTAAGGATATAATCACAATTAGCCACCAAAGCGTCTGCCAAAGCAAGCAAAGCCTTGGTTTTAAGGGAACTGTCTGCTGTGAGCAGAACTCTGGAAGCTTCCTTTGCTCTTTTTCCCATCTCAACTATAGTCATAACAAAAATCTCCTTTTAGAAACAAATCAATTTGCACAAAAACGTGTGCCCACAGATTTACCGTCTGCAACATCGTAAATACGCTGTGGGTCATCACCGCATACAACAAAGCAGTCAATGCCCGCCTTTGTCACATACTTTGCCGCCTGAAGTTTAGTGGTCATTCCGCCTGTGCCTCGGTTAGAGCCTGAACCGCCTGCCATATTCTCAATTTCCTCAGTAATCTTCTCTACTCTCTCAATGCGTTTTGCATCCTTGTTTTTTCTGGGGTCAGAGTCATAGAGACCGTCAATATCAGTGAGAATCACAAGAGCATCTGCAGACACAAGCTTTGCAACAATAGCAGAAAGCATATCATTATCGCCGAAGTTGTGGCCTTCAAGCTCATCAATTGCAACGGTGTCATTTTCATTTACAATGGGGATAATATCCATAGAAAGCAGGGTATTGAAGGTATTGAGTACATTCTCTTTTCTGTGCTCAGAATCCACCGCATCACGGGTAAGAAGCACCTGCGCAACCATATTGTTGTACTCACCGAAAAGCTTATCGTACATAAACATAAGCTCGCACTGTCCGATTGCGGCAAGTGCCTGCTTCTCAGGAGTTGAGTCAGGCTTTTGGGGAAGCCCTGTTTTGCCCATTCCCACACCGATAGCACCTGAGGAAACAAGTATAATCTCTCTACCCTGGTTGTGCAGGTCAGACAGCACCTTACAGAGCTTGTCAATACGTCGCAGATTAGCCTTTCCGTTTTCATATGTAAGGGTGGAAGTACCCACCTTGATAACTATTCTTTTAAGGTCCACTTAATACATCCCCTAAACAAAAATATAATCAAGTAATTATAACACAAACTCCCGGTATACATCAAGTGTTTTATAACAAAAACCGTGTCAGAAACAAAGTAAAGGTGTGAAATAAGCAAATATTCCACACCTTCAGAAACAATTATTGTAATTTTAACAAGGCAAAGCGAAAGCAGCAGAAAATCATCTTACACTCTCACATCAAATCCTTAAGACAAAGTTCAAACTTAACTCCGTACCAATGGCTCTCCTTATCGTCAAGGGTAGCCTTGATACACTTGACTGTGAAATCTGTTGCCAGCTGTGCCGCTTTTGTAAACTCATAGCCCTTGGTGTACGCTCCTGCAAAAGTACTTGCCCACACATCTCCCGTGCCATGGAACATACTCTCTATTTTCTCCCCGGGATAATAGCTGTATTCGCCTTTTTCGCAATCATAACACGCTACACCCAGACGCTTCTCATCAAAGCTTACACCTGTAAGGACAATTTTTTTCGAGCCCAAGTTTGCAAGTTCACACAGAAGCTCCTTAATGTATTCCTCTGTATAGCCTTCGCCCGCATACTCTCTTGAAAGAAGCAAAGAAGCTTCTGTAAGATTAGGCGTAATCACATCTGCCATTTTGCAGAGCTTTCTCATTTCCTTTGGAAATTCATCGGTGAAATTTGCATACAGCCTGCCGTGGTCTCCAAGTACCGGGTCAACAATCACTTTTGTGTCTTCGCCTTTGAAAGTCTTTATGAAATCTGCCACAAGCTCAATTTGCGTAAGAGAACCAAGATACCCCGAGTAAATGGTATCAAACTCTTCCCCACGTTTACTCCAATGCTCAGCCACAGGCTTCATCTGACTTGTCAAATCACAGAAGGTAAATCCCTCAAATGCAGTATGTGCAGACAACACCGCAGTAGGCAACACCGCACACTCTATGCCGAGAGCAGAAATAATAGGCAAAGCTACTGTCAGAGAGCATTTTCCTATGCAGGATATGTCGTTAATTGCAACAGCTCGTTTCAATTTCATAAAATTTCACCGCTTTTCCTGAAATATCACATAAAGATTATAGCACACAAAGGGATAATTTCAACCATAAATGTTTACAAATAAACAAGGATATATTATAATTTTAATATTAATGCCTAATTCCTACAATCAAACTAACCGAGGTAATTATGGAACTTATAGAAACTCAGGAAAAAATCGACAGAGCCTTGCTTGTATCCGTAGATACAGGCGACTTTGATGCAGAAAGCTCCCTAAGCGAACTTTTTGAGCTTGTTGAAAGTGCAGGTGCTGAGCCTGTTGCTTCTATAAGCCAGAAGCTGGAGCGGGCAGACACCGCCACCTGTGTAGGCTCGGGAAAACTCATTGAGATAAAAGAATACTGTGAAGCAGAAGAAATCGACATAATCATATTTGACTGCGAACTTACTCCCACACAAATCCGTAATATCGAGAGAGAAACCGATGTGCGTGTGGTAGACCGCACAACTCTGATTCTGGATATTTTTTCTCAGCGTGCAAGAAGCAAAGAAGGCAAGCTTCAGGTTGAGCTTGCACAGCTCAAATATTCTCTGCCGCGACTTACAGGCAAAGGTCTTGCACTTTCCCGTCTTGGCGGCGGTATCGGCACACGAGGTCCCGGTGAAACCAAACTTGAAACCGACAAGCGTCACATCAGACGAAGAATGGAAACCGTAAAAGCTCAGCTCAAAGATGTGGAAAACCACAGAGCGGAGCTAAGACGCAGACGCGAGAAAAACTCAGTTATAACCGTTGCTATTGTTGGCTACACCAACGCAGGCAAATCCACACTTATGAATTATCTCACCGAAGCAGGAGTGCTTGCCGAGGATAAACTCTTTGCAACCCTAGACCCTACCTCCCGTTCTTTGAAACTTCCCGAAGGCGTCACCGTTATGCTGATTGACACCGTAGGTTTTGTAAGACGTCTGCCCCACCACCTTGTGGAAGCTTTCAAATCCACCTTGGAGGAAGCCGCCCGGGCAGATATTATCTTAAATGTTTGTGATATCAGCTCCGAAGAGGCTCAGCTTCATCTAAGCGTTACCTGTGACCTCTTAAAAGAGCTTGGTTGTGGAGACACCCCCATCATCAACGTACTGAACAAATGTGACCTGCTCACTGCTCCATTGGAAGAAATCGACCTTGGTACAAGTGTGCGTATTAGTGCAGTCACAGGCGAAGGTATAGAAAAACTTCTCAGAGCAATCGAAGAAAACCTGCCCGTCAGAGTTAAAAAGGTGCAGATTCTTGTACCCTTCTCACAAGCAGGGCTTGTGGCAGAAATACGCAAAGGTGCCACACTTTTATCAGAAGAATATACCGCAGAGGGTATCCTTGCCGAGGCAATCATAGACGAAAAATTCTGGCACAGAGTACGCGACTACGTGGTGGAGTAAACTAACCCGAAACCAAAAGGAGTAACCCTATGAACATCAAGGTCGGAGATATACTGGAAATGAAAAAGCCTCACCCTTGCGGATGCAAAAATTTCCTTGTAACAAGGGTGGGTATGGACTTCAAAATGATTTGTCAGGGTTGTGAGCATCAGGTGATGCTTCCACGCTCAAAAGCAGAAAAGAACATCAAAAAAGTAATAGGCTCTGACACATCAGAATAAGGACTTGATATTTTGTTTGAAAAAATTGAAGTTTTTGAAAAACGCTACAATGAACTGAATAAAATGCTTTATGACCCCACCGTTGCTTCTGACAACGAGCGTTACACCGCTATTATGAAAGAGATTCATTCCATCGAAGCCGTGGTGCTCAAATACAGAGAATACAAGGGTGCCAAGGACACCATCGAGGATTCCCTTGCTATTCTGGCTGATGCTTCTGCTGACGATGAGCTGAAAGCTCTGGCTCAAGAGGAATTAAGCTTTGCAAAGGCTCAGGTTGAAGAACTCGAAACAGAGCTCAAAATCCTGCTTCTGCCCAAAGACCCTAACGACGACAAAAACGTTATTGTGGAAATCCGTGCAGGCGCAGGCGGCGAAGAAGCCGCTTTGTTCTGCTCGGTGCTTTACCGAATGTACTCAATGTATGCAGACTCTAAAGGCTACACCACAGATATGATTAATATCTCGGAAACAGGGCTTGGCGGTATCAAGGAAGTATCTTTTATGATAGAAGGTGCAGGTGCCTACTCCCGACTTAAATTTGAAAGCGGAGTACATCGCGTTCAGCGTGTGCCCGAAACCGAATCCGGCGGCAGGATTCACACCTCTACAGTCACCGTGGCAGTCCTGCCCGAGGCTGAGGACGTAGAAATTGATATCAACCCCAACGATTTGAAAATCGATACATTCCGTGCATCAGGTGCAGGCGGTCAGCACATCAACAAAACCTCCAGTGCAATCCGCATAACCCACCTGCCTACAGGCACCGTGGTGGAATGTCAGGACGAAAGAAGCCAATACAAAAACAAAGATAAAGCTATGAAGGTATTAAAATCCCGACTTCTCAGCGAAAAGCAACAGGAGCAGTCGGGTGCCATTGCCGCCGAGCGTAAATCTCAGGTTGGCACAGGCGACAGGTCAGAGCGAATCAGAACATATAATTACCGCGAAAACCGAGTAACCGACCACCGTATCGGACTTACACTATACAAGCTGGATGTAATACTCCAGGGTGCTCTTGACGAGGTAGTAGACCCGCTTATTACCGCATACAGAGCAGAACAGCTGAAAGAGCAAAACAACTAAGGAAACAACTATGGAAACACTACTTCTCACAACCAAACAGGAGGATATAAAGACTGCCGCAGAAATACTCAGAAACGGCGGTCTTGTAGGTATGCCTACAGAAACTGTTTACGGACTTGCCGCCAATGCCTTGAGTTCAGAGGCTGTAAGTTCTATTTTTGTTGCCAAAGGCAGACCTTCGGATAACCCTCTGATTGTGCATATAAGCTCAGTTGAAGACATAGAAAAATACAATCTTGTGCGTGACTTTCCCGAAAGTGCCAGACTTCTGGCAGAGAATTTCTGGCCCGGCCCGCTCACTATAATTATGCCCAAAAGCGACCTTATTCCCAAAGAGGTTACAGGCAACCTTGATTCCGTAGGAATCCGCCTTCCCTCTCACCCTGCGGCAAGAGCTCTCATAAAAGAAGCAGGCACTCCCCTTGCCGCACCTTCTGCAAACCTTTCGGGCAGTCCCAGCCCCACCACTGCACAGCACGTAATGGATGACCTTTATGGCAGAATAGGTGCTGTTGTTGACGGCGGACAAAGTGACGTAGGACTTGAAAGCACAGTTATCACCGTCTGCACAAATCCCCCTATGGTGCTCCGCCCCGGAGGCGTTACCCTGGAAGAATTACGTGAAGTTTTAGGCGAAGTTTCTTTAAGTGATGCAGTACTTGAAAAGCTTAAAGAAGGCGAAGAAGCCGCCTCCCCGGGAATGAAATACAAGCACTATTCTCCCAAAGCAAAGGTTTACCTTGTAAAGGGGAACACCAAAGCTTTCTGTGACTTTGTCAATTCTCAGCCCGCTGATACCACTGCTGTATTGTGCTACAACGAGGATGTGCCTTTTATCCGCCGCAAAACCATCTCTTTGGGCAGCAAAGCCGACAGCAAAGCTCAGGCACATAATCTTTTTGCGGCGCTGAGAGAAGCCGACCAAATTGATGGTGTTACTACCGTGTTTGTCCCCTGCCCCGAAACAGAGGGTCTGGGAATGGCACTTTTCAACAGGCTTATCCGTGCCGCAGGCTTCGAGATTATTGATTTGAAGAACACCCCCTCTTACACTCTCATAGGACTTACAGGCCCCACAGGTGCAGGAAAAGGTCAGGTTGCAAATTATCTGAGAGAACAAGGCTTTGCCACGGTAGATGCCGACAAAATTGCTCATAAAGCGCTCGAAGACCCTTTGTGTATCAAAAGTCTTGTTGATGCTTTTTCATCAGATATACTGAATCCCGACGGCACAATCAACCGCAAAAAGCTTGCTTTCTATGCCTTTGAGAACGAAGATTTCACAAAAGTCCTCAACTCAATCACACATCCTGTAATTCTCAAGCTTGCAAAAGAAAAATTCGAGAGCCTTGCAAAGGAAGGCTTTAAGTATATTGTCTTCGATGCACCCACCCTTTTCGAATCGGGCGCTCACACTCTCTGCCAAAAAATCATTGCTGTAACTGCTCCTTTCGAAACTCGTCTTGAACGTATAATGCGCAGAGACAATCTGACAAAAGAAGAAGCAATTTCCAGAATGAGTGCCCAGAAACCTTCAGAGTTTTACAGAGAAAAATCAGACTTTGTAATCACAAACGATTCTGATTTGGAAAGCCTGAAGGCACAAACTCTAAATGTTATTAAGGAGCTTGCAGATGAGCAGTAAACACAGAAAAAAACGCAGAAAGGGCTGCTCCTGCTCGGGTGCTCTTGTCACCGCTCTGTTGCTGATTCTCGTAGTTTGCGTCCTTGCATTTACCGACGTACTCTCTGTACTCAGACAAAAAATCGAGATGCAGATTTACCCTCTCAATTATCGCGAGGAAATACTTGAAGCTTCTGAGGAATATGACTTAGAGCCTGAGTTCATCTGCGCGGTAATTCACACAGAAAGCAAATTCGATTCAAACGCCAAATCTGTAGCAGGTGCACAGGGATTGATGCAGATTATGCCTGAAACTTTTATGTGGATAGCCGAGCTTAAAGATGAAACCACAAGTTCAGATTCTGTGTTTGTTCCACGGATAAACATTGATTACGGCTGTTATTACCTTCGGCATCTTACCGACCTCTACGGTGACTGCTATACTGCAAGTGCCGCCTACAACGCAGGAAGTGTTGTAACCGAGTGGCTCTCTGACCCTTTGTACAGCACAGACGGAGTAACCCTTTATTCAATCCCCTTTGACGAAACCGCAGAGTATGTAGAGCGAATCCGCTATGCAGAGCAGATGTATCAGAAGCTGTACTTTGATGAATACTAAACTAAAAATAACCCCAAACAAAAAACAAACCTGTTGCAAACACACTTTTTGCGTGGTATTATTAAAATAGGAATTAATAGGGTGCAAACCCTGTCCGAATATATAAACAGGAGGAATATTAATTATGTCAGAAACAAATGCTGCAAAAGCTATGAAAGAACAGATATTAATGAGTGAAAAGCAGGGCATCTCCACACTCTCTGAGGACGTTATCAAGGAAGCAGACGCATTCTGCGAAGGCTACAAGCCTTTCCTTGACTACTCCCGCACAGAGCGCGACACCGTAAAATACTCCATCGAGCTTGCAAAGAAGGCAGGCTTTGAAGAATTCGACCCCGAAAAAGCCTACAAAGCAGGCGACAGAGTTTACGTCAATAACCGCGACAAGGCTCTTATGCTGGCTGTAATCGGTACAAAGGGCGTTAAAGAGGGTGCACAGCTTGCAATAGCTCACATCGACTCACCCCGCATTGACTTAAAGCCCAATCCTCTCTACGAGGCATCAGGCCTTGCACTTTTCAAAACCCACTACTACGGCGGTATCCGCAAGTATCAGTGGCTTGCAATTCCCCTTGCTCTTCACGGTGTTGTATGCCTCAAGGACGGCACAAGGGTAGAAGTACGCTTCGGCGATGACGAGGCAGAGCCCTGCCTGTGCATCTCCGACTTGCTCCCCCACCTGGCTTACGAGCAGGTTGAAAAGCCCCTGAAGAAAGCGTTTGCAGGCGAGGACCTTAATGTAATCGTCGGCTCACGTCCTTTCTCAAACGACGACGAAGCAGAGCTTGTAAAGCTCAACGCTATGTATCTTCTCAACAAGAAATACGGCATCACAGAGGACGATTTCCTCTCTGCAGAGCTGTGCCTTGTTCCCACATACAAAACCCGTGACGTCGGCTTTGACGGCGGACTTATGGGCGGTTACGGCCACGACGATAAATGCTGTGCATACCCTGCCCTTATGGCAGCTATTGATGCAAAAGCACCTGAAAAGACTGCAATCACAGTTCTCTGCGACAAGGAAGAAACAGGCTCAGACGGCAATACAGGTATGCAGAGCGATTACCTCAGATACTTTATCTATGACCTTGCAAAAATGGACGGCGTAGAGGGATATCACGCAATCTCAAAGTCTAAGTGCCTCTCCGCTGACGTAAACGCAGCTTACGACCCCACATACGCAAATTGCTTCGAGGCAAAGAACAGCTCCTATCTCAACGGCGGCGTTGTAATCAGCAAATACACAGGCCACGGCGGCAAGGGCGGCACATCCGATGCTTCTGCCGAGTATATGGGCGAAGTAAGAGCTATGCTTGAAAACAACAACATTCTCTGGCAGGTTGGCGAGCTTGGCAAGGTAGATATGGGCGGCGGCGGCACCATTGCAAAGTACGTTGCAAATATGAACGTTGACGTTGTAGACCTGGGCGTTCCCGTACTATCCATGCACGCACCTTTCGAGGTTATCTCCAAGGTTGACATCTACATGGCATACCGTGCATTCTCCGCATTTTTTGAGTAATCAGATACAAACCAATCAAACACCACAGTTTTGAAGCTGTGGTGTTTTTCTTTTTAAGCATTGCTTAAATATTATCAAATCAGGATACCCCTGTTGTTACTTACGTTTTACAACGAAAGCAAATAATTAACAGAAAATCTGAAAAACCCTCTTGACAATACCCCGCAAATGTAGTATTATATTCAAGTCGCGAAACGACATCCGGGTGTAGCGCAGTTTGGTAGCGCGCTTGAATGGGGTTCAAGAGGCCGCAGGTTCGACTCCTGTCACTC
The DNA here is from genome assembly GCA_045593025.1 of Ruminococcus sp. GTDB lineage: Bacteria > Bacillota > Clostridia > Oscillospirales > Acutalibacteraceae > Ruminococcoides. The sequence goes on along the minus strand of JAZNVW010000015.1, from coordinate 21,876 downwards.
GGACCATCTAAAAGTCTTGAAAAACGCAGTATTTATGCGGGTTTCAAGACTTTTTTCTTTGCTAAAAAAAGGGGCTGAAAACTGGTGTTTTCAGCCCCTTTGGTGTAATATCGGTGTAACTGGAGCAAAATTCGTTCTTGACTTATTCCATAATATATGATTATATTTAAGTATGGATAATTCTGAATTTATGGAAAGTACGGTGAATATATGAGCGTAGAGTTTGAAAAAGCAGATATGATCGAAAAATTTAATATAATAACTGAATGTTTAAATTTTCCGGATTCTCATTTTCGAGAGTTGAATATTTTCTTGAGCTACCTTTATGTAAGCACAGAACAAATGAAACCCTTTGGCTATTGGTATCACAATATGCCCGACAGAGCTTACAATAGCAATTATTCTCAAAGAGACTTAAAAATCTTAATTCAAGATTTTCCTGAGATTCAAATTGATAGAACCTCTGCTGTTGAGATATGGGACTTTCTTGGTACACTTTCCATATACGGTTTTCTCACTATGTTTAGTGACAAATTAAAAATCTCTTTGGTTGATGTTGTTTGCTCCATTTTGGAGACAGCATATTCTTCAAGATATGCAGCAATTCTGAATTTATATCTCGTGCTATATTGCGGAAACTGCGATTATGAGTGGTATATTTCTCTTTATGATAGGATAACCACTGAACTTGACAAAAAGAATAACATAGGCAATCCACTTTCGGAGGAAAGTTATTCATATCTCATTAATGCAATATATCACTCCTGTACTAATCTTACCCATGAAACAATTACGCCTGGAAATGCAATTGAGTTGTCAGATTTGATATGCAATATTGCTACCTCTAAAAAGCAAAGATTAGAGTTGTTCTATCAATACAAAGAGTTATCGAAGGATACCGAAAGTGATGAGCGATATATTTTGCTTGCAAAAGATGTAGCGGCATCTGATTTTATCATTGCACAAGATTCAATAGGCGAAGCAGAAATAGAATGCAATATGCTATTTGGAAGAGTTTTCAATAGACGAGCAAAAAGAATTTTAGTTGTTAACCCTTCGATTGAGCTAATTCGATTACTTAGTCGAAAATGTAAAGAAGTAAATTACTACCGCGATAAGTTAGATCGAGAAACAGACAGGACACCTTTGCAAATTTATGTAGTTACTGATACTGACATAAAAGCAAAGTTGCTAAGAACAGAGTTTAAAAATATCATCTTTTTTTCTTATGACAAATTTTTAGGATTAAAATCTGTTGATTCAATATATTTCAGCGCTACCGACAAAAACACATTTAAGAAACTTAGCGATGTTTTGGATAAGATTGTCGGACTACAAAACGAAGAGTCTTTGTGTAGCATAGTTATTGGCGATAGATCAAAAAAAGATCTATTGAATATGGCCGAGAAATACAATCTTTGCATAACTCGAATTGATAGTATTCCCAGTGGAATTACCGATACCGATCCCAAAAAGAAGAGTGTTATTTATTTCATGATTAACAAGGTGCAAAACGAATCAATATCACTTCGAGAGTATTCCTTGTGTGAAAACGGAAGCAAAGAAATGATACTTAGTAAGGATGTATTCGTTTCTAAAAGCGATTTGTTTTCAGACGCATCTTTTTCCGATTTGCTCAAAGAGCGATTTGTTAGATCACCTGTATATAACAAATCTTTGGAAATGATATTCTCAAACGAATTATCAATTTTCTATAAATGTTATTCTTATAGCGATAAAGCTGATTCATACAGAATTATAGCTTTTCTGAAAGAAAACATTAAAGAAGGCTCCAAAGCTAAATCCGGAAAAAAGATTAGTAGCTCCGAGAAAGAAAAAAGACTCCACTGCAAAGAATATGAATTATCAGGTTTAATAGAAAAATGGTTAATTCGTGAATATGTGTTGGATTCAAAAGTATGCGATGATGCAATCAGGTTAATTAAAGAAAAATCACCCCATAAATCCCCTATGTCTTTTAGAAGCTATTGGCTTATAAAGCGACATCTGCTTTATAAAACAGATGTGGAACTTCTTAACGCACTGGATGAATTGGCGTTTGAAAATCACATTGCAGGACTTATAGTTGGTGAAGCTTCAGGCAAGGATTTCGAAAATGCTATTTTGAAATATTTATCTCATGATAATTTCAACTTATACTTAGAAGCACTCGAAGAATTTTTTGAGTTTGCGAAAAGAGAGAAATTATATGAGATAAATCCTATAACAGAGATTTTTCATATTAAGAGAAAAGAAAAGGCTGATTTCGATTCAATAAGATCAGCTATGACTAAAAAGACTTTTTCGAGATATGAAGAATCAAAATTAGTGAAACGATTGATAAACAAAGCTAATAGCGACCCGTATGAACTTGCTGTTTTACTTGAACTTTTCACAGGACTATCTGCAAACGAAATTGCTGCGCTTAAAGTGAAGAATTTCGAAAAGCGTGGCAGTGGCGAGTGCTATCTAACTGTTTATAGTGCTTTAAAGAAAGAAAACGGAGAATACAAACTGATTGTCCATAAAAAGAAAGAGAAACATAGAAGAACTCCTATTATTCCTCTTGTGTCAAAATTTTTCTGTACTGCAGATAAGGATAAAGAGGATTTCTTGCTTACCAAGGTAAATTCAAACGAACCATTAGATCCGTGGAAAATTTCTGAAACATTAAGAAAAGTCATTAAAGAAGAGTTGGATATCAAAGAAGATTTAATCGTATTGCCCGACAAAGACGGCAAAGGCAAAACGACTGATTTAAATGTATATTATGGAAATCTGTTAAGATCAAACTACCGATATCAACTGATAAATATTTGTAAGGTAGAAGAAATGGAGTGCGATTACTTACTTGGCAACCAAAGAAAAGCTGCATACGGTAAAAACTATTGTGACTTTTCAAACAAATTTACTCAATTGAGGCTTTATAAGAAGCTTCTCAGATGGGAGGCGCATTATTTACAGATTGATCTTATCCCGGAGACAAAACGTATAAACGTAAGAGGTATTCATCTTAGCAAAAGCGGAACCAGAGTCGCAATATCTGCTCAAATTAGCGTTAATGACACAACGCGTATATGCGTTACCAGTAAAGATGGAATTAGCGGAACTGTATATATAAAGCGAGGTGAGCAAAATGAAAACAAAGATTCCTGAAATTGATATATCCGAATATAATGGTAAAATAGGTAATCAAATGACCTTTCATTGTGTTGCGAAAGAGTATTATGATAAGGGTATATCCAAGGGTTGGCATGCAGATTCAACACATAGGAGCTATATTAACGACTATAATAAAGTTCTTTTTCCTATCATTACAGATAAGGTTTCATTAGCAAATTTAAGCAAGGAGTATTTTGACGAGATTATAGATAAAATATCCGATAATTATTTTACTAGTGAACACAAACCAATCCCAGAACCCAGGCGTCGACATTTTCGTCATCTTATTCGAAGAGTTGTTGAAACAGGTGCGCAAAATGGTATATGCGACGACTATCTTTGGGGTACAGTTTTTGCTCCGGATGAGGGCGATTCCATTGAGGGAGATGAACCGAACAAAGATAAATTGCAGATTATACAAAAATCTTTAACTCCTGTTCAAGAACTTAAAATATACAATCACATAATGATATCTCCTTTACAAACAGGACAGAAAATGGGACTTGCTATTATGTTCTGCAGCGGGGTCAGGAACGAGGAGGCATGCGGACTAAACTTTGAAGATTTAATTGTAATTCCTAATCACAAGGGATGTTATTGCATAAGAATATTTAAAACAACTTATCAGTACTCAAATGAACTTAAAGGAAAAGGAAAGACTACAAATGCATATCGTATCTTGCCTGTTCCGAAAGCATTATCAGATTTAATTTTAGCCCGCAAAGAATACTTACAAAGTTTATTTGAAAAAGGCGAAATTAAAACGCCTGTAGAAAAATTACCGATTGTGTGCGTTGGCAATGATTACGAAAACAGATGTATTGCCGATCATCTTACCTCTGCAGGTAGACAACTATTCAAAGATATCGAGGTAGATGAAAAACTCGTTCGTTCTGCTGAGGAGGAACTTATTGATATTTTTTCAGCGGCGATAGATATAGATGATGAAGTAGTTCTAAAAAAACAAGCCACAACGTATCTATTAAGGCGAAATTATGCTACCCACCTTCTTATCTTAGAATTAGATGATGTGGAGATTCACTATCTTATGGGACATCAAATAGAAAATCGTTCTTTTAACAGAAATGATTTGAATAATCCCGATAAGTTATTTGCTATGTATAAGAAACTAAATCAACGACCTTTGGTGGGAACACCGGATTATGGTACTTGTATCATAGAAACCGTTGAAGATATCTCCATAAATATCAAATCGAAAACAAGCTTTGAATTTGATGTATGCGGTGAGGTCTACCTTCAATTAACCACCTCTGAGCCAAACGATAAAATATCAATAAGGTTTAACAAACCAGAAGATGTTCTTCTTGAAGGAACATACACTATTTTACCTGTTAATGAGGAATACACTAAAAACATAAGTGTACTTTCCGAGTATCATGCGGAGTATATAAAACTTGAAAGCAAGAAGGAATTATTACACTCCATAGATGGAAAATAATAAAACAATATTTATACATATCAGCAAGCCAAAAAAGGAAGCAGAGTCTTTTGCCTCTGCTTCCTTTACTTATTATTATCTCTATCAATTGTTTCATTTATTGCGCGCTTGATAAAAGCGGCAACGCTTTCGCCGGTTTTCTTAGCATGGTCCTGCACAGCCTTGTGTTCTTCGGGTTTGAGTCTGATTTTTACATCGCTGAACTGGGATAAATATTTCTTTGTTGCTCTGAGCTGAGAATCAGTAGTTTTGTTCTTATTTTCCATATAAAATAATCCTTCTAAAAATTTATTAAAAAAGGTATTGACCTATGGGGTCATATATGTTATACTGTAGTTACAGAAATAAAAGTAGCAGCACACAGGAGCGGCAACTCCCATGTGCCTACGCAGGTGAATTCGGCACCATGCATAACAGCAATCGCTGCACTACAAAGAAAGTATAACTTATTAACCTCTATTTTGCAAGGGTTATTATATATTCTTTTTTAGTTCAGAGGCGCTATGCGGGTCCTTCCTGCATGGCGCTTTTTTTCTGAATAAAAAAAGAAAGGTGTGTTTATATGAAAAACACAGCAAAAGAAACTTTGAGTCCCTTTATGACAGTTGAGGATGTAAAATGTTATCTTAATCTCAGCACCTCGAAAGCCTACGCTCTGACACATCAGAAAGGCTTTCCCGTATGCCGTTTCGGCAGCAGTATCAGAATTCCCAGAGATGCTTTTCTCCTTTGGGTACAGCAGATGTCCAGCATTCCTGAGAATCTGATTGTTGCGTAGGAGGTGTTTATATGGGAAGAAAGCGATCTAATGGTGAAGGTAGTATTACTAAACGCAGTAATGGTACCTGGCGCGGTCAGTTAATGGTGGGCTACAATGATGATGGTTCACCTCGTCGTGTGAACTTCAGCGGCAAAACAAAGTCAGAAGTCCTTGACAAAATCCGTGATTACAAAAACAAGGCTGATGCTAAACTTAGCGATGCAAGTAATCTGACATTCAGTTCGTGGGCTGATACCTGGTATCAGAATTACGAAACTCAGGTTCAGGCATCAACATACGATGGCTACAAGTACACACTGAAACTTCTGAAAGAGGGTTTAGGCAACAAGAAACTTCAGAGTATTATTCTTATGGATGTAAATGCTTTTCTGGATAACCTGCGACAGCGTAATTACTCTATGTCAGCAATACGCAAGTGCCGAGCAATGCTCCTGCAGATTTTTGATTATGCAGAGGATAACAATCTGATTATGCGTAATCCTGCTCAGCGTTCAAAACTTATGAAATCTCAAAATGAAGATTTGTTTTCTATTAGTGATGATAAGGATGCATTCACTGATGAGGAGGTTGCAATTCTTGAAAAAGAACTGCCAAATGATTTGCTTGGAAACAGTATTCTTTTTATGATTTATTCAGGTCTTCGTACACAGGAATTGCTTGCCCTCACAATATCGGATTTAGCCGAGGACGGCTCGTCTGTTACTGTGAACAAGGCAATCAAGATGGTTAAAGGTAAGCCTACAATTGGTCCTCCTAAAAGCAAGTCCAGTCATCGTCAGGTTCCTATTCCTGAGGATAAACGCAAGTATGCTCTTTATCTAAGAGAGCACGCAAAGCATGATTTGATATGGAGTCATTCGGGAGATAAGCCCTACGGTGTAGGCTCATTTAGACGCCGTTATTACACAGCGTTTAAACCTCTCCCTGTACGTAAACTCACACCCCATTGTTGCAGACACACTTATGTAACAAGATTACAGGCAAAAGGTGTCCCCCTTGAGGTTATTGCCAAACTCGTGGGACACTCCGAAATCAAGACAACAGGCGTATATCTGCACACAGCATTTTCTACACTGCAGGATGCAGTTACAGTACTTAATAAATAAAAGAAAGATGAGGTTAATATTATGAATCACCAGTATATTAAAGACTTTATGTATGGCACAACTGTAGCAAGTTGCTATATTCTTCAGGATTTTCGTGTTGGCACAACCAAGAATGATACTAAATATCTGAGTGCAACTCTTAAGGATAACTCCGGAACTATTTCCGCAAAGCTCTGGAGTTATTGCGATTCAGTAAATGCAAATGATGTCGGTAAAATTGTGTTTGTTGAAGGCAGTGTTGACATTTATCAGAATAATCCTCAGATTGTTCTTTCAGGTATTCGAAGCATAACCCTGGATGATATGGAGGGACTCGACGATTTATCTGCATTGGTTCCTATGGCGCCTATTGATGTTGATGATGAAATGCACAGTATCAGTTGGACAATTTACAGTATGATAGATGAAGATTACAAAGCTATATGCCAAGAAATGATTAACAGATATGAAAAGGAACTTAGAGTTTTCCCTGCAGCAAAGAGTGTTCATCACAGCTTTCGTTCAGGACTTCTTATGCACACAACGAATATGCTTATTTTAGCAGAGTACATTGCTGATATTTACAAAGCTCATGTTAATCGTGATTTGCTTTTAGCAGGAGTGCTTTTACATGATATCGGTAAGATTAAGGAGTTTACAGTCAGTGAGTTAGGTTTGGTTACTGACTATTCAATTGACGGAAAACTTATGGGTCACGCCATTATTTGTGCAGAGGAGCTTACAGAGATAGCTGATAAACTTGGTACTCCAGAAGAGAAAGTGCGACTTCTCAAACATCTTATCCTTTCACATCACGTAAAACCCGAGCATGGTGCTGCAGTCGTTCCTGTGTGTCTTGAAGCAGAACTTCTATCCTGCATAGATATGCTTGATAGCCGAGTAGAAATCTACAGCGAAGCTACCGCAAATCTTTCACCCGGCGAGTTCTCTCCTCGCATCTACGCTCTGGATAAGCAAGTGCTTAAGCATCAATAAAACGCAAAATCAAAATATAGGTTGATTTTATCCTATATCTGTGTATAATGATATTAGAGGTGATTTCTATGATGATTGACACAAATATTATTGTACCTATGACTGATGCTAATCAGAATTTTTCCAAAGTAACACGAATTGTTGATATGGATGGTATGGCTGTTATTATGAAAAACAATAAGCCCAGATATATTGTGGTTGACTTTGATGAATATGAAATGGTCAGCACCGCCATGCAGATGAGAAAACAAAAGATAGATGCAGTTGCAGATAGTGTTATTGACGAGAACATGGAAGCACTGCTGGAGCTTGCAAAATGATACTATTAACTGTAGATGAAATAATATATCTTCATTCCAAGCTTGTCGCCAGAACAGGTGGTAGCGATGGCCTTCGTGACAAAGATCTGCTTGAGTCTGCTGTGTTCAGTGCACTGGGCAGTTTTGGTGATGAAGAAGCATATCCTACTATCGAAGAAAAAGCAGCAAGGCTTATGTACTCTATCATTAACAATCACGCATTCGTAGACGGTAACAAGAGAATCGGTGTAGTAGTGATGCTCACTACTCTGAAACTTAATGAGTTAGAGCTTAAGTACACTCAGGCAGAACTCGTTGAACTGGGTCTAAAAACAGCAAGCGGAAATGCCAGCTACAACCACATTCTGAATTTTATTAAATCTCATCTGACAAACCCATAAACGATAAAAACGCCTTGTTGCAGAAGTGCAACAAGGCGTTTTGACTACGCAGGTTCAGTTAAAGAAAAGGTGATCTAATGTTACAACCTAAATTATTAAAAATCGAACCTACAAATGATTATCAGCTAATACTGTATTATGAAACGGGAGAAGTGAAAATTTTTGATGTAAAACTATATATCAATGGAGATTGGTACAAGGAATTGGAAAATGAGCATACTTCAAAACAGTTCATTTGATATGTAATGGTGCAGGAATTGAATGGTTATATGGACAAGACATTGCTTCCCATGAATTATATGAGTTATCAAAATCTTATGGAGACTTTGACGAGCAAATATTCAAGGAGCTTTTTCAGAAGGTTTAGAAGGTGAAGATTTATTTTTTACCTTTAAGCAAAAGAAAGCACAAATCAAAACAGCCGTAGAAAACTTGATAACTGAATAAAAGCAGTTGCTGAAACAAAGCAGAGTACTTTTCTTACGAAGAAGTATTTGAAAACATAAAGAACAACCAATCATAAAAAATCAACTTAAAGAAGATAAATATATTAGTTAATGATAAATTATAAGATTAGCATAGTTCAATAAATAATGCGGTTAGTAACATTCGTAAATATCAGAATGAGAAAAATGCGCCTAAAAGGTACTGCTAGCAAATAGCCTTTCTGATGCATTTGAACCACCATTAGCTAAACTGATGAAATTTATATTGAATTCTTTGTTGTTGCATAAACAAAGATACTCCGTTTTGAGAATTGAAAAGATAGCTCAGTTAAAGCATTATCATATAGATTACCACGCCTTGACATTTATGGTGTAATTCTAAAAGATTTATAGTTGGGTTAAAATATCAGTTCAATGAACCTCAAAACTTTCGCATATCAGCGGGAGCATCTACCCTTTTCACCAATTTAATAATAAATAAGTAAAGTGATACTCTTTTATCTCTGCTTAACAAGAAACGATGGGATAATTAGCAAATAATATTTGCTCCCCTAACCCATTTGTTACCAAGTGTTTCTTAACAAATCCAACTATAATTAGTTCAGCTTTCAAGTAATTTTAACCTATATTCAAAAATTTCTTTATCAATAGCTTGTACAATATCTTTTACACTATTGCCTTCAAAGAGTTTAAAAGTATTCATAATATCATTTTTTACTCTTACACTCTCTTCATCTTTAGGAAACTTAATACAGCTCAAATAATCAACTACCGCTTCACTTAAATAATAATAGAAATATCCATCCAGTATTTTCGGACCATCATTCCAATTCGCACTACTTATTTTAACATCAGACTCACTCTTATTCACTGTTTCAAAAGTACAAATCCACGGATGCTCACCAAAATGATCTTCCCACAAATTCCTCAGCACTGATACTATTCGCGTTTTTTCTTCATTGTGCTTATTACCACCAGCCACATACATCATATTTGCATATCCATCACATTTTTCCTTATTATCATCAAACAGCAATCCCAGCATACATGTATCCGCAAAACTTTCTCTAAATGTATGCTGAATAATAGAGTAATCCTCTAAATAATGATTATTCAAAAGCCACTTATGTACTTTGTTGTAAAAATCTTCTGACATTCTGTTAATAGAAAATTCATCTACTATTTCTTTGTCTATTTCATCATACTTGTCAATATCAAATAAAAGTTCATCTTCTTTGCTCGCATGAACAAACAGGTTCTTGATTCTTTCGATAACATTTTTAGAACTAAAAAGCAAGCTAATATATTCAATAAAGGATACAGTTAAAACTTTAGAATAGTGAACCAACGCCTCACCCTTACGCTCTTGGACCTCCCAATCCACAGGGAATATATTTTCTCCGTTAACACAAAAAAGCTCATCATACATTTGGTTAACAATCCACTTAAAGTGGCCATAGATGTCACCATTCGCTTGTTCTTTGAGAACATCAAAATCCATACATTTAGAAATAATGTACGCTAGACAACTCTTAATGTATGGAGTTGCGCGTTTACGACGCAACTCCTCATCTTGTCCAACATGATGATATATTTCATGTGTTATACTTTTGATTGTCGAAACAACATCATACATACTTTCTTCGTTGATATGAATAATAAGTATATTGTGTTCATTGCCAATAGTCATGTCTTCAGTTAAAGAGTCGACAAATATGTCTTCTTTAAAATCAGGCGTAATAAGAAAAGTATATATATTATTTGTGTTTTTTTCCATGAAAGAGGCTATTTTATTTGCCATAGCAGTATAAAATGCGATAAGTTTTGGCGGAGCATCAAAATACAACATTTGGTAAGAATCTGTTTGCAAAAACTGCCTTTCGCTATGTATCGTACTTGAGGTTAACGCATTTAAGAATGCAAAATATGTTCGATACATATCGTAAATCTTTTCAACTACCTTCTTATTAATATCAATCTGCTCTCTATCACTACATTCTTTTATATATTTTTTGCTTTCTTTTACTAAGAACCCTACAAAACTATAAAAAGATTCGTAAAATGCAAGAATATAATACTGCGAAAAACCTCTATTCAGCATAGCATATATAGAACGATGCACTTCCACAATAGCATTCAAAAGCTGTTCATTAAAGGCATCTTTGTTTATATCTTTATACATAGACTTAAAAAGAAGTTCTGATTTATCAGATAGGTCAGACAACAAATCGTCACTTTTATAAATATAACTTTCGCATAAGTCTGCATTCTCAAATCCCATATGTATACAATAAGCAAAATAATACTCGTTATTAGATCGTATTATTTTAATAATCTTATTAAAATCACTTATTGATATATTTTTCCAAACAAAGATATGATCAAAACGTCCAATTGTATCCAGACTCATATTAACTTGGGGCAACTGTGTATCTTTTTCCAACGACTCAAGTAGCACTTTTTTGTATGCCACTTGCTTCATACTCAATTTAATTATCAAATCAAGTTTATCATCGCTAACAGAACCATTAGGAAAGCAATCTTGACTGTATCCATATATAGTTGTTATATCGAGAACCGACAACAAACTTAGCTCTTTATTTTTAACAGATACATTTCTTATCTTTTTTAGCAAAGTTAGATACTCACTAAACTGTATTTTTGTCCCGTCAGCTATCAATACGCAATCACAATGGTCAAATGTATAGTAAAGTCGACATACAGATGAATCTAATTCTTTTCGTATTAAATCCATAGTTTTTGTTCTTAAATTACAATAACTATCGGAATCGAAAATGCCAGACTCTTTCCACATAGGTAAATTTATCATAGAAATATATACGCAAGATACATCTTCTAAAAAATCTTCTGCATCCTCATCAGAAACTAGCATCATAATCTCCTGCAAATGACATCCTAATTCAAATGAATCCTTAGTAATCAATGCGTTACGCATATCCCCTGCAACAGTATAGTTGAAAATATTTTTCAATAAATACAAATCATTCTTTTCGTCTATTTTTTTCAACTGTATCCAATCAAAATAGCAGTCAGAGTTGCAATACTCTTTGTCATAGTGTCCTAATGTTGAAACGTCAAATTTTCCTAACGATAAAAACCTTAAATCCATAAACCTTTTCTCCTATTCCGCTATTAAATAAAAAATACCGCAACCACACTACTTGTGCGATTACGGTATCATTAACTAGGGTTATTTTGTGAGTAAGATGGCTTTGCTTTAATAGTGTCGTAATTAAAATCACCTAAGTTTCTAGTTATTTTTGAAATACGATTATTGTCAACAAAACACGATTTTTCTTTCATCCTATTTTCGTTTACACGGCATTTAGGTAAAGACAAATCAATCTCATCTGCAAAATCACAATCCTTACAATACATAAATATAATCTCCCTTATACATAAAATAAGCAGAAGTATAATATTTCAAATAAATAAAATTTATTATTATACTAGCATGAAAGTATCTAAATGTCAACCGTAAAAATCACTAATATCAATTATTAATTTATTGTATTTTATGTAAACACACATAAAAAATTCACAAAGAATTTGCCAATTGCTAAAAAGTATCCTTAAAACTCCTTATTTCTTAAATAAATTTAGTTTTTTATAAAAACATATCAATTCAAATCGCCCCATAATCTTTCTCCCCATACAACTTTAAATCACACCACATCAATCGAGCCATCATCTGATACAATTACACCTATGCACTTAAAGCCATCTCCCCTCAAGTTATCAACATATAGTCTCACTGAATTATATCTGGAACCTCGTCCACTGTTTCCGTTTTTGTACCACTTGGGCACCTTCCCATCAAAAACACACCCAATTGCCCTACACTTCCCATGCACATTAAAAAGCAAACCACCATCTATTTTTGTGACTTGCTCTAAAATTTGTTTTATCTCCTCAGCTTTCATATTGCCAAAGTTCTTTGGTGTCTCCAATTCAGTTCCATGTCCGACAGAAACTGCTGTTAGTCTCCTAACCTCAGATAAATACTTATTGTTATTTCCAATTATCACAAATGATGTTCCATGGCCCAAATACGACAACGAGCTAACTATGTTTTCAAACACCAAACACTTGTCTTCTATTCGCGTTTCTCCTGTAAACTCATCAAAAAATTTTTCTTTAAATGTTTTTAAAGCATGTTCACACTTATCCGCTACTTCACCAAAAGCACCATTTTTATACTCAAACAAACTCAATCGACCAATTTTAGCAGTCCACCTCATGTGTCCTTCTATTTTTATTAAAGTTACTAGTTTATTTTTAACCTCACTTAATTTGGAAGTACCAACAACTTTAATTACATCTCCATCTTTTTGACACACTAAGCAATGGTTTGTATCTACAGCTTCAAGAAACTTGCGAATTGAACGCAATTGGGAGCTTTCGAAATGCAACAATTTCTTAAATTTCAGTTCTAAATCCAACTTGTCTTTATATTGCTCAGGCAAAAAAACAATGTTTGAACAGCACTCTTTCTTTTCATACATTTGACCTGATAAGTTTATAATTAAATCCACATCTGGAAACGCAGGGAACTTATCACATATCCTTAAAGTTTTTCTTATGGCACTCTTGTAAGCCTTTGTATCAACATTGCTATTTTCATACTCTTTCTTGGCTTTATTTAGCACAACAGATAACAAACAATTCATTTTCTCTCAATCTTTCTTTGCTATTTTATAACCGTTCCAAGAACAGTTAACTCAAAATACTGATTTTTATAACAATAATATATCATATTTTGAGAAAAACTTCTTCATTTTGGCATAAATGGTATAAAAAAAGGCGTAGTTGGTATAGTTTGTCACTTGCTAATAAAAACAGCCACTCTACTAAAGTAGTTAAGTCACACTAATTGCCTTACACTTTTTCTCTACTTATAAACTTACAATAACAATAAATTATTGTAAGATATATAAAGCGTGTGATATTCAATATTTCATTGGAGGTTACAATATGCCAATTGATAGAGAACAGTTTCTTAGCCAGTTTTCTAAACAAGCTTTAGATGAAAGAATATCGTTGTTTTTAGGTGCTGGAGGATCCAGAGACGCTGGCTATCCCAATTGGGCTGACCTTTTTTCACCATTCGCAAAAGAACTCGGAATACCTATGAACGATTCAGTTGATTACTATAGGTTAGCTCAATACTATTCTAATAATTTTGGACAAGCAGAACTGAGAAAAAGTTTGAACGAGCGTTTGAATCGTAATGAATTTGAAAGTCCGTTGATTAAGGAGCTTATTGACGTTGGGTTTACAAACATTTGGACTACCAACTTTGATAACGCAATTGAAAGGAATTATCAAAATCGAGATACACTAATCAATAAAGTGTTTCGTGATTCAGATTTTTCAAACATTGAATTAAATAGACGTGTCAATGTATTTAAAATGAATGGTGATATTTCAAATCCAGAAGGAATTGTTGCTACTCAAAGTGATTATGAAAAATACGTTGATACACATCGTATTATGCTTATGTTTTTTAAAAGAGAGCTTATATCTAGTACATTTTTGTTTGTTGGATACAGCTTTTCTGATCACTTGGTTTTAGATTGTATAAGTGAAACAACTAGATATTTGGGAGACTCTGCAAGTTATCACTATACGATAATGAAGAAAGATTCTGAAAACCCTTGTTTTTTACATTTTGTAGATGATCTTGAAAAACGATATCGAATTAGAGTTCTGTTGGTCGATAACTATTCAGATATACCTATAGTTTTAGCCGAATTAAATGAACGCATTCGCAGTATGCGAGTTTTTATCTCGGGAGCTTTTAGTTCTTTTGAACCAAGGATTACGGAATATTCACATAGTTTATCACGTGTACTATCAAGCGGACTATTATATAATAATTATAGAATAGTAAATGGGATTGGAAGGAGATTTGGAACACATCTTATTGGTTATGCAAATGAATTTTTAGCTAAACAAGGCGTGAAAAACATAGAAAAACATCTTATAGTAAAACCGTTCGTAGGTAATGAACAAGATGCAGCTGAAAATAAAAAAAGAGCTAGAGAGAAAGTAATAGCGCAGTGCGGTGCTGCTATTTTTGTCTTCGGAGAAAAGGATGGGAATTCACTTAATACCCCGAGTGGTGTTTTGGAGGAGTTTGAAATAGCGTGTGCACAGCATAAAATTATAATACCGATTTCCTACCCAAACATGATATCTGAAAAGATATGGCACATAGTTAAATTCAATATCACCCAGTATCCTTATTTAGAAAAAACTATTGACTTACTTACTGCAGGTCAACCTGTAGAAATGCTTGTTAAATTAATAATTCATATTCTTGATTCTGTACAAGATTTCAAATAATAATCAGCAAGAATACATAGTGAGTTCTCTAACAACCATATTTCTCTATAATCTACAGCAAGATTTAAACTTAACTCTGATATAAGCCTTTGAAAAACCCTACTAACAATATACATGTGATGATTTAATAGTTGTAACTCTCGAAATAGAATAATATACACTGAGTATAATAATGTAATCCTGCTGTTTAAATTTGAATGGTCTATCATTTGATAACATTTTAACAACTCAATCGCAGTACAAGGAAACACATTATACATATCGCAAATATCATTAACCTTTTTGATGCGGCATTTTTTAAAATCTCTCCTGTAATTCTGCATACAATGTGATTACATATTTCTCGTGTTCCTGTACTTTGATTAGCTTCTTTGAAGATTAAATCTTTTATCCATAAAAGATCTTCGGTAATTTCGCTCGGAGATATTCCAAATAAAATTGGAAAGACGACAACGCTACCGTTCGATACTCTTTCTTTGATTATTGCGAGTTCTTCCATCGTACATACCGAATCTTTAGTAAATTTACTAAAAATAGCAACGGCGTATCTGCATTCGGATGCTCCTTCGTTGAGGTTTTTCTCTATTCTGTTATCTCCTAGCAAAAGATTGTGCCGGTCATACCAAATGTCTATTCCATAATTCTTCAGGTGATACACAATGGGTTCTGCAATTGTGTATCTATCTTCCGCTGCAAAACAAACAAAAACTTTTTCAAATATATTCATTCATTATCACCTTTGCTTTAACACCTTACAATAATTTATTGTTATTGTAAGTTTATATTTATACTTACACCTCGAAATTTGGTAAAATAAGAAGAAACCATATTTCAACGAGGTATATTATGAAAGATTTAAACAATCTAATTACTGAGTTTATTAATATAGCTCAGTCAACTAAAAATCTGTCCACTAAGACCACTATTGCCTACAAGTCTGATTTACACGATTTTGCAAACTATGTAGAAAGTAAATCATTAGGCGAAGACACAATATTAAATTACATACAAATACTATCTCAAAAAAGGAAGTTGAAAGATAGCACTATAAACAGAAAGCTTATCGTACTTAAAATGTTTTTTCAATTCTTGCAATCTCATAATTACATCAAGCAAAACTACTTTACTGCACACAATTTCAAGTTCAAACGAGAACGCAAACTTCCAAAAACGATATCCACAAAAGAGTCAGAAAAGCTTTTATCTTACTCTACAAATCTAACTATCACAGCAAAAAGTGACTTTGAGAAATGGAAATCTATTCGCAACCTAGCTTTGATTGATATACTAATAAGCACCGGAATTAGAATTGCAGAAGCTTCCAATATAATGATGGAGGATATTATCACCTCTGAACACACCATACTAATTCATGGTAAGGGACGAAAGCAAAGGCTCATATACATTTCCTGTTCTCAAACATGGCAAAACTTAAATTTATGGATAAAATACAGAAACAAGCGAGTAACCACATCAAAGAATCTGTTTGTCAACCGCTACGGAGAACAAATCAGTATTCACGGAATCGAATACATTTACAACTCACTAAAAACGGGAGCAAAAATCAATTCAAACTCAACACCACATTATTTAAGACATACCTTTGCAACCAATCTTCTTGCAAATGGTGCTGATCTTCGTTCTGTTCAAGAAATATTAGGTCATAGTAGCGTATCTACAACTGAAATATATACTGAGGTTACTACAAAACGAAAGATGCAAGTACTTAATAGATACAACTATAGAAATAAATTATAAAACATACGGAAGCATTAATCTAATTCTTCTTTATTTTCTATAACAACTACCAACTCAGGATACTCTTCTTTGAACTCTTCGAAACAAGCATTTACATATTTTTTGTTGGGGACAAAATCATCACTACTGCTTATTACGTTAAACAGTTCGACACCACAGGATGTTAAGAAATACGAATCAATTGATATGGTAGGAGCATTATCATTCTGTGCGATAATGAACACCACGGTATCTTTGTTATGCACAACCAGTGTCTTATCCGCAGAAAAATCAGTTGCAAGCGAATTATCAATAGATAACAATCCTGCTTCAATCAAAGGAATAATGTGAGTTGAATAAACATACCCTTTTTCGTCAATTATTTTTTTGCTCCTCTGGTTCGAATCGTGAAGCTGATAAAAACCATTTGAATTGATAAAATAGCAATCACCGCTTACTAAAACCAATTGACACAACTCGTTAAAAATCTCAGCTTCTTTTTGCGAAATATTTCTGATCACCTCTAATGTCCTCAAAGAAACATTGCCGGGATTTATTATTTCTCCGCATAATACCCTGCTCCACAACTTTTGCAACTCTTCATTGCTAATACTTCCTACTGCATCAAAGAAGCGCATAATCCAATCAAAATCAACAGGGTTATCTGACACAGCTTCAACATTTTCCAAATACTCACTTGCAAAGCCTGCTGTTTTCACAAAATTTTTAAGTTTTGCCACCTCATACAAGGTAAAGGTTTGCTGTTCAAGTAATTCTTCTTGCTGTCTTTGCCTGTAAATTTCAACATCAACTTCCGCCTTGCCTTTTTTCAGTGTTATGGTCGGCAGATACAATGTTTTAATCACATCTCCTACAACATCTATAAGCTTTGCTAACACAGGAGATGCAGCAACAATCGGCAATCCGGTATTAATTAATTCTATTATCTGATTCTGATCAATCATATAATCCTCCAACAAGAACAATCCATACAAATTATATACATAATTTTATCATTCATTGTAGAACTTTTCACCAATTTGGCATAGATGGTAGAAAAAATGGCGTAGTTGGTAAATTCTGTCGATTGTTAATAACACACAAAGACTCCATCGGATAGCGATGGAGTCTTCGTAATATTATTAATCTTTAAGCACACATATTGATAAACGCAAATTAACTATATTTTATCTGTTAATACTATAAGAGTCCACTTTTGTCCCTTAGCAAAATCAGAAATACTCATGATACTGCAGTTTACCAATCAACTCATCATTGATATGCAGATGCTTGCAAATATCAATAAAGTAGTCATCAGACATACTCGCGATAAAATCAGTAACAATTTCATTGGGATCTGCAATGATTGCTCTTGTAGCCTTATCACGATAGCAATCCCCTAATATGGATTTGTTAAGGTGATGAGCAAACACAGGAGAAGTATAATCCCTGTTTTTAACATCTTCCACCAATCGTTCATAAAGTCCATGCATTAAAGGTCTGATTATTTCATAATAAGGTACATTCAATTCTGTATCGCCATAGATCTTATAGTTTTCTCTGATCAAATCCTCAAAATCATCAAAAACTTCTTTATCCATATTCAATGTAGGGGAATCAATACTGTTCTTAATAATATTAATAACAATATTGGAAATAATATCACTATTGCTTGTACCAATTAATCGCTTTTCCTTAAACTCCTCGGGAATCATTCCTGCTCTAAGCATATCCTGTCTATCCTTGCCTGCATAAGCAATTCTGTCGCTTATTCTTACAACACAGCCTTCAAGGGTATTAGGACGAAGCTTTTTGTGATAATTATTATCCAGATAGCAGTTCTCCAGAATTTCATCAAACTCCTCAAATGTGCTCAAGCTTGACGGTGAATACTCCTTATATCCTTTTTCACCGTTGTGCGATAAGATTCCGCTAAGTGTCTGCAACGAGAGGTTAGAGTCCAGAATATATCTAAACAATCTGGCACTATGTACATTATGATTGAAGTATCTTACTGGGTTGCCTGATTCTTCACAACCTTTCTGATAGCATTCACTCAGAAACTCCTCTCCTTTGTGACCGAAAGGAGTGTGTCCCATATCGTGTCCAAGAGCAATTGCTTCGATGAGATCAAGATTGAGCTTCAACGCACGGCCGATTGTTCTGGCAATCTTTGATACAAACTGAACGTGCAAAGCTCTTCTGGTAATATCATCGTTCTTATAAAACGAAAACACCTGAGTCTTATCAGCATATCGATTGTATAGTGGATTATGAATAATACAATCAATATCATAAGAATACTGAGGACGTATAATTCCATGTCTGGGACCTCTGTCCTTTCGTATTGTAGCTTCATTGTTTCTAGATGCATAAACAGATAAATTATCGTCACACATCAGGTTAACAGATTCCAGATACTTCTTCTCACTCTCGCTAAAAGAAAAATAATCACTCATTTCGCCTTTCCTTCTTTCTATTTGGATTTTTTTATAAAATTGAATTAAGTTTCTGTGCTTTACTCTTCTGTGAATATAGAATATCAGTTAATATAATACAATAATAATCTAAATCCACTGGTAATATAATATCACTTTATTCGACAAATAATATAAGTTTGGCGTTGTTAGTAGATATTTGGCTTTATTTAGCAGATTTTGCTAATGCATATACATAAAAACAGCAATAATAAAAATCCACCGGCTAAGCCGGTGGTATTTCAGATGCGCCTAAAAGGCTCTGTTATTAGCAGCGCCCCAAGGCGCATTTTTCGGTCTAACACTTGCGAGTGTTACTTCCCACCCGTGAACGGGTCTTTCCAACCTCCGATTGTCATTTGGTCGTGGAGTTGATCTTCTTTAAGTTGATTCTTTATGTACTCGGCTATTCTTTTTGTATTCTTTCCTGCCGTATCTACATAATATCCTCTGCACCAAAACGACCTGTTTCCATATCTGTATTTCAAGTTTCCATGCCTTTGATGTATTATTATGCTACTCTTTCCTTTAAGAAATCCCATAAACCCTGACACACTCATCTTAGGTGGTATCTCTACTAACATATGTATATGATCAGGACACACTTCTGCCTCTACTATATGTACACCTTTCCAATCACATAGTTCTCTTAGTATTTTTCCTATCTCCGCCCTATTCTGTCCGTAAAACACTTTTCTTCTATACTTGGGTGCAAAAACTATGTGATATTTGCAATTCCAACTGGTGTGTGCTAAACTGTTATTGTCATTCATTTTATGACCTCCTTCTGTTTTTGGTTGCGCAGTTGCCAGACCGCACTTTCATTATATCAGAAGGAGCTATTTTTATTTATCGCTAAAGCTTTTTTGAACCCCCGATACAATCGGGGGTTTCGTTTGACAAAAAGGCAGACCTGTTAACCACCAAGTGGTAGCAGGTCTGCCTTTTTACACTTTATTAGGTTATGAATTGATTGATAGGTTGGTTATAACATCTCCCTGTGAATTTAGTGCATAGTAGTAATAAACAGGATTACTTGTAGGAGTTGAGAAGTATGCCATACTAACAGGTAAGCCGTATTCATCATAACTGAAATTGAAAATCATATGGTTATAACGCATTTGCAAAAGTAAGACATTCTCATGCACACACTCTACTGTCTCAGTAGTTGTGCCTGAGGTAATGGTTTTACCTGTTCGCAGACCGCTTACGTCGTAGGTGTAATCTACAGTGTTATTCCCTTGCCTATATTGTGCAAGTTCACGACCATTCTGCCAAGTGAGTGTGATACCATCCCTGTAGCTAAGCGGATTACCTATTGCATTCTTGCAAAGCGAGTTCGTCTAAAAGTTCCTCTTTAATATACTTTGCACTTAACAAAAATCCTATAGTCATTACTGCATATCCAAAGATAAAAATAAATAAAGGGATAAGCATAGGAAGAGAAAAAGATGCAAACTCAAAAAGGCACAAAAGAACAAGACTTAACTGAAACACTATACATAAACACATAGTAAAAATAAAAACAGGCTTTACTCTCTTGCTCATTTTAAGTTTAATACAAATAGAATCTTTGTTTTGAAGTGAACCTTCAATTTCAATATCTGGTATAAAAGAATTATAATATAGTGAAACGTTAGCATTCGGTGTTAGTAATATTTTAGTCTTGATCTTTTCTCTAGTTTCATTAACTCTATAATGATAATTTCCCAGTTTTATTCCATTATCACACAAGTTTTTGATTAAGGAATCAACAGAATTACGCGTAACAAACTCAAAGGCTAATTCCCAGTTAATTCTCATACCGTTCCTCCCATCCGTTTCTCCATAACGGTTAACTTTTGAATATAATATTGAGCACTTTTTGCACTGTTTATGAAATTTGGATTCTTTGGTGAATTATTGTTCTTAGACAAAACACTCTTGGTGGATGGTGAATACATATGTATAACATCTACTCCTCCACCCCAACCTATGGTTGTCTGTATACCTCTTACTCTATCTTTAGGTTCCTCATCAAAAACCACCAAATCAATACCAGCATATGTACCTATGCCCTCACCAACTGAACCACCAAAGTAGTATGCTGGTCCATATAAATCATATACAGAATCAACATTGAGGATCTGTGTACTCGCTCCTATACCAAAATTCCACAAACCAATCATAAAAGTTCCGCTATCATCATCAAAATCAACATAACTCCACTGAATATCAATATTTCTGTGGCTATCGAAAGCTATACCAATACTAAACTGTACCCCCATAATAAAAGTTAAATTACCACTAATAGAAAAACTCACAGTCAAAGCACCATAAGCGTCAATGCAATTAACAGAATTGTTATTACAATACGCAAACATATTGTTGCCTGTAATATCTTGCCCTGTTGAACAGTAGCCATCCCCATTTATAAACCTACAAGTTGTTGGGTCATAGTATCTTGACTGGAGGTAGTAAAGTCCAGTTTCGGTATCGTAGACATAGCCTCTGTATCTCAGAGGATTGATGATTGCGATGTTTGTATCTCCGGTTATGGTTCCGCCGATGGGATTCTTTATGCTTAAGAGTTTGCCGTAGGCGTCGTACTCGTAGAGTGCTACAACCAATCCATTTGAATCGTAAAGAGATACTACGTCTCCTCGGCTGTTTGTTCCGTAGTAA